>CP073016.1:0-674337 GCA_025370075.1 Chryseotalea sp. WA131a | reverse complement strand
AGACTGACGTCACCATCATGGGCGAAAACAAAGACATCAGAGAAGCCAAATATTTACACGGTGTATTGGGCAAAGGTTTTTGGACTTTCTATGGTGGCCACGACCCCGAAGACTATCAGCATACGGTGGGCGAAGAGCCAACCGATTTAGCATTGCACCCAAACTCCCCCGGCTATCGGTTGATATTGAATAATATCTTATTTCCGGCCGCGAAAAAGAAGAAACAAAAAACTTGATGACGATGGATCGAATGGTATTGGTTATGGTTGTGTTGTAGGGCTGTTCGTGTAAGTTTTGGTCAGCCGGGCTTCAAGGACTTTGTAGTTGAAGAGGCCACAAAAAAAGGATTGGATTGGATACTACTGAAAGATGGTTACAGCGCTACTGCTAATGGCCCTTGGCAGACAGCCTTCACGGGTAACCAAGCGGGCAGACCTGCCGCCATGCAGATAGATCAATCAACATCAAATCGAAGTTTGCCACAAATGACATTAAAAAAAAATCCACTTTCGTGGATTTTTTTTATTAAAACCAACAAATCGGTTAAGCCGCCTTTCTCACTCGTTCAAAGCTAACCTGCTTTTGTTCTACCAATCGTACAATTTTCAACTTATCAAGAATACGAATAACAATATAAGTAGGATCCAACTCATGCCAACGAATGCCACCAAAGTTAGCACGTGAACCATACTTGTGGTGGTTGTTGTGATAACTTTCGCCCATCATCAATACATCCACTGGCAAAAAATTTCGAGAGGTATCGCCTACTTCAAAATTGCGGTAACCATACTTGTGTGCAAACCAGTTGATGATCGCTCCATGTATTGGGCTGAACAACCATTGCATCGGCAACAATAACCACAACCACCAAACCGTAGCAAACTGCCAATAGAAAGCAAAGTAGACGGTTCCCCAAAATAATCTAGATGGCCAGCTACGAGCAAATTTGTCAAACGAATCCCAACGTGGAACACCTTCAGTAAAGCGAGCTTCCGGTACTTCTTTACCACTCGCAATGGCTGAGTAAATCGTTTTAGTTTTCCACATCATGTTCCAAATTGTTTCATCGTATTTGGGTGAATGTGGATCGTTTTCGGTATCGGCAAAGGCGTGGTGCATACGATGCATCACTCCATAACCAAATGGGCTCAAATAATTAGAGCCTTGGAAAAGCCAGGTCAGTACAAAGAAAACTTTTTCGGTTGTCTTGCTCATGGTAAATGCCTTGTGTGCAGCATACCGATGCAAGAAAAAAGTTTGGAAAAAGAGAGAGAGATACCAATGCGCCACAAAAAAAATAAGTACTTCTTTCATTTGTTAAGTTAGGTTTATAGACAAAAAATACGATTTTAAGCCTAGTTAAGGCCATTAACTGTAAGACAACCCATACTTAGTTTTGTGACAAAAAACCTAAAAAAAATTACTTTTTAGAGCTAAACGCCTCGGAAATGTCGTGTCTGAGGTGCTGTATGAACTCGTTGGCGTTATCGATAGTACAAGCATTTTTAAAGCTGTCAAACAAATGAGAGGTTTCGGGCAAGTTGGGTGTAAAAGAAGTATCGTTCAATTTTTTCTTAGCACGGCAAAACAACTGTCGGCAATGGTCGGCCTTTTTATCTAACACTTTTTGAATGGCATCGTAATCAAAATTGAAAACTTCTTTGAGCAAATAGGTGGCGCGTTCCAAAGGCTCTAACTTGCTCTGAATCACTTTAAAAGCGGTCGCCAACTCTTTTTCAAAATCGATATGGGCAAAATCAGATTCTTTGAATTTTACCACCAGCTCCGACAGCATAATCGAATCCCAATACTCTTCTTTTTTCTTCTTTAATGAATTAAGATGGTTGAGGCAATTATTGGTAACGGCTTTTATCAAATAGGCTTTTGTGTTTTGAATCTTGCTGTGGTCGATGCTCAACCATTTAACAAAAGTGTCTTGCACAATGTCTTCTGCGTCAGCTTTGCAGCGAAGCAAGTTATAAGCAATGTTGTGCAACATCGGCTGGTAGAGAACAATGGCTTGTGATTGATTCAAAATCCTTTAAAATAAACTGGTATAAAGATAGGGCTAATTTATGGGTTTATCGAATTTTTTTTTGCTAGGGTGGAAATACTTTGGTATTGCTAGCTTGGCTGAACTTAAAACTCTTATCACCAAAAGGGGTCACTTATTTGCAATTTCTACCAAATGCTCAAGACACTATTGGCTATTGATAATTTTTTATGAAAGTATCGGATGAGTATGATAATTAATAAAATCTGTGTGCTTCTGTGAATGCAAAAAATAAACCCATGAGTAACATCCGTTTTTACTTGTGAACTTCACTCCGTAAAAAATCCTTGAGAAACAACCTAAAAAACAGACTTTTTCCTGTTGTTGCTGTCAAAAATTTGTAGTTTGGCAGTTTAAACATTCACAAAACTATGGTATTCGATTTAGACATGATTCGCGCCCTATATGCGGCTTTCCCTGCCCGTATAGCCAAAGCCAGAAAAATGGTGGGCAAACCGCTCACACTTTCTGAAAAAATATTGTACTCACACTTATACAAAGACCAGCCGTTGGAGAACTTCGGTCGTGGCAAGTCGTATGTCGATTTTGCCCCCGACCGCGTGGCAATGCAAGATGCCACTGCTCAAATGGCACTACTCCAATTTATGTCGGCTGGCCGCCCCAAGGTAGCCGTGCCTTCTACGGTGCATTGCGATCATTTGATTGTGGCCAAAACCGGGGCAGGTGATGACTTGACACATGCCAACAAAGAGAGCAAAGAGGTTTTTGATTTCTTAGCCTCCGTTTCCAATAAGTATGGCATCGGTTTTTGGAGACCCGGTGCGGGCATTATTCACCAAGTAGTGCTAGAGAATTACGCTTTCCCTGGCGGTATGATGATTGGAACCGACTCGCACACCGTAAATGCTGGAGGTCTGGGTATGGTGGCAATTGGTGTAGGGGGTGCTGATGCGGTGGATGTAATGGCTGGTATGGCATGGGAGTTAAAATTTCCTAAGCTGATTGGTGTAAAGTTGACGGGCAAACTTAATGGCTGGACGTCTGCCAAAGATGTGATTTTAAAAGTGGCGGGAATTCTAACAGTAAAAGGTGGCACGGGTGCCATTGTAGAGTATTTTGGCGAAGGTGCAACCTCCATGAGTTGTACTGGAAAAGGCACTATCTGTAACATGGGTGCAGAGATTGGTGCCACCACTTCAACTTTTGGTTACGATGAATCGATGGAGCGCTACTTGATTTCTACCGGACGTGCCGAAGTAGCGAAAATGGCCAACAAGATAAAAGAACATCTGACGGCCGACCCTGAAGTCTATCAAAATCCAGAAAAATATTTTGATCAAATTATTGAAATCGATTTGTCATCGCTCGAGCCATATTTGAATGGCCCGTTCACACCTGATTTGGCTACTCCTATTTCAAAAATGAAAGAAGAAGCTGCTAAAAACGGTTGGCCTACCAAAGTAGAGGTTGGGTTGATTGGCTCGTGCACCAATTCATCGTACGAAGACATTTCGCGTGCGGCAAGTTTGGCAAAGCAAGTGGCCGATAAAGGATTGAAGACAAAAGCGGAGTTTACCATCACACCGGGTTCAGAACAAGTTCGCTACACCATTGAGCGCGATGGATTCATCGACACGTTTGATAAAATAGGTGCCAAAGTGTTTGCCAACGCGTGCGGTCCTTGCATTGGCATGTGGAACCGCACCGGCTCTGATAAGCAAGAAAAAAACACCATCGTTCACTCGTTCAATAGAAATTTTCAATCACGAAACGATGGCAACCCCAACACGTTTGCCTTTGTGGGATCGCCTGAGTTGGTAACTGCTATCGCCATTGCAGGCGATTTGAATTTCAACCCGCTGACCGATTACTTGACCAACGAGCGTGGAGAAAAAGTGAAATTAGATCCGCCAACGGGAAATGAACTGCCCCCTAAAGGTTTTGATGTAAAAGATCCCGGTTACTTAGCACCCGCAAAAGATGGGAGCAAGGTGCAGGTGGTTGTGAGCCACGATTCTGACCGCTTGCAACTCTTAGAACCCTTCAAGGCATGGGAAGGGACGGATTTGAAAAATTTACGTTTGCTCATCAAAGCAAAGGGCAAATGTACTACCGATCATATTTCGATGGCCGGCAAATGGTTAAAGTACCGTGGGCATTTAGATAACATCTCCAATAACTTATTGATTGGCGCTACCAATTTCTACAACGAAAAAATAAACAGTGTGCGCAATGGGTTGAGTGGCCACTACGATGAAGTGCCAAAAGTGCAACGCGATTATAAAGCGCACAACATTGGTTCGATTGTGGTAGGTGACGAAAATTACGGAGAAGGCTCATCGCGCGAACATGCAGCCATGGAGCCACGCCACTTGGGTGTTCGGGCTATTTTGGTAAAATCATTTGCGCGCATTCACGAAACCAACTTGAAAAAGCAAGGGATGCTGGCGCTTACGTTTGCCAATAAAGAAGACTACAATAAAATATTGGAAGACGATCGCTTCGACATTGTAGGTCTTACCACTTTCTCGCCCGACAAGCCACTGACATTGGTGATCCATCACATCAACGGTGTGGAAGAGCGCATTACTGTAAACCATACTTACAATAAAAATCAGATTGATTGGTTTAAGGCTGGTTCGGCATTGAATGCGATGGGCAAAAACAAAAATTCATCACCGGCAAAACCCGTTGCTAAAAAGGCGGTGAAGAAGGCAAAACCTGTCCCTAAAAAGGCCGTGGCGAAGAAGGCAGTTAAAAAGGTAGTCAAGAAAGTAGCCAAAAAAGCAGCGAAGAAAGCTACCAAGAAAGTGGTTGCTAAAACTGCGAAGAAAGCTGTAAAAAAGAATCAAAAAACAGTCAAAAAATCAGCCAAGAAATCTTCTAAGAAGAGCAAATAGTCTCTCATAATCCCAAAGCCATGCACAAACAATTTTGTTAACGTGCATGGCTTTAATTTTAATAAACCATGGCCTACTCAATGCGTTGCTTGAAATCAATGAAGTAGCAAGGGCATTCTATAAGCATATATTTTATAAAATAAATAGTGCGGCCCGGTGTCAACCCACTGCATTTTAAATATGATAACTCAACTACTACCCAACTGATAGCAAAAATTTCTACAAGGATTGATCGATGTGTTGATAAGGAAAAATATGGAACTATTAATGCATCCGATCTGCCCGTACAGCTAAACCCTTGACAATCTCTCCTTCTTGGTGCAGCAATTCGCGCCAGCGTTTTTCTACTTCCTTCGGTTCGTTGTATTCTTTTGCCAATGTCAGAAAATTTTTGTAATGGCCTGCCTCCGAAACCATTAGTTCATAATAAAAATGGCGCAAGCCCTCATCCTCAATTTGTTTGGAAAGCAAACGAAATCGCTCGCAACTGCGTGCCTCAATCAAGGCACACATCAACAATTTCTCCAATAGCTGCTGCTCGCGGTTGCCACCTTTTTTCAATACCGCACTCAGTCGTTCAACATACTCATCTTTTCGAGCAAAACCCATCGCATAACCGCGCTTTTTCATCTCTGCCAGCACGCGCTCAAAATGGCTCCACTCCTCTGTCACTACCGGAGTGAGTGTCTCCACTAATTTCTCTTTTTCAGGATATTGAACAATCAATGATATACATGCAGACGCTGCCTTTTGCTCGCAATATGCGTGATCTATCAAAATGTCTTGCAGTTGCATGGCGGCAATATCAACCCAACGCGGATCGGTGGGCAAGGCAAGGCCAAGCACATGTTTATCGATCTGTTCCATTAATCAAAAAGCAATAACTCAAAACCAAAATCAATCACGTTGGGCACGGCCGGGTAGCCATAGGTTAACATATAGCCTGGCGGTTGAAAGAGCCGACCAACATTGTGATACTTTATAAACAATCGTCCGCGTTTAATCTTGGCATTCATAAAAACATCGGCCACTAAATATTCGTTAACCGTATTGGTGTCTTGATTGTAATAGGTTTGAATGTCGGGCGCATACCCCAAGGCTTGATAATCGGAGCGATAGAATGCATCGATGCCTAATTGCATCTGTAGCGCTTTTTTAAACACGAATTTTTCGTAGGCCAACTGCCCGTTGATAAACCATTGGGGTATGCGCAAAGCTTGGTCGTCATTTTGCAAAAGCTGCGTGTAGATAACCTGTGATCGGAAATAAAAATTTCTAAAAAATCGAATGTTCAAATTCACCTCAGGCGAAAACACTTGTTGGATGCCAGCCGATTGATTGGGCTGTAGCACTTCCAATCGCGGCCGTTCAATATCGGGTGTTTTAGTAAAATAAATGTAATTGTTGAATACGCTATACGTTAGCCCAGGTGAAAAATACAGCCTGCCCCATTTTACTTTGATGTTGCCTTTTAGTTGGTTGGTGAATGTGTTGTTAAAGTCGTTCAACCAAAAAGTTCGTATGCCACGATAAACCTGTTGCATATAGCCAGGCTTGGCAAGTACGCTTATCAAACTGGCATCGAGCCAAGGTGTATTTAAAATTCCTTCTAACTTATAATTGCCATCCAGCAATAATTCTGCATTGGCGCGCAGTTCACTCAAGCTATCAAACTTTAAAGCAATTCTGCCACCTACATAATTCTCTATTCTGCTCAAAGAAGCGCGTGGGTCATACGTTCTCAAAAAATCATTTTGTGCTGACACGGTTCGTAGTTTGAAGTAGATATCATAAAACAAAAATGCTGCATTACCTTTTATGCCAACTTCGTTTTGAAACGACTGAAACGTAACTAAGTCCGTTTGTGCCGAATCGATATATATATTTCTGAAGTAACGGGTAGCTGTATCACTTGGGCTGATTTTAAAATAGTTATTCTGCAAATTGTAGTCAACCGTTTGATATACCTGCAAAGGTTTGGCTAGCTTATAATGATGATGGAAGTGAATAGCTTGCCGCAGTTCTTCCGTTCCGGCATTTGCCCAGTAGGGCTTAGCTTCGGGATCAAAAAAATCTGCGTAAGTGGTATCGTTACTTACTAATTTAACACCCCCATTTTCTTTTACTTGGTGACGGATGCGCCTATAGTTGAACGCCAAAAAATAGCGTTCCTTTTTTGATCGATACGTAGTAAACGCATCGTAATAATGACTGATAGTTTGGCGTACCCCAAACTGCCGTTGAATTTGCTTCTCTACCAAAATTGGCCGATAGTTAAATCCAAAATTCCATCGGGAGTTTATGTTGCGACTAAACTCAATGTGCGTCATGGCCCTGCCACTTCCACCCCACACCACATAAATGCGTGTGAAGGGTGATTTGGTATCATAATAACGGGGCTCCGTGTTTTCAAAATACGGTGCATAGGCACGAAAGCCAGGCGTTAACCCAATCGTGCTGGGTGCTATCGGAAAAATTGGGTTTAGGGCAGTGCCCATGTTTCCCAAATCTTGATATTGATTGTTGTGTCGCTGCACCATCGTCCAGCGGTGGAAGTTATTTACCGCGGTATCGAGCGGGCGATAGGTTTTTTTGTTATAAAACAATTCTGTCTCCGTAGTCCAAGTAGAGGTATTGGGGCCATACACTGTCTTTACCGAGTCGTTGATGATTTTGGAAGTTGTCCGCTTCTTGGGCTCGTCAGAGGTAGAGGGTGGAGGAGTTTTCACCATGCGCCTCTTCATTAAGATAGAATCGCGCTTCTGCGCCCATGCAGGGCTTATCAAGCACCAGCCTATTAAAATCAAACCTACCGTAAAACGCACGTGCAAAAATAGTAATTGTTTATCCTTTTGTGACCTGACTCAATTCTTCTAGGCGAGTGGCCACCAAAAGGTTCACCATGGCATCAAATTCCGAACCACAATTGATAAAATCGGTCTCAACGGGCAGATAAAACCAGTTTTCTTTGTGCAGATGAGCTGCTAATGATTCCGATTTGAGTTTTACCCAATCTTTTTCAGTTGTTAAAATCGCTTCGGCTTTGACTGTTACAAAAGTTTCCTCAATTTTTACAACATCATTAGCCGAGTAATGGTGATGATCTGCAAATTTTATATGCTTGATCATTTCAAAATGGGCTGCCACATACTCTTCCATGGCCTGCGCATTGGCAATGCCCGACACCAGCAATACTTTTCGGCCGATATCGCTCGGAGGAATGAATGAAACAGCAGGACGATATTTGAGACCCGAGAAAAAAATAGGTTTCTCGCCCGCATAATTTTTTACTTGATGGTCGATGGCTAGCCGCGATTCCACATTTCCGGCACATTTGGTTATCACAATCGCATCTGCACGAGCTGACCCACTCCTGCCCTCGCGCAAACGCCCAACCGGTAGCAAGTGATCTTCATAAAAAGGTTTTGAAAAATCGGTGAGCAAAATTGATAATTGTGGAACCACCGAGCGATGTTGAAAAGCATCGTCCAATAAAATCACTTGGGGTGGCTCTGCTTCGTTGAGCAATGTAGAAATGGCCAACGCACGCTCTTCGCCAACTGCCACCATCACTTCTTTTCCAAATTTCAAAAAATATTGATAGGGTTCATCACCCAACGTAGTTGCATCATCTGCCTGTTGGGCAACTCGAAACCCTTTCGTTTTGCGACCATAGCCACGGCTAAGCACGGCAAGCTTGTATCGATCTTTCAGCAGCCTTACCAAGTATTCGATCATGGGGGTTTTGCCCGATCCCCCCACATTTAAATTGCCCACACTGATGACCACCGACTCAAATTCAAATGAAGGCTTGTGCCCAATATCGTATAGATGATTGCGCACCTTCATTACAAGGTTATACAGTGCCGCAAAAGGCCAAAAAATCAATTTCAAAAACGGCATGATTTGGTAATGCTTACTTTCGCTACTTTTAGAATTCCAAAAATAAGCAAACAATGGCAACCACAACCATTAAAGACGTAACGCACTATTTAGAAGCCTTGGCACCCAAAGCCTATCAAGAAAGCTATGATAACAGTGGTTTGATTGTAGGAAACCCTTTTGCAGAAGTAACCGGCATTTTGGTTACGCTGGATTGCCTGGAAACTATTGTAGCCGAAGCCATCGCCAATCGCTGCAACTTGATTGTGGCCCACCACCCTATCTTATTCAAAGGTTTAAAAAAACTCACCGGACAAAACTATGTGGAGCGCACCATTATCAAGGCGATAAAAAATGACATCGGCATATACGCCATCCATACTAATTTAGATAACGTAGATTGGGGCGTAAATAGAAAAATTGCTGACATCATTGGGTTAAAAAATACAAGGGTATTGGCATCAAAACCTAACACGCTTCTAAAACTTACCACTTTTGTGCCCACTAAAAATAAAGAGAAAGTAATTGAGGCATTGCATGCGGCCGGGGCCGGAAACATTGGCAACTATTCAAACTGTAGTTTTCAAGTGATGGGCGAAGGCACATTTTTACCAAATGAAAAATCTAATCCTGCCATTGGCAAAAAAGGTGAATTGGAGCGGGTGGAAGAAACAAGGATAGAAATGATTTTACCCGAGCCAATGAAAACCTCAGTGCTCGGTGCGTTGCATCAGTCGCATCCTTACGAGGAAGTAGCCTATTACCTGAGTCGATTGGAAAACGAAAACCAAGAGGTGGGGGCTGGTATGGTGGGCGATTTGGAAATACCTCTTGAACCAATGGAGTTTTTAAATGGTTTAAAAGCAAAGATGAACGCAAAATGCATTCGCCATACGCAACTAACGGATAGAAAAATAAAGCGGGTGGCCGTGTGTGGTGGGGCCGGCAGTTTCTTGCTTCCACAAGCCATTGCCGCTGGGGCGGATGTTTTTGTCTCGGCCGATTTTAAATACCACGAATTCTTCGATGCCGACCATAAAATTATCGTGGCTGATATTGGCCACTATGAAACCGAACAGTTTACGAAACAGTTATTGACAGAGGTTTTAAGCAAAAATTTTACTACTTTTACAACCACTTTTTCTAAATCGAACACAAATCCTATAAGTTATCTCTAAATAATGGAAAATCAGACAGTTGCACAGAAACTAGAAGCCTTGGTAAAGCTTCAATCAATTGATTCAAAACTAGATGAACTTAAGAAATTGAGGGGCGACCTGCCCGATGAGGTGCAAGACCTAGAAGATGAGATGGAGGGCTATAAGGTTCGTTTGGGTCGCTTTGAAGGCGAAATGAAGGAACTAGAAGACAACATCAAAAAGAACAAAGAGGGCATTAAAGAGGCCGAAAAGCTCATCAAAAAGTACAATGAGCAGCAAAAGAACGTTAAGAACAACCGCGAGTACGATGCCATCACCAAAGAAGTAGAACTGCAAGAATTGGAAGTTCAGATCTGCGAGAAGCGCATAAAGGAAGCAAAAGAAAAAATTGATGCTAAAAAAGCAGAGATTACCTCCATCGAAACATTGATTACCGATCGCAACCAAGATCTTGACAATAAGAAAAATGAATTGCAAGATATTTTGAAGGAGAGCGAAGAAGAAGAGAAAAGATTGTTAGGCGAGCGCGAAAAGGCCGTAAAGAAAATTGATGACAAAATGTTGAAGCATTACGATCGTCTGCGCAGAAGTCTGACCAACGGGTTGGCCGTTGTAACGGTAGTACGCGGTGCGGCACAAGGTTGCAACATCATCATCCCTCCTCAAAAGATTGCCGAAATCAAAGAGAAAAAGAAAATCGTTATTGACGAACACTCTGGCCGCATTTTGGCTGATGTAGAAGTAGAGGTAATTGAAGAAGAAAAACCTAAAAAGGCAGCGCCCGTTAAAAGAGCTAAAAAAGTTGCCTAATATTCATTCAATAGCATACATCAAAAAAGCAGGCGTGATTGCCTGCTTTTTTTTAATAGCGCATATTTCTGTGCGTGCTACCGATAAGGTATGGCTTTTCAATCCTGAAGTACAAAAGGCGTATCAACTCGTGCTGAACCTTCAGCCAGAAATGGCCATGGCCCAACTGGCTAAAGTGCCTGATAAGTCAAATGAACTGTATAAGATGTACATCGTGAGCTTGAGTGAAACAGCCGATGTGTTGATCACAGAAGACCCCACCAAAATAGAACTGCTGGAACGCAACTTTAAACAACGACTTGAATCGCTGGACAAATTAGCGAGTGGCCCGGAGGTGCTTTTTCTACAAGCCGAGCTAAATCTTCAGCGAGGTTTCAACATGCTCAACAATGGTCAAGAGTTTAATGCCGTATTTGCCATTCGAAGAGCCTACAATATCACCAACGAATGCATCAAAAAATATCCGGATTTCATCCCCATCAAAAAAACGTATGGAGTGCTGCAAGTCATGCTTGGTTCCATACCCGAAAAGTATGCTTGGTTTATGGGCTTATTGGGCATGCGCGGATCCGTGGTGGTGGGTCAAAAAAATCTAGGTGACTTACGGGTTTCAAAATCATCACTTAGCTCAGAGGCCACCATTTTACTTTTCACCGTAAAAGGTTTTATCAACCAGCAATTTGGCGAAGCTGCTAAAGGCATGATGGACTACTTGAAAGAACAGCCCGAAAGCAAATTGGGTCTCTTTGTGGCCATTAATATGTTGATGAAAGACTCGCAAGCAGAAACAGCGTTGACCCTTTTTCAAACACTGGATAAAATTCCGCAAGGCTTGGCCATGTATTATGCAGATTATTTGCATGGCGATGCTCTTTTACAAAAAGGAGAATACCAAAAGGCCATTGCGTGTTATCAAAAATTTCAAAAAGGCTACCGTAGCCAATCGTTTAAAAAAGATTCGTATTACAAAATCGGAATTTGCCATTGGCTATTGAACGACCCCGCTAATGCCAAAATAAATTTTGAAAAAGCCAAAGTAACTGGAAAGGAATCGGCTGAACCCGATAAATACGCGGCCAAGCAGTTAGAAGAATCCTATTTAGCAAATCAAAAATTATTGAAAGCCCGATTTGCCACCGATGGTGGTTATTACGATCAGGCTGCCCTCGCGCTGCAATCCATCGCGCCAACCGAACTCAAAATAAAAAAAGAACAAGCTGAATTGCTTTACCGCAAGGCACGCCTCGCGCACAAGCTACACGACTACACTACGGCTAAGTCGTACTACCAGCAGTGCATCAATTTTACCAACGACAACCCGTGGTATTTTGCGGCCAACTCCGCCTTACAAATGGGGTATTTGGCCCAAGAGCAAAAAGATTATGCATCAGCAAAAAAATACTTTGAGCTGGCCCTTAGCTACAAACGGCACGAATATAAAAACAGTATTGACAGCAAAGCCAAGTTTGCATTGGAGCAGATTAAGAATGCAGCGAAGGGGTAATCACTTTCTGCAAACCAAAAAAACTGCTCTTTTCCTAAAGGCACATTCAATTAATTATTTCAGCTAGGATTAAATACTTTCCTTATCGTATAAAAAATCCGCTCAATCAACCGCAGGTCTTCGGTAATGATCTCTGCCGATGCCGCCATTCCATAGTTATAGGCAAGCGTTTTGTTGTGATTTGTCTTTAAGCCATTGGGCAATTCAACAAATGCAAAGAATAACTTATTGTCCTGTGAGGATAGTTGCGGGGGCGATGAAACCTTTCCCTCCACCATGCCGTACTCCTCAAATGGATAGCTTTGAAATTTTATTAATACACGTTGTCCGATTTTTATCTTGCCAGAATTATCCTGCGGGATTGTTAATGTACCAACATAAACAGACGTAGTTTCAAATACCTGAAATAATTCTGTCCCAACTTTTACATTTTCCTTTTCTTGTAGATTATTTGCAAAAAGAATTTTTCCGGGTGAGGGCGAAATAAGTAAATAGCGATTTTTCCAAGCAGATATGGAACTATTTAGCGAGTTAATGGATTGACGAAAACCCTCTTTCTGCTCCAGCACTTGTTTCTCCAAATCGATCATTTGATTTTGCTTGGACCTTATTTGAGCTTTATTGTTCAATATTGAAGTTTCAATATTTCTGAGCGGAAGTTTTTTAGCCAACATTTTGCTCTCCTCCCTATCCAAATCGAGTTTGGCTATTACTTTATCGGCAAACAGTTTTTGGTTCATGGCAAATTCACTCTCCGCAAGGCTGGCATCGCGTTTATAAAGTTGGTATTGGCTTTTTTGGTGGCGGTTCATCGTTTCCAATTCAGAAATATCCCGTTTTAGAAATTCAATTTTTTTATCGTAGTACTTTTTTCCAAGCAAGGAGTTAAGCTGCGAAAATTGTTGACGAAATGATTGGTAAGATGTTTGCACATCGCCTAAATGCTCGAGCGATGCAAGCCGAAGCGTATCAAAACCAGTAAAATCGTTTTTCTCGAATAATTGACGGATCATATTCAATTCTGTTTCTAATTGAAGCACTTCCTCGTGGTGCGCGGCACTTTCTAAGAAGCCCAATAGCTGGTCTGATGAAACTAGTTGATGGTTGGCGATCAATAACTTTTCTAATCTTCCATCCGTTCGCGCAACCACGGGCTTGGGTTCTATTTGTGTGGTGAGCTTAAAATCTGCACGCACCAAAGTGGGGTAGCGAATCAACCATGTCAACAAAATAGCAATGAGCAAAATCGAGGAGATGACAGCGGAACCCCAACGGGTAAGCCCGCTCGGCACTTGCTCGAGATAATCGCGCACAGCCTCGCTCCTACTATCAATGTCTTCGTCTTCCATTAGTTACCTAGTTCCAATTGGTTTTTGATAAGCGAATAATAATACCCTTGCTTAGTGGTCAGTTCGCTGTGCGTTCCGGTTTCAACAATCTCGCCTTTGTCAAGCACAATAATCTGATCGGCATTTTTCACAGTGCTTAGGCGATGGGCAACGACTACTACCGTTCTGCTCTTAAAAAAACCTTCCAGGTTTTGCATGATGATTGACTCATTATTGGCATCCAAGGAGCTTGTTGCCTCATCAAAAAACAAAAATGCAGGGTTTTTATACACCGCCCGAGCAATAATAATGCGTTGCTTTTGGCCTCCACTTATACCCATGCCACTCGCACCAATGCGAGTATTGTAGGCCATTGGCAGCTCCTCAATAAAACCACCAATGTTTGCAACACGAACAGCCTCATGCAATTTCTTTCTGTCTACTGCACCATTTTCATCCGATTCGCTGATGTTCCTAGCAATAGAATCGGAAAACAGAAATCCATCTTGCATAACTACCCCACAGTGGCTACGCCAAAAATTATAACCAATGTTTTTAAGGTTGTTACCGCCAAGGTAAATTTGGCCCTCCACCGGTTCGTAATACTTCAACAGCAACTTCAGCAATGTGGTCTTACCGCTCCCGCTGGCACCTACAATTGCTGTTACTTTACCCTCCGGAATGGCAAGGTTGATATTTTTCAAGACCAATGCAGCGGCCGAGCTCCCATACCTGAAATTCACATTTTGTAAAATGATAGACTTTTGAGCCGGCAGCTCGTGAACCAATTGGTCCTCGGTTGATTCCTCGTTGGGTTTATTATGGATTTCAGCAAGGCGTTCAATACTCAATCTGGCATCCTGATAGCTTCTTATAAATGTGATAAAGTTATTTACTGGCACATTCATTTGGCCAATGATGTATTGTACGGCCAACATACCACCAAACGTAATTTGACCGCTGATCACGCTTTGTGCCGCTACAAAACTTATTAAAATATTTTTTATCTCGTTGATAAACTGCCCTCCCTCGTTTTGCGATTGTGAAAGCACCAAACTTTTCATGTTCAGTTTAAACAACCGCGCCTGAATTGCCTCCCACTCCCAGCGCCTGCGCTTCTCCGAACCATTCAACTTTATCTCTTGCATACCAGTAATGAGTTGGATGGTACTGCTTTGGTTGCCGCTGGCTTGATCAAAATACTTATAATCAATCTCTGCTCTGCGTTTCATAAAAATCAGTACCCATAGCATGTACAGTCCAGAGCCAACAAGAAAAATGATGAAAAGAGTGAGGTTGAAATAAGAGAGAATAAAACCAAAAACCACGAAAGGGATAACAGAAAACAGTACATCCAGCGTAGTGGCCGAAAGAAAAGACTGGATCCGATTGTGGTCTTGGATTCGTTGCATCAAATCTCCCTGGCTCTTCGAGTCAAAGAATGAAATAGGCAGGTTCATTAACTTGATCAAAAAATCCGAAAGCATCCGTAGGTTCATGCGGCTGGTGATATGCAGCAGAATCCAACTGCGCACTACTCTAATTCCTGTTTGCGAGACAAACAACATCAACTGCGCGGCAAGGATCAGATAAATAAAATTCAGGTTCTTGGTGTTGATACCTACATCTACAATCTGCTGGGTAAGAAAGGGCAAGGCCAACTGTACAAAGCTACCAACTAACAAGCCTACGAAAAGTTGAAAAGAGAACTTGCGGAATGGACGAAAATAGCGTTGCAAAAATTTGAACGGTGATTTGCCGCTTACTGTATATCCTTCTCGATCATAAAATGAAGGGGTGGTTTCAAACAAAAGCAAAACACCTTCCGTATCCATCGAAACATTTTTCAGTGGTATCCACCCTTTACAAAATTCTTCTGGAGTATAATTTATTAGGCCATGTGCCGGGTCAGCAATCTTGATTTGCTTTTCATCGGCCTCATACACCACTACATAGTGCCGCTGCCGCCAGTGCGCTATGCAAGGCAATGGAATTTCTGTTGCCAAGTCTTTGTAAGTAGAATTAAGCGCAAGCGTTGCGAATCCTATCTTTTCTGCAGCATCTGCAAGGCCGCCTAGCGTAGAGCCGTCACGGGCAAGGTTTGCCAATTGGCGAAGATAAGAAATGTCAAAGGATCTGCCGTGATGCTTGGCTATCATGCGCAGGCACGTAGGTCCGCAGTCCATCTGATCAAGCTGACGGTAGAAGGGGAAAGATTTTTTAAAAAGGGACACTGAATAGTTAGTTAGAGGCTACCAGTTTTTTCAAAAAATCAACAGTGCCAAATTCTTTTTGTCCATGAAGTGGCCACGAGGTATATATTTTACCAACTGCCAATTTCTTGGTTTGAATCAAATCATAAATTGATTTGCCTCTTGCCCCTGCAGGATATACTGTTTCTTTTTGGTCGAAGAAAAGCAAATCGCCCGTCCACAGAATTTTTGATTTCGGAAAATAGTAAGCAAGATGCTCTGAGGTATGTGATGTATTGGCCCCAATCTCATACCCAATCACTTCATTGAATTTATCTTTGACAATTTTGTCACCTGTTAGTGGCACAAACTCCATTTTCAATTTGATCGGCTCATTGTACAATGCCTTGTTAATACCAATAGAGTGTGAAGTGGTCAATATTTTTTCAAAGTATTCCTTATTGCCAGCAGTAGTAATGAGCGTTATCTGTTGGTTAGCATAAGCCCTTATGCCCCCTGCATGATCGGGGTGGTGATGCGTTACAAATAAATAACGCAACGGTCTGTCTGGATAACGTTTCTTCAATTCCTCTATCAGTTGAATGTTCAAGTCAATTCCTTGCGGCACTTCAAACAAAGCAATGTAATCTGCAAATTTGGCAATCAGTGCTTTATTGTTTTGCGAAAGAATTTTAACCAAATCAAGTGTGGGCGAGATAGTGCTAAATTCAAATTGCTCTTTCGCAGATACAGGTTCACTTAGTTTCTTCCTAAAATATTCGGGCAACCATTTTATTCTCAAATTACTAGTGTCCGGTTTTAGGTCGAAGCGAAGATCGCTATAAGTTAATTCGCGCTCAGGCTTTCCATATTCATAATCTATGCGTGTGCTTGGTATTTTTATGCCATTCTTATCTGTAAAATCTTTGTAAACCGTTTCAAAAGAGACATCACCATATATATCACTATAGCCAAGTGTTTCTACCTTTTCAAGCATATAGGTTTGCTGATTGATATAAAGTGTCGCGTTTTGGTTGGTTGCATAGCTGAATGAAATCAAATAATAAAGTGATTTTTCACCTAAGTACCTAAGCGACTTTCTGTTTTCATAGGCCAACCGAAGCATTTCCGTTGGTAGGGTTTTGGCCACTTCAAAAGCAAAATCTTGTGTTGACAACTTAGAGAAAGATTTATCATAATAGCCACGCTCATAGAGCGAATCCTGTTTAGAAACAGCCGTTCGTTGATAGGTGTTTGCTCTGTTCTGCATCTCTCTGTACAAATAGGCTACCTTTTCATTGACAAAGAATCCATACGTCTCTTGCAATGGGAGGTCTTTTGTTTTTTCGGGTGTTTCATAGTGATCTTGGTTATGGATAGATCCTTTAATAGAAACAAGAATGCTTACGTTGCTCTCGCCCATGGCGGTTTGTGATTTTATTAAAACAGATAAAGCCTTATTGTAATTATCAATCGTTTGACCGAATACTGCTGAAAACATAGAAACTAAGAAGATCGAAACAAAAAATCGTTTCATTATTTCGCTCATTTTTTGTTTACCTCCATTTCCTGAAACCCCTCCAAAAAAGCCTCTACCATAGATTTGTTTATTTGATATGGATATGCCTCATATATAGCGTTGTCCTCATTGATGCCGTAGCCCTTTTGAAGGTTTTCCTTGGCACTTTGTAATAGTTCAACAGCTTGCTTATTTTGTTTCAGCTCATAGAGGCACAACGCTTTGTAAAATTGTATATCTGAAAATTGAGGATATAATTTCAGCCCATTATCAAAGCTCTTGATGGCCTCTACATAATTCTCCTTTTCAAACTGCACAATGCCTAAATAAAGCCAATGCAAATGATGCGCTTCCTTTCGGGTTTTTATTTCTTCTTTAATCTCTTTGTCGATTAAGTATTCCGCAGAATCGAATTTGTTAAGCTGCAGATAGCAAAGACTTTTATAAAATTGGTATGAGTGATCCATCACGTACGAGTTACCATTTTGCTTTTGGGCGAGGTTGAAATCTTTAATTGCCGCATGGTACGATTTCTGAAAAATACATTTGATGAAAGCCCTATACTCAAGCCAATGGTTTGTTTTATCATACTTTACAGCACTATCCAAGTACGGCATGCCTATCTCATACTTCTTTTGTTTAAAAAGCGGCATGGCTTTTTGTTGCCAAAGTTGCGATGCCTTAGGCACAATGGTGAGTGCACTATCGATATATAGCTGCCGCTTTATTGAGAACAATGAGAACTCACCTACTTTATCAAGGTATTTATATAGCCTGATGGAATCTTGAACGCTTATCTTCTTTTTCGTCTCTTTTTTATTGGATTGCTTTTGGGCACAGCCAAAATGGGTTATCAGAATAAAAATAAAAATCTTAGCGCCTATTTTCATCTACTTCAATGGGGTTTGATTTAAAAAAATTCTTAACAGAAAAATTATAGGGTTGATTGAGCAGGTTAATTTTTCTTAATCTCTCGCCCCATTCTATTTTAATTCGATTATAAAGATTTTCCATCGGCTTGTACAATGCCAGTCCTTCTTCAGTAAAATAAATGCTTTGGCCTTCCTTGTCTAGCTTGCCTAATAGTTTGATGTCATTCCCATATTTACGAAAACAAAAAGCAAGGCGGCCCAAGACTTCATGTTTTTGTAATTCTGATAATTCTGATTTTAGTAAACATGCTTCTAAACAAATGGTAATACCATAGTAAGTGAACAACGCATGAAAAGCAACAAACAAGGTTCTCTTTTCCAGCAAGTTCATAATTATTCCCCATAAGCCTTTTTCTTTGATTACTGTCTCAGAGTGAATCTTAAAAATATCTTTGTTGCCGTGAGTAATATTATTGAATATGACATGGCCACATTGGTGTGCAATATCTTCAATAAAAAAAACCTCATCGTATTCCGGCTGAAATGAATTGAAGAACGCACAGCCGTGTACAGAAACAGTAGCAAAGGAATTGCGTTTAGTGGATGGGTCATTGAAAATCACCACCTTCTTTATGGCTTCTTCTAAGAGATTATAAAATTCTGGAGCTGAGTTTCGGATTAATACAAATGCTTTTGCTAGGTTATCTTTTTGCTTCGCAGTAATAGTGTCTATCTCTACGTTGACCAGTTTATTCTTTGAGTCAAAATAATGGGGGGCTAGTAATGGGTGCTGATGATAGACTATCTCAAACAGTGTAGTGTCTATTTTCAAAATAGGCTCAAAAGTGAAGGGCATTTTACTGCCGTGGACTAAAACGGAAAGTCCATTAACCGTTTCATCTATTCCAACAGTTACTATTTCATTTTGCAAATCTGTCTTTAACCACCCAATCTCGGGTAGATAGATTAGACCTTGCTCATCTGATTTAGCCTTAATTGCTTTTGGCCGTTTAGATTTTTCAATATGGCCAAATAATAGCTGCTCAAGTGTCGCATTGCTTTTGTTAGCATAGAAGTAAGCAAATAGAAACGGTTCATTGAATATCCTATCGTTTTCATAATCAAGTAACTCGAAAAACTGTTGGTTTTCTTTGTAAAGAAGTATCCTTACGTTTTCTAATAATTTAGTACGGCCTTTATACAGAGAATCAATCCATACCCTTTCTAAAGCAGGCATATTATTCATACATCATATCCTTGCTAAAAGTATAATTATATTTTTGACCATCGCGAAGTATGGATAATTCTATGTCGGATTTGTAAATATCCATAGTGCTTTCAAATGCTTTATATTCGCAAGCATTCTGGAACAAATCGGTTGAGATGCAATTGATGCTTATGATTTGATCACCAGTCTTTAAGCCAGCTTTCTCCATTTTACTATTAATAGCAAGACCAGTGACTCTTGTCACACCATCCTTCCAAGAAATATTTATATTCACTGGCTTACGCTCTACCTTGCTCAATTCATTTTTAGATAGAAGTAATCGCTTTTCCCTCAAATTGATTACAATCTCCTGAAAATATGATAAGAAACCACAACCAACAGAAGATTCTAAATTAGAGAAGATAAGGATATCCTTGTCAATTGGTATATCACTTAATCGAATATTGTTAGCTTTATACATACTGATGGTATCTATTAGTGATGAATTAGCTGAACCAATATAATTTATCTTTTTTTTAACTAAATCGGTTTTGTTGAAGTGATTAATGAATTTTTTATTTATGAGAATATAGTTGGGAAGACCCGTATCTAGAACGGCATCAATTTGACCTCTGTCAGTAGTTAATCTGAGATACATCATTTTCTTCCAATCAGTCTTAATTTTTATTAGATTAAATTTCTCAAGATTAAAACTACTTTTATCTGTTTGTTGAGAAATTGTAATTGTCTTATCCTGAAAATTTATTTTCCAAACTGAGCCATATAATAAATTATGCCCAATTACACCTTTAACACCAATACATTTTGTTGATTGATGACTAGTTGAAAACGCGCCTATGTGTGTAAATGTACGATTCCCTAAAGTCAATTTAGGAATGTAAACAAGGGGAACTTTTCGATCAATTCCATTTGCATCAATGGTTGTAAAATCCCTTATTGAAGGCAGGAAAAGTTCATTGGTGATTTCTGGTTCAATACTTGTTGAGGCTCCAGTATCAAAAAGAAAGCGATGCTCCTCTTTCCCTATTTTCACTTTAATAATTATCCATCCATTTATTACCTCGAATGGTATCGTGGTCGTTTCATTTCCAGATTTAAAAGAAAAAAACCACTCGTTATGTAAATACTTGCCAACTAATCGGGTAAGTAAATTATCACTAGGCTTGCAGGCCATAAAAATTACAGTTATGAGACAACTATACAAGCAAATTACTTTCTTATTCATCATCTGGACTCTACCGAAATGAACATTAGACTATCTAGTTGACATTTCACTGCCTAAAGTAAAGGCGATTAATTTTCAATAATTAATCGCCTTATTTAATAAAAATTCTCAATTAAAAGACTTCCTCAATGATCTTGTCTATTTTACTGTCTATCCATCCAGCAATTGCTTTACCTCTAGCTCCCCATTTTCCATGACAATTGAACAATCCAGCACCTTGTATTGCCTCAAGGTTTTCAACTACATTTGATTGATCTGCCTTTGCTTTCAATTCAGCCAAGGTTAACCTTCCCGTGTTACTTTTCATATTTTTTTCACCAAAGGGAATAAATCCAGCACCTTACTGAGTTTTTCTTTGGCTAGTGTAAAAATGCCACCACCAAATGTATTACTTTACCAGTAGTATTATTAATTCTATCAATAAATTGATAAATTAGCCTTACTAAAAAACCAAAAGCAGTTTTATGTATATAGGTACTCAATTGAGGAAAATCCGTGACAAACGCAAAATATCGCAGCAAGAAGTGGCTGATCAACTTGGGGTAGCTCAAGCCACTTATTGGAACTGGGAGAATGACGAGAGCCATTTCAAGCTAGACCATTTGCCAAAGCTTGCAGAAATACTACAAGTAGATGCAGCCGATTTATTGCCAGAGGGATCAGTAGTAAAAATTGTTAACAATAAGGAGAACAAGGACAATTCGGTAAATGCCTTTGAAGTGAAAATGGAGGAGCGTGTATTGAACGAAAAATTACTGAGGAGCTTGGAAGAAACCATTACCCTGCTGAAAGAACAAAACCAAGTGCTGAAAGAAGAGAACGCCCTTTTGAAAGCGGGCGCAAGAAAATAATGCTTCCACCCTAAATCGCTATCTTTGCCAACGCTATGAAGGCAAAATACATCAACCCGTTCACCGACTTTGGCTTCAAAAAAATATTTGGCGAAGAGGCCAGCAAGCCCCTATTGCTCGACTTTTTAAATGCCCTTTTGCCCCACCAACCCAAAATCATTGACCTTGGTTTTAAAAATTCTGAGCATCTGGGGCAAACAGAAGCCGACAGGAGGGCCATCTATGACATCTACTGCGAAAGCGAGAGCGGTGAAAAGTTCATTGTGGAGCTCCAAAAAGCGAAACAAAACTATTTCAAAGAAAGAACTATTTATTATTCTACTTTCCCGATAAGGGAACAAGCAGAAAAAGGCGAGTGGAACTACAATTTGAAAGCGGTTTACTGTGTGGGCATCTTGGATTTCACTTTTGATGACTACGAACAGGATGCAGAAAAAAACGAAGTGGTGCATACCATCAAACTGAAAAACCAAAACGGCAAGACCTTTTACGATAAACTGACCTACATCTACTTGGAGATGCCAAACTTCAAGAGGGCAGAACCTGAATTGAAAACCCGCTTAGATAAGTGGCTTTATTTCATCAAGCACCTGGAAGACTTTCAGACCATCCCTACCATTTTCAAGGACGAGATATTCATCCAAGCATTTGAAAAAGCAGAGATTGCCAAATTTGGGCAGGAAGAACTGGAAAAGTACGAGATGAACCTAAAAATCTACAGGGACTACAAAAACACTGTGGACACTGCTTTTGACGAAGGAAAACAAGAAGGAAGGCAAGAGGGTAAATTAGAAGGGAAGATAGAAGTCGCAATTAAACTGAAACTTCGAGGGGTTTCATCAAAAGATATTTCTGAAATAACTGGGTTGCACGAAGGCGAAATCGATAAACTATAAAATCTATGCGAAATGGAAATCTGTAAAAACAGATTGAAAGAGTTTATAAAACTAATTTTGAACCAATAGTCCCTTGCTGGGTTGTTCTATTGCGAACAAATGGCTTATGTCATTATGCTTTTTAATGGCAAACATGGATCCTGTAAAGTCCAGTTGATAAAGGCAAAGGTTTTTATGTTCGAAAGTGTCCATTCCTCGCAACGGATAGTTCAATAGCTGGCACAATAATATCCGCATGGCACGGCCATGCATACAAATCAAGATGGTTTTCTCGTCCTCGCCCTTCATGATATGCTGAATAGCAACTTGTTGACGCTTCACCACATCATCAGGACTTTCGCCTCCTACAATCCGCTGAAATGTATTTCCTTTTTGCCATTCTTCAATCATCCAATGGTAGTAGGCGTCCTCCTCGGGTGTGATTTCTTGTCCCTCCTTCGATCCCCAACTAATTTCGTTTAGCCCTTCTAGGGCTTCGTGCGGAATACCTTTGTCGATAAAAGCCTGAACTGACTCTTGCGTGCGCACCAATTTTGATGTATAAATCTTATCGAAAGCGACTTGTCCATACACCTCAAAGAAGGCGCGGGCTTGTTGACGGCCGGTATCATTCAAGCTGGAATCTACACCGCTGCCTTGCACAATGCCGCGCAAATTGAAATCGGTTTGCCCGTGGCGTATGATGTAGATTTTTTTAGTGCTCAATTCTGGTTAATTTTCGATTTAATAATCGCGCGCAAAAATAAGGAAATAGTTCAATTAACTAAGCCCACGTTCACACCTTAACATCTTGATAATGTCGATCTTTAAAGGAAAGCCTACCCTTGAAACCCTCAACAAAATGTCGGAAAATACCCTGGTCAGCCATTTGGGTATTGAGTGTATTGCCATCGGTGATGATTTTATCGAAGCAAAAATGCCTGTAGATCACAGAACTCATCAGCCACTTGGGTTGTTACATGGAGGAGCTTCGGTAGCCTTGGCGGAAACACTTGGTAGCGTAGCGGCCACTTGCTGTATTGATCGAACTACCCACTATTGCGTGGGGTTGGAAATCAATGCCAACCACATTAAAAGTGTGCGTAGCGGATTTGTTTATGGCATAGCAAAGCCCGTGCATATTGGCAAAAAAACACAGGTGTGGGAGATTCGCATCACTACCGAAGAAAAGGAATTAGTTTGCATAAGCAGAATCACTTTGGCGATTATTGATAGAAGATAATGAAGGAAGTTGTAGAAAAACTAGAAATCGGTGAACGCGAAGCAATTCAAAACATCATCGCCAATGCATTGAAGATGGGCGGAGCCTTTTCGCTGTGGCGAAAACCCAATAGCACCGAAAAGGTATTGATGATTTGCAACAGTGGCTCCGTTGAGTTGGACGAAATCAGCTTAGAGGAATCGGTGCCAGGATTTGTGTTTGCTCCGTTTGACCCATCTCAAAAGAAAATATTTTTAACAGCCGATATTGTATTTCGCTTCTCCATGGGTAAATTGCAAGAAACGAATCCTGACCACCGCTGGTGGACAACATTTGACAAGCGAGAAAACGAAGTTCCCCAAAAATTAAAATATCACCTTAAACCAGGTAGAGATTCTTCACCTTCCAATTACCAAGAGCTTGTGCAATTGGGTATCAAGAAAATAGAAGAAGGGGAGCTTGAAAAAATTGTGCCCTCCCGGTTTCAAGAGGTTACGCTCGCTGAAGATTTTGATATACTTCAAACCTTTCATACGCTTTGCGAAAAACACCCACAAGCAATGGTATCCCTCGTGTCATCAACGGCAACCGGCACCTGGTTGGGCGCTACCCCAGAGCTGTTGGTGAGTATTGACAAAAATTCAAAGTTCAAAACACATGCCTTGGCCGGAACGCAACCGTATCATTCATCCATCAATGTAAAGTCGGTAGCGTGGACGCAAAAGGAAATCGAAGAGCAGGCGTTGGTTTCACGCTACATTATCAATTGCTTCAAGAAGATCCGCGTGCGAGAATATTTGGAGCATGGACCCAAAACAGTGGTTGCAGGCAATGTTATGCACTTAAAAACCGATTACGAAGTAGATATGAACGAAATCAATTTTCCACAATTGGGCTCGGTTATGTTAAAACTTCTCCATCCTACTTCGGCAGTGTGTGGTATGCCCCTAGAACCTGCGTTGAATTTTTTAAGAAAGTATGAAGGATATGATCGCGAATTTTACAGTGGCCACTTAGGGCCCATTAATTTCGATAATGAAAGCCATGTTTTCGTAAACCTTCGTTGCCTTCAACTGATGGAAAGTTCCGCCCGACTTTATGCCGGGGCGGGTGTAACCTTAGATTCCAATCCTGAAAAAGAGTTTTTGGAAACGGAAATGAAGATGCGGAATTTGATCGTTTTGATCGCACCCCAATCATAATCTCTATTGATTACTCATCGCCTTTCCATTCATCCAATAAAGATAAAAAAATAGGCTTCTTTTCAGAAGCCCATTTTTACTAAAACCAACTACAACAAACTATCGTAAGAACAAGAGCTCACGGTATTTTACCAATGGCCAATCTTCATCGTCAACTAATAATTCGAGTTTATCCACCGAATCGCGGATGGCTTCAAAGTATTTTTCTTTGATGTCATCGCAGTAAGCAATTGCTCGCTTGTGGGTGTCAGCAATCTTATTGATTCGCTTCCTTTCCTCCACCAAATCGCGCACACCGTTTTTGATGATTTCAATGTGGCCTGATATTTCTTTGATGGTTTGCACCACAGCTTTGTTATCAATACCCAATCCTTTTAAGCCATTGGCATTGGTGATCAATTTATTTTGATAGGCAATGGCCGTGGGAATAATATGATTCATCGCCAAATCGCCCATCACGCGTGCTTCTATTTGCACTTTCTTGATGTAGCTTTCCAACTTAATCTCGTTTCGAGCTTCCACTTCTTTGTGGGTCATCACACCATATCTACCAAACAACTCCAACGATTTTTTTGAAAGATACGCATCGATAGCAAGTGGCATGGTTTTGATATTACTCAACCCGCGCTTGGCTGCTTCCTTCACCCACTCATCCGAATATCCGTCTCCTTCAAAACGAATGGCTTTTGATTCTTTGATGTATTTGCGCAGTACATTCACAATCGCCATGCGCTTCTCTTCTCCTTTTTCAATTTCCTTGTTGACGGTTTCGTAAAACTTGGTTAATTGATCGGCCACTATCAAGTTGAGGGCTGTCATCGGTGTTCCGCAGTTATCGCTTGAGCCCACCGCCCGGAATTCAAATTTATTTCCGGTAAAGGCAAAAGGAGAAGTACGATTACGGTCTGTAGCATCCAATATGATTTCAGGAATCTGATCGATGCCCAACTTCATATACATATTATCACCCTTCTCAATTTTTACATTTCCTTTTTTCTCTAATTCATCCAACACGGCCGTCATTTGCGATCCGATAAACACTGACATGATGGCTGGCGGAGCTTCGTTTGCGCCCAAGCGAAAATCATTGGCAGCAGTGGCAATACTCGCCCTTAACAAATCTGCATGCTCGTGCACGGCTTTGATGGTGGTAATAAAGAACGTTAAGAAAAGTAAATTGTCTTTGGCCGAACTGGTAGGCGCATAAAGATTTACGCCAGTATCTGTAATCAACGACCAGTTGTTGTGTTTTCCACTTCCGTTTACACCTGCAAAAGGTTTTTCATGAAATAGTATTTTCAATCCATGCTTCTCGCCCACGCGGCTCATCACGTCCATCATCAATTGATTGTGGTCGTTGGCCACGTTTACCTCCTCAAACAAAGGAGCCACCTCAAACTGGCTTGGCGCTACTTCGTTGTGGCGGGTACGTACAGGTATACCTAATTTCCACGCTTCAATTTCAAACTCACGCATGAAGTCATATACGCGGCCTGGAATGGTGCCAAAATAATGATCTTCCAATTGCTGACCGCGTGCAGGTGCGTGACCAAATACGGTGCGTCCACCCATTACTAAATCTGGGCGAGCATCTGCCAACGCTTTGTCAACTGCAAAATATTCTTGCTCTGACCCTAAAGAAGCCACTACATGGGAGATGTCTTTATCGAACAATTGGCAAACCTGCGTAGCGGCCAAGTCAACTGCCTTTAGCGCCTTCAACAAAGGAGACTTCGTATCCAAGGTTTCTCCTGTGTACGAAACAAAAATGGTTGGAATGCTCAACGTCTTTCCATATAGGAACATAGGTGAAGTGGGATCCCAAGCTGTATAACCTCTTGCTTCAAATGTGCTGCGAATGCCTCCACTAGGAAAAGAAGATGCATCTGGCTCTTGTTGTACTAACTCGCTTCCTTTAAACTTTTCAATTCCTGAAAGGGCATCAAAGAATGAATCATGCTTTTCGGCAGTGCCACCCGTCATGGGTTGAAACCAATGGGTAAAATGGGTAGCTCCCTTTGCAATAGCCCACGATTTAGCCGCAGAGGCAACTGCATCGGCAGTCACTTCATCAATCTTTTCGTGATTTTTGATGGCATTGCTTACTTTTTTAAAAACCGCTGGTGCCAGGGTTGATCGCATTTGTTCCATACCAAACACATTTTCTCCAAAAAACTTAGAGATGTGAGGGGTGCTGGGCTCTACGTGAACCTTCGATCGATCATGTAGCTTTTTGAGTGCTTCAAAACGTAATTGTGACATAAGTTAGTGGTTTTTTTAATCAATGAAAGCTCAAAAATAGCCGATTTTAGCTTTACACAGTCTTTATTTGTACCAATTTTTGTAAAAATTATGTTATTTCGGTCGAAATAGCCTCCAAATACACCTTATCTAAATTTTTTTGAGAGACTGTTTTAGGCTAACAATCACCTTCTTTTGGTTTTCTTTGCGCTTTTAAATTGCATGGCAACTAATCGTTTTACCCACTGGCACTATTTCGTTTGTTTGGTTGTGATAGTGACTTTAATGCTACTCGTGAGCAACCTTCCTCAATTGGACTTTATTGCTGGGTTGCAAAAAACCAGTAACCCTATCCTTACCCGATTGCTTCAGTTTATTTCTGATTCGATTACCTTCTTCAGTTTTGGCATACCGATTATTCTCTTGATTTTGGGCGAACGCGGAACCGAAAAGAAAAAATCACGATTGTCATTTTTGTATGTGGCGCTAAGCATTGGTCTTGCCGGTCTAGTCTCCTATACATGTAAGAAGCTTACTTCTATTCCCCGTCCTTACGAAGTAGATGTGCGCATTGCCCAATGGAGTGTTGGTGGTGGATATTCATTTCCATCGGGCCACACCACGGAAGCTTTTGCCTCTGCCATTGCGTTGATTTTTCTTTTCAAAAATTGGAAGATGGCACTACCTGTTTTAACGTGGGCTTCTTTAGTGGCTTTTTCGAGAATATACCTGGGAGTGCATTACCCGTTTGATATTTTAGGCGGAATTTTGATTGGCTTAACTGTTTCGTATGGCATGCAGTTGATCTTCAAGAGCAAAACTGAGATTTTCAGCAATTAAGCTATACTTATTTATTCAGGTGTCAAACTAAAGGCCATGGTTTAACGTCTAATGGGGAAAACTTTCAGCTATGGTAAACCCCGTGCTACTCAACAACTCGATGGCCCCCTACTTGGTGTATCAGAAAAAATTTTCGGTTGCGTTAATCAATTGGGAATTGTTGCAACAAGAAGATAAAGCGAAACAAAAAAAGAAGAAGTGATTTGAAAAAGTGATTAGATGGAAAAAGGCCAAGGAAAAGCCTTAGCCTTTTGAATGATTCGATTCCCTTGTCAGTTCGATTTTTTCACAGAACCTCCACTGCTAGAGCCTGTGTTTGTACGCGAAGGATTGCCTCGGTATCGAACATCGCCACCACTGCTGGCATGGGCATCAATCTCCTTGGAGGCCACTACCTTAATAGAGCCCGCGCTGCTGGCCTGCGCATTGACTGTTTCACTTTCTAAACTGTAGGCATCGACATTGCCTGCACTGCTGGCTTCTGCATCCAGCGATTTTGTCTTTCCTTCCAACTCAATCCTGCCAGCACTAGAGGCATCGGCCGTCACACTAGTGGCATCAATCGCTATCTCTACGGAACCTGCACTGCTTGCGGTAATCTCCATGCTATTGCATTTAATGGTAGCATCGGCAAAAACGTTGGCTGCAGAACTGGCCGAAATCTTCTCTAATGAAATATAAGTAATATACACTTTCACATCTACCCGCTTCCAACTTCCTCCGTCCAAGTGCACCCGCAAGGTAGCGCCTGAAACATCTGTCAACACATCACTTAACCCAAGGCGGCTATCCGGGCCAATTTCGATGCGAGCCTCTTCCTTATCACCTTTTTTTAGATATACATCAATGGCTTGCGAAACTTTTATTCCTTTGAATGAACTGAGCTTGCGCGTTTCTTTTTGTTGAGCGAAGGCTACCACCATCATTGCTGTTAGCCAATAGGTTAATACCAATTTCTTCATATCACAATCATTTTACTCCATAGACCTTTAATTCACACAAGGGTTGCATACCAAGAAGGCCAGACATCATTTTTCTTTGCTGTTGTAAGGATTGTCCGAAATTTGTGTAAATTCGCTTCATGTTATAGTTATTTTCGCACAAATATTAATCATTATGGTAAAAGACCAACTAAATGTTCTGATAAATTTGGCAGCCAGAGATAATATGGTGGCCGAAAAAGAATCAAAAGTAATTCACTTGATTGCCAAAGCCAACGGAGTATCGGAAGAGGAAGTAAATGCCATGCTAAGGAAGCCGCAACCAATTGGTAATTTAGATGCATTGACCGAAGACCAAAAATTTGAAAATTTGTATCACCTCATCCAATTGATGAAAAGCGATGGACAGGTGTTTAAAAGTGAAATCAATTTTTGTGAACAAGTGGCAGAAAAGCTTGGCTACAAAAAAGGTGTGGTGGCCGAATTATCTTCACGCATCTACAGCGATCCTTCGATTACAGCTGACCGCAAGCTATTGATGGACAGAGCCCATAAGTTTTTGAAATAGGATTTTTCAGACTTCATAAAGCTTAACTGAATGAAAGCCCCTTTGACGGGGCTTTTTTGTTTCTTCTGTTATTCTTACTTGTTTTCAAACAATACTCTTCCGCCCACCACCGTAGCAGTCACTTTTGTTTTTAGCAAATTCTGATCAGAAACTGTCATGATATCTTGCGAAAAAATAGTGAAGTCTGCGCGTTTGCCCACCTCAATAGAGCCTTTGATCTTTTCTTCAAATGCTCCGTAGGCAGCATCTAATGTATAGGAACGAAGAGCTTGCTCGCGCGTCATTTTTTCTGCTGGCTCATAGCCACCTTCGGGTTCGCCTTTCAAGGTTTGGCGCGTAACGGACGCAAAGAAAGAGGCGATGGGATTGATGGGCTCCACGGGCACATCTGTGCCGTTCACGATTTTCGCGCCTGATTTCAACAACGCTTGCCACATATAAGCACCTTCTTTGATGCGCTTCTCCCCTAGCCGATCGATTGCCCAGGGCCGATCAGAAGATAAGTGAACAGCTTGCATAGCGGGCAGTACACCCAACTGTGCAAAGCGAGGAATATCCGTTGACGCTAAGTGCTGGGCGTGTTCAATACGATAACGAACATCCTTTGCGTTGGTCGGATTTTCGATGAACGCTTTTTCATACCGATCTAAAATTTCTTTGTTGGCACGATCGCCAATAGCGTGCGAGCAAATTTGAAATCCGTGGTTCAACCCTTCGCGTGCGATTTTTAAAACAGTATCCATCGACAAGGTGGCCATGCCATGAAAATCGGTACGATCAGAATAGGGCTCTAGCAACCATGCACCACGCGAGCCCAGTGCACCATCGCAATTTAATTTGATCGACCGTATGGTTAAGATTCCTGTGGAGTCAATAATCGGTCCTTTTCTAAAACTTTCGTAAACAAGTTTAGGATCGAAGCCGGTGACCATCACATATAACCCAATATCCAGTTTATTTTGCTGTTTAAATTTTTTGAACAAATCTATGGATGAGCGCGATGCACCTGCATCGTGAAAACTGGTAATGCCATTGGCAAGGCAGGCCTTGATGGCTAACTCTAACGCTTTGGTATCACTTTCTTCCGTATTTTCTGGTATATGTTGGGCGATCATTGTCTGCGCGCGCTCATTGAAAAGACCAGTTGGGTTGCCCAGTTCATCGCGGATGATTTCGCCTCCTTCTTCTGTATTTTGTTTCAATGCCTCTACAGATAATTGATTCACCCCTGCGATCTGCATAGCTTTGGCATTGGCAAAACCTGCATGGCCGCTGGCATGCCGTAAGAACACTGGATTATTGGGCGACACTGCACTAAGGGCTTCGTGCGTTTGAAATCCTTTCACCATTTTTTCTGGCTTCGTCTCCCACTTATCTTGGTGCCAGCCTCTTCCCAAAATCCATTGTCCGGGTTGTGCTTTGGCCACTGCTTCGCGCACCCGCTCCACCATTTCGTCATAACTTTTTACGTCCATCAAATCCAAGTTCATTTCATTATAGCCAAGGCCCATGATGTGGCCATGACCTTCGATGAAACCCGGTGTGAGTGTATTGCCTTTCAAATCAAAAATTTTTGTTTTCTCACTTTTAAATTCCTCAACCGCTTGAGCGGAGCCGGCAAACACTATTTTTCCATCCTTCACAGCCACGGCTTCCACGATTGGCTGAGCATCATCCAAAGTATAAATTTTTCCACCTTGCAGGATAAGGTCGGCTGATGGTTTTTTTTGTGTGCAACTGATAATGGTAATGAGAAAAAGTAATGGCCAGTATTTCATTTTTATAGGGATTGAAAATTGTAAATCGTTTTTACTTGAAATTATAGAATCATGGGCACCTAGAATTCAGCATTGGTCATTCAAACATTGAAGATAAGAAGAATATGTTTTTGGTTAGAAATAATTTTACAAACGGTTAGCGGTTAAATAGTAACTTGCTCTATCAATATAGAATATGAAAAAAAATTTGTTTCTGATTTGCATCGTTGGTTCAATGAGTGCTACCCATGCGCAAGAAGTAGGGCTTTCCTTTTCATACTTCATTCCACGCAACGGAGATTTCTCAACGCCTATCAGTCCGTTTTCCATCCGAGGCATTGGCGTAAACTTAAACCGCTTTATTGCTTTGGAAACGGGGGCCTCTTTGTATCGCATGTCGGGGCTAAATATTATTGGCCTTCCGTTTGAGTCCAACAATTCTTTATTGGGTCCTAACTTTACCATACTCGTCCCAGCCGAATTGGTGTTTGAATTAAAAGGTGATCGCGTAGAGTTTGATATAAAAGGCGGTGGTTTTTTCTTTTATGGCTTTGGCCAAAATTTGAATTACGGCAACATCGACCGTGCCATTCGGCAACTTGAAAAATGGGACGTGGCAAATTCTTCACTTACCTACGAGAACAACCCCGGCTTCGGTTATCATGTTGGTGCAGAACTTACCATACCTGTTACCAACCAAGTAAGCGTATCGCTCGAAACAAATTATTTGATGGGCACTGCCAAGTTTCCAATGAAAGGAAGCTACTCGGGCGGAACACTTACTAACTTAACGGAAACAAAACCGGTGGATTTTAAAGATGCAAAAGTAGATTTTACCGGATTGGAATTTTCAATCGGACTGATGTTTTATACAGGTGGTGGAGGTGGGAAGCCGAAGCCTAGGAAAAGGAGATAATGAAAAGAATTTGCATCTTTGTAATATGATAATTGAACGCACAAAAGAAGAAAATCTGGATAAGAATATTTCTTTCTATACAAAAATACAAAGCGAATTAAAAGCAGGCAAATGGGTTTTAATTCACAATCAAACTCTAGTTTCTGTACATGATTCTTTCGAAAGTGCTGCCCAAGAGGCAGTTCGGCTTTTTTATGAAGGACCTTACTTGATTCGACAAGTGGGTGCACCTAACTTGACTCTTCCAGCATCTGTAGTATATAATCTTCTCTAAAGATGCGAGAAACTAATTGTGGTTTCAATAGTAGTGATGGTATAAATGGAGCAGATTTGTTGGCCACTTGGGGGCCTACACTTCAGGTCAACATTGGTTTCGATAAGGAATGGAATGCGGAAAATACTTCAAGCGCTCCACATGCGGGAATTAATTTCGTTGATGCATTAGTAGATACAGGCGCTGGGGAATCTTGCATTGACGATTTATTAGCTTCTCAGCTTAACTTGCCCATCATTGACAAACGTTTTATTGCGGGTTCGGCAGGCCAGCATGAAGCAAAAATCTATTTGGCGCAGATTCATGTTCATTCATTATCCTATACAATATACGGAGCTTTTGCTGGCGTTCACTTAGCAGATGGTGGTCAGCTACACAAAGCCCTTATTGGAAGAACTTTCTTAAAAAATTTTACCATGCTTTATGAAGGGCACACCGGAAGGGTTGTATTGAAATTTGCACTCTAGCTATCTCCTAAACCCTATTCTTGTAGTAGCACTATTCGTCCTTCTACAATAACATAAACCTTATCGTTTTGCCTTGGTCTAATCTTTGCCAAACCCGTAAACGAACCAAAGGCCGGCAGCAAACCTTTTCGTTTACCAAAATAAAAGCATGGGAGCATCAACGATTGTCTTCCCTTGCCATGAAGCCGAACACCCGGATGAACATGGCCAGCGAGGTTATAAAAACCAGTCGGCACACGAGTCAATTCTTCGTGCGTCAATAAAAGATTGCCCACCGTTAGTTTTTGATGAAGTATAAATCGATGGCGTGTGTATTGATGCTCGCTCATGATATCGTGATTGCCCACCACTAACTCAAATGATAGCTCCTTAAAATGATTGGTAATTTGGCCTACCACTTCCCACTCTTCGTTGTAATGACTGTGGAATAAGTCGCCTAAAAAAATAATACGAAGCGGTTTGGTTTGCTGAATAAGTTCGATCAACAATTCTGTATTTCGATCGTTGGCCTTTAGCGGTACCGGTATGCCCGCCTTTCGGAAATGATTGACCTTACCAAAGTGCACATCGGCCAGCAGCAATACCCGATGGGCCGGCATATATATAGCCTTCTGCTGAAGCAGCTCTAACCTCTCATTTTCAAGCAGAATCTCCATACTTTTTTACCGCGCAAAAGGCACAAAAGACGCTATTTAAACCTATTTTACCGCGAAAAAATGGTAACAATTCCATAACATTGAGTCGACAAAGGCACATTACCTTTGGTCGCAATTAGTTCATATAATGGCTTAGTATGCCATCGTTTTACCTCGGTTTATGTTTGAATTAGAGACCTCCTACGCCATCTTACTCATCTTATGTTTAGTGGCAGTTTGTGCTTTTGAGTTTGTCAATGGCTTTCATGACACTGCCAATGCGGTGGCAACGGTTATTTATACCAATTCACTCAAGCCTTGGGTAGCAGTTATCTGGTCTGGTACTTGGAATTTCTTGGGAGTTTTTGCAGGGGGCATTGGGGTGGCCATGAGTATCGTAAATTTATTGCCCGTTGAAACGCTTGTAGACCAAAACATTGCACATAGTATCTCGATGGTATTGGCACTTTTGCTTACGGCCATATTTTGGAATTTACTAACCTGGTACTTAGGCATACCATGCTCAAGCTCTCACACCATGATTGGATCGATTTTAGGCGTTGGTCTGGCATTTACTTTTTTACCCGAGGCTACCGGAGATGCAGTAAATTGGTCGAAGGCAGGTGAAATCGGTTGGTCGTTATTGATTTCGCCTCTTTTTGGATTTTCTGTCACCATCGTATTGATGTATGTCATTCGAATTGCCACCCGAAAATCAGAAGTTGGCGATACGCTTTTTAAAGAGCCAAAGAAAAATCAACCACCACCTTGGTGGATACGCGGCATCTTGTTTATTACCTGCACACTCGTGAGCTTTTATCACGGAAGTAATGATGGACAAAAAGGGGTTGGGTTAGCGATGCTTGTGTTGATTGGGATTGTTCCTACCTATTTTGCCCTTAACGATCATTACGATACATCAAAGATTCCAGCCGCAACCACTCGCATCGAGCAGATTATTAACTCAATCGATACTACTTCTTTGTCTGCAAAACAGAAAGACAAGCTTCACCAAGTAAAATCAAAAAACACACATTTACGATCTACCTTCGGATCTTTGCCCTCTTCTACCCTAGTACCAAAAGCAGAGAAATTCGAAATTAGAAAAGATGTAATGGTGTTGGATCGAAACCTACGTTCGCTGATGAAAGAGGAAGATGTAAGGCTGAGTGAAACGGATATTTTATCACTTGACAAAAATTTAAAAGAGGTTAGAAACTTAACAGACTATTCCCCCACATGGGTTTTGTTTATGATTTCTTTGTCTTTGGGAATTGGTACGATGATCGGTTGGAAGCGTATCGTAAAAACCATCGGTGAAAAAATCGGAAAAGAGCATCTTACCTATGCACAAGGAGCGAGTGCCGAAATGATCGCTGCATTAACCATCGGCTTATCTTCAAATTTTGGCTGGCCCGTGAGCACCACGCACGTGCTTTCTTCTGGCATTGCCGGTAGCATGGTGGCTAACAAAGGTGTCAAAAATCTAAATCCCGATACCATTCGCAATATTTTGATTGCTTGGTTCTTAACTTTACCTGTGGTGATGATTATGGCGGGAACGCTGTTTTTAATCTTTCGGGCTATTTCCTAAATTCTTACAAGTCCATTAATTCTTTCGCGTTTGCAATGGCTTTGGCAGACGGATTTGCTCCTGCAATCATTTTGGCTATTTCATCGATTCTTTCTTTTTCAGACAGTTGCCTGATGTGACTGATCGTCTTTGCAGAAGTGTTGTCTTTATAAACAAAGTAATGCGCATCTCCCTTGGCGGCTATTTGTGGTAAATGACTGATGGTAATCAATTGGTGCTTTTGCGCCATTTGCTTCATCATCTTTCCTAGCTGTATGGCCACTTCACCGGAGATACCATTATCGATCTCATCCAAAATTAAAGTCGGCAACGATGTTTTTTCGGCAAGAATGTATTGAATCGAAAACATGAGCCTCGAAAACTCTCCCCCTGAAGCTACCTGCACCAATGGTCTGGGGAGAACGCCCTTGTTGGCACTAAACAATAATTCAATACTATCCATGCCAGAGGCAGAAGGTGGTGTGGAGCTGTGTTCAATCTTCACCACCGCATCGGGCATACCCAATTCTTTCAGCAATTGAGAAAGTTGCTTGGTGATGGCTGCAAAAACTTTTTGTCGGGTAAGGCTTAGCTTTGCTCCTGTTTCTGAAACTATTTTTTCAGTTCGTTCTATTTCATTTTTTGCCTTCAGCAGGTAGTCGTCTAAATTAGAAGCTTTTTCGTGCTTTTGCTGCAACGTTTCCTGTATCTCCATCAGTTGCGAAACATCTTGCACGCGATGCTTTTTCAATAACTGATAAAGGGTACTTAACCGATCGTTGATTGTTTGGGCTCGATTTGGATCGAACTCGACCAGATCGGATTCATGTTCAATCTCTTTGGCTAAATCATCTAATTCCAACCGTAGGCTTTCAAATCGCTCATACATTTTGGAATAGGTCGGTGAAAAAGAAACGATGGAATTTAGTTGCGCGCGAATGGTAATGAAGGCGTTGCGAACGGAAAATTCGGACTGATCAATCAATGAAAGAATGTTGGTCAAGTTAACCTTAATTTCCTCAGCATGCTCTTGCACCTGCTGCTCAGATTCTAGTTGTTGCTGTTCTCCTAGGCTTAGATTTGCTTTCGTCAACTCCTCCAACTGAAATTTAATGTAATCCGATTCTTGCTTGAGGGCACTGGACTCCGCTTTTATTTTTTCATAAGCCGTCCATACTGTTACGAATTCTTTCCATGCAACCTGATATTCATTTACCAGTTTACCGTTGCCCGCAAAGGAATCGATTAATCCTAACTGAAAATTCTTATTCGCAAGTTCTAGCGTTTCGTGTTGCGAATGGATGTGCATCAAACGGTCACCCATCACGCGCATAACATCCAACGTAACCGGTGTATCGTTGATGAAAGCACGACTCTTTCCACCCGGACTAATTTCTCTACGGATCAATGTTTGTTCTTCATAATCCAAATCATACTGCTCAAAAAGAGTTTTGAGCTTGTAAGTCGAAACATCAAAAGCCCCTTCCACCAAACACTTTTCATTCTCATTCCAAAGCGATTTGGCATCTGCCCGATTGCCCAGCAGCAATCCAATCGCGCCCAACATAATAGATTTGCCCGCTCCTGTTTCGCCTGTTACTACATTCAGTTTTCCAGAAGGATGAATTTCCAGTTCGCGAATGAGTGCGTAATTTTTTATAACGAGGCTAAGCAACATAGATAGGTAAAAATACTACTTGTGAAGCAACAAGGAAAATGCCGGAAGAAAAGAGCGAGGCTTTTACTTAATAATGCTTTGGTAAATATTGCTCTTGGGGTCGATTTGTGTAAGGATGTCATACGCCTCTCTACGCACATTCAGGTTGCCTTCTGAAAATATTTTGGCCAACTCTGTTGCTTTGGTATCAAAAAAGGAAATCACAAATATGGAGGTAGGGTTTAGTGTCCAAACCTTCTTCACATTTTTCAATATCTCCAATACTTTTTCTCTGCTTTGATCGGGGTTTTTATCAAAGCTATCCAACGCAATGCGATGATAGTTATAGGTATTCTTCCGTAAGTCAACCATCTGTGGGTTATTGAGATTTTCCACGAGGGCATTTCTGCTGCGCGTACTTACCAAAGGCGCCCAACCCGCCCGGTTAGATGCTTGGGCATTATTGACTACCATCAATGCTTTTTGAATGTAGGGCGTTCCACCCAATTCGCTAAACGAATCATAATCCATTGCTAAAATAACATAGGCATAAAAAGCCAAAATGGAAGTAAGATTACTAAGATACCCATTATCGTTGTACTCCAATGGCTGCGATTCCAGATAATCAAACTCCCAATCTCGATCGGCAAAGTTTAACAACACGGTTTGATAATTAGAGTTGTAAACAGGTCGCGCCACCGTTATTTGTGCGTTTGCCGAAAACTGGCCGATGGCAGGCATTTTTGTGATGTTCAAAAAAATGGCGCATTCAATCCGCTCGTAATTTTTGTAACTATCGTTGGTCCACTTACGTGAATTTAGAAAGATGGCAATGGCACGCTCCATGTCTTTGAACACCGAACGATCAGAAGTTTGAATCTGGTCGGCATTGATGGTGACCTTGCAGTTAAGCTCTTGCGCAGAAGCAAAATCGCAAAGACAGAGCAAAGCACCTACAAAAAAACTGGCAGTTAATAATTTAAAAAATCGTGTTCCCATCTTACTAAAGATCAACGATCTATGGCCTTGACTATTGCCTCCACAATATCTTTTGCCACTTCTTTTTTTGATTTCAAATCAAACTTCTGCTCCGCTCCTCCTTTACTAATGATTGAAATCTTGTTGGTATCGTGGCTAAAACCTGCGCCTTGGTCGTTGAGCGAATTTAATACAATCAAATCAAAATTTTTCGCCTCAATCTTTTTCAAAGCATTTGCTTTTTCGTTTTCTGTTTCCAGCGCAAAGCCAACCAGCAGTTGACTGTTGTGCTTTTGCTTTCCCAACTCCGCGGCTATATCGAGCGTTTTGGTAAGTTCAATCGAAAGGTGCTCGCTTGTTTTTTTTATTTTTTGGTCGGCTATTAAGGTGGGTTTATAATCTGCCACGGCAGCGGAAAGCACGGTAATATCTGCGGAAGAAAAACGGCTTGAACTAGCACGGTACATTTCTTCTGCCGACACCACTTTCGTGAGTTTTATGCCTGACACGTGGGTTGTTAAATAGGTAGGGCCCGAAATTAATTCCACTTCCGCCCCTTCTCGTGCCAGCTCTTCGGCAATGGCAAAACCCATTTTGCCACTACTATTATTGCCGATGAAACGAACGGGGTCCAGTGCTTCGTGGGTGGGCCCCGCAGTAACCAAAGCCTTTTTACCTGTTAATTTTTTTTTTTCAGAAAAGAAATCGAGCAGGTATTGTACAATCTCTTCAGGTTCGGCCATGCGGCCATCACCCACCAAGCCACTGGCCAACTCCCCATGATTGGTTTTTATGAATTGGTTTCCAAAACCGATAAGCGTTTCAATATTCTTTTTGGTGGCGGGGTGTTGGAGCATATCCAAATCCATGGCAGGGGCAAAAAATACAGGGCACCTGGCCGAAAGGTAAACAGCCAATAACATATTGTCGCAAAGGCCGTTGGCCATTTTGCCAAGTGTATTGGCACTAGCCGGTGCTACTACCATGGCATCGGCCCACAGGCCAAGCTCCACATGATTATTCCATTCGCCTTGTGAGCCAACTGTAAACTCACTAAGGACAGGATTTTTAGATAGCGTAGCGAGCGTAAGAGGCGTGATAAAATCCTTGGCGGAAGGAGTCATGATTACTCTTACTTCGGCACCTGATTTCACCAACAATCGCACCAGCAAAGCAGACTTGTAGGCGGCTATGCTTCCACTCACACTTACGATAATCTTTTTACCAGCTAACATCTGACGTAAAATGTAGTTACCAAGAGTCGATTGTGCCAATTGATCTACCGATATGGCAGCAGATCAAATTACCAATTTTATCAGGAAAAATTATTCAGCCTTTCCCTCTTCCAACCCTTGCTCGCGCATGCGGTAGGTAAGTTTGCCTTCCAAAAATTCTTCGGTAGCCGTGGTGGTTGGCTTTGGCATACGCTCGTAGAACTTAGAGATTTCAATTTGCTCGCGGTTCTCAAAAACCTCTTCGAGGTTATCCACGGTAGTGGCGAAATCAGCCAACTTGCCATTCAACTCTTCTTTCAAATTCACTGCAATTTGGCGAGCACGTTTTGAAATAATTACCACCGAATCGTATAGGTTTCCGGTTGGGCTCAATATTTTGTCGATATCGCGTGTAATGATGGAGGGTTGATTTGCCATAATATGGATTGTTAAAAATTTATGATTTCGCTTTTAGTTTGTTCAATTGATTGAGACTATCCGAATAATAGGATTCCACTTCTCGGATGAAGTTGCTTTTGGGATAATTGTCCACTAGCTCCTTGTAAAATTCCAGGGTAGAAGCGTAGCGTTCGCGTTGTTTGGTAAAGATGCTTTGTTGCGCCAGTTTATACTGAGCCACTATTTTCAAGTACGTTACTTCCTCTAAGTATTTTGAATCCGGAAAACCTTTTTTGAAATTTTCAAATGCGATTACAGCTGCTTGGTAGTATTTTAGTTTTAAGTATTGCCGTGCATTCTCATATCCCTTTTTCTCTAACTTTTGCTGTGCCGAAGCAATTACTTCATTGGCCTTTTCGGCAAACTTGCCAAACGGATATTGATTCACATAGGTTTGCATCGCACCCATGGCCTCAATGCTACTTTTTTGATCGAGGTTTTCCGCTGGCGAGGCTACAAACAAACTATAGGCATACATGTAATAGGCCTCTTCGGCCAATTGGCTACGGCCATAATTTTCAAAAAAGGTCTTGAATTGATTAGATGCCAGTAAATAAGTCTTTTCATAAAACTGGCAATATGCTAAGTAAAACTCCACCTTCTCCCCTTCTGGCAAGCCCCGAACGATGGGCAAAATCTGTTCAAACAATATAGCGGTTCGGTAATAGTCCTTCTTCTCAAAATAGCCCAGCCCGGCTTGGTATTTCAGCTTCCAATCATCGCTTTTTTCGATTTTTCTAAACTTACTGCAAGAAGCCAGTGAGATCAAAATAATCAAGGTCCACACCAGATGTGATGTGCGAAAGGTAAAGAAGTTGCCTAAACTGCGGATAATCAAGGATTACGGTTAAAATTAGCCTGCAAATATAACAGTAGTGGAGCAATAGTCAATGCCTATTCGATTGCCCTTTTGAACTGTTAGATGGATTTGGGCGATGTTTTGGTTTAGGTGAGGGGAAGGAAATTTTAAACTAGCCAAACATCACCCTCAATCCCGCCCACAGCTTCTTCTTTGCATCATCATTCGTCAGCAATTCGGCAAGTGGAAATGAAATAATCACCGAAGTGCCTTGGGCGGGCAGTACTTCAAATTTTGGCAACCCATCGGCAGGGCTAAAGCACAAAACTTTTTGGGGCTTTTCAGCGAACTTAGATAAATCCAATTTAGTTTGATGCATCACCGCAACCGAATCAAGACTTTGCTTAACGGCACTTAAAATTTTTGAGAGTAATAACTTCTCCTCTTCTCGCACTTCTGCCCACGGCACAGGTACGATTACCGTTACTTTTGGATGGAGAAGATATAGCTCTTCAGGAAAGGTAGTTTCAAAAATGGAGTACATCTTTTTATGTTTTTATATCGAAGATGGACTTTAACTCGTGGGCATCCGCTGGGTTCATGCGCCCGCCTAGAATCAATCGAAGTTGCCGTCTGCGTAAGGCTCCGTCATACAAGGCTTTTTCTTCTTCAGTGGTTGTTTCTATTTCTGGCACATCTATCGGCTGACCGTTTTGATCCACAGCCACAAAGGTGAAGTAGGCACTGTTGCTGCTGAATTTCTTATTGGCTGGAATATCTTCTGCATCTACATCAATGCGCACTTCCATCGATGAATTGAACGACCGCGTAACGCGTGCTTTGAGCGTGACAACATTGCCCAATTGAATGGGTTGCCGAAATGAAATATTATCTACCGAAGCAGTCACCACAATTCGGTTGGCATGCTTTTGTGCTGAAATGGCCGACACAATATCCATCCAATGCATGAGTCGACCGCCCATTAAGTTGTTGAGGGTGTTGGTATCGTTGGGCAGCACCAATTCAGTCATGCTTACTAAAGACTCTGACGGGGTTTTCTTTTTGCGGGGCATTTGAGCTGTAGAAGTTTTAATGTAGTGAGGTGTTGAGGTTCGTTAATTCTTGATCTAGTGGCAAAGTTAACCTATTGACCGTTAGTAAGTTTTTATTCACACAAAAATCACAAAAATAAATTTGCAATCCGAAGTAAGCTGTGTTTATTTGCTCACGTTAAAAATGGCAACACTTACCACCATCACAATTATCACCACTACCATTACGGGGTAGCGCCCATACTATCTGCCATTTCCCTTCTACATGTTACTCCTTATTTTCAAGCCCTCACAAGAAGGTCCTACTAATTGATTTATGAAAATTTTAAAATTTGGTGGTTCATCAGCAGCCACCCCACAACGAATAAAATCCATTATCGAAATTGTGAAACCACGATTGGCGAATGAAAAAATCGCGTTGATCTTTTCAGCCTTTGGTGGTGTAACAGATATATTGATCAATGTCAGCAAATTAGCGCTGACGGGCGATGCAGGTTACAAAGACCAACTGGCACAACTTGAAAAACGTCACCTTGATGCGGTACGCGAACTGTTGGACATGCAAAAGCAAAGCAGCGTGCTCGCGCAAGTAAAGTTTACCTTCAATGAATTGGAAGATGTGCTGCACGGAGTTTTTTTAGTAAAAGAGAGAACCCCGCGGTCATTGGATTACATTATGAGTTTTGGCGAACGGCTCTCTGCCTACATCATCGCAGAAGCACTGAAAGATTCAGGCGTTGACGCCTTATTTTTGGATGCTCGAAAAGTAGTGCGCACCGACAATCATTTTGGGTATGCGCGCGTCAACTTTACAGAAACCAACCGGTTGATTGTCGATCATTTTAAAAGCACCCGAACCCTCCAAGTGATTACAGGTTTTATTGGCACCTCCGAAAGTGGTGAGACAACTACGCTCGGAAGAAGTGGCTCTGATTATACGGCTGCGATTTTTGCAGGCGCACTCAAAGCGGAATCGTTGGAGATCTGGACCGATGTGGATGGCATGATGACAGCCGATCCGCGCAAAGTAAAAAAAGCCTTCACCGTAAAAGAGATGACCTATGAAGAAGCCATGGAGCTTTCGCACTTTGGCGCGAAGGTAATTTTCCCCGCCACCATGCAGCCAGCCATGGTCAACAAAATTCCCATTTGGATCAAGAATACCTTCAACCCAACTTTTCAAGGAACACTCATCAGTAAAAATGCTAATGGAAAAGCGCTAATCATCAAAGGCATTTCCTCTACGAGCAATATCAGTTTACTGAATGTGCAAGGAAGTGGATTAATGGGCGTAGTAGGTGTTTCCATGCGCTTGTTCGCTACACTGGCGCGCGAAAAGATAAACGTGATTTTAATTAGCCAAGCATCGAGTGAGCATTCCATTTGCTTTGCGATTGAAAGTCAATATGCGATACAAGCCAAATCATCGATTGAAAAAGAATTTCAATACGAAATTCAAAATTTAGAGATGAACCCCGTGGTAGTAGAAAGCGACCGCGCCATTGTGGCCATTGTGGGCGAAAACATGAAACACAACCCTGGCACCAGCGGCCGCATGTTCGGTGCGCTGGGAAAAAATGGGGTAAACGTGCACGCGATTGCCCAAGGCTCTTCAGAATTAAACATCTCGGTAGTGTTGAACCAAGCCGATGTAGCCAAAGCACTTAACGCCCTGCACGAAGCATTTTTCTTGTCTGATAGAAAAATCTTGAATGTATTTTTAGTGGGTACAGGGTTGATTGGCAAAGAACTGTTGGCCATGATGAAAGAGCAATTTTCAAAACTAGCAAGCGACCATCATTTAGAAATACAAGTGGTGGCGATTGCCAATAGTAAAAAAATGTTGTTCGATGAAAAGGGTTTGAGCGGGAAGGAATCCGTACAAAAACTTTTGCAGGAAGGATTGCCTATGGATATGGAAAAATTTGTTTCAACAATGGTGGGCATCAATTTATCTAACTCAGTTTTTGTGGATTGCACCTCTAGCGAAGTCGTGGCGAACCATTACGCAAAGATATTGGAAGCCAATATCAGTATTGTTACCCCCAACAAAAAAGCGAACTCAGGCGCATTGAGCAATTATCAATTGTTGAAAAAAACCGCTTCCAAACGTGGGGTTAAATTTTTATACGAGACCAACGTGGGTGCAGGTCTGCCAGTTATTAATACACTAAATGATTTAATGATCAGTGGCGATAAAGTAATTCGCATCGAAGCCGTGCTAAGTGGTACGCTGAATTTTATTTTCAGCTCTTTTCAAGCAGGCACAGCATTCAGTGAGATTGTGCAGCAAGCCAAAGAAAAGGGCTTTACAGAACCCGACCCAAGGGATGACCTCAATGGAATGGACGTGGCACGCAAAGCGCTCATCTTATCGCGCGAAGCGGGTTATGAATTTGAATTGAGTGATATTGTGGTGCATAACTTAGTGCCCGAAGAATTGCGCGGAGAGATGACCGTAGAAAAATTCATGAACGGATTGGAAAAACAAAATGCGCATTACAATCAGTTGCGTGAGCAAGCCGAAAGCAGAGGAGAAAAGCTGCGCTACATGGCCATATTAGAAGATGGTAAAGTGAATGTAAAACTTGCCAGTGTGGGTGCAGCTCATCCCTTCTACTCGTTGAGTGGTAGCGATAATATTATTTTGCTGACTACAGAACGCTATCATGAGCGACCGATGGTCATCCGTGGCCCTGGTGCTGGCGCAACCGTAACAGCCGCGGGCGTTTTTGCAGATATTATAAGGATTGGAAACTACTGATTTGAATGATTGCACTATTTTAACAAGCAGTAAGCAAAAGCGACAGGCAACCCTTGCCGACTGCTTACTGCCGACTACCTACTTCTAACAACTGTATGATGAATAGAGTACACGCCATCGCTCCCGCCACCGTTGCCAACGTGTGTTGTGGTTTTGATATTTTGGGTTTTGCGGTAGATGCACCTGGTGATGAGGTGGTCGTTACGCGCACTGAAAAGGCAGGTGTTGAGCTTATTAAAATTACAGGAGATGGCGGAAGACTTCCGATGGAAGCAAATCGCAATACTGCCTCCGTAGCAATTCAATCTTACTTGGCAGCCATCTGTAGAAACGATGTGGGCGTTACGGTCGAGCTTCATAAAAAACTTCCCCTTGGCAGTGGCATGGGTTCGAGTGCCGCTAGTGCCGTAGCAGCTTTAGTGGCCATCAATCATTTGATGGGCGAGCCATTCACCAGAATAGAGCTTCTACCACACGCCATGGAAGCCGAGCGCATTGCTTGCGGTGCAGCACATGCAGACAATGTTGCGCCCTCACTGCTTGGTGGCTTTGTGTTGATCCGCGATTATCATCCGTTAGATGTAGTGAAAGTGCCGACTACTTTAGCTTTGTATGCTACACTTGTTCACCCGCAGCTAGAAGTAAAAACGGAAGACTCACGAAAAATTTTACGCTCTACACTCAGCCTGCACGATACCATCACACAATGCGGCAACGTAGCAGGGTTGATGGTAGGCTTAAGTACTGCAGATGGTGCGCTGATCGGGCGATCGTTAAAAGATGTAATTGCCGAACCCGTGCGTTCCGTTTTCATTCCCGGATTTGAAGAGGTGCGAGAACAAGCGAAGAATGCTGGTGCGTTGGGGAGTGGTATTTCTGGTTCTGGACCTACGCTGTTTGCATTGAGTACTTCGCATGACATTGCACAGCGCGTGGGCGAAACCATTCAAGAAGTTTTTAGGCGACATCTGCTGGCGAGTGAAGTTTTTATATCTAAAATCAATCAACAGGGAGCGAGAATACTTAGCTACGAGCTGTGAATAATAAGCTCGAAGCTCAAAAATTTCAAACTAATAAAATGCACTATTACAGCACCAACAACATCCATCATCGGGTAAGTTTAAAAGAAGCAGTTCTTCAAGGTCTTGCGCCAGATAATGGCCTATACATGCCCGAGCAGATTCCTGTTTTATCAAAATCCTTTATTGAAAATCTATCTCACCTTTCGTTTCAAGAAATCGGCTTTGCTGTTGCAAAGAATTTAATTGGCGATGATTTGCCCGAAGAAGAATTAAAACGAATTGTTGACCACAACATTCAGTTTGATGCGCCACTGGTGGAGATTGAAAAAAATATTTTTTCGTTGGAGTTGTTTCATGGCCCTACCCTTGCGTTTAAAGATTTTGGTGCTCGCTTTCTATCGGGCTTGCTTGGCTACTTTGCCAAGCAGCAAGAAAAGGAAATTACTATTCTGGTCGCTACCTCTGGCGATACTGGCAGTGCCGTGGCAAATGGGTTCTACAATGTATCGGGCACACGAGTGATTGTGCTCTATCCGTCAGGTAAAGTCAGCGAGATTCAAGAAAAGCAATTTACTACCCTTGGCGGAAACATTACAGCCTTGGAAATTGATGGCACGTTTGACGACTGCCAGCGGCTTGTGAAGCAAGCGTTTATAGATGAAGACTTAAAGCAAAAACTATTCTTAACCTCTGCCAATTCCATCAACATAGCGCGATTGATTCCACAATCATTTTATTACTTCTATGCTTTCGCTCAGCTAAACGAAAAACAAAAGCAAGTGGTATTTTCCGTTCCTTCTGGGAATTTCGGAAACCTAACGGCAGGCTTGTTGGCCAAACGAATGGGTTTGCCGATTCATCAATTCATTGCGGCCACCAATCAAAATGATATTGTCCCAGAATACCTTACGACAAAATTGTTTTCACCACGACCTTCGGTGCAAACCATCAGCAATGCGATGGATGTAGGCAACCCTAGCAACTTTGCGCGCATGTTGGATTTGTACCAAAACAATTTTGAAGGCTTATCAAAGGATGTGGTAGGTTGTCATTACTCCGATGAGCAAACTAGCGATGCCATGCGTGCTGTTTTCAAAAACAAAAACTACACCCTCGACCCGCAAGGGGCGATTGGTTATTTGGGTTTGAAAGATTACCTAAAATCTAACACAAATGCCGTTGGCGTATTTTTAGAAACGGCCCATCCCGCAAAATTCAAAGAAACTGTTCAAGCAGCCATTGGTACTGCTGTTTCCATTCCCGAACGATTACAAAACTTTTTGGTTGGTAAAAAGAAATCGATAAGAATGGGGAAAGAGTTTGGGGAATTGAAAGAGTTTTTGATTTGTTTATAAAACCTCATAAGGTTTCAACATATTCCATACATTGAAAGTATTCAGAACCTTCGAGGTGCTCTGTTTTTTATCTTTCACCTCTCATTTGAAGTGGAATGTGCGTGAGATGGCAACTGCTGACAGCACGGCTGCCACCCCAAAACCAATCATAAAAAAACCCTCCCCAGCCGAAGCCAAGGAGGGAAAAATAAAAATGCTCTATCGAATTAAGCGATCGCTTTTACGCGCTTCGTTAATTTGCTCTTTTGGTTGGCGGCCTTCTTCCAATGAATGATGTTCTTTTTCGCCAATTTATCTAGCATGCCGCTTACTTCTTTCAACAAAGCTTCTGCTTCGTCTTTTTTAGTAGTGCCCAACAATTTCTTCACGCTGGTGCGAGTAGTTTTCATCTGGTAGCGGTTTCTTACGCGCTTGGTCTCATTTGCCCTAATTCTTTTCTCTGCTGATTTGTGATTTGCCATAATGGTTTTTTGAAACGGAGTGCAAAAATAACGGCAATTGCTTGATTTGCAAGGCCACGACTGTCATTTCTTTACAATTTTCCCATCAAACAGAAGCCACGTATTAAGACCCAGATAACTTGGACGGGTTCAAATTCGGTGAGCAACTCTATTTTGTTTGTTCGCAGAGTCGATTTGCAGCGTTTTTATGACGGTTTCAACATTTTTTGCCACCAAGGCAACCTCTAACGGAAAGCGGTAATACAGGCCTTTGTTGATCTGGTTAACCTCAAGCTTAAGTAGGGTGTTCTTCGTGATTCGTGCTCGGTAATGGTTATAGGCCAAAGTAAACTTTTAACACCTGAGCCTATTTCAACTTAAAACGGGGTATTATCCACAGATTCCGACAAAACATCTCTTGAAATCCATTTTATCAATCATTTTCTTGAGCATGAGTATGCCCGATCAAGGGGTGATTTCTTTATCGGCAAATTCGATTTTATAGTCCATGTGTTTTGTCCGAAAACCTGACCGAATTTAAGGCTTCTTCTTATAGAACTTAAAACGCTGATTATCTTATCCTTTCGAAGCATTTCCTCCAATGAAAGCCATTAAACCTTTTCTGATGACAATTTTGGGTTAAATAAAAATCCGTGATCCTTACCATAAAATTATAGTCACCTTAGCCTCAACCAAAAAACCGAAACTGATTTATAGGCTAACCTAAAATGAATGATTCAAATTTGATTCAAACAGTAATCTATAAATCTGTGGCCATTCACTTCAAGTACAACGCAAAAAACTTTTCAATCTCTTCGTTACTTGGTTGAACCAATGGCCGTACAATTCTAAACCCCACAAACATGCCATCTGTGAGCCACCACTTGCTTTTTGGGATTTGCGGGTCGCGCTTGTTCCAATCAGCCGAAGAAGCCAGTCGATTCGAACAACGTAGCTCGGTTGCCTTGTCCATGTACGAACCTCCTCTTACGGTTTTAGGGTATTTTGAAACTGGTGGATTGACGGGGTCTTTATTACCCATCTTTGAAAGATAATCTGGGTTATATTGATCAAGCGTCCACTCGCTCAAATTACCAAGCATGTCGTACAAACCAAACGCATTTGGTTTCTTCTCTCCCACGTGGTGAAATTTTCCCTCACTGTTGTCTTTGAAATACCCATGTTCAATCAAAACTTTTGCATCAATTGAAATGGCGGGGCTGTTCGCCTTGCAGGCATACTCCCATTCCGCTTCGGTGGGCAAACGAAAAAAGATGCCAGTTTTAGAGTACAGCCATTTGCAATACATCAGCGTTGCTGTTTGGCTCATACTGTTCGTAGGATGATTCGCATCGCGCCCCATGCCCCATGTTAAGTCGATGTATTGGGGAGTAGCGCGTGTGATGCCATCCGGATTTTTGCCTTGAGGCAATTGCGTGTCCTTAAAATAGAGATCCCATTCACCAAAAGTTACTTCTTTGGTGCCCATCCAAAAAGCAGATACTTCCACTTCTTTCACAGGACTTTCATCATTGTTGGCCATGATGTTTTTGCTGCCCATCTGAAATTTACCCGGTGGGATGGCCGCCATTTGAAAATTAATTTTTGCTCCGGGGATGGTTTGGGTATAGGCTTTAAAGTCTTGTGCAAAAGAAAGGTTGGTTAAAAAGAAAAAAATGAGGGCAATGAAATTCTTCATTTTTATGATTTAGTTTTCAGACCTGACACGCAGGGTGTAACCGAGCAATACTCCAAAAGAATAGTAACTGGCAGTAGTTGTTAGTTTCTGCCCTAGCAAGAAAGTATTTTCTGTAGGCTGGTCGAAGTTAGCGAACTGACGAATGTTGCCATCATTGGCCCACGAATAGGTAATACCAATACTTAAATCTCTCCTTTCTTGTTTTAGTGTGGCTCCAAGCACAACATGATATACATCCCATGATGAAATGTCTAAGTTAAGCGGGTTGTTATTAATGGTACGACCGTTTCGGTCGGTAATGCGTTGGTCAAACGCCTTATCGTAAAAAGATCTATTGGTACGGAAGCCAGTGCTCAGACTTAGCCTATCGCTGATAGAACGTTCGGCACCTATTGCAAAATTGATGATCGATTTATTGGACGCATTCACTTCTAAAAATTTCTTGCCATCCAGTTGCAAAGTGGTTGGGCGTTTAAAAAGATTGTCTTGGGGCGACATAATATTGTAAAGCGAAACACTTCCAAACCATTCGGCAGAAGCAGCCACCAAAAAGTCAGTTCCTTTGTATGCAAAACCAGCAGAAATAGAGAGTGGGGTATTATAGGTGGTAGCAAGTTTTTCTTGACGGTCGTTGGCAGCAATATTAGACCGCACTAGTATGGGTGGCTTGTTTGGATTCGGCTCGATATTGACTTGGAGATTATTAGCCACAATATCGCGTGCAATCGTTCCGCTACCAGCTAACCCTATGCTTGGTAGCAGCACGGCAACACCTGCCGACCATTTACCGGAAGAAAAACCAACTCCAATTTTAGCAGTATAGCGAAGGTTGGTGTATTCAATACTTTGTGATTCGCTTGTGCTAACCAAACTCGCCTGCGAGTTATTTAAAATCATTCGGCATAGCTCATTTTTGGTAAAGCTGAGCGACCGAAAGCTAAATTGATTGGTAAGCCCCACCGACCAATGGTCATTAATCTTATAGGCCAAAGCAAACGCACCTTGATTTTCAGACAAGCGTGTATAGATCGTAAACTGGCCTACATAATCTTCGGCACCAGGGCTTTCATTTCCGGCTGTTACAATATCTTTAAATCCATCTTCTCGAGCGGTAGCTTTGAATGTGAATTCAGAGGGAACGATAATCGCATAGCCCATGGTAAGCCTTCTTGGTTTTTTCTTGCGTATCATCCCCGAAAGGGTAATGGGAACAGCAGAAAATTGATTGCTGATAACATCTTGCCCAGGGCCTGCACCATTTTTGGCAGTGATGTTCACAATTTGATAAATATTGGAGTTAATGGAAATGGAAGTACTTTTTACAAAACTCAACAAGGCAGGATTGTAAATAACGGAAGTATTGTCTTCGAGTCCGCCCACGGCTGGGCCACCCATCAGCACAGCCTTGGTGCCATAGCGATATGTCCAGTAATGTGTGTCCTGAGCAAAAATCTGTACAGAAACGAACACAAAGCTCATCGCGAAGAGAAGTCTCATGAAAATTTTTGTTTAGTAGAAACCTTCAATATAGCCCAAAATCGAGGTTTTAAAAATATATTTGAAAATAATGGGCAGTACTTGGCCATACATAGTACTTGTGGCGTATAAGTTGCCAAGTAAGGGAAAAACGTGCTGTATGAACTTAGAGAACACTCAAATACAAATGCGGAAGGGGATTTTAGAATTCTGCATTCTCCATATTATTTCACGTGGTGAAGTGTATGCTTCCAATATGTTGGATGAACTAACTTCGGCCAAAATGATTGTGGTAGAAGGTACTTTGTATCCGTTGCTGACGCGATTGAAAAATGCAGGGCTGCTGGAATATAAATGGGTGGAATCAAAATCGGGGCCACCGAGAAAATATTACAAGCTGACCGATGATGGCACGGATTTTTTGAAAGGATTGACGGACACATGGGATGAATTGGTGCGGTCGACTGATGCAGTGAGGGGGAAGCAGGAAATAGTAGGCAGTGGGCAGTAGGCAGTTGGCAGTCCTCGTTCGCAAAAGCTACGGATGATAAACAGGTAGTGGGTAATTAAAGAGTAGTTGATAACAGGTATTCGGTGAACGGTATTCAGTAATCATAACAAAGGTTAAATTTTTTAGGTAGCGATTCTATATTCTAACTTCTGACTTCTATATTCTAAATTCTTCTCAGTTAATATGAAAAAGAACATCAGCATCAACATCAGCGGCATCATCTTTCACATAGAAGAAGACGGATACGATGCCCTTCGCAAATACTTGGATTCTATCAATCAGTATTTTGGTTCGTTTCAAGACAGCAGCGAAATTTTGGCTGACATTGAAAACCGCATTGCCGAAATTTTTCTGGCAAAGCTGAACGATGGCAAGCAAGTAATTACCTATGAAGATGTGGAAGGTTTGATGGCCACCATGGGTAACGTGAGCGACTTCAAAGCTGCGGAAGAACAGGATTTTGAAGAGCAGCCCAATGAGCGAAGAAAAGAAAGAGAAACATCAACCCGTTCGGAGTCGAGTTATGCCACGGCCAACAAGAAATTGTATCGCGACCAGCGCAGGAAAATTTTAGGTGGTGTGTGCGGTGGCTTTGGCCATTATTTTAATGTAGACCCTGTGTGGCCGCGCGTGCTGTTTGCTCTCTTGATTTTCGGTAGCGGTGGCGTATTGCTTTTAGCGTACATCATTTTGTGGATTGTGATTCCGGCCTCTGATTCACTGGACGAACAAACGAGCATTAAAAAAATGTATCGCGACCAAGAAAAGAAAGTGCTGGGCGGTGTGGCGAGTGGCGTGGCGGCCTTCTTTGGTGGCGATGTTACAGTAATACGATTGCTATTTATCGTGCTCTTCTTCGCGGGTGGTTTCGGTTTGCTTCTTTACATCATCTTATGGATAGCCTTGCCCGAGGCTAAAACCATTACCGAGAAAATGGAAATGCAAGGCGAACCGGTTACGCTTTCAAATATTGAGTCGACTGTAAAAAAAGGTATTAACGAAAAAGGTGAAGAAGAAAGCGCGCTTGCAAAAATAATTTTGTTCCCTTTTCGGTTGATAGCTGCTGCCATTACAGCCATTGGTAAAGTGCTTGGGCCACTGGTGCGCTTGTTGGTGGATGTAATACGAATTTTCATCGGGTTGCTATTCGTACTGCTTGGTTTGGCGCTTTTGATTTCTGTTGTGCTATCGTTTGGCGTGTTCTTCGGATTGTTTACATCCAACCTGCTCCCCGCCTCGTGGGGTGGCGAGTTGCAAGGGTTAAGTTTGCCAATGGATGCCATCCGCAATACCTTTCCGGTGTGGCTCTTTGTAACCGCGTTTATTGCGTTGCTGATTCCGTGCTTAAGCTTTATCCTTTCGGGAAGTTCGGTAATTGCGAACCGAAAAATTGTGGGCGCACCGGTGGCGTGGAGTTTTGGGGGATTGTTTTTTATCTGTGCCATTATTTTGGCGATAAATATTCCGCGCATTGTTTATTCCTTTAAAGAAGATGCGGAATACAAAACCGAAAAAGCATTCGACTTAGGTAACAAGACTTTGGTGATGAAAGTGATCGAAACGGGGTTGGATGATTACCGTGTTACAGATTTGACTTTGCGTGGATACGATGGCAAAGAAATAAAATTGGTGCAGCGATTTATTTCGCAAGGAGCTACTCGCAAAAGCGCCATTGAAAATGCACAAATGGTGGAGTACCGTGTAAACCAAAAAGACAGTGTGCTAGAATTTGACAGCAATATCACCTTTAAGAAAAATGCCAAGTTTCATGCGCAACGATTGGAAATGGTTTTGTACCTGCCCTATCATCAAAAATTTAAAGTGGAAAAAGAAATGTGGCGATTGATTGACAACTACAATCAGTACGACAATGATTCGGAAACTTTTTACAATGGCTATCAATATGCTGGCTACTACAATAGCGATGAGCAAACATGGGAAATGACCGAAAAAGGGTTGGAGTGCATTACCTGTCCTGAAAAGCCAAAATCAGAACAGGGGCTTGATGACAAAGACCAATACGGGCTAAAAGATTTTACCGAAGTGGAAGTGAAAGGGATTTTTGATTTGCGTATCAAACAAAGCGAACGGTTCTCCGTAGAGCTTGATGGCCCCGAGCGTGAAAAGAGAAAATACAAAGTGAACGTTTCAGGAGAGACGTTGGAAATTGATTATGAAAGCAGGGGAAGAACATTTTGGGAAAAAGACATTACAGAGGACCGTATAAAAATCACCATTTTACTTCCCTCACTTTCAAAATTAAAGATTACAGGTGCAGGCGAATTTAAAGTAATTGGCTTTGATGAAGAAGAACTAAACATTGCGCTGAAAGGCACCATGGTGGGCGATGCTGAACTAAAAGTGCAAAACCTAGATATTGAAATGACGGGGCCAATGGTTTTTGAATTGGATGGTGAAGGCCGTTTTTTGCAAGCCGAAGTAACCGGCCTGGCACAACTCAAAGCCGGCCAATACGAAGTGGAAGATGCAGTAGTGGAAGCAAAGAAACTAGGCCGTGCGCGGGTGAATGCCAGAAACACCTTAGAGATGGATACAGATGCTGTGAGTTCAATCAAGTATCAAGGAAGTCCCGAGGTGACCAGGAGGGATTGAGGTACTGTTCGACATTTATAACATCAAACGACAGATAAAATTGATTTTCAATCAAGCCAGTTACAAGCTACCAATACCTGCATAGGATTAGAAATCCATTTTATCCAGATTCGACATTGCAAATGTCCATTAGCAAGGTTCAGATAGGATAAGAAATACTTTTCATCCAAGTTTCTGTCCGCTTGTTAGTGACAGATGCCGAACAGCATAGTTCCTATGAAAGTCAAAATCAATTTGCTTTCCCTCCCCCCATTCGCTACTTTGAACTTGAATTGAAGATCATTTTCAAATCTTCAAATCAACAAATACTCAAATTGACATATTCAAATTGACTTTATGAATCTCACCATCAAATTTCTCGGGGCAGCACGCAGCGTTACCGGTTCTAAATATTTATTAGATGAGGGCGAACAACAGATTTTGGTGGACTGTGGACTCTTTCAAGGGCAAAAAGAATTGCGCCTTCGCAATTGGGACAAGCTACCGATCGATCCGGCAGAAATTGATGTGGTGGTGATCACCCATGCACACATCGACCACGTTGGTTATTTGCCAAGATTAGTAAAAGATGGTTTTTCAGGCAAAATCATTTGTACTCAAGCCACCGAAGACTTGATGAAAATCATGTTGCTCGATGCCGCCAAGCTACAAGAAGAAGAAGCCCTTTTTGCTTTCAAACGCGGTTACTCCAAACACAGCAAGCCCCAACCACTTTTTACCACCGAAGATGCTAAGACCGTGCTCATGCTGGTCGACAGCCATCCGCTGAAGCAAGAAATAAAATTAAACAAGCGCACGTCCATCAAATTTTATAACGCGGGTCACATATTAGGTGCGGCTTTTGTTGAGATGAAAGTGCGGGGCGATCGCGAAGAAAAGACAATCGTATTCTCGGGCGACCTTGGTCGCTACCACGACCCCGTGATGTTTGAACCTGAAGCCATTTCGCAAGCCGATGTGTTGGTAGTGGAATCTACGTATGGAAACAAAGTAAATCCGCAACAAGATGTTGAAGAACAACTGACCAAAATTGTAAAAGAAGCGATTGACCACAATGGCGCATTGGTGATACCGGCCTTTGCGGTGGGACGCACCCAAAGTTTGATCTACTATTTTAACAAACTCATGCAGGATGAAAAGATTCCAACGCTCCCCATTTACATCGATAGCCCCATGGCCATCAACGTAACGGATCTGTATGAGCGGCACGGAGGTTTGCACAAAATAATAGTAACACGGCAGGGCAGTCAATTGATGAGTATTTTTGACACGCCCAACATTCACTTTTGTAACACACGTGAAAGCTCAAAAGCACTGAACGAAATAAAGAAACCCATCATCATCATCTCCGCCAGCGGGATGGCCACCGGTGGGCGGATTTTACATCACCTCACCCATCGCTTACCGCGAACTACCGATACGGTTTTGTTTGCTGGCTACCAGGCAGAAGGCTCGCGTGGGCGCGATATTTTAGAAGGCGAAAAGTTTGTCAAAATATTTGGAGAGCAAATTCCGATCAATTGTCACGTGCGGGAAGTACACGGCCTGTCTGCCCATGCCGACCAAACCGAATTGCTTCAATGGCTCGATAACTTTACCAAAGCCCCAAAGAAAACGTTCATCACACATGGTGAAATTGAAAGTGCTACCGCCTTTGCCAAACTGATTGAAGAAAAGAAAGGGTGGAAGACGATCGTGCCGGAGTATTTGCAAAAAGATGTTTTGTTTGAAGGAATTTAAATTGAAATGTATGGTTACAAATTACGACTTACGATTTGCAAATCAGTAGTCGGTTTTACCATCAACCTAAATTGTAACTTGTAATCCTAATTTATAAATCTAAATGAGACTTTACTCCTTAGATGTTTTTCGCGGCATAACCGTGGCCGCCATGATTTTGGTCAACAACCCAGGCAGTTGGGACAGCGTTTACCCTCCCCTATTGCATGCCCATTGGCACGGTTGCTCACCCAATGATTTAATCTTTCCATTCTTTCTCTTTATTGTCGGAGTGTCGATTCACTTTGCATACCAACCAAAACTGAGTGAGGGGCTAACAAAAAAAAATCTTCTAAAAATAATCAGACGCGTGCTCATCATCTTTTTGTTGGGGATGATGTTGGCCCTAGTACCGAAGTTCAATTTTTCAACCGTTCGTATTCCCGGAGTATTGCAACGCATCAGCGTGGTGTTTTTATTTTGTTCATTGATTTATTTCAAAACCAATTGGCTTGCTCAAATTCGATTGGCATTAGTTTTATTGGTTGGTTACTTTGTATTGATGACGATGGTACCCGTGCCCGGGATTGGCGCAGCAAACCTAGAACCTGAGACAAACTTAGGCGCTTGGCTTGATCGCATTTTGCTTAACGGTCACTTGTGGGCGCAAAGCAAAACGTGGGATCCTGAAGGAGTGTTGAGTACCGTTCCAGCCATTGCCACTGGCATTATCGGCATGCTAACAGGCCAATTGTTTTCTAAAATTTCTGAACCCGTAGAAAAAGTAACCTGGTTATTTTTCGTTGGTGCCTTGCTTATCGTGTGCGGCTTAGCGTGGGGCTTGGTTTTCCCTATCAACAAAGCCTTGTGGACGAGCAGCTATGTTCTTTACACAGCAGGAATTGCCATGCAATTTTTGGCCGCGTGTTATTGGCTAATTGATGTGCAAGGAATAAAAAAATGGTCAACGCCTTTTATTTATTATGGCACGAATGCGATTTTCGTTTTTGTTGCTTCGGGGCTATTGGCAAAAATATTACTTCGGATAAAGGTAGGGGAAGGCGAAAATGCCATTTCATTATGGTCGGTGATTTATCAAAACGTTTACGCCAGTTGGCTCAGCCCCAAAAACGCCTCCTTGGGTTTTGCCATTACACTTATTCTTTTCTTTTTGTTAATTCTTTGGCAGATGTATAAGCGAAAGGTTTTTGTGAAGGTATAGTGTGTGGGGTGTACGAAAGTTTTGCATTAGTTAAAATTAGGGTTTTTGATCAAGCTCTTGACTCTTTCTCATTCGTACAAAATTCAAAATTTAACAAAATGAAATGGCTGATTAGTATTTTGCTTTCGGTAATATTTGTTTTGGGAGGGATTTACTGTTCAATTTTTGAAGGCATTTATCTTCTTTACTATAAAGAAGAAACTGCCGATTCTGTATCCATGGTGTTGCTTAGCTTTCCGCTTGTTTGGTTTGTTATTGCTGTATTTAGGGACCAATACAAATATTCCCCGCGTTCAGAGAGGTTTCATCGTTCACTGATCAATTCAGGTGCGTTACCAATTCAGCATTTGGATAACCGGTTATCAGTTGTATTCCCTCGGGCCGTATCCATTCGCCTATCGCACAGGTTCGCCTACCGATAAAATTTTGGTCGAAGTTTTTGAAGTCACCAATTTAGAGACCGAACAAACCATTCATCAAATCGAAATGGAGGCAGGTTACTTTCTGGATACTATCACCATCGATGGGCAATCCGTGAAAATTTATTTATACGAAAACAAGGCAGACTATCCTTTCGTTTTTGGTGGCGACTGGGTCAAATTCTTTCGCGGGTAGATTGTTTGTCATTATTTTATTTCGGATATTTTAATTTCTTTGAGGGGTGAATTGTTTTTCTCTACTTTACAACATAATTCCGCAATCGAGTGAACGAAACGAAAACAGATTTCCCAAAAGTTTCTTCGAAAAAAGCGCAAGTCGTATTGGCCGATTATAGATTGGCGTGCGAAAGCCGCGAGGCCAGCTTGCTGGGTCGCAAGGAAGTTTTTATGGGCAAAGCCAAATTCGGAATTTTTGGCGATGGTAAAGAAGTGGCTCAGTTGGCGATGGCCAAAGTATTTAAGCCAGGTGATATCCGCTCGGGCTACTACCGCGACCAAACCTTTATGCTCGCTATTGGCGGAATGAATCTTCATCATTACTTCGCTCAATTGTATGCGCATACTGATGTAGAAGCAGACCCAGCAACCGCAGGCAGGTTGATGAATGGCCACTTCGCTACCCGCATGCTCAACGAGGCGGGCGAATTAAAAGCCATTTCAAAATTAAAAAACAGCAGTGCCGATATTTCTCCTACCGCTTCGCAAATGCCGCGGCTGGTGGGCTTGGCCTATGCCTCCAAACTTTTTCGAAACAACCCTGAATTAAATTCATATACCGATTTAAGCACCAACGGAAACGAAATTGCTTTTGGTACAATTGGCAACGCTTCTACTTCAGAAGGAATGTTTTTCGAAGCCATCAACGCAGCGGGCGTCCTTCAAGTGCCCATGCTGATTTCTGTGTGGGACGATGACTACGGCATTTCAGTTCCCAAAGAATACCAAACCACAAAAGGCAGCATCTCAAAAATTTTAGCAGGCTTTCAACGAGATAATAAAGACAAGGGCTTTGAAATTTTAACGGTAAAAGGTTGGGATTACCAAGCGCTCTGCAAAATGTACGAAAAGGCAGAAAAAATTTGCCGTGAGGAGCATGTACCTGTGTTGGTGCATGTGGTTGAGATGACGCAGCCACAAGGACATTCTACATCAGGCAGCCATGAGCGATACAAATCAAAAGAGCGATTGGCGTGGGAAAATGAATTTGATTGCTTGCGCCAAATGCGCAAGTGGATGGTTGAACAAGGTGTCGCAACAGAAGGCGAATTGGATGAATTGGAAAAAGAGGCAAAGGCAACCGCTAAAAAGATAAAAGACGAATCGTGGAAAGCTTTTAACAAAACCATTCAGCAAGAGCAAAAGGAATTGGTGAGTTTGTTAGAGAGATGTGAAGAAGAGCATAGTGAAGTAAGAGCAATTGTAGAAACGCTCAATAAAACCATCAACCCCGTTCATTACGATTCGATGAAAGCGGCCAAAGCAGCGCTTCGTGCATTGGCCGGGAAAAATTCTGCAATCAAAGATTCTGCGAAAGAATGGGTACAAAAAGTTTCGAATGCTAATTATGGCCGATTTAATTCGCATTTGTTTAGCCAGTCGACAGAATCTGCTTTTCAAGTACTGGGAATTGCAGCACAGTATTCAGATAATTCATTGTTGGTAGACGGCCGCGAAGTATTGCGTGCTTGTTTTACGGAAGCACTAAAGCGCGATCCGCGCATTTTAGCTTTTGGCGAAGATGTAGGCAAGATCGGAGATGTGAACCAAGGCTTCGCTGGCTTGCAAGAAAAGTTTGGAGAGTTGCGCGTTACTGACACCGGTATTCGTGAATGTACGATTGTTGGGCAAGGAATTGGTTTGGCCTTGCGTGGATTAAGGCCAATAGCGGAAATTCAATATTTGGATTATTTACTATACGCCATTCAAATTTTAAGTGATGATTTAGCCAATCTTCAGTACCGCACCAAAGGTGGACAAAAAGCTCCGCTGATTGTGCGTACGCGCGGTCATCGTCTCGAAGGCGTGTGGCATGCAGGTTCGCCTATGGGCATGATTTTGAATAGCTTGCGTGGCATGTTGGTGTTGGTTCCTCGCAACATGGTGCAAGCGGCTGGTTTTTATAATACGTTATTCAAATCGGATGACCCTGCCTTGGTGATTGAGTGTTTGAATGGCTATCGCCTCAAAGAAAAATTACCCGATAATGTAGGTGAGTTTTGTATACCGATTGGCGAGCCGGAAATTTTGCAAGAAGGAAATGATGTTACCATTGTTACCTACGGGTCTATGTGCCGTATTGTGATGGATGCCGCCAATGAATTAGATAACAAAGGCATTTCATGCGAAGTGATTGATGTGCAATCGTTGTTGCCGTTTGATATTCACCACACCATCGTTGCGTCACTAAAGAAAACCAACCGCATTGTATTTGCAGACGAAGATGTGCCCGGAGGAGCTACCGCTTTTATGATGCAACAAGTGTTGGAAGTACAAAAAGGCTATCAATATTTAGATTCTGCCCCTCTCACGATTACGGCCAAAGAGCACCGCCCTGCTTATGGCTCGGATGGCGATTACTTTTCTAAACCCAATCCGGAAGAGATTTTTGAGAGTGTATATGCGATGATGAGTGAGGTGAATTCGGGAAAGTATAACCCCCTTTAGTATCCATAACTTATCAACCGTCTCGTCTAATGGACGACAGCGTGTAAGGACCAATAGATAATTTATTACTTTTATGGTAAGCCCTATCTTGAATGGTTATGTCCATTTTAAATCTTTTAACGCCTAAGATTACATCGTATCCAATAGATTTCATCCGATAATTTAGATTGCCATCCAAAGGTGCTTTTTTTCCTGGGTCTGTTGAGAGGACTGGAAACCTTCCGTTAAATCCAGATAGAAGACAATCTGGAAATGTGAAGAAGGTTTCAGAATTAAAACGATTGAATGTGCCAGTACCATCATCTATAAACAAGTCAATGAAAATATTATAGTAATTTGGATTGTATTCTGTATAAACAATGTCCTTTACTACATCAGCCACCTTTCTTTGTTCCCAGTTTGAGCAGTTCAATGAGGGAAAAGGACTTCCATTCGGAAGCCGAACGTTTGGATTATTCTTGACATAATCGGCATCTACGAGAGTAACAGAAGGAAATCTTTTAAGCGTGAAATCTGAAATAAATTGATTTTGTCTTGTGAGATAATATTGCAGTACGAACGAAGTATCTGTTTGAAAACTGTCATCTAAGCCCAAATCGCCATCACCGTCTTTAAAGGTTATATCCAATACAATAGCAGGCAAGTCATCAGAAGGCTTCTCATAACCAATTTTTACAAAACTAATTTCAGGAACAACAGGATAGTTTGGCGCGGTAAAGCAACCATCCAATCCTACAATCACCAAAAAAACCAATACCGAAACAACTATCGACCTCATTTTTCTACCTTTGCTTATTGATGAAGGAACGCTTCCATTCCATAAAAAGTTTTACTGATGCCATCTCTTCGGTAAACGTAAACAACTTTCAGGATATTGCACTTTCGTTGTTTCAATTTCAAGCGATCCACAATCCCATCTACCAATCGTTTCTAAACTACCTGGGAGTATACCCAACAAAGATAACAGCAATTGACCAAATACCATTTTTGCCCATCGGCTTTTTTAAATCGGGGATGGTGAAAACTGGTAACTGGCGGCCAAGCACCATATTTACCAGCAGCGGCACTACTGGCATCACCACTAGCCAACATGCCATAAATGATATTGGTTTCTACCTTCAGCATGCTACCCAGATTTTTGAACGTGTATATGGTAGCCTCAAAGATTACCATATTTTGGCTTTGTTGCCTTCATATTTAGAGCGCCAAGGGTCATCGCTCATTGCCATGATGGAGCATTTTATAAGACGAACGGAGTCGACTCATTCTGGATTTTACCTTTACAATCAAGATGAATTTATATCAAAAGCCGATTTCCTAAAAAATGACAAACGTAAAGTAATGGTATGGGGTGTTTCATTTGCTTTGCTCGATTTAGCAGAAAAAAACCAGGTGGATTTAAGCAAAGCAATTGTAATGGAAACCGGAGGCATGAAAGGAAGACGAAAAGAATGGGTGCGCGAAGAGCTACATCAATTTTTATGCGCGCGGTTCAATGTAAAATCTATCCACTCTGAGTATGGAATGACAGAATTGCTTTCGCAGGCTTATTCGCATGGCGCTGGCCTTTTTGAATCTCCAAATTCCTTGAAAATTGTAATTAAAGACTTGAATGACCCTTTCCAAACCTTGGAGACCGGCAAAACGGGCCTTATTTCAATAATAGATTTGGCCAATGCCCACTCTTGCGCTTTTATTCAAACCCAAGATTTAGGCAGGATTACCCAAAACGGTTACTTTGAAGTACTTGGCAGAATGGATAACAGCGATGTTAGAGGGTGCAATTTGCTGGTTGGATAGCAAAATTTATCTCCAAACTGCATTTTTGAGTATTTTAGGTTTGTTTAGAATAAAAAGATTAATACTTTTGAAACTGTCAAAAACATTTATTATGAAAAGAATATTAGCTTTTTTACTCTTGGTTAGCTTCTTATCAGCTTGCACCCAATACACCTGCCCTACTTATAGCAACAAAGAAGTGAAGAAAACCACCGCCAATAGGATATAATTCCTACAGGTATTTTTCTACTTCTTTTTGGCTGATTATGGAATCACTCATAATGGCCAATCGTTCAACTACGTTCCTTAATTCGCGGATATTTCCTGTCCAATTATAAGCTTTAAGTGCTTTCATTGCCTTTTGGTCAATTTCTTTCTTCTTCCAACCATTTTCAGTAGATACATCGTTTAAAAATTTTTCAACTAATTCAGGAATATCTTCTGCCCGGTTATTTAACGATGGCACTTTGATCACCATTACGGCAATGCGGTGGTATAGATCTTCGCGAAATCTATTTTCCGCAATTTCTTTCTTCAAGTCTTTGTTGGTTGCGGCAATTACCCGCACATGAACAGGGATGTCCCGCTCCCCTCCCACACGGGTGATTTTGTTTTCTTGCAGTGCCCGCAATACTTTGGCTTGTGCCGAAAGACTCATATCCCCAATCTCGTCCAAAAACAACGTGCCGTTTTCAGCTTGCTCAAATTTACCGATGCGCTGCTTGATAGCAGATGTGAACGAGCCTTTCTCGTGCCCGAATAATTCACTCTCAATCAATTCGGATGGAATGGCTGCGCAGTTTACTTCCACAAATTCAAATTTTGCCCGATTGCTTTTTTCATGAATTTGCCGAGCAACCAATTCTTTTCCTGATCCGTTTGGGCCAGTAATCAACACACGGGCATCCGTAGGAGCTACTTTTTCGATTGTCGATTTTATGTCTGCAAGCATGGGCGAGCTGCCAATCATTTCGTATTTGCCCGATACCTTTTTTTTCAGGTTGCGTGTTTCTTTTATCAAATTGTTTTTATCGAGTGCATTGCGCACCGTAATCAACAAGCGATTTAAGTCCGGTGGCTTCTGCAGAAAATCATAAGCGCCCATTTTGGTGGCATCTACAGCTAACTCGGTGGTGCCGTGTGCCGATATCATCACAAAGGTGGTAGTGATTCCTCTTTCTTTGGCTGCTTTTAGAACTTCCATGCCGTCCATCTTAGGCATTTTGATATCACATAATGCCAAGTCATAGGTTTCTGATTCCAATTTGGATAAACCTTCTGCACCATCTTTGGCTTCGTCAATAACAAGTGCGAGCTCTTTTTGGTCGGTTAAAATGTCTTTTAGTACCGCGCGGATGCTGGCTTCGTCTTCGATCAATAAAACTTTAGGCATAACTAGATTTTTGATGTGAGATGTTCGATTTGAGATTGCGTGAACTAAAAGGTCTCATATCTCAAAATCTATTATCTCGTGTCTACTTAAAAAATAATGCAAGCCTGTAAGCCGGGTTCTGTCGAGCCTACCTTTCGGCAGACAAGCCTTATCATTTATCTAGTGCGGATGTTGCCATACGCCTCTATCAGCCTACCCAATCCTGATCAACTGCATTGCTGCAATTAGAAGACGAGCCATCTTGTATCAGAACCTATTTGGCCTTTCAACCCGTAAGGTTTACCCTGCCACCAGTGTCTCCACTGGCGCGGTGGGCTCTTACCCCACCTTTTCACCTTTTCCCCATCCAGAACAAATCGGGACGGGGTAGTTTGTTTTCTGTGGCACTATCTATATCTCACTTTCGCGAGACTCTTCCTGTTAGGAAGTACGGTGCTCTTTGTTGCCCGGACTTTCCTTATCCCGCAAAAGCGGGACACGATAAAGCGGCTTGCATTGAGGCAAAGGTAGGAAAAGTGTAACGTTTTCTAGGATTTGATTTGATGACCAATTGAGATTGCCACTTTCGCTAAAACGAAGATTTGAATAGAATGATATAGTAATGTAAAATAATATAGAAAAGTGAATTGCAAGATACTGGATACTATAGGAAAATAGAGAATGAGTAGCCCAGTTAGAGTTAATTGAAAATAATTTAGAGTCTTAGATTCAAACTTATACTTCAATTGCCGCAGCAAAAAAAACCAGAAACATAGATTTAAGAAAATAATTATAAATGAATTCCAAAAGTCCAAAACGACATAGGTATCATGTAGTTGGATATCGACAGTATTGTTAATAAAAAAATTGAAGTGAGTTAAAAAACCAATCAGCAATATTGTCGTGAAACCTACAAGTATCACCCAACCGACTTCAATCCCAATACTTTTATTCATTACAGATTAATGAATATCACTGCCCGTCAATTTCATTTCATATTGGTCGGCCAAGTTGGCTACCTCTTGCAGCATTTCTTTGATGGTATCTTCTGATAAGGTATCTACCGCGGCCACCGCTTCGATTTGTAAGTAGTTTTGATCGATTACAAAACGGCAATAGTTAAAAAAAGCCGTTTGTTCCAACAACATTTTGTAATCAATAGAGGTGGAGGAAGAACATACTTTAGAGTGCAGCACAATGAGCTTGCGGTTATAAAGTTCATTTTTCTTAACCGTGCCAAGCACTGTTTGAAACCTTCCTCCTGATACGGGGATGATAATGATGGAGTGATCGGGGTCGTATTGAGTGTATTGCCCGCCAATGTGGTCGGCATACTTTTTCATCAGTTCATTCAAGTCCATACTGTTTTACTTGTTTTGCTTTGGGTGTTTACAATATAGGAAATTCGCTTCAACAAAAAAAATGTTTGCAACCATTAGTTGCTGCCCTCTTTCTTTTTCTCTTCTAGCTCAGCTTCTTTGGTTTTTTCTTCCTCCAATTCCTTTCGCCTACGCTCGCGAGCAGAGGTAATCAAATCGCGCCAGTTATTGAAACTTTGGGTATGCAGCAAACTCACCCCGGTGGTGATGGTGGCTTGTGTGCCAATGGTGTTGGTCAGTTGATTAAGGTTGGTGCGGTTAAACATTTTTACCCTAAATTTTCCATCAGCCGTAAGCAGGTAATCAACCGTCCAATCACCCACAATGTTGGCTACGTCTGAACGCACGTATTGATTGTTTGAAAACGTGCCTTCGCGCGTAACGCGCAATCGCCCGTTTAAAAACGAATAAGAAAGTCTCAATTGAAAGGTGTTAAAAGCTTCTTGATCAAGCGAACCTAAATCTAAATCTATTTCTAGATTCTGATCCACTTGGTTTAGCCAATAGCTCAATTGGTTGGAGAATAATTCACTTACACTGTTGTACAAACTTCCGCTGGTGGCAAATGCATCTGGAGGTGAAAACCTTCGAAGCACAATCAAACTGAAAACTTGTTTTTTGAGTTCTTGCTCGTCCAGCCTTGCCTTAAATGCATTGAAGGCGAATTTCAATTGCACTACCGATCCGCCTGCTCCCGTTACATTGTCGGGCAAATCACTCGCTAAAATATCAAAATTGATTTGTGGGCTCAGCATTGGGCCATCCAGTTTCATGACTACGTCTACTGGATATTTTCTTCTGATTTGAGGTAGGTTGGCGTTGCTTTGGTCGGGCAAGATGGGTGCCAGCGATGTCAGTTGCCGATAGGTGGCTGATAAAGAAAGTACACCGGCATACGGATCGCCAAACCAGGTAATGCGACTGCCTTTGTTAATGATAAACTCTTTGTTGATCAAATCATACAAAGTAAAATTGTAAAACCCACGATCGAACTCATACACGCCAAACATATTGAATTCTCCTTTGGTATCCACTTGAAGTTTGATTTCACCACGACCATAACCTCGAATGATGTCTCCGGATTTAATATCACGGATTATTTCTGCATACGCATCAGGCGTGATGTCGAGATTAAGATCCATGCTGATACCGGTAGGCCCCGTTTTTTTCTTTTTGGTTTCAGTGGTTTTGCGCAAGGCCACGGTATCGGTTAGGTTCACAAAAGAAATGAAATCTTTCTTCTCAATCGTTTCATAAGAAGTGAGCGGTATAAAGATGCGAGTATTTTTTTCGGAACGGGCAGTAGCGGAAATCTTCATGTTCTCAAATGGCCCCAACATGCTCAAAACTCCCGTAGCATAAGCTTGCCCATAAAACTGTGAATTATCTTTTGCGGTAGTGTTGAGCATTTGAAAATTACTGAAATCGGCATTCAACGATATTCTAAAATCCGAAAAGTTAATATGAGTTAAGTAGCCATCCAGCGAGCCTTTATTTTTAAAAGCATCGGTTATGGATATTTCATTAAAGATAATCCGGTTGGGAGTCATTTTTAACTTCCCTTCCATCCGGTAAAGTGTTTTCAAATAATCCACCATCATCTGCCCATTTTCTATATTTCCTTCGCCTTGCACGAGCGGTTTGCTAAAACTTCCTGTAACGGTATATTGCCCACTTAAAGTGCCATCAATATTCGAAAAAATACCACGCAAAATAGGCTCAATTGCTTTTAAATTTGTTTTGGCCAATGTAGCATTTAAGAAAAGTGGATCATTTTCTTTCGAATCGTAGAAGCCTTTCAATGAAACAATCCTATTCGCCAATCGATCGATCGTAAAATCAATATCAAAGATATTTTTTTCTTGGTTCCATTGGTTTTCACCGGTTACATCGCCAATCAAAAATTGATTGATGGTTAAAGAGTCTATCCGCAATTTATTTTGAAAGTAGATGTTATGATACAAGTCTTTTGCTACTACTTCCCCATTTAAATTTCCTGTAAAATTTTCTGAGCTGATGGCATTTAGAATATTTAAATTCAAGTTATGTACGGATAGGTTTAAAACCTTTTCGGGTAAATCAGAAATTGTTCCATCAATTAAAATTGATTCTTGATCATTAAATAATTGTAAATGATGAATCTCCCATTCTTTGTTGTGGTTGAGCGCATAATTTTTCTGGTTGACTTTCCATTCTTTGTTCAATACTTTTAAGCGAGATGGAAGTATTTTAATCTTTGTACTATCTCTTAAAAAATCAATTTCAGATTTTAGCCTGAGTTGATTGGTTGAATTTTCTTGATCGGCATCTAGATTGAAATCGATATGATCGCGATTCCAAATCAATTCTGAAAATAGATTGTGGGTGCTGAAGGCTTTGCTGAAAAGCTGCCGATCTGAATTTATAGTTAGCATGGCCAATACATTCACGCTGTCTCTAATTTTAGAACCTGAAAATTCAATTTCGCTCTGTAAAAACTGTTGATGGTTGAGGCGCAAGGAGTCTACATTCGAAAAGGCCTGCAACGAAGAGGTGATGCCGTTTGTGAATTTACCCGTGATTTTGGTCTGTTGCGAAATGTCAATATTCAAATTTGCCAACTCAATTAGTGGTTTCATGTTATTTAGACTCAGTTCAAAGTTGGCTTGGTACTCTTGCACTTGCCTATTCTTTTTCTGATAGTAATCCGCAATCGCTACTTTATCGTTTTTGATGTTGAGTTGAAATTCTTTTATCAATCTTACCAAGTCATTGAATAAAGTCGAGTAATAATAGTTACCCTGTAACTGAACATCGGCCAGCGAGCTGCGAAGTGCTAACTTGCGTTGGTTTTTATCTCGTTCAGAAATAATGTGAAGTGAGTCGAGGGTTAATGATTGCTGCTGATAACCGATTTTCGTGTTTCTAAAAATAGCATCGCCCACCAAACTGTCAATGGCTAGGCCCTTGGTATCTACATCTAAATAAGTACTAATGAATAAGTAATCATCGATCAAACCAATTTTGTGGAGGTAGGCCGTATCGAGGTTAGCCTTTATCTTCACCAGATCAAAGCCGGGCCTAATATCTATTGATCCACTGGCGCTGAATTGAAGATTGGGATCATCAATCTTTAGTTGGCCTTTGAAAAGTTGTTTGGCAAACCGCGCATTGGTGGTAATGTTCTTGTAATTGTATTTTCGAATGCCAATAGACGATACATTTCCATTCAGCAAAAAATCGGCAGTGTTCTCTGTTAACCCAGTACCTTGCACGCGGCCCGTAAGCGATACTTTTTGAAAATTGGTAGTGTCGTTAAAATATTTACCTAAATCAAAACCAATGAGTGCTAAGTTTCCGCTGTAGCTCGATTTCTCAATCGACTTTGGATTGATTTTTAAGTTGATGTCGGATTTAATGCGGCCTAATTGTCCTGTAAAATCTCCATCCGCCACAAAGTCACTCAAGTAACCTTGAAACTGACCCTTTACCGAAAAGCGGTTCAATGGTTTTAACAAGGAGAATATCCTTTCTGGAAAAAGAAAATTCAAATCGTTTAATAGAACGTTTCCGTCCTTCACGTCTAATTGAATAAACGTCTCGTCAATGGAGGGTAGACCGTCCATCTGTAAAGTACCAATAATAGAAGTTTGGCCTAACTTAGCCTCCATGTTTTTGTACACAAACTTTGAAACCCGGCCGGTGATGTTCCCATTTAAGGCCAACGGCTCTGGCAAGAATTGTTTACCAGAATTGAAGAGGGCTAAATCGTTGGGATAGACAATGGTGTTTTTGAGTTTTGCTTTTACATTTACTTTTCGATTAAAGTCGCTGAGATCGCGCTGGCTTTTGTACGAAAAAATAATGGTGTCAGAAATAAAGCTTTCGTTGGCCGATAGTTTTAAACCCAAAAACTCCATACCGGTTTGCGAAATACGATAGAAAGTACTTAGATCCTTTACAGTTAACCCGGTCTTTTTATCTTTTGCTTGTAGCGAGTTGACATTGAATTCAATCGTATCTCCAATGACTTTGAAGGCATTCAAGTTGGCCTCAACATCTATTTTGAAATGGTGGTAATCAAAACCCCTTGCAATCGAATCGAACTCTGTTTCATTAAAACTGAATTTCGATTTCTCCAATTCGATTTCTCCGATGTTAATCTTCGGAGGATTTCCTCCACCAGAAGACTTACCGGATAATCGTTTGATAAAAATATTGATGTTTAAATTTTTGCTGGTATCTGACTCATCGATACTTTTAAAATTTACATCGGCCTGGTCAATGGCTACCCCATCAATGTTTACATTGTTTTGATCGAGCAAACTCCGAAACCGAAAATTGACGCTCAATTTTCGAATGGCAATCATGGTATTTTTTTCACTGTCCTTTATTTCAAGCCCTTCCACTTCCAATTGATCGTACCATCGCAGGTAGAATTTCTGGAAGGTGATGGGAAAATCAGAGGCCTTCGAAAATTGACGGGTGTAGCGGCTGATCAAGGCCTCTTGCACGGCTGGAAGTTGCAATAGAAAAAAGGCTGTTACAAAAAATGTGAGCGTTAAGAAGCCTCCGTAGAGAAGGACTCTCTTTGCCCGTAACCAAAGCCAATTTTTAATAACTTGCCACCTCATTTTTTAAAATATGCAACCTGCCATCCTTGCCATTGAATCTTCCTGCGATGAGACTTCGGCTTCCGTTATACAACAAGGCAAGGTACTGAATAATGTTATTGCCTCGCAAAATGTACACCAGAAATATGGAGGTGTGGTTCCAGAATTGGCCTCCCGAGCTCACCAACAAAATATCCTCCTTGTAGTTAACGAAGCGTTGAACAGTTCTGGTATTGTTTTCAATCAATTAGATGCTATCGCATTTACCAAAGGGCCAGGCCTAATGGGCTCATTATTGGTAGGTGTCTCATTCGCCAAGGGAATGGCGCTTGCATTGGGCATTCCCTTGATTGAAATAAACCACATGGAGGCACATGTATTAGCTCATTTCATTGATGACCCTAAACCAACCTTTCCTTTTCTTTGCTTAACCGTAAGTGGAGGACATACGCAGATTGTTTTGGTAGAAGATTATTTGAAAATGAAAGTAATAGGCGAAACCAAAGATGATGCCGTGGGCGAAGCATTTGACAAGGCCGCTAAGATGTTGGGTCTACCTTACCCAGGTGGGCCGTTGATTGATAAGTATGCGCAATTAGGTAACCCAAAGAGGTTTTCTTTTGGGAATACAACGATGCCAGATTTGGATTTCTCCTTTAGTGGAATCAAAACTGGTTTTTTGTATTTCCTGCGAGATCAAAAAAAAGTTGACCCGGATTTTGTTGATAAAAACATGAATGACATTTGTGCAAGCTTGCAGTACCAATTGGTAAAGATGTTGGTTTCAAAAGTTAAACTTGCCACCAAACAAACAGGCATCCACCAAATTGCCATTGCAGGTGGAGTAGCTGCCAATAGTGGTTTGCGAACGGAATTGAAGAGGATGGCAGAAAAAGAAAATTGGCAAGTGTTTATTCCTGATTTCCAATATTGTACTGACAATGCAGCCATGATTGCAATGGCTGCCCATTATAAGTATTTGGCAAATCAATTTTGTGGATTGGATGTTGCGCCATTGGCTAATTTGGGCATTGGGCACTAAGGTATCGGGCACTAGGCACTAAGGCATTAAGTTTTTTGTGTGTAGATACAAATGATTAAAAAAATGATTAAAGATTTGGACGAGTTTAATACTTACCAAGTTGCCATGAAGCTTGGAGAATCAGTTTGGGATATTGTTTCGAAATGGAATTATTTTGAGAAGGATACGATTGGTAAGCAATTTGTGAAAGCTGCTGATTCAATTGCCGCTAATCTTGCAGAGGGATTAGGTAGATATCATTACAAAGAGACGAAGAATTTCAGTTATTATGCTCGCGGTTCAATGTTCGAAACGGAGACTTGGCTTAGCAAATCCTATAATCGAAAACTTATTAGCGAAGAAATCTTTTTAAAAATTAAAAGCGATTTGGAAATTATTGGTCGAATGATAAATCGCTATATCCAATCTATCGGAACTACTAACGAATCTGAACCACCTAATGATGTTAATTAAATTCATGGTTCATTGGTAGTTTTGACCCAATGCCCAGTGCCGTAATACCCAATACCTTTTCTTTATGAAAAACATGTTTATCCCCGGAGACCAGAAAAAATATAAAAAAACGGTAGGCCCAACCGATGTAGCAGCTTTTCATGGAGTAACCTTGCACGAGGTGTGCTCTACCTTTTCGCTGGCACGTGATTTCGAATGGTCATCGCGATTATTTTTTATCGATATGAAGGAAGAAGATGAAGAAGGCGTAGGAACTTTTTTGAGTATTGATCATAAAAGCCCTGCATTTGTGGGAGAAGAGATTATCTTTATAGCCCAAGTGGTGAAAATCGAAAAGAATGAATTGATTTGCTCAATTGAGGCAAAAACCGCTGGCCGATTGATTGCTACGGGCACCACGGGACAAAAAATGCTAAAGAAAGATAGATTGAAACAGATTTTTACAAAACCAAGTTAGTAGGCAATTTGCCGATGACATAAAATGAAATCGAGATTCACCAACGATATTAATATTAAAAACAAGCAAGCAGGCTTTCAATACGAATTGATTGAAAAATTTGTGGCTGGAATTGTTTTGAAGGGCACGGAGATTAAGTCCATTCGTGAGGGAAAAGTGAATTTGCAAGATGGGTATTGCTATTTGAATAATGGAGAACTATTTGCCAAAGGTGTAAATATTTCGCAGTACAATCTGGGAACGCATTATAACCATGAGGTAGCGCGGGAGCGAAAATTATTGCTAAAAAAGTCAGAACTGAGGAGATTGGATGGTAAAGTTGAAGAGAAAGGACTAACACTAGTCCCTACTCGTTTGTTTATCAACGACCGTGGCTTAGCAAAACTAGAAATCGCATTAGCGAGAGGAAAAAAACTGCACGACAAGCGAGAGAGTATTAAAGAGCGAGATGTGAAACGAGAATTGGCAAAAATAAGAATAAGATAATCTAAGCGCATGGAAATCCAATACGGTGTTTGCCGATTGTCAATTGTATCGGTTCGTAAAGATGCAAATCATTTATCCCAACAGGTTACGCAATTGCTATTTGGCGATCATTATGAGGTTTTGCACGAACACAAAGACCGTCATTGGGTGTTGATCCGAACCTATTTTGATAAGGTAGAGGGTTGGATTGAATCCAAGCAACATCACGCCATCACCAAAGAGTATTTCGACCAAATCAATACGTCTGACTTTAAAATCACCACGGATGTCTGCGCAACGATTCTGTATAAAAAGACGCCAGTATCTATTGTTTTAGGAAGTGTAGTCCCGATTTCGCAGTCAGAGCTTTTTAAAATGGAAGAACAATTTGCATTTAATGGCGAAGCAAAAGCACTGGGTCAAAAGCGAGAGATTGAGTTTATTAAAACCATTGCCACTAAATATTTGAATGCACCCGAGCAAGAAGGAGGCAAAAGCCCTTTTGGGATTGATGGCATTGGGCTGGTGCAAATGGTCTATAAAATTTCAGGATATCATTTGCCTCATAATCTGAATGCGCTGCTTTCTCAGCATAAACATGTGAAAGGCGCTAACCACCTGGGCGATATATTATTCTTAAACTCAAATAAAGAGAAGACCCAGCATCTTGGATTATTGATTGATGAAGATAAGGTGATGCACATAGATGGAAAGGTAAGGGTCGATCAAATTGTGGAAGAAGGGTTATTCGATTCAGAAACAAAAATTCTTACGCACCAAGTTGAAGCGATCATTAGAATTATTGGAGATTAGAATGCTCCTATAAAGGGGTGCATCCAAAAAAACCTCTTTTGCTTGATACAAAAATTGGCTTTATCTTAAAGCCATGAATAGCCGTGTATTAGTACTTAACCAAGATTTTAGCCCGCTGATGGTTTGTTCGGTGGAACGGGCCTTTATTTTGGTTTACCTCAATAAAAGTGAGATGGTGCGCTCGGCCAACGGTCATAATATCCACTCCATTACCCGCAGTTTTCCACTTCCTTCTGTTATTCGGCTCAATCGGTATGTAAATGCTCCATACAAAGGCGTTAACCTTACCCGGCAAAATATTTTTAAGAGAGACAATAATGAGTGCCAATACTGTGGGACTAGGCGTGAACTAACACTGGACCACGTGGTGCCCAGTTCCCGTGGAGGACAGCATACCTGGACTAATTTGGTAACAGCATGCAAAAAGTGCAATGCGAAAAAAGGAGATCGCACACCCGAAGAAGCAGAGATGGAATTAAGGCGAAAGCCATACAAACCAAGCTATGCTCTTTTTCTGCGTGATGTTACTGGCACCCGGCACAACGAGTGGGATGAGTTTTTAGAATCAAAATCAGCTCAGTAGCTAGCCTTTCGCACTTCTTGATTAAGTGATTGAAAGGTCACTGATTTGTGGATTCCTTCAGCTTCAATCGAATGAAGCTTTACCCAATTTGGCTTAGCACCATAATAATCACATTTCCATTCCATCTGTTCAAGCTTTTCCTCGGTCCACACTTCTGGCTGAGGCTGGTTGGTAATTTTTATGAGCCAATTCATAAGGTAGGGTGTTTGGTGGTTAGACACATCTTTTCAACGATACGTTGGAAAGTTTGGTACAGATGTCCCTAGAAACGTAAAGTAAACACCGTTTTTACCCCCAATTCAGATTGAACACTTAACGACCCGCTGTGCATTTGCATAATTTGGCGAGAAAGTGCCAAACCAATGCCCGAGCCCGTTTTTTTTGTGGTGAAGAATGGTACAAAAATTCGATTGATTGCTTCGGGGATGATACCCGGACCATTGTCAATCACTTCAATAACGGGTACATTGTCCACTACACTTCCGATAATTTCAATTTTTCCATTTTCTGTTTGCCCGATCGCTTCCAATGCATTTTTAACTAAGTTGATGAGAACTTGTCCAATCATCTCTTCATCCGCTTGTACAGTTATGTAATCGGATTGACAGATTGTGCTTAATTGAATATTGGTCTTTTTTATTTCGGGACGCATGAGGCTGGCCACTTTTTCAACCATCTCCTTTAGGGAAATGCTTTTCAGTTTCGGTGTTGGCAAAGAGGTATATTCTCGATACGCATCGATGAATTGAATCAACCCTTTGCTTCTGTTTTCGATGGTGCTCAAGCCTTCGCGTAAATCTTCAGCACCTTCGTCTTTTAGTTCGTAGTGATTTTCTTTTCTGATAAGGTCTTGATCTAAAATTTCGCGCAATGTAGACGTTAGGGAAGAGATAGGCGTAATGGAATTCATGATCTCGTGTCGCAGCACACGCGTCAGGTTTTGCCAAGCCTCTAACTCTTGCTTTTGCAATTCTGTCTGAATATTTTGCAGCGTCACTAATTTGATGGTATTGCCGCGCACCCGTAATTCCGTAGCTTGAATAGTCAACAAAAATTCATTGCCCGATTTGTAGAGCGAACTTTTGCCAGGCTGCACCTCGTTTAGAGCAACAAATAATTTCGGATTTTTATCTGCTAACTCCTGAATGTTTTTCAAGTTTGAAAAACCAATAAACCGTTTGGCATTGGTGTTCATCAACTCAACTGTGCCAATGGCATCGTACGATAAAATACCAGTGCGCACTTGCTGCACAATTGTGTTCAGATATTGCCAGTTCTCTTCTTTTTCTGATCGTGCTTTCCGAAAAGCCTCTAGCACTTCGTTAAAGGCAGTGTTTAAATCGCGAAAGCTGGAACCAAGTTTATTGTCGTGGGCAAAGCCCGAAATAAAATCAGAATACTTTACGGATTCCAAAAATCGCGTGAGTTTGCGATTGGTTTGGGAGGTAAAACGAAAGAGTTCTAACAGTTGACCAACCATGATCAGCACCATTAGGCTGGCAGCAAAAACCATGTTAGGGCGCCCAAACATGAACACGGCCAACGCCATGGTTGCACCTAAAAGTGATACGCGAAATGCTACCCTAAAACGGAAATCGTTAAACATCAGTCTAATTCGTTAATGTGTTATTTTGTTGATTCGCTAACAGTAAAACGTTTGACATGCGCTGAGTCATTAACGAATTATCAAATAAACGAATTAAAGTCCATGTTTCTCCAAACGCCTATAAAGCGATGATCTTGTTAAGCCAAGTTCTGAAGCTGCTTGTGTGATGTTGCCATTGTATTTTTTCAGCACTTTGCGGATCAATAGTTTTTCCACTTCATCTAAATTATATTGATCAAGCCCAAGCGACTGCTCCACTTCCTTTGTATTGGACGCAGATGTAAAATTAAAATCTTCAGGTTGCAGCACACTGCTATTGCTCAGGATGATCGCTCGTTCCAACGAATGTTGTAACTCCCGAATATTGCCTGGCCAAGGGTGTTTGTTCATGCGCGTCATGGCGGCATCGCTTATTTTAGAAACGCTCTTGACATATTTTGCTGAATAGTGCTTTAAAAAATGATTGGCCAACAACGGGATATCCTCAATCCGATCGCGTAATGAAGGAATTTGAATTTCGATGGTGTTAATGCGATATAACAAATCTTGACGGAAACGATTTTCTTTCACCATATCATACAAAGGCATGTTGGTAGCACAAATCAACCGGAGGTCAACCGCCATATCTTTGTTTGAGCCAACACGACTCACTTTTCTGTTTTGCAAAACCGTTAGTAACTTTGCCTGCAAGGGCATCGATAGATTTCCGATTTCATCTAGAAACAGTGTGCCGTTGTTGGCCAGTTCAAACCGACCCGGTCGATCTTCTTTGGCATCGGTAAACGATCCTTTCTTGTGCCCAAAGAGCTCGCTCTCAAAAAGTGTTTCGGTTATGGAGCCCAAATCTACGCCTACAAACGATTCGGCTTTTCGAATGGAGTTGGCATGAATGGCGCGAGCGATTAATTCTTTGCCTGTGCCGTTCTCACCCAAAATCAGAACATTCGCATCGGTCTGTGCAACCCGATCGATGGTTTGAAAAATGCGTTGCATGGCTGCACTTTGGCCAATGATGCTGCTGTACTTTTCGTTGATGGCTTGATTGATTTCTTGGTTTTTGATTTTCAATGTTTCAACCTGATCGCGCGATTCTCGCAAACGCATCGATGAAAACAAAGTAGCCAACAACTTTTCATTCTCCCAGGGCTTTAATACAAAATCAGTAGCTCCTGCCTTGATTGCTTTTACCGCCATTTGCACATCACCATAAGCTGTAATCAAAACCACTACAGCCGATGGATCAATTTGCAGGATTTTCTCTAGCCAGTAATACCCTTCGCTGCCGCTGCTCACATCTTTGGTAAAGTTCATGTCGAGCAAGATTACATCGTAGTCTTCTTGGTTCATCAGGCCGGGCAGGGCTTCTGGGTTTTTTTCAATATCAACTTGTGCAAAGTGCCGCTTCAAATACATTTTGGCCGCTTTCAACAAATCTTCGTTGTCATCTACAATTAGAATTTTTCCTTGTTTGGAGTCAGACATGTGCTAATTGGTTAATTCGTTGATAAGATGATTCGTTGATTTGAGTTTTTTCAGATTAACGAATCATCGAATTTTCAAATCAATGACAATATTGATACCGAAACATCATTTCTGCTTATTTGGGCTGATTTCGAAATCGAACGCTTCCAAAGATAACATTTATCGTCCGCATGCGGACACATCAGTTCATATGTGAACGTAAAAGAGTATGAATTAGCCCCGTTTCTAGCGCTTAATCTCACAAAACCCCGTTGGCACGTTTGTTGGCAATAGGCTGCCGAACAGATTGTGCCCATGGACAAACAATTAAAAAAGAAGTATTGGACGCTGAAGCGAATAGCTACTTATGGTGGCATTGCAGCATTGGTTTCTTTTGTTGCCTACCAGTTTATTTTTGCTGATAGGCGTTCTACATATAAAACTGAAAAAGATAAGATCACCATCTCAGAAGTGAAAAAAGGTGAATTCAAAGAATACATTCCTCAAACCGGAACGGTGGAACCCAGCCGCACGGTATACTTAGATGCTATTGAAGGTGGCAATATTCGCAGGATTGTGAGCGAAAGCGGAGCCATGCTAAAAAAGGGCGATGTGATATTGGAACTTACCAATTTAAATCGTGAGCTATCTGTATTACAACAAGAAGCCTCTTTCAACGAAAGTATCAATCGCGCCCGCGAGACGAAATTAAATATCATGCGAAACGATTTGGATCAGCGTCAGCAGTTGGCGTTAATCGATAATCAGCTTGCCATCTTAGAGCCTCAATTCAGAAGACAGAAGCAGCTTTTTGAAAAGAAATTGATTTCTCGTCAAGATTTTGAGCGAACAGAAGCAGATTATAAATACAATGTGGACCGTAAAAAGATTACGTACGAAGTTTACAGAAATGATTCTATCGACCGCATTCGTCAATTAAGATTCACGGCCGAGTCAGAACAGAAAATGATGATTAGCTTAAACGGTCTTTCAAAAATATTGGATAATCTGGTCGTTCGTTCGCCAATAGATGGGCAACTATCTACGCCTCACTGGGAAATTGGTCAGGCGGTGACCACAGGTCAGCGAATGGGACAAGTAGATTTGGTGGGTAGCTATAAAGTCCGTGTGCCCATCGATGAATTGTACTTACCAAAAATTTCTGTTGGCTTACCAGCCACTACTGACTTTGCTGGCAAAACGTACACATTATCTATTACCTACATTTATCCAACCATCCAAAACGGACGGTTTGAAGTGGACATGAATTTTGTAGGCGAAACGCCTCAAGGAATTAGACGCGGCCAATCACTGCGCATGCGCGTGGAGTTGGGGCAGCCATCGCAAGAGTTGCTGTTACCCATTGGCGGATTTTATAAAGATACAGGTGGCAATTGGGTATTCATCTTAGAAGGTGACAATAAAGCCGTGAAGCGCGAAGTGAAGTTGGGCAGAAAGATGGGCTCGGAATACTTTGAAGTACTGGAGGGACTGAAGCCTGGAGACAAGGTGATTACTTCTTCGTATGAAAATTTTGGCAACAACGAAGTGCTTATTTTGAACTGATTACTTGTAAAAGTTTGTCACAATTCGATTTAAATATTGAAAGCTGCAACTAAAAGTTAAAATTGGCGTCTAATAAGTACTTGTTCGTAACCTTATCATAAACAAAAAGTATTGATACAAAAAGATTCATTTATAAAACTAAATTCTTAAAAGAACTATCCAACTAAAAATCATAACCCCATGATCAAACTAAAAAACCTAGAAAAAGTCTATACTACGGAAGAAGTGGAGACCACCGCGCTCAATAGCATTAACATGGAAATAAAAGATGGCGAGTTTGTGGCCATTATGGGCCCATCTGGTTGCGGTAAGTCTACATTGCTTAATATTTTGGGTTTGTTAGATAACCCATCAGGCGGAGAATATTTCTTTGGCGAAAATGAAGTAGCCAAATATTCCGAGCGCCAACGTGCTCAATTGCGCAAAGGCTCGATTGGATTTGTGTTTCAAAGCTTCAATTTGATAGACGAGTTGACTGTTTTTGAAAACGTTGAACTTCCGTTGCTATATATGAAAGTTCCGTCTGAAGATCGCAAGAAAAGAGTGGAGCAAGTGTTGGAGCGCATGAACATTATGCACCGCAGAAATCACTTCCCTCAACAACTATCGGGAGGACAGCAACAGCGCGTTGCCATCTCTCGTGCCATTGTAGCGAAACCAAAAGTGATATTGGCCGATGAGCCTACTGGTAACTTGGATTCTGTAAATGGGGAAGAAGTAATGAAGCTTCTTTCTGAACTAAATGCTGAGGGAACGACCATCATCATGGTAACGCACTCACCTTACGATGCTAACTACGCACATCGCATCATCAACTTGTTTGATGGAAAAGTAGTGACGGAGAATATCAAAGAACAATTTCATATCTAAAAGTTTTATAGTTTAGGTAATGGCCCACCTCGCACAAGGTGGGCTTTTTTTTGCAAATGTTTCCGAACACTCACCTGTACAAACATGAACAGTTCGGTCACCGTTCTGTTTTGACCACCCCATATCCGAGTGAATTATCAAGCTTTAATCTGTTGGCATATTTATTGGAAAAAACTTGCAACCTCATTAGGGGTAAAACAGTCTTATAGCTGTCTTTCAATTAGAATAATCAGAAACCCACACTCATGATTAAAAATTATTTATTGATTACCCTTCGCAACCTAATGAAGAATAAACTCTTCATTGTTATTAATGTCTTTGGGATGGGGCTTGCTATCGCCTGCTGTATTACGGCTTACCTCAATTGGGTTTATAGCGCCAATTGGGATAAAGTCCATGATAAAACCGACCACGTCTATCGCGTTCAGTTTTGGAGAGAGTTTCAAGGAAAAAAGGAGAGAAATGGAATGGCGCCCATGCCCTTGGGTGGTTATATAAAGGCAAACTTTAAGGAAGTAAATAAAGTAGTTCGCTACATGTCTTCGTATTGCGATATGCGCATTGGCGAAGAAGTGTTTGGCGACCAAATGGCGTATGCCGATTCTTCTTTCTTCGATATGTTTACTTTTCCTCTTAAGTATGGTGATTATTCCAACTTTTATGACAAAGGAAAGGTATTCATCAGCGATGAAATGGCGCGTAAGTATTTCAACAAAGAGGATGTGGTTGGCCAATTACTCACACAAATTGTGTTGGGTGCAGATGGTGTGCGAAGACCTAAAGAATTCGAAATAGGTGCAGTATTCAAAAAGCCACCCCAAAACAATAGTTTCGGGTTCGATGTCATTACACTCTTTGACAATTTTTGGGATGTCAACTTAGATAAAGATGTGAGCGAAACGAGCTGGAAAAAGTGGGCGCACGTACTGTTTTTAAAAATCGAAAACCCTAGTGATGTTGCTCTTGTTACCAAGCAATTACAACAATACATTGAACCACAAAACAAAGCTCGAGAAGATTTCAAAATCACTGCTTATTACCTCGAGAATTTTGTTGGCTTAATGAAACGCAACCGCGCGAATCCACGGTTGGATAGCGATTACTTGGGTGGTGGCATTCCGGACGAGGCAGTCACCGTTCCGGTGATCATGGCAGGGTTGTTATTGTTGTTGGCTTGCTTCAACTTTACCAATACATCCATTGCAATCTCGGGGAAACGTTTGAAAGAGATTGGCATCCGTAAAGTAATGGGCGGTATGCGTAAGCAATTGATTGTTCAATTTTTAGGTGAGAATTTGCTCTTGTGTTTCTTCGGCTTGTTGGCCGGATTGCTATTGGCCGAATGGCTGGTACCTGCTTATGATAACATGTGGGCGTGGCTCGACTTGAAATTGAGTTATACCGAAAATGCAGGCTTCTTGATTTTCTTGGCCTTATTACTAGTCATCACCGCCATCATTGCAGGTTCGTATCCAGCCTTTTACGTTACTTCGTTTGAACCTGTCAGCATTTTGAAAGGCAAGGCAAAATTTGGCGGCACCAACTGGTTTACTCGAATTTTATTGGGTGGTCAGTTTGTCATATCATTATTGGCAATCATCATGGGCGTAGCCTTTTTTCAAAATGGTGAATACCAAAAAAATTATGATTTGGGATTTGCTACACACGGAGTCATCTCTGCTTGGGTAAATAACGAAGGTGGATATAACACGTACCGTGATGCACTTGCTTCTAACAAAGACATTGAATTAATAGCCGGCACTCGCCATCATGTTGCCAATGGTTGGTACAACGATCCTGTGAAATATGAATCTACCGAACATGAAGTAGACATTTTGGAAGTGGGCGACAACTACTTTGATGTGATGGATATGACTCTTCTTTCGGGAAGAAATTTCCAAAAAGATTCCGAGACTGATCACAAAGAATCCGTATTGGTTACGGAGGAATTTGTAAAGCAGTTTGGATGGAAAGACGACCCTATTGGCAAGAAATTGATTTGGATGGATACTGTTTCGTTTTATGTCATCGGTGTGGTCAAAAATATTTATGCGCGTGCGCTATGGGTACCGATTCAGCCGTGTATGTTGCGCTATGCGAATAAGGATAAATATCAACAAGTCTTGGTAAAAACAAGTCCAACCAAGATGGCCAGTGTAAATGAATTTATGGAGAAAAAGTGGAAGGAGGTTTTCCCGAACACCTTATATACTGGCCAGTTTATTGACCGAGAACTGCAGGAGACCAACGAAATCAATACGAATGTTTCAATCATGTTCGCTTTCCTAGGGTTCTTTGCCGCTTTGATGACGGGCATTGGTTTGTTCACATTAGTGTCGCTCAACATTGAAAAGAAAATGAAAGAGATTGGTGTACGAAAAGTATTGGGGGCTTCTGTTGCTAATATTTCTGGCGTAATCAATTTTGAATATATTGTCAATCTTGGCATTGCTACAGTTATAGGAGGGGCACTAGGTTACTTTGCAGCAGATGCGTTGATGGATTCCATTTGGGAATATTATTTGAAGCTAAACTTTGTAACATTGTTTATATCCATTGCGTCTATGGTTGTGATTGCGATAATGGCAGTAGGTTATAAAACCATTTACACTGCCATGCTCAATCCTACCAAAACCTTGAGGGACGAATAGGTTTTCACAGCGCTTTAAAATAGCCAATGGCAGTAGGCAAGTGGCAACTTGCCTACCGTCTACTCCTCATCCTAATTTGTTTTTGGTTTACGATTTCAACTGCAACCTCGGTCTCATTTCTAGCGTCTAATAAAAAAATCGCTTATGCTTAAAAACTACTTCATCATCGCATTGCGCAACATTCGCAAACACAGCTTTTATTCTTCCATCAATATTTTTGGATTGGCAGTAGGTGTTGCGGCCTGTTTGTTCATCATGCTCTACATTACTGATGAGTGGAGCTATGATAAATTTCATAAAGATGCCGAGGTGATTTACCGAATTGGTTTGCACGGAAAAATTGCTGGGCAAGAGATTAATACAGCTAGCTCGTGTCCCCCTTTAGCTGGGGCATTGCAATCAGAAGTGCCGGGGGTAGAGCAAACTACACGCCTCAATAGAAGGGATAATGTAGTTTTCAAGAATGGCGAAAAGTCATTTGTAGAAGATCGAATTTTCTCGGCCGATTCAAACTTTTTTCAATTTTTCTCCTTCAATCTATTAAAGGGCGATGCAGCAACTGTTTTAAAAGAACCCAACTCCATTGTGCTTACACCTGCTCTTGCCTCCAAGTATTTTAATGAGGATGCCATCGGCAAAATCATAACAGTGGGCAACGATAACAAAGCCATGAAAGTGACAGGCATTGTAGAATCCCCACCTCATCAATCTCATTTTCGTTTTGCTGCTTTGATATCCACCAGCACAAACAAAGACTATTACAATAACCCCACATGGTTGAACAACGGCATGTACACATACTTTAAAAAAGGAAAAAATACTGATATCAATGCCATTAAAGAAAAACTGAATGCTGTAACGGACAAACACATCGCACCTGAGATTGAGGCCTTCATGGGGATTTCCATAGATAAATTCCGAGAAAGCGGAAATGAATATGGTTATTTTCCCTACCCGATGTTGGATACGCATTTACATACAAATATTCGAGATGACATAGAGCCATCGGGCAATATTGCGTACATCTATGTGTTTGGCGGTGTAGGGGTTTTTATTTTACTGATTGCGTGCATCAATTTTATGAACCTTTCAACGGCTCGTTCAGCAGGCCGAGCCAAAGAAGTGGGCTTGCGTAAAACCATGGGCTCTTTCCGTTCTCAAATGATTGGTCAGTTCTTATCTGAGTCAATGATCTACGGTTTGATTGCTGTTATATTGGCTTTAATGATTGCATTCATGTTGTTGCCGCAGTTCAACCTGTTATCCGGAAAAGAGATTTCGTTTACAGGACTAGCAACACCAACATTTCTAACGGGGGTAATCGTATTGATAATAGTGATTGGGTTGCTGGCCGGAAGCTATCCTGCTTTCTATCTCACCTCTTTCAACCCATCAGAAGTATTGAAAGGAAAAGTACGCGCAGGTTTGAAGAGTAAAGGCGTGCGAAGTGCTTTGGTTGTGTTTCAATTCGCACTTTCCATTGTGCTAATCATTTGCACCATTATCGGGTATCAGCAAATTGAATTTTTGCAAAGCCGCAATGTTGGCATGGATAAACACAAGGTGCTGGTGATCAACAATACGGCTCGGTTAAAAACCAATCAACAAGCATTTAAAAATTCATTGCTCGAAAAAACAGGCATTGAAAAAGTAAGCTTTACCAACAATGTATTTCCAGGCGTAAACAATACCACAGCTTTCAGATCAGCCAACGATAGCAAAGACCACATTATGGGAATCTACTTTGCAGATGTCGATCATGCCGAGGCATTGAAACTAGAAGTGCTAGAGGGGCGATTTTTCTCTAAAGATTTTAAATCGGATACGGCAGCTGTGGTGATCAACGAAGCGGCTGCACGGGAATTAGGTTGGATGAAGCCATTGGAAGAAAAATTGATCGTATTTGATGGTGATAGTAATGCACCCAAAGAAATACAGATGCAAGTGATTGGGGTGGTGAAGGACTTTAATTTTGAATCATTCAAAGTTAATGTTCGCCCGATGGTAATCAGAGTAACCCAAACATCGAGCAACGTATTGATCCGCTATTCAGGCAAACCAAATGAAGCCATTACCGAAGCTGAAAAAATGTGGAAGCAGTATGCCTCCTCCGATCCATTTCAGTATGCTTTTCTGGATCAAAATTTTGATGAGCTTTTCCGCGAGGAGCAACGCCTGAGCAGTTTATTTTTAGTTTTTACCGGTTTAGCGATTGTTATTGCCTGTTTGGGGTTGTTCGCGCTGGCATCGTTCACTGCAGAGCAACGAACCAAAGAAATTGGCATTCGCAAGGCAATGGGCGCCAGCATTGGAAGCATCACGGCATTACTATCAAAAGAATTTACCTTGCTGGTACTAATTTCAATCGTGCTTGCCATTGTGCCCTCTTATTTTATGGTCAACTATTGGCTAAGCCAGTTTGCTTATCGCATTGACGTAGGTGTACTTGTTTTTGTTTGGAGTGGCTTAGCGGCTTTAATAATCGCTTGGTTGACGGTGTTGTACCAATCACTGAAAGCCGCCTTGGTCAAGCCTGTTAATTCGCTGCGGTATGAGTAATCATCACGAGACCACCGAATGGCGTTGGTAAATTTTTTCTTCCCATTCCTTCAATAAAGGATTCATCCGCGCAAACCAGAGCGGAGGTACTAAGGCAATCAAGATCATGGTGGGATAACCAAAAGGAAGTTGAGGACTTTCGTTAACGTGGTTAAGCACCTGGTAACGTTTGATGGCATTGGCATGATGATCGGAATGCCGTTGCAACTGAAATAAAAAGAAATTGCTGATTAAATGACTGGCATTCCACGAATGAAGTGGATTTACCCGTTCGAAGTACCCGTGCTCATTTTGCTTACGCACAATTCCATAGTGCTCAATATAGTTTACCAGTTCCAGCAGTGTAAAAGCAACGATGCTTTGAGCAAAAAAGAATATAGCAATAGCAATTGCTGAATTGGTGCTGGTGTGAAACAGCGCTACCATCAAACCACAAAAGAAAAAAGGGAGTAAGGCAAACCAAATCATAGAATTGTAGACGCTGATGATCGCGCGACCCTTTCGCTGCAAACTTTCTTTTTCCAAGTGCCAAGCGTGTGCATACCCAATAAACACTGAGCGAAACCAAAATGAATAAAAATTTTCATTTTTGCGCGCGGTTGCTGGGTCGGCAGGGGTGGCTACTTGCACGTGGTGGCCTCGGTTGTGTTCAATAAAGAAATGCATATAGCACACCGTCATCAAAATCAGTTGACTGTAAAATTGTTCGAGCTTAGATTTTTTGTGGCCGAGCTCGTGTGCTACTGTAATGCCAATTCCTCCGGTTACTAATCCGAAACCCACCGTAAAGCCAACCCATTCAAACCAAGTATTTATTTTTCCACTGCCAATGGCAAAACAACCCCATAGCACAAATCCGACTTGGATAAATGTCCACACGAACGTAACGAAGCGATAATAAAACTCTTCTCCCACAATTTTTACTTTGTCTTCGTCCACATTTTGGGTATCCAATCCGATCCAATAATCTACCGATGTGATGATTAGAAAAACAAAACCGATGGAAAGCCAATTCCACCAGCCCCCCATATAAAATCCTGTTATCACAAGGCTAGGAAGGAAGAAGGCCGTGAAGAAGCCGATTTTTTTGAAGGAGTTCATATGCGAAGATACCAAAAAGTTAATCTTTATATTCAGCGCGACTTTCTATAAATTTTTTTAAGCCACCCATTGCTGTTGCCTTAACTTTATTTTGTAGAAAAGGCGTCCATCCTAAAAGAATTCCGGAAGTACCCAATGCCATCCGCGTCCATTTCCAAAAATCAAATCGGTCAGTATGCCGATAGATGAGCCCATCCTTGAATTGAAAATTGGCATCTATTTTATTCACTACTTTTCTTCCTGTGCGAGAAAACGAGTAAGTAGCTTCCCAATGGCAAGAGCCTTCCGTTTCTGTTGCCACCACCTGGCTGAACACCAACGAAAAATCCTTGGCGTTTTCAGCTAACATATGCCACATGGCTTTTGCTTGTTTGCCCTTTAGATTTGTAAAAGCAGGATCATTGAATAGGACCTCCTCGTGATAGCAGGTTTGCATGGTTCGCCAATTGCGTTGCTGAAAGGCAGTATAAAATTTTGTGATGAGGTGCTCCCGGGTATTCATATAGAAAATTAGCTTTTATTATTGACTTTACATTCAATAGATTTATAAAATTAGTTGAGTTCTATAAAAGTACTTAAATACTTTACAAGGGTTAGTATTTCTTTTGTTTTGTATTCGATTTACCATGGTTTAATCATAGTTGGCATAACCCCTTTATGAAAGATAATTTTGCTTTCCGGCAAGGTCTGGTGAATGATATTTTGCAACTTAAGGATCTTGGCTGCCTTTCTTATGGTGAATATAAAAGCATTTTACAACCTGAGCATTGGTCAAAACTCAATCGTTTTTTAGTTGACGAGAGTAAGTGGATTGATTTGTTTAGTCAATCTACTTGCTTTGTTTGTGAGTATGAGAGCAAAATTGTAGGTATGGCTTTTATTATTTCCAGCGGCCACCCGTGGGATGTTTTTGAAGCAGATTGGAGTTATATTCGAATGGTGGGCATAAATCCTAATTTCCGAGGAAATGGAATCGGTGAAATACTCATGCAACATTGCATAAATCATGCGAAGAAAACCAATGAAAAGGTAATTGCTCTTCATACTTCTGAATTTATGAATGCGGCTCGCCATCTTTATGAAAAAATGGGCTTTGAAATTCTGAGAGAAATTGAACCGCGCCTTGGTAATAGATACTGGCTATATTCGTTGCGATTGAATCAATTTTAATTACTTAATGGCCTTTGGCTTAAAGTCGGTTCAATCAAGTCCCAGCGGTTTCCATACAAATCTTCAAACACAACCACCGTGCCATATACTTCTTGTGAAGGTGCACGTACAATTTTGATTTGCTGATTTAATAAGTTTTGATAGTCGCGTTGAAAATTATCGGTATGCAAAAAAAGGAACACACGCCCACCGGATTGATTGCCAACTTGGATTTCTTGTTCACGACCAACAGCTTTCGCTAACAATAATTTACATTCACCAGAACCTGGCGGTGCTACCAGTACCCAGCGTTTGGTTTCACTTAGCTCTGTGTCTTCAGTTAATTTGAAATTCAGCTTATTCACAAAAAAATCTATAGCTTCATCATAATCTCTGACAAGCAAAGCAATATGGGCGATGTGTTGACTCATGTTGAAATGGTTCGTTAGTGATTCGCGATAGGTAAGTGGTGGTTGGTAACAGGTAATTAGTGGAACACCACTACTTCTCACTTACTACTTACCTTCCTTACTTATTTATCGTCAACTTTTTCTCTTTACTAAATAACATATAGTTCTGCTTCTTCGTACTCCAGTGATAACCCAACGAAAATGGGAGTGGTTGTGGCTTCGATGCTTGGTAGGCCGAGTCAAGATCTTTTTGGTACAATTCAGAACTGAAATCCCTTACGGGCTTTACATATTCTCCATAAAATTGTCCTTTCCAGTTCAATTTGTTTTTTAGGTATTTGTAGGGCATGCCTGTATCGTCTTGAAAAACATGGTTGCTGTTGGCTATCAATAGGTCTTTGATTTTAGTGAAGGCATCTTTGTGCATCAAGTAAGAAGCTGATTTTACAAATGAGTTGAACGGAGCTTTGCTGGCAATAAACCGAACAAAGTTGGGTCGATCTTTTAGTCCGCCATTGGAAATACTAACGGAGAAATAATAAAGCGTTTTAACTTCATTGGTTGTGCGATCGCGAAAGGTGATTTTTACACCAGGCGTTTTTTGCCAATTGATTTTCTTTCCGTAAAGTTCCACTTCGTTCCCCAAAGAATCAACGGTAATAAATTTTTGCGCCAACATCTCATGATTGGTTCGCTCGATGAAGAAGTAAAGCGCAGGCAATACACCTTTTACTTGCTTCAAGTCTTTTTCCATGTGGTTGGTGATAAAATAACTTTTGTTGAAAATATCGCGTAGCGAATGGCCTAAGCTATCCAAAAATGCATCGCGGAACTTCTCGGTGCGAGCATCGAGCGGTACTACCGCGCGAATGGGTTCCAAGGCCGCCAGCATATATTGATGTGCATGCGGAAACAAATAAAAAGCGTGCAAAAAGTCTGGGCCTGAAAACGGGTAAAACAACGAGAGCGAGCCATCAACCGATTTCGAAAATGTAGATTTTTCCCAGTCGGCAATTTTACTCAACCGAGTGTCATACATTTTCTTCCAGTTAGCATCCATTGATGCCTTGTAATCAATCCAATATTTATCTTTTTCCAATTCGGTAAATGAATTTTTATTGAGTTGTGGAAGACCTGCGATAAAGCGCGCGGCATTGTCCAACACGGTATCTTTTTTAATTTTTACGGGCTCAACGGCACCGGAAGTTTGCTCTGCTACAACTTCTGTTTTGATGAAGTCAGAATCTACTCCAAGGGTATCAAGTGTTGATGTGCTGGTTTCTCTTTTGGATGAACAAGCTGAGATCAATACGAAAGCAAGGAAGACAAAGAAAAAAACTTTTTTCATGTGATTAAAAAAAATAGGGGTTTAGTAGAACAAAATTAGTTTTTTGGTTTGTTTGAAATCGCAAAGTAAACGATTAATCCGGGCACCATCGTAGCGAAGGAATACAGAATTATTTTTGGATCGTCTGCGGTTACGTAATAAATCATCCAGCACGTACAAACAATAAAAATAATGGGTGGCAGTGGATACAACGGTATCTGAAATGGGCGTTCTTCTTTTTTGTATTGCTTACGCAGAAAGAAAATGCCGATGACCGTAAACATGGAGAACAGCGACAAGCTGATGGAGATATACTGAACGATTTCTTTGAACGAACTCACCAACACCAAAAAAACGGCCCAGGTGGCTTGCGTGATAATTGCCAAGTAAGGCATGTCAAATTTATTTTTGGTTGAAAATGTTTTCAATTTTGGATAGTCATCGCCCATGGCTTCTAGCACACGGGGGCCTGCAATGGTCATGGCACTAAGTGTGGATAGCAAGGCAATACTAAAAATGCAAGAAAACAACGCACCAATTTTAGAGCCCATTAGTTTTACTGCCACCACATTGCCAATATCATTTTTTCCGTTGAGCTCACTAAACGAAGCGGAATATAAAAACATGGCGTTTAAGCTGAGATAAACCACCACGACTATTAATGTTCCGATGATTAACGATTTGGGCAGATTTTTAGAGGGGTTATCCAGATTTCCGGCTATGTAGGCAGCTGCATTCCAGCCAGTATAAGCATATACTACGAATACCAATGACTCCGCAAAACTCGAACTGGTAATTAAACTCCAATCTCCAGGTCGTATTAAAAAGCTAATGCCTGATTTTTCTCCAGCTAGAAAGAACGGTGCCACGCAAAAGAATACAATCAGCAAAAGTTTGGTGCCAGTGAGAATGTTTTGAGCACGGCCTCCTGTTTTTACACCAAACCAATGAATGCCAGATACGACAAGGATGGCCGATACAGCAATGACTTTACCGTTAATACCCAATAAAGCAGAAGAATACTCAGCAATGGCGATGGCTACGGCCGAGATTGCTCCCGCAAAACCTACCAACAAACTCATCCAACCACTCACAAACCCAAATGCTGGATGGAAAATTTTCCCTAAATAATGATACTCGCCACCTGATTTTTTCAAGGTGGTTGAAATCTCTGCATAGGTAAATGCCCCCGACAAGGCCACTACGCCACCAATGGCCCAAAGCAGTAAAATGGCAAAGCCCGAAGGCAATGGGCCTACTTGATAGCCAAGTGAAGTAAAAACCCCCGTGCCAATCATATTGGCAATAACCAGTGTTATGCCTACGGTAAGCGTGTACTTACTTTTTTCAGTCATGAATGAAAATTACAAACAGGAAAGTTGAGGATTATTTGCTAAATGGACAAACAGTCAAAAAATTCAACCAAAAAAAAGGCCACCAATGCTGGCGGCCTTTTTTTATAACCTGTAGAACTAAGATTACATTTTCTTAGGCACCAAAACTTTGTTGGTCATGTGAACAACACCGTTGTTAACAGCCACATCTGGATTAGTAACTTCAGCACCACCTACAAATACTTTACCGTCTTTCAGAGAAACTTTGATTTTTTCACCTTGGAGGGTAGTCAATTCTTGACCATCGCTCAAATCAGCAGCCTTAATAGTGCCAGCTACTACGTGGTATTTCAACACGTTTTGCAATTTTGATTTGTTTTCAGCTTTCAAAAGCATATCAACAGTTGATTGAACAGCAGTGAATGCATCATTTGTAGGTGCAAACACAGTCAATGCGTCTGTTCCTTTCATTACATCTACCAATTCGCCAGCCTGAAGAGCAGCAACCAATGTGCTCAAGTTAGGCGTATTCATCGCAGTTTCTGCGATTGACTTCGGCAATGCAGCGATTGAATCAGCCACCGCCTTTACACGTGCTACTGAATCAGCCACACGGATTGAATCTTGTTTTGCTTTTTCTTTAGCGGCCTTGCCACCATCTCCACAGCTGGTGATGATTACTGCAAATGCAGCCATAATTACAACTAATACTAATGATTTTTGGGTTTTCATATGTTTGTTTGATTTTCGCGCGCAAATGTAGTGTTTACAAACCACAAAATTCAATAAGTTGAAATAAAAAAATTGTTACCTTTTTAGTTGACTTATTTTACCTGCTAACGCTAATTTCATTAAACACTTGATGGTTAAGCCCACAAGATTGCATGGTTACAATCGGTTTATTGTTCTGCCAATCAACGATAATCATCCCGTAATTTTTTTGAATGATCAAATCGCCAAGTCGCAGCGTGTTGCGCTCAGCCCACGGTTCGGTCCAGGTGTGGGTCATGCCGCTTGAAGTAAATTCATACAAGGCTTGGCCATTGCTCAAGGTAGTTTTAGAAAATTCTGCAATGTGCCGATCTCCGCTAATGATGATCACGAATTTATTGGATTGGTTGATTAAATTCAGAAGCCTTTTACGCGCGGAAGGGAAATTTTCCCACTTTTCAAACCGATGCTCTTGCGGTAAAACTTGGATGCTAGAGTTTAAAATCACAACAGATGCGTTGCCTTCATTCAATTCTTGCTTCAACCATTTCCATTGCGTTTCACCAAGCATATCGCCTTGCGGGTTGGGTAAATAGCGGTTTAGTTTCTTTTGCGTAGCCGAGTCGATATAGTTTACTCGATCAAGGGTATCGCGAAAACTACGTGTATCCAAGTTGATTATTTTCACTTTTTTGGTACCATCGCCATATTCCATCGAATTGTAGATACCGACATGTTTGCGAACGGGATTGTTTTTGGCAAACCAAATAAAATCCATTGCCAATTGCTGACTTTCTTCTTTTAAGGAATAATTTTTTCCGCCATCGTTCACGCCATAATCATGATCGTCCCACGTGCCGGTGATCACACAGGTTTTAATCAATTGCTGATAATCTTCGTTCGACTTTTGTTTTTCATACAAGGTTTTTCGGCCAGCCGGATTTTTGAAATCCGAATAAATATTATCGCCACCCCATATCCAAACATGTGGATGCTGGTTGAGAATTTCTTTCCACATTTCTTGAGGACGTGCTTGATCGTTGCACGATCCAAAGGCAATGCGTATTTGATTTTTATTACCTTGAGCGAGCGCATTTGTCGCCACCCAACAAAAAATGATTACTAACCACTTTCCAAAATTCATGGCGTAAAAGTAACCTTTTGGTAATTACCAGTAATATGTCGGTCACAAATATGTTGTGGGTTGTATCGCTTATCTTTACATTTCAAAACCACAATTCAATCGACCAAGCTAAACAATCATAAAATGAAAAAACTACTTGCCCTGGTTGTCATCTGTTTATGGACAGCCCTCCAATCGGTTGCGCAGCAGCCAGACTCTGTTTTTGCAAAGCAACACTATGATAAAATGGAAGTTCAAATTGCTATGAGGGATGGCATTAAGCTTTTTACCACGGTCTATTCGCCAAAGGACAAAACCAAAACCTATCCAATTCTGATGAATCGAACGTGTTACAGTGTAGAGCCCTACGGTGCCACTAAATATGAAAAATCACTTGGGCCTTCTCCTTATTTGATGCGCGATGGATATATTTTTGTTTACCAAGATGTGCGCGGCCGATGGATGAGTGAAGGTGTTTTTGATAACATGACACCTAACATTCCTGGCAACGATCGTAAAAATAAAACCGCTATAGACGAAGCTTCGGACACGTGGGATACAATCGAATGGTTAATCAAAAATATTAAGAACAATAATGGACGGGTTGGGCAGTGGGGCATTTCGTATCCTGGCTTTTACACAGCGGCTGGCATTCCCGATGCGCACCCTGCATTAAAAGCATCTTCTCCGCAAGCGCCAATATCTGATTTCTTCTTTGACGATTTTCACCACCAAGGGGCTTTTTTGCAAAGCTACCTTGCGGCCCTTGCCGTGTTTGGTTATCAAAAGGATAAACCGACTGATAAAAGTTGGTACGATGATAAAATCATGCGCTTCTATCAACAGCAACCCAAAGATGGCTATGATTTTAATTTAAGAATTGGTTCCCTTAAGCATGCTACCGAAAAATACCACAACGATAATTTCTTTTGGAAGCAGATCATCGATCACCCCAATTATGATGAGTTTTGGCAAAAGCGCAGCTTGTTGCCGCACCTGACCAATGTGAAGCACGCAATCATGACCGTGGGCGGTTGGTACGATGCCGAAGACTTGTACGGTCCGCTCAACATTTATAAAAAAATTGAAAGCACCAGCCCGGGTGCCTACAATACTATAGTAATGGGGCCATGGAGCCATGGAGATTGGGCGCGCGAGCGTGGATTTCAGCAAGTGAACCATATCTATTTTGGTGATAGCATCTCCACGTTTTATCAACGCGAAATAGAAAAAAAGTTTTTTAACTCAGTATTGAAAGATGGCAGTCAACCCAAATTGCCAGAGGCCTACATGTTTGATTGTGGATTGAAAACATGGAAGCAATTTGCTGAGTGGCCACCCAAAGAAATTTTGCCCATGAAACTTTACTTTGGCGAAAACGGAAAGCTATCCGTAAATCAACCCACCAAACCCGATGCGGCATTTGAATATATCAGCGACCCGGCCAAGCCCGTGCCTTACACTTCGCAAACGGAAGGATTGGTGTTTACCCCGCGCAGATTTATGACAGACGACCAACGCGAAGCTTCGCGCAGGCCAGATGTGATCACGTTTGAAACCGATGTGCTTACTGAAAATGTTACCCTTGCCGGGGAAATAATGGCCAAACTAAAAGTATCGATGACGGGCACTGATGCAGATTTTATTGTGAAGTTGATCGATGTGTTTCCAGATAATGAACCGAATGATACAAAACACAATCCAGCCAATATTATCATGGCAGGATATCAGCAACTGGTGCGCCACGAAACATTTAGGGGGCGTTTCAGAAACAGTTATGAAAAGCCTGAGCCATTTGTCCCTAATCAAGTGACGGATGTAAATGTAACACTGCAAGATATTTTGCACACGTTCAAAAAAGGTCACCGCATCATGGTGCAGATCCACAGCACATGGTTTCCTTACATCGATCGCAATCCGCAGAAATATGTAGATAATATTTACAAAGCCGATGATTCAGATTTCATAAAATCGAGTATTCGCGTGTATGGCGCATCTGTGGTTGAGATTGGGGGCAATCAAAAACTTAAGGCTGCATTAGAGACAAAGAAATAACCTAACGCTTGGATCCTGGATGCAGATAGTTGCGTGCTAGTATCTAGTTTCCAGAATTTTTACAGCATGGACTTCATTCCCGATAACATCGACCAATACTGTCGTGATCATAGTAGCACAGAATCCAATTTGTTAAAAAAGATCAGTCGCGATACGCATGCGGAGGTGTTGATGCCACGCATGGTTTCGGGGCATTTGCAAGGGGGGTTCTTGGCAATGGTCAGTCACATGATCAAACCGAAATCGATATTAGAAATAGGCACCTACACCGGTTACTCGGCACTATGCTTGGCAGAAGGATTACAGCCAGAAGGTAAAATTATTACCATAGACATAAACGAAGAGTTAGAGGGCCGTGTCCAAAAATATTTTCAGCAATCGGATTATCGGCTTAAAATTGATTATCGCATCGGTGACGCCCGCCAGATTATCCCTATGTTAACAGAATTATTCGATTTGGTTTTTATCGATGCCGATAAAGAAAACTATGGTTTGTATTATGATTTGGTTTTTGATAAAGTAAAAAGGGGTGGTTTCATTTTGGTGGATAATGTATTGTGGAGCGGAAAGGTGGTGCAAGAGAAAGTAGATAAAGACACCAAAGCAATTAAACACTTCAACGATAAAGTGCAAGCTGACCCACAAGTAGAGAATATGCTACTGCCTTTGCGCGATGGAATTATGATGGTGCGAAAAATCGCCTAACTCCTCTCTCCTAAATTCTATCTCGTATTTACCGCTTTCTAAAAACTTTTCTCTACTTTTGTATTAATGAGATTTTTTGCAGTAGCACTCATTTTATTCGGAGCCGCTGCCTCATACGCCCAAGCTCCGCAGGTGCCCCACAAAATGCACTTCGCCAATATGACACTCGCCATTCGTGACGATGCCAGACGCGAGATTCAAGCTGATGTGGATGCCCTTACTCGTTATACCCGCCATTTTCAGATGAGGGTAGAACGTGCAAAGACCTATTTCCCAATTATATCTCGCATTTTTGCGGAAGAAGACCTGCCCGATGATTTTAAATATTTGGTGCTGCAAGAAAGCGCGTTAGTGCCCGATGCCGTTTCGGTTTCCAATGCCGTAGGTTTTTGGCAGTTCAAAGATTTTACGGCCCTCAGCATGGGGCTGCGAGTAGATAAAGAAATTGACGAACGAATGAACATTGCATCTGCTTCGCGCGGAGCAGCCAATTACCTAAAGCAAAATAACCAGCAGTTTGATAATTGGTTGCTGGCTTTACAAGCCTACCAGATGGGTGCAGGTGGATTAAAGCGATCGATCGGAGACAAGCACAACGGCAAGCGGCACATGGATATTACCTCTGAATCGTATTGGTATGTAAAAAAATTTATTGCGCACAAAGTCGCCTTTGAGCAAGTAATAGAAGGTGACCCCCAAGTAAAAGTGGTATTATTTGAATCTAAGAAATTTCGGTCAATTGCTGATTTGGCTACAGAGTTGCAGGTAGAAGAAGAATTGCTTCGAGAATATAACAAATGGGCGCTCAAAGGTTTGATACCGGATGATAAGTCTTACACGGTGGTCGTCCCTACCAACAAACCTATACAAGATTTCTCATCTCTTGTTTTGGCTTCCGATAAATCAGCGCGGGCAAAGCCAATATCCGACAAAGCCAAGCTTTCTAGGCCTGACATAAAATTTGTGAATGGGCTCAGGGCGATCAAAGCCGGACCAAGTGAATCGCTGGTGTCCTTAACCGATCGTGCAGGCATTGCATTATCGAGGTTTTTGCGCTTCAATGAAATGTCCATCGATCAGAACCTGGTTGCTGGCGAGTATTACTTCTTAGAGAAAAAGAAATCAAAAGGAGAGGCCTTGCAACACAAAGTAAAGCCGGGCGAAGACCTATGGACCATCGCCCAAACGTATGGAATACGAGTGAGCAAGTTGGAAAAATGGAATAAGATTTCTCGACATGAAAAATTGGGAATTGGTTCTTTTGTAAAACTAAACCCTAAAGTTGTAATCAATCCGGCACCTACAATTGCAATTCCATCCACACCAGTCGTTGCTCCATTGGTTACTTCCATCAATGAAAGTGTACAGCAAGTGAAGGAAGTAGCACATATTGATGAAGAAACTTTCAATTGGGAAGTGAGGCCAACAGAAAAGCCCAAGGAAATGTTAACCGCAACTCCAGCAGTTGATTCGGTAAAGTTTGTAGAGCTATCTACTGCCTCTGACCATATAGTTTTGAAAGGGGAAACGCTTTATTCGATAGCGAAACTATATTCGGTTAAGGTGGCTGAATTGCTTGAGTGGAATAATTTAGAAATAAACCAAGCCCTGAAACCAGGTCAAAAGTTGCTCTTAAAAGATTTAAAAAACAATAAAAAGGTACATGCTCGCCAAACCATTTCAACTGGTATAGATATTCCGCAAATTAATGAGCATACCGTGGCTGAAAGCGATACCTTGTATAGTATAGCTCGTCAGTATAATGTGACAATCAAGGACTTGATGGATTGGAATCAGAAAACAGAATTAACAGTACGACCAGGTGAAAAGTTAAAAGTTAAGGCAAGGTAACCTCTATTTTTTGAAGTAACTTGAATAATATATTACTTGCCTGCTGTAATTTTGAGGCAGATGCATTTGAAAACCCATGGAAAGAAATAATTTTGAAGCTACATTTAAGTGCATGGAGATTGAATAGTTTATAACAATTTGTAAATAAGGTTTAATGGCGGATATAGCTACAAAAGTTCTGGATTTGGTGATGTTGGTGGACGATAATGAAACTGATAACTTTATCAGCAAACGCATTATTGAAATTACAAAGTTTTCGAAGCGGGTGGAGGTGAAAAGTTCAGGAAAAAGCGCTCTTGAGTATCTCAAGCATTTTGAAAATGACGCTGAAAATTTACCTAGCATAATTTTCTTGGATATTAATATGCCCATTGTGGATGGGTTTGTGTTCTTATATGAATTTGAAAAATTTGGTGAAATTGCGCGAAACAAATGCAAAGTGATTATTTTATCAAGTTCGGACAACAAACGAGACATTGATAAGATTGTCAATAATAATTTCGTCATCAAATTCATCACCAAACCTCTTACTGAAGTGTCATTGGATGAAATTAAGATCAATAACATTTAGTGGTTCCTTAAATTTTCGTTTGGAATAAACCCAAACACCAATAAAAAAAACCAGATCTTCTTTTAACCATTGTTCATTATTGCGTCAAAAATGCTCAATTCTTCTTCAATTCGTAGAGGTTTCCACACGGCATTTACTGTCAAAAAAAAGAGCCACTGATTTCTTCAGCAGCTCTCTTTTAAAAGTTTAGTGTTAGTTTATTAGTACGATGTCTTCAACTCAACCCTTCTATTCTTAGCGCGACCAGCAGTAGTCTTGTTATCAGCAATGGGTTTGGTTTCGCCATAGCCCACAGCAGTTAAGCGAGATTCCATAATACCTCGCCCCATTAGATAGGTTTTTACTGATTCGGTTCTCTTTTGCGATAAGGTTAAATTTAAAGCCTCATCTCCTTGGCTATCGGTATGCCCTTCAATCAATAAGTTAGCTTGTTCATACCGTTTTAAAATGGATGCTAACTCATCCAATTGTGCAAGTGAGGCCGTTAGGAGTTTATCGCTGTTGGTTTCCATAAAAATTTTACTTCCTATTTGGGTGATTTTCTTTACGTCTTCTTTCGATATCTCAGGGCAGCCTTTGTTAGCCAAGGTGCCTTTTACCTCTGGGCAGCGATCTTGGTTATCACCAACGCCATCGTTATCAGTATCGGGGCAACCTAGCAAGGCCAGTACACCGGCTTTATCGGGGCAGGCATCTTCTTCATCTACTACCCCATCGCTATCTTTATCTACTGCACAACCTTTTGCATCTACTATGTAACCCGGTTTCGTCCCTTGGCAAAGATCCTCACCATCGGCCACGCCATCGCTATCTGCATCGGGGCAGCCTTTTAGTTTTGCAATACCAGCTACATCCGGGCACTTGTCATCTTTATCAACAATGTAGTCGCCATCTTTGTCGGGGCAACCTTTTAGTTGCTCGGTTCCAGACACATCAGGGCATTCATCTAAATAATCGGCCACACCATCTTTGTCTTTATCTAGAGGGCAACCATTTTTATCAACCACTACTGCAAGAGGTGTGTTAGGGCATTTATCGTAGCGATCACTGATTCCGTCTTCATCAGCATCTTTTTTATTGCCGAAGTTGAACTTTAAACCAACCAAATGAAACAAGTAGGCATCGTTTTTTCCAGTAGCCGACCCATCGCGGTTATCCGCAGTAGAATACAAAAACGTCTCTTGTACATTCAACATCAAATCTGGCGATAACCTAAAATTTAAACCACCACCAAAGGATGGAGCGACATAATCTACTTGACGGTTGGTGATGGTCAAATTCTTATCAAAAAGCACAGCACCCCCACCAACGAAAACGTAGGGCCGAACAGCAGATTTTGGTCCTAGAATGTTAAATCTAAAGTTTAGCATCGCAGAAGTAAAGTCTTGACGAAATTGACCGGTGGGCCTATTGAACCCGATTTCACCTTTACTTATCAATAAGCTCAGATCAAAATGGCTATTGATGTAGCGAGAGACTGATAAACCACCTACGGTGTAAAAGGCCATGTTGCCTTTGTAAAAATCGTTGCCGAGATCTCCATTGTATTGGGTGGCCCCTCCGTGTATCCCAATACTCCATTTTTTGTCTTCGGTTTGTGCCGAAACGCTTAATGTAAATGCTAAGCATATACACGCCAGTAGTAATTTTTTCATGTTCAATTATTTAATTTGATCACCCTAACCAAATAACCGTACCATAGGTGGCAAATGGGCTTTGGGTTGAATGAGTCAAGCTTCGTGCAAAAAGTGTTTTCGTGATATGGGGAAATTACTCTCACTGTCTGCCGAATAACTTTCACGTGCAAGCACTAGAAAAGATGGTTGAGCCGATGGCACTCCCCTTATTGATGTCAAAGCAGGACATTCTCTTCTGACTGCCAATCCCCTATCGTTTGGTTTAATTCTTGAATGTTGCACCACCCTGCGGGATGAAAACAGGTTCCTTAACCAAAACGATAAACAGATGAAATTATACATCAAAAACATGATCAGTCTAAGTTGTAAAATGGCTGTAAAGGATTTGCTTTTAAAACTAGAACTACCCTTCACATCCATCGCTTACGGTGAGGTGGAGATGGCTACAGCCTTTACCCCAACTCAACGTGACCAATTTGGCCTAGAGCTGAAGAATTTAGAAATGGAAATAATAGATGATACAAAATCCATTTTGATAGGAAAGATAAAGAATTTGATTTTTCATTTGGTGCGAAACCAAGAAGAGGTGCCTAAACTAAATCTCTCAGACTATCTCAGCGAAAAGCTTAATTACAACTATACCTATCTATCCAATATTTTTTCAGAAAATCAATCCATCACCATTGAGCATTTTATGATTAAGCTGAAAATAGAGCGCGTAAAGGAGTTGCTCGCTTATAACGAGATGAACCTCACCGAAATATCCTGGAAGATGCACTACAGCAGTGTGGCACATTTATCCAATCAATTTAAGAAAGTAACTGGATTAACGCCTTCCTTCTATAAAATCTCAAACCAAAAAAACCAGCTAATTGCAAACATGTAAATGATATAATTTTTTTTAAAAGTTATGTAAACCATACGCGAATGGAATGGGCGACTTTTGCAACTAAATAGTAAAACACTAAATTAATGAATATGAAAAACACAATTTTAACATTGGCTATAAGCGCACTTGTTGCAGGATCAAGTCTGACTGTACAAGCGCAGCAAAACAAAAAAGCAGCTAAGGCACGCAAAGACCTTAAGGAAGCAAAACTGGATTTGCGAGAGGCGAAAATAGATTCAGCAGCAGATTACCAACGGTTCAATTCAGAGGCGCACGTGCTTATTATGGAAAATGACAAGAAAATTACAGAGCTGAAAGCGCAGAAGGCAAATGACAACAAAGAGATTCGGGAGAAATACGATAAGCAGGTTATGGATCTGGAAAAAAGAAATAACGATCTAAAAAATAAAATCAAAGGATCGCCAACTACCAAAACAGATAAGTGGGCATCTTTTAAGCGCGAATTTACACATGACATGAACGAATTAGGCAGAGCGTTCAAAGACATTGGTGTGAACAACTCCAACTAACGAATCGCTATTTTTCTTTTGGAAGCGGGCATGGCCCGCTTTTTTTTTGAAGAGAATCTTTAGCGAGCTAGTTCAAGGTGTAAATGATGCAACAAACTTTAAAAGTTATGTAACTCAATCATTCCTATAAACGACAACCTTTACAGTGTAGTAAAATTTAATTTACTCTTCCAACTAAGAAATTATAACCAAATGAAAACTGCCATAAAACCAAGTAAAACTGGTAAGATAGAAAAACCCAATCTACCTCATGATGAAAATGAGAAGGGAATAGAAAACCACACGAAAGCTGCCAAGCATCATGAAGAAGCTGCGAAACATCACCACGAGGCGGCAAAGCACCACGAAGCAGGCAACCATGAGAAAGCTTCAGAAAGTACAATCAAAGCACATGGTCATCATGCGCTAGCCAGCGAAGCGCAACGTGAGGATGTGAAGCATCACACATTAAACGATTGAGGTCATGAGAGCACTAACCGCGATTGCACTACTTTTCCTTTCAACTTTTTGTTTTACCGGCTACGCGCAAGAAACCTATGGAAGAACACTTAACCTTGGTTTGGGTGTAGGAGGTTATTCAGGATACTATGGGCATGTAGGTCGCTCGTTGCCTGTCTTTCATGTGGATTATGAGTTGGATGTGGCAAAGAACTTTACCTTGGCGCCTTTCATTAATATCTATTCCTTTTCAAATAGTTATTACTGGGGAAATAACAACACTCCTTTCAAAAACTATACCTACCGCCAAACGGTCGTTCCGATAGGCGCTAAAGGTATTTACTACTTTGACGATTTGCTAAATGCTACTTCTTCGTGGGATTTCTATTTGGCAGGCTCATTGGGGTTTGCCATTGTCTCTTCTTCTTGGGATGCTGACTACAATGGAGACCGCAATTATTATCAAAGCCCCTCTTCTTTGTTTCTTGACATTCATATTGGGGCAGAATATCATTTCAACAGGGGCGTTGGCGCATTTCTCGATTTATCAAGCGGTGTGTCAACCATTGGCATAGCCATTCATGGACTAAAATAAAACTAAACACTAATAATAAACTTATGGGAAATCTACTTTACACCATAGCGGTAATACTGGTTATTATATGGGCTATTGGCTTCTTGGGCTACAATGCCAGTGGATTGATACATGTGCTTTTAGTAATTGCACTTATTGTAGTGTTGCTAAGAATTATTCAAGGGAAGAAGATCTAGTGCTTGGGGTTTATTCTCCTAAAGCATTCGTTGGAGTGGGTATACTTTTTTTTGATTTCGCTTATAACTAAACGCAAATGGCAACTACAAAAAAATTGGGAATTTGGATGGATCACTTGAATGCCCACTTGATGGAATTTACGGTAGATCCTATTGAAACAAAAACCATTCAATCAGATTTTAATCATCGAGCAAAAGAACTCAGCTTACACAAAGGTGAAAACAGGATGCACAACAAAGAACAACATCAACAAGCTGAATACTATAAAAAATTGGGAAATGTCATCATCCATTATAAAGAGGTACTGCTCTTTGGTCCAACGAATGCAAAAATTGAATTGCTCAACACCTTGTTAGCCGATCATCATTTTGAAAAGGTCAGAATAGAAGTGCGGGAAGCCGATAAGATGACGGAGAACCAAAAGCATGGGTTTGTGAAAGACTACTTTTCAAAGCACGCCTTTCAATAATTGACTAAGTCTTCTCTTGGTGAGCGAGAAATAAGTTGGGCTACTCATGGCTTTCAACAAAGCAAGTGGAAAGATGAAAAAAAAACAGGCCAGTTAAACAAAAAATGAAATGAAGAAACCAAAAACCGCTGCTATTAAACCGACTCACCACGACACTCATTTTAGTGGCTATCCGCTCTATCCACCGAACGAAGATATTTATCAGCAAGGAAAAGAGGAGCAAGATATTGACCCAGAAGATATTTCTAAGAAGAAGACCATAAATGAGGATGCTGATGCGATGAATGAAAAGGATTTTGAGGACGAACTATCAGGCAACGACCTTGATGTAGCAGGTTCAGAACTAGACGACCAGCAGGAAAAGGTTGGCAGCGAAGATGAAGAGAATAACTATTACAGTTTGGGTGGTGATGATCATAACGACTTAGAAGAAGATAAAGGAGATTGAACAAATTAAAACAGAAATGCTGGAATTGCATGGTACCAATGGATATCTATTGGAAGAATTTTTATCCCCCTACAGCAACATCCGTACAGACGATTATGGCGGCAGCATTGAAAAACGATGCCGATTTGTATTGGAAATAGTAACGGATGTAGCAGAAGAAATTGGAAAGGAAAAAACGGGCATTCGCCTTTCGCCATATGGAACAGCAAGCGATATGCAATACTACTCTCAAATCCACGAAACCTATAACTATTTAACTACAGCGTTGAATAAATTAGATATCGCTTATATACATCTGGTCGATCACTCTGCGATGGGCGCGCCAGAAGTTCCCATTGAAATAAAGAAGGCAATCCGTGCCAACTTTAAAAATTCATTAATACTATGTGGAGGCTATGACAAAGCACGGGCCGAAGCTGACTTGCAAAGCGGATTATGCGATTTGGTAGCCTTTGGTCGTCCATTCATAAACAATCCTGATTTGGTGGCAAGACTGAAAAACAATTGGTTGTTATCCCAAGATCTTCACATGGATTTATTCTATAGTGAAGATGCTAAAGGCTACACAGATTATCCCAATCATGCGATTTTATAAGCGAGGAGGCATTACTTCAAAAGCCTTATGTTAGCTCAACAGTTGCATTGGTTGGCATTCTTCATCATCCGTTAAACAAACTGCTCATGTATCCACTTGTACGGTATTACTCCAGAACTTTTTATCAATAGCTATAACGTGGTGCATCCCAATCATCTCTATTCGCGAAGCCTACTTTCACTTTTTGTATTTAGTATTTTCTCCGTGGCCATTAAAGCCCAAGAAGGCAATTATGCCACGAATGACACACTCAAGAGCCAGCGTTTTCTTACCATCATCAATTTTAACAGAGACCAAACGTATTCAACATTCGGAAGTGGTATTGGAAACCAAGTGCCACTCATATTTGAGGCACAATTTTCACCCACTTATTTTATCGGGAGCAACAAAAAAAAGTGGGCGCTTATGATGAATCCGCAAGTGCAAATGCGGATGCTCAATAAGCGGTCGTGGCCCATACAGGTACCAAGCTACCATTTCTACTTATCCTACTATCGATCGATGGACTGGTGGCGAAAGTCGTTTGCTACAAAACTATTGTACACGGATGCGCTTTGGTTTGCATCCATCGTTCATCATTCGAATGGCCAGGATGGAAAATTCTACTTGAACGATAGTACCAAAACAATCGATTTGGTGAAGGGGAATTTTTCTGTCAACTATTTTCAATTCGGCCTGCTGATTTATGCACTAAGAGCAACGGGTAAGGACTATTTTTCGTTGCGTGAAATAAAAATTCATGCCGAGCTTTACCCGTCTGGCTTGGCCGATTCGCCTGTGCAAAAGATTTATGGATTAAAGCGATTGTTTGGCACTATCAGCTTTGAAGGCCCTTGGCGAGAAGAAAAGAAACGCTGGGTAAATTTATGGCTTCAAAATTCTAGTGTGGAACTGAAAACGGGTTGGATCTTTGGTGAGTATCATGATTATAGTTTATTAGATGCCTCTCACCGACTAATTGTAGACTTCACTTACAAATATTATCCAAGGTGGTTTGATGAGATTGCATTCTTTGTTCGATTTTATAGTGGGCAAGATTATTACAATGTCTATTTCGAGAAACAACTTACAACGCTCACGTTCGGTGTAACCTCGAATACCATTAAGTTGTCGAATCGAATACGTTATTTAGTAAAAGACAAAAAGAAGATTGTCTTAAAAAAGTAAACCAACCGATGAAAACTATGAAAGATACAAACTTAACTACTAATTATGTAACACTTATGCTTCGAAGGCTATCCAATTTTGTGAGGCATTGAATACTCTTTCATGCCTGCTCCGCCAGTCGCGGCAAATAAAAAATACCTATCATGACAACAACGAAAGAAGCGGTGGCAACAAAAGACATTGTGGCTATTGCATCAACAAGTGCTAAGATGTTAGCTGTAGCGGTTACAGCGGCAGGATTAGTAAAAACCCTTCAAGGCACTGGGCCATTTACTGTGTTTGCGCCAACAGATGCTGCCTTTGCATCTATTCAAAAGAACATGGATACATTGCTAAAACCCGAAAACAAAGAGAAACTTTCTAAAGTGCTTACCCTTCACGTAGTGAGTGGTAAGTTAATGGCGGCTGATCTAAAAGAAGGCAAAGAACTAACCACCGTGCAAGGCGAGAAATTGAAAGTGCACGTGACAGGTGGCAAAGTAATGGTTGGTGATGCGCATGTTACAACAGCGGACATTCATGCCTCCAACGGAGTTATTCACGTGATTGACAAAGTACTGTTGCCAAAAGGATAACAGCTTTTTTATTAACAAAGCCCTGCGCTTGTGCAGGGCTCTATTCAAATTTTCTTCCAATCTGTATTTGATCTAACTATTCGCAGAAATAGTGAACCAAAGATTTGTAGTACTTCAATCATATCAAGATGGAGGAGATAATAGACGCTCGCAATAGAAAAGCAGTGATGAAGCAAATAATTGACCTTGGGCTAATCACAAGCAGATGCCGAGTGCCTTATTGCTTAGGCGGCTATATAATTTGGTTAAAACTGTTGTGTCTAAAACAGGCAAATCCTTTGCAAGTCAAGCAAAGATATACAAACTATCAAAAGCTTCTTGGCATTCAGTCTCTTCGGGTTTGCTATGCGCTCGGCAAATGTTTATTTTCTTATGGCCACTGGAAGATTGCCATACAGTCCATTGCGGACAGCCACATTGATGGCATCTTCTACCTGGTAAAAACGAGCAGCCACTGGTAAGGAAATAGATTTCTTGATCAGCTTATAGTACTTTTGGCGCAATTCAAGTTCCTTCTTTTGGATGGCTGCACTTTCCTTTACCATTTCATCTGCATGGACTTCCGCGATGCCCTTTTCTATATTGAATAGATAGGCTTCGACTAACTTTAGTCTTCGGGTAAAGGCATCTATTCGCTGCTCTTCGTATTGATTATAGATGGGCCAAAACTTCTCAGCTTCATCGTTGCTCATCTGTAGGTAGTCGGCTACCAATGCTTTCTTTTCTAATTGAAATGCACTACGCACCAATTCAGCTTCTGTTTTTTGAGCGTAAACAGCAGTTCCTGCAAGCAAAAGAAAAAGGACTAAGATATTTCTCATATGTATTTGTTTTTACGTTTTTATTATAAATGCTTTACGGTCAATTCTTAGGAGCAGGAGGAAACTTTGAAAGAATTTTTGTTACCGCTGCTTCAATTTTGTCTTGCTGAATGGATTTCTCTGTCACCGTTGCTGTGCCGCTGCCCATCCATACTAATTCTTGTTTCACTGCATCGACTAGATTAATCACCAACGTGCCTTCGGTATAGTTGGTCGTATTGACCTGCGTTGTTGAAAAGCCAGTGCTGAGGCCCCACCGCCTTCCATAAAATCCACCTAGGTTCACAGAGTTAGCAGAAGTCTGTTGTTTTTCTTCCGTTTTAACACCAAGATCAACCAACAAATTTGGCTTTTCGGCTTCTTTTAGTCCTTTGCTTTGCAGGGCACTGTGGATGGCACTAAAGATGCGCTTTCGCACCAAATCATTTACGGGCAGTTGATTGGCTTCTGCCGAAAACCCGTAAGTTTTATACTTTTCAAAATCCACACTTTTGTCATAGTCAACAGTAGTTTTCAGTGACCCGCACGAAACCAACACCAATGCAAACAAGAAAATAGATAATCGATTCATAACTCTTTAATTTTATTAAGATGCAATTAATTCATTTTTCCCTTTGAACTTCAAAGAGCCTTTATTTCTTTTCATAGATGGTCTTCCCTTCTTTGATAGTTTCTAGCACAATAATATCCTTCAAAGTCATCGGATCAACTTTTAACGGGTTCTTATCAAGCACTACCATATCAGCCAATTTGCCGGGTGTTAATGTGCCCTTTTCTCCCTCTTCAAAAAACTGCTCGGCACCCCAAATGGTGATCGATTTTAAAGCTTCATAAGGTGTCAATCTTTCGTCTGGCCCCATCACCGTTCCTGTGCGGCTCACACGATTGACCGTTGTCCATAGAATCATCATCATGTTAGGGAACGCGACAGGCGCATCTGTGTGACTTGTGACCCGAATTCCTTTCTTCAATGCTGATTTAATCGGGCTGATTTGTTGCGCTTTATCAGGGCCGATAATTTCCTTATACCAATCCCCCCAATAAAAAGTGTGCATGGGGAATAACGAAGCAATGATACTATATTTTTTAATACTATCTAACTGATCCATGCGAATCAATTGTCCATGTATTAAGATGTTTCGTCTATCTTCATTCCCATATTTGGCGGAAGCTTTACCAATAGCTCTGAACAACTGATCGGCAGCAGCATCACCATTGGTATGCGCTTTCAACTGCCAGTTATTGGCAAACGCACTATCCACAATTTTTTGAACATCTTCATCTTTAGGAATGGCAGGGTAGCCTTTGTAGCCCTTTTTCTGACCATCGGGTGGAATCAGGTATGGACTACTCCGCCAGGCCGTTCTTCCTTGAGGCGAACCATCGAGTGTTAGCTTGAGTCCTGCAATGCGATAGTGATTTTTGTATTCTTTACTATGCCATTTGCTGCGCATGTGTTGCGGCACCGAATAGTCGATCCAAGAATTTACATCTAAATACATTTTACCACGTGTCGCATAGTCGGCCATCTGCTCATGGTTGCCCATCGCACGGCCTTCATTACAAGTAGTGTATCCATAACTCGCAGCCATTCTTTGCCCTGCATCAAAATATAAATCGCTCAACTCTTTGATGGGTGGTGTAACCAATTTAAACATGTGTGGAATCGCGGCAAGCTCCTCTAAGACGCCATTGGGATCCCTACTGCCTTTTACGCGTCTGATCACCCCACCTTCCGGATCCTTGGATGTAGCTGTTATCCCCAACACTTCCAAGCCTTTTGTGTTGACACTGCAAAAATGCCCGGAGATGTGAGTTGCCATCACAGGCAGGTCGGTGGAAACCTTATCCAGGTCATCTTTTGTTGGAAAACGATTTTCTTTTAGAACGGCATCATCGAACCCAATTCCCACAATCCATCCTTGTGTTTTGTCAGCACCATTCTTCTGATACCAACTCTTAAGTTCATTCACCAAGTCATCTATGTTATTGCTCGTACCATCGGGTGGTGCCAGCAAGTTTGCCGATAGGGCTTGCGACCCAAAAGCAAAAAAATGACAATGCCCGTCAATAAAACCCGGAACCAAGGTCTTGCCTCCTAGATCACGCATAACCGTGCTGTCGCCTTTCATCTTTTCTGCATCAGCTTTGCTTCCTGTAAAAGTTATTCGCCCCTCACTTACCACAACCGCTTCGGGATAAACAGCGCTATCACCCTCCATGGTAATGATATCGCCACCATAGTAAATGGCATCAGCAGGTGTAGTAACGTTGCTTTGCTTCGATGATTGATTGCAACTCATACAGGTTACCACTAGCATGACCAAAGAAAGATTAATTGTTTTTTTCATCATGGGAATTTGATTTTGATTTGAATGGTGCTGATGGAGGGGTGAGATTTTGATTTCCCTACAGTTCCAAAATTAAACTTTCCTTTTCATAAAATTTAAAGCGACTGATTTTTTATTAAAAGAAAGTTCCACCCAATCTAAAGACACAAATCCAGATTTGTCATTAGAAAGCAGAGTTTAATGTGTCCCCGACACCGAACGCATTAAAAATACGAAAACGTTGGATTATGCGTCAACCCCGCTTGACGCAAATACATTGTTAGCGCTCGTTTTTCTCTTCCACAATAACTATCTTCTCGCGTGGTATTGCTATATATAGCCCACTAAAGTTGTCCTTATATTCGTCCGTGTTAGCTGTCTCAGAGACAAACATTATTCTACGTATATCGTAGAGTCGCAAGTAGTCAAATAGCCCGATTGTGTATTCGCAAGGGATATTTTCGTCCACAAAGAAACGGCAAGCAAATTCAGGTGGTATTTCAGAGTCCGCTTGTTCAACAAACTTACTTATTGCTCTTTCAATCTCGCTTACTTCTGTCTCAATGTCTTGGATGAATATGGTAATTTTTTTGTCGCGAAAACCAATCTTAATGTCAAGATTCTCGTATCTCTTTGGCATTTCTTGAGTGCTTTCAACCTTCGGTAGGACTAAAGAGATTTCGTTTTTCTTTAAGAAATAGTCAACATAATTTCCTGCGTTTGTCTTGAAATAAGTCATTGCTAACTCTCCGTTTCGATACCATATATTTAACGAGTCGTTTTTTAGTTCGTACTTAAAGCTTTTCTCTCTCTTGCCTTTATTCCATTCAGGATTTAGTCCGGTCCAGGTTAAAGAGTCTCTCGTAATTCTGTAACCAAGTCGGCCACTAATAAGATTTGAACTATTAATAACAGAGTCTCCATAGAACTTAAGGATTCCACGGTTCTCCTTTTCAATCCATAGTCCGTCAACCGATGTGGAGCATGACGTCAGGATAATTGTCAAACTTGATAGTAGATACTTCACTGTCCAAAAAATGAGCGCCAACTCCCAAATATACGCAACTACCCAAAACAAAACTTACGCAAATCAGATCAAAATAGTTGGCTTAACACAACTGTGGGTTCACAATGGTTCTCTATTTTTGAAGTCTATTTATCAAATGACCTAATGAAATTCAACAAACCTCTTATCCTCGCCTCCAGCTCGCCACGCAGACAATTCCTGATGAAAGAAGTGGGATTTTATTTTATAGTTGACTCACCCAACATCGATGAATCATTTCCATCTACCATGCACGTGAGCGAAATACCTACATACTTAGCAGAGAAAAAAGCAAAAGCCTTGGAAAGCAAGTTAACCAATCAGGTGGTGCTGGCTGCAGATACGGTAGTGATTCTTGGCAATCGAGTGATGAACAAACCAGCCGATCGAAAGGAAGCAATAGAAATGCTGCAATCCTTGAGCGGCAAAACTCATTTGGTAATTACGGGTGTCTGCCTATTGTCGAAAGAGAAAATGGATTTGTTTGACGACCGCACGGAAGTGACGTTCAAACAATTAAGTCTAGCAGAAATTGAATACTACATCGACACCTGCAAACCATTTGATAAAGCGGGGGCTTACGGTGCGCAAGACTGCCTGCCTGCCGGAGTGAACCCTTGCTCAACGGAAGAAATTGCTTTTCTAAAATCCATTGATAAAATGTCATTAATCGAAAAAAGTATCAACCTCACACAGGCAGGGCCAGGTATGGTGGGTATTGAAAAAATTAATGGGTCGTACTTTACAGTAATGGGTTTGCCGATGCATAAAGTGTATGATCGCCTGTTGCGATTTTAGAAATTTTACTTGTCAAACAAGTAATTCATTACCCAGTTAGGTACTCTCTCCGTATCTATTAAATTAACTTTCTCTCCATCGGTTATTTCGCAATTAACTCTGTAATTCCAGTACTATCGAAAACATAAGCCTGATGTGATAATTGCACTGCTGCCTTCAAATTATTCAAGCTGCGAAAATACCTTCTCTCAATGATTTCTTCGCTAACTGCATGCCCCTTTTGCAGAACTCTAACGTTCACTCTGCTCCTGTTAATCAGTGGATCTTCAGTTGAAAAATAATAAAGGTAAATCCGATAACCTTTTTTCTTTGCCAGATTCAAAAAGTCCACCTTTGATAAATCGCTCATAACTGTTTCGAAGGAAAAAGACAACCCCTCTGTGAGTAACTCTTGTCGAATGAACTCGGCTATATCTGCGGCTATGTAGGAATTCATAGAATCACCTGCATAAAAGACTTTATTTTCCTCTATTCGAAAAGATTCCCACAAGGACGAATTGTTTAGCTTAATAGGCGAAAAGCCTGAACTCTTAAAATGAGCTTGAATTTTATCTGTAGAAAGCTTGAGATTAAAAGTGGCTAAATTCAATTGACGAGTTTCTACCAGTTCCTTCTCAATGTCATCGGCATTTACATACACACCTAACCTAAGTTGGGGGCTTACAGGAAAATTTCTAATAAAAGTAGATTTTCCCGAGCCATTTGGTCCAGCAAATATGCGAAGACGTTTTTGACTCATTTTCTATTTAAGAGAAAATTCCTTTTTGAGGTGTGTTGGATTAGATGGAATCCTCTTTAAGAATTTTTTTGTGCCATCAAGTTGCAATTCATAGAGTGCACCATTTTCCTTTACTATTATTGGCACCTTTAAATTTTTCGCTTTTTCAGAAGCATGATAAGATGCAACTATAGCGGCTCCAGCAATCGCGCCTAGGGTAGCAGTCTTCTTGTTGTTTTTAATCAAAGCACCTAAAGAGGCCCCAATTAAGCCACTCGAGATCACTATCTCAAAAATATCATTATCCGATTTCATGCACGAATTTAATCATTTTACTCATATCAGCCATTTAAAAATCTCTCTACCTCCAACATAAACCGTTCTCTATCTTGCCAGAAATTTCTGCTGTACAGTCTCTTGTAGGGCCAATTGTTTTTTTCCAGCAATTGCAAGGATTGAGCGTGCAGCGCTTTTGCCGATAATCCTTTATAATAATGATCGTCATCGGTTAAAATGGCCGAAACATATTCGCTATTCTTCATAACAGTCAAATCATGAGAGGGAATGGACTGATCCAATAAATGAATCGCCATATTTTGATAATCGCGCTTGATGGTTGACCAAAGCTTGTCTGAATTGGCCACCACATCCTTTCGTGGAGGAAGTATTCTTTCGCTCACTTCATTCACATACTCCAAGTATTTCTTCAACAACTTTGGTCCATCATTTTTTGTTTGGGAAACATCTAACTGATTTGGCCAAACGCTACAGACCACCATGACTTTTTTCTTCGCGCGACTGACTGCTACATTCAATCTGTTTTCACCGCCTTGTTGGTTCAAGCTACCGAACTGCACATTTACTTTTCCCTTTTTATCAGGTGCATAGCCAATCGAAAAGATAATAATGTCGCGTTCATCGCCCTGAACATTTTCAATGTTCTTCACAAAAAGATTTTCAGGCACTGTTTGGCGATGGCTGGTAAACAATTCATCCACCTCATCTAACACCAACGATTGCTGGGGTGCATTGAAGGTAATAACGCCAATGGATACAGAAGGATTTGATTGTGAAAGGTCAAGCACCAACTCCGCCACTTTCTTTGCTTCTACCAAATTTTCGTTTTTATCCCATACACCCTCTACCTTTACGAATTCCAAGGCTTTTTCATTTTTGTTGAGCGTTTGCAAATTCGGCACAAGCTGAAGTTTGCCTCCGTAAAAGTATCTGTTGGAAAAATCAATCAACGCAAGTGATTCGCTACGGTAGTGCCCTTGCAGGTGAACATTGCCCACGTATCGTTCGGCCAATTCCAACAACGAATCAATCTCTTGATCGGGTTCATCTCCCTCTTCATCCCACCGAGCCATATAAAAATCTCCTGGGCGCAATTGCCTGGAATCTCCTGCAATCACGGTTTGCTTACCGCGATACAGCGCAGGGATACCTCGCTCTGCAAAACATTGAGAGGCTTCATCGAAAATAACCAAATCGAAAAGCGAAGCCATTGGAAAGATTGCAGAAACCGATTCGGGCGAAGCCAACCAACAAGGCATTAACCTAAACACTTCATTGTGAAATTCACCAATCACCTTTCGCAACGGCCAAATCTTTTTCTTTTTTGTTACCTGGTGAAGTAAATCCCGGTAGGTGACACGGTTGTTCAGTCGATTGAACTCTAAATTTTCTGTTACTGCTTCGCGTGAACGCAAGGCCACAATCTGTTGAGCAATGGATTGCTTGTTATCAATTTTCTCTTGCAACTCCTGTTCCAACATTTCAATCTTTCCAGAAGAAACCATTCGAAGTTCAGGGTGTTTCAATTCGATGTGATCGATCCATGCAATTGACAATGAATTTAAAAACAATTTTTCATTGACCGATACCTCCCACGATTTACTTTCAGCATAGAGTTTAGAAAAGACATTACGTTCATCAGTAGATAGCGATTCGATAAGCTTATCAAACTCAATTAGCGAATCAAAGTCAGTAGAAAGGGATTGAAGAAGATCCGTTTTTACCGCAGGTAACTTAGTTAGCTGACTTATTTGTGCTGGCACTAAATAGTTAAGCCACTGCATCCGTTTCTCGGGCAGTTCTTGAATCAATTTAAACAACACTGCAAACCGTTTCAAAAATTCAGCATGATCAAGATGCGGAACCGAAATTAAATTCTTGATTCCTCGAATGGAACAGAAAAGAAATTTGGCCGCTAGCGCTTGGTTGACTTCCTTAAACCAATTGATGTAAGTGGATTTATCAATACTCTCTGGTACATGAAGCCACGCTTTCGCTTTCAACTTAGAGATATTGTGCTCTAGGTTAAGCCGATTGTCTAATTTTTTCTCCAATGATCGAAATCCAATCTTGGTGCTTTCTAAACCATTTCCAACCAAGGCACGCTTCACCAAAAATTTATCTTTGGAAAAAAGCTCCCAATAAATCAAACCAAAAATATTTTTACGGGCTTTTCGCGTTTGCTCTAAGGCAAGTTGAAGTTGACCAAGTTGCGAAGAGGGAATGCTTTTTTCAACCCCTTCACCTTCAAAACAATCCATCAGCACTCGTTCCATGTTGGCAAGCCAAAGCGAACTGGTCTCGTCTTCCGTTTCACTGATCATTTGCTGAAAATAGATATACGGAGTTGGCAAATCGAGCAGACCGACAATCGTACTCGCTTGCGGGTATTGCTCCATTAATGCCTCGCATTGCTCCCAATCTAATTCGGTATTGAAACTGTTTTGAAAATCCTTCTTTACCTGATCAAAATAAGCTGACACTTCCATCAGGCAAGATTGAAGAAGTGGAAAATCACTGGCGGATAGATTGCTGAAAGATTTTCTGTTCTGCCACGGGTAATCCTGATTTTTAAATCGGTGCGCGTACGAGCAGTAGTGGCTGAGCTTCCTCAAAAAATCGTGGACCGATTGAAATTTAAAGTATTGGTATTCTTGCTTTAGATTGATGGAAGGAGATTTTGGATTAGACTGAAGATATAGTTGTTTGATACTCGTCTCACACTCCGCTTCATCGAATAACAGTTGCCTAAACTGCTCCAGCTCTTCTGTTAATTGATCGATGCGATGGCTGCATTGAAAAAACGTGCGGTTAAGTTGAATGGCGTCAAGCGAAATATTCTTCGCGGTATACTCCTCCACTCGTTCAATTTGTTTGGCGATTTTGTCGAAGATCAATTTTCGATCGGTTTTAAAATCGTGTACCAACGAAATAAAATCAGCCAGGTGCTGCTCCTGCATGCGAGCGTAAACAACATCCAAAGCAGCTCTTTTTTGGCAAACCACCAGCACCTTTTTTCCGTTTGCCATTGCATCGCTGATCAAATTACATATCAGTTGTGATTTGCCACTGCCGGGCGGACCTTGCACAACTAACGAGTAACCTAGTTTCGAACCTTTCAAGGCGTTTTCTTGCCATGCATCCAACGGGAAAATACTGTACACCTTATCTTCCTTCACTTGAGTCAAGTAGTTTTGAGAGAATTTGGTAACGCGTTGAGATTGAAAAAAATCTTCGAGGTCATGAAGGGATTCATCCGCTAACAAGTGCTGATAGTCGGGGAGCAATTGCGAGCCAGCCTGCGAAAAAATACCCAACACTGCCTCCGGAAATAATTTCAACTGGCCATTTCCGTGAGATTCGTCAAATTCATCGCGGGTAAAATTTTTAAAAGGAATAAGTTCATCGCGATAGTTATCAGGATTGAAATGAATATCCAATTTTGCTTTTTGTAACAACTGATAAATGGCGGTGCGAAAAACAGTGCTATCGCGCTCCACCTCGTCAAATGTTTCTTCCAGTAATTCTTCGTCTGCTTCTACTTGGTTGTAATGCGAATAAGCTAGCAAAAATGATTTATTAAATGCAATATCGCCTTCGCGCGGAGCAATTATCCACTGTTCGTCTTCTATCGATAATTGAGCGGGGAAGAAAAGCAAAGGGCAGCGAACACACGTGCCATCCAAAAATTTACCGTGCACCATCGGCCAACCAATATGCAAATCAGTGGAGCCTCGTTCTTCAAAAATAAAGCGATCGATGCGTTGGAGTTTCTTTAGTTTTTTACTCGCCTCGTTTACCGGCTCCATCCGAGCATCAACCACCGCACAAACGATTTTACTTTTATTGCCAAGAAGTGATTCGATGATTTTAAAGGCTGGCTGCTTATTGAGTTGACTCAACGATTGAAGATCGATGTGCTGATCTGCCAAAAGCTTGGGCAAATAAATAGACCGGTTACTACCCGAAAGGTTGGTCAGCTTTCGTAAATAGTTTGTAAGTAGTTTCTTCGTTTTTTCTGAAGCCACAATCAGGGATCAAAGGAAAGGTACGGTTTCAATTTTTGGAGGGTCTCTGACTTCATCAATTGCACTTTACGAAGGTCGTCTAATTGAGCGAAGTTTCCATGCTGAAATCGATAGGCTTCAATGGCTCTGGCCAAAGCGCGGTTGATGTAAGGGTGATTGGCCAACTCATCGTGCTTGGCTACATTAATTTTTACTTTTTTGGGTTGAAACGTTGATTCCACAAAAAAATCTTTCGCCACATCTTCCACTACGGTGGAATCCAATCCATACACTTCTTTCAATTGACTCATGGAAACAAAACCGCCTAACTTCTCGCGGTATTTGATAATCCTCTGTGATAATTTATCGCCAATGCCATATACCCTTTTCAATTGAGCCGTATCGGCCACATTTAAATTAATCCTTACGTTTTCATTAGCTAGTTTCTTCGAAAGTTTGGCCGCAGGTGGCGTGCTGTCGGCCAATCGATCGGGCAATTGAATATATGGATACAATCTATTGTACAGTGAATTGTCCATTCCATACAACTTAAGCAAATCTTTTTTTAAGATGAATTTTGCCCCTTTGCTTCGATAGTTGACCAAGCGTTTGGCCAACCCTTCTGAAAAGCCCAGGGAAACCAATTCGGATTGAGGGGCCTTGTTCGGGTCAAATGATTTGAGATCAAAGGTTGGCTCAGCTTCTACTTTTACACTGTCTTTCAGTACAGAGACCAAACTATCCAATTTCTGTTTATCGCTACTAAAATCTTGTTTTTGATGAGTAAAGAAGTATCTATAAAGAGGTTCAGAAAAAATTAGCAAAGCCATCAGTGGCAACAGAATTAAAAAAGCATTGGTTTCCTTTTTAGAAAACGCAAAGAAATTTCTGATTAGAGCTTTTAATTTTTCCATAGCCATGGAAAGTTAAAAAGTTTTTACGGTAAATTAAATCGAAGCGATCCTAGTTTTGAACCGGAGCTATAACAAACAGTGTTTGGCTTATAAAAACTCAATTTCTTTCAAGCCAAAAGTTCTCTCTCCCCCTTCCATCACCAATTTCAATTGCCCGATTGGGTCAATGCCCACAATCATCCCTTCTACTGGTTTTCCGTTGATTCGGAAGAAATGCTTCTCTCCAATTCGGTAGAGTTGATTCAGATATTCGCGCTGCAATTCATCGCGCTTGCCCGCACGAAGCTGAAGGTACCGATACTCTAATTTTTCGAGTAAGCTATTCAACTCTTGTTGCAAATCGAACGGGTGACCAACCAATTGCTTTAGAGATGTTGCCTTAGGGTTGGCAAAACGCTCTTGGTTGATGTTCACACCTATTCCCACTACACTTTGTTGAATGGAATTTCCAGCCAAAGAATTTTCGATCAAAATACCCGTCACCTTCTTGTCGTTTATCACAATGTCGTTAGGCCATTTAATTTTTGTTCCAAGGTGTATCCTTGATTGCCAATAATCGCCCAAGCCGGTCGATATCGCCTGTGTTAAAAAAAACTGCTCGGCCACAGTTAAAAATGAGGGGCGCAGCAAAATGGAGAAAGTTAAGTTCAAGCCGGGCTCAGCCTCCCAGCTATTTCCACGCTGCCCCCTACCCTTCAATTGATGATTGGTTATCACCAAAGTACCTTCCATCATGTTTGCCTTCTCAACCATCTCTACCAATAATGTGTTGGTAGAGTGACATTCTGGCACATAAACTACATTTTTACCAAAGAAGAGGGTATTGGCAAGGATTTTATACAAGGTATTTTAATTAGATTTGTCGTTTAAGAAATTTCGAAATATCACTAAAATAGTGGAATGTCCAAGAAAAAGAAGATTGCCGATTCGGAAAAATTAAGCAAGGCTGTGGTGTCCGGAATGCAGGAGAAAAAAGCCCAAGACATAGTAGTGATGGACATGCGGGATACAAAAAATGCCATTGCCGACTTTTTTGTGATTTGCTCCGGTAGCTCAGATAAACAAGTAGAAGCCATTGCTCGCTCCGTAGATGAAGAGGTAGAGAAAAAACTTAAAGAAAATCCCTGGCACATGGAGGGGAAAAACAATAAAGAATGGGTAATTCTCGACTATATCACCGTGGTGGTACATATCTTCAAAAAAGACAAGCGCGAGTTTTATGCATTAGAGAAATTGTGGGGAGATGCCCATATCACGGAAATACCCGATTAGCAAACTTATTTTTATTTAGAACGTTACGTAAGACTTAGAATTATACTTTAGAATACACATTCCATGGCAGATAAAGAAAGAGAAAAGAAGATTACCCCTCCTAAGTTACCAAAGACCAATTACCAAACGTGGTTAATATTGGCACTTATCGTTGTGATTTTTGTCATCAGTCGCCTCGTAAACAGTGGTGAATTAGTAGAGATTCAGCAAAGTAGGTTTGAGGACATGGTTCAGTCGAAAGACATTAAGAAAATAGTGTTATTGCCTGAACAAAAGTTAGTTGAAATCACACTCAAACCAGAAGCATTACAAAACGCCAAATACAAACAAGAAGTTGAAAAAAACTCCAACGCTCTTGGCACGAACGTAAACGGGCCGCATTATAAATACATGGTGCCCAGTGTGGATAAATTTATTGAGAAATATGATCAACTTACTAAAGAAATTCCACGGAATGATAAAGTGGATCTTCGAACAGAGAACCGCATTGACTATACCAGTCAGCTTATTAGCTGGGGACTTTTGATCTTATTGATTTTTGGTTTTTGGATGATCATGCGCAGAATGACGGGCGGTGGTGGACCCGGTGGGCAAATATTTAATATCGGCAAATCCAAAGCTGCGTTGTTTGATGCTGAAAACAAGGTAAAGATTACGTTTGCCGATGTTGCTGGCTTGGAAGAAGCCAAAGAAGAAATAAAAGAAATTGTGGATTTTTTAAAGACTCCTCAGAAGTTTACCAAGTTGGGTGGCAAAATCCCGAAAGGTGCTTTGTTGGTAGGTCCTCCAGGTACGGGTAAAACATTATTGGCGAAAGCCGTGGCAGGCGAGGCAGCCGTGCCCTTCTTCTCTTTATCAGGATCAGATTTTGTAGAAATGTTTGTAGGAGTAGGAGCAGCGCGTGTTCGCGATTTGTTTAAGCAAGCAAAAGAAAAAGCTCCGTGTATTGTATTCATTGATGAGATTGATGCCATTGGCCGATCACGTGGAAGAGGTCAAATGCCCGGTGCCAATGATGAGCGCGAAAACACGTTGAACTCGTTACTTGTAGAAATGGATGGTTTTGCAACCGACAGTGGTGTTATCATATTGGCGGCCACCAACCGGCCTGACGTATTGGATTCAGCTTTGTTGCGACCGGGCCGTTTTGATCGGCAAATAAGCATTGACAAACCAGACATCTCCGGCCGCGAACAAATATTCAAAGTCCACTTGAAGCCCATCAAAATGTCGAAGTCAGTAGACATTAAGAAATTGGCTGCTCAAACACCTGGCTTTGCAGGTGCTGAAATTGCCAACGTGTGTAACGAGGCCGCTTTGATTGCTGCCCGCAGAGATAGGGCCGAAGTAGAGATGCAAGATTTTCAAGATGCCATCGACCGAGTTATTGGTGGATTGGAGAAGAAAACAAAAATCATTTCGCCTGAAGAGAAAAAAATCGTTGCCTACCACGAGGCAGGCCATGCGGTTGCGGGTTGGTTTTTAGAACATGCCGATCCGTTGGTGAAAGTTAGCATTGTGCCACGCGGTGTGGCCGCTTTGGGGTATGCGCAATACTTGCCAAAAGAACAGTTCCTTTACCAAACCGAACAACTTACCGATGAAATGTGCATGACCTTTGGTGGCCGTGCAGCCGAAGAAATTATTTTTGATAAGATTTCAACAGGCGCGTTGAGCGATTTGGAGCGAATCACCAAAATGGCCTACAGCATGGTAACCGTGTATGGTATGAACAAAGAGATTGGCAACATGTCTTTCTACGATTCGAAGCAATCGGATTATAATTTTAGCAAACCTTATTCGGATGCTACCGCTCAGCGAATTGATCAGGAGGTGAAAAAAATAATTGACAATGCCTATAACCGCACCAAAGATCTGCTCACGCACCATCGTGAGCATTTGGAAATCATTGCCAAAGAGCTCTTGGAAAAAGAAATTTTATTCCAAGCGGATCTTGAGCGCTTGATTGGTAAGCGACCTTTTGCAGGCCAAACTACCTATGAGAAATTTACAAATGGAACGCCTGAAAAAGTTGAAGAGCCAGCTAAGGCTGAGCCAACCATTGAGCCGACTAAGTAATTTCAATAACAATACAATAATACGCTCGCTAAAAAAACCATCCCGTTATAGGGATGGTTTTTTTGTTATTGATAAGTCTATAACTTTGATTGATGGAAGTTAAGGAACCCGATTTGTCAGGCAGCTATACTTATTCCGATTACTTATCTTGGCGATGGAGTGAGATGGTTGAACTTATTCAGGGCAAGATTTACAAAATGTCTGCCCCTACCAGTACTCACCAAACTGTCACTGGAGAACTATTCAGACAAATTGCTAATCACCTAAAGGGGAAAAAATGCAAGGTGTTTGTTGCCCCTTTTGATGTTCGCCTTCCTAAATCAACTTATAAAAAGCAAGATGATGAAATCACCACCGTGGTTCTGCCTGATATTTGCGTAATCTGCAACCCCACAAAAATTGATGAGAAGGGTTGCTTAGGTGCGCCCGATTGGATCATTGAAATACTATCTAAGAATACCTCCCAGAAAGACCTCCGCGAAAAATTTGAAGTGTATCAAGAAGCTGGTGTATATGAATATTGGATTGTCCACCCCAATGAGCAAACTGTTTTTATTTATTTATTGGAATCCGGAAAATACAAATCAACCGATCACCCCTATGTAAAAGACGACAAAGTAGCCAGTCTTACTTTACCCGAATTAGAAATTGATTTGGGCGAGGTTTTTGAAAATCCTTAATTCTCCTTCCTCAATACCTGCAAAGGCGGACTTGAAATCACCTCGCGTGAGTTGAACCACCCGATGAACATTGTAAGTAAAATCACTCCGGCACTGATGAGCAATAGTTCTACCCAGTTTACAGCAAAATCTATTTGATAGAAAAACTTGCAGAGCAACCAGCCTCCGCCCAATGAAAGAATCATCCCCGTAAGGGCTGAGAATAACCCAAGGTAGCCATACTCAATCAAAGTAATCTTTGTCAGTTGGTGAGTCCTCGCTCCGATGGTTCGTAACAAAACGTTTTCTTTCATGCGCACGAACTTACTATTGATGACTGCGCCCGCCAACACCACTAAACCTGTAACAATACTAAACAGCGCCAAAAAGCGAACCACTAATCCCACCTTTTTAAACAATTCATCAACGGTGCTGAGCACCAATCGCAAATCAATCAAGGAAACGTTGGAAAAATTAGTGACCAATGCCTGTTGAAATTTACTGGAAGTAGCGGTGCTGTCGATACGTGTTGTTGCCACAAATATTTGTGGCGCATTCTCCAATACCCCATTAGGGAATACAAACAAAAAATTAGGCGGGTCTTTTGGCCATTCCACTTTGCGAATGCCAGCTACGCGCACCCACATCTCAACTCCCTGGATATTGAACGCCAGCGAATCTCCTATTTCCAAGCGTAGCGTTTCATGCATGCCTTCTGAAATCGTTACATAGATAGAGTCTTTCTTTCCTTTTTGAAATTTCTGTATTTCACCTTTTACCAGTTTTTCGGAACCACTCTTGCTCAGGCTGTCACGATAGGTAATTCGGTATTCACGGGTTAGCGCCCATTCAGGAATAGAGGTCGTATCTTTTTGAATTTCATCTACCGTTCGATTTTTAAGGGCACTCAATCGGCACGTGATAATGGGTACCAGTTGATTGATGGGAAGGTTTTGGTCTTTCATTAATTTTAAAACACCTTCCTTTTGCGAGGGCTGTATATCAAACAAGATAGTATTCGATTGATTTTTATTGCCCGTAAACTCCACTTGGTTGAGCAAACTATTTTGAATGATATTCAGGGTGGCAATAATAAACGCGCCCAACCCAATTGTTACCATCAGCACACGCGTTTGGTTGTTGGGCCTGAATAAATTGGATAATGCGTGTCTAAAGACAAACGAAGCATTGGAAGGAAAATATTTTCTTACGGTCCACAACAACGCAATTGCTACCAGCGTCAAACAACCCAACGCCAAGGCTAAGCCAACGGAGAACAATCCTCCAGAAACAAAACTTTTGGTTTGATAGGCAGCCGCCAAAATCGGAAATACCACAACAGCAATCGTAGCTGCCCATCGTGCTTTCGAGAATACTTTAGCGGGATTGAAGTCTGCACGCAAAACAGTAAGTGGTGGCACAAACCGCACTGCCATCAATGGCAAAAGCGAAAACAACATTGACACAATTCCACCCAAAGCAATCCCTTCCACAATCGCGCGAATGGAAATGGCGAATTGTAACTTTAAGGGAATGTATTCTTTGAAGGCTATCGGAATGACTTGATGAATTACCACGCCCAACACAGCGCCTATTAAACTGCCAATGACACCCAATACAAAAATCTGAATAAAGTAAATATTGAATGCCTGCCAGCCCGATGAACCGACACACCGCAATATCGCTACCTCATCTCGTTTTTCGCGCGCATAAATATGCACCGAACTTGCCACGCCAATGCATCCTAAAATCAAGGCGACAAAAGCTAAAAGCGAAAAAAATTGATATACCGATTTAAAGCCCTGACCCAATCCATCTCTGCGAGCTTGTACTGTTTCATAGCCAAAGCCAAGTTTCTTCGATAGTGGTTTTATCTTTTCGATAATCTGCTTGGTTTCTTCCTCAGATTTGGTTTTCAAATACAAACTATAATTCACGCGGCTTCCGTATTGTACCAAACCAGTTGAGTCCAGTTCTTTCAATGAAATGTAAACGGCCGGTGCAAGCGTAGCACTTAATCCGCCACCTCCCGGAATTTTCTTAACAATTCCTGCCACTTTAAACACCGTGTTCCCGATTTTTAAAGAATCTTCATTGCTTACGTTGAATTGTGTAGCGAGCGATTCATCCAACATCGCAAAACGACCCATCTTCATTTTGAAATACGCATCTGGCGGAAACACTTCTAGTTCACCATAAAAAGGAAACTCTCCTTGAAATGCTGTTAACTTGATCAACCGCGATTCTTTGGTGTGCATGAACATCACCATCGAAGCCATGTCGGCATCACCCGCGATTTTAACTTCTGTGGAATCAATGGCCTTGGTAAGTTCAACGGTAAATTTTTTGCTGGAGTTGATGACTAAATCTGCACCCAACAATTCTTTTGCGTTGCGGTCGAGTTCTTCTTGCAGGGAATAATTAAGTGATGAAATCGCTACCACCGCAGCAATGCCTGTGATGAGGGAGGCAATAAATAAAAACAATCGCGAAAAATTATGACGCCCATCGCGCCAGGCCATTCGCCACACCCAACGGTCTTGGAAAATGTTTTTTACGTCTCGCTTTATTTTGATGATGTACTCTAACAAGGTGTTTATTTTTTAAAAGAATTTAGAAGTCAGAATTTAGGAGTTAGGAGCTCACCGAATACCAATTACTATTTACCAATTACTATTTACCAACTACCTATCACCGCTCACCGATCCTCCACCACCAGCCCGCCCTTCATCTTAATTACTCGTTCAGTCTTTTGTGCTAACTCCAAATTATGCGTTACCAGAACCAGCGTTGTTTTTTCTTCTCGGTTCATCCCGAATAGCAATTCTGTAACTTGCTGAGCATTGGCCTCGTCTAAATTTCCCGTTGGCTCATCGGCAAACAAAATTCTTGGAGAGGTAATGAATGCACGCGCCAAGGCCACCCGTTGCTGCTCGCCACCCGAAAGTTGCGTGGGGTAATGATGGAATCGGTCGCCCAAGCCAACACGCGCCAATAATTCTTTCGCTTTCGCTGAAACATTTTTTTCTCCGCGCAGCTCCAGTGGCACCATCACATTTTCGAGAGCTGTAAGTGTCGAAAGCAACTGAAAATTTTGAAAGACAAACCCTACGTACTGATTGCGTACATACGCACGGTCATCTTCACTCATGGCATTCAGCTTAAAGTTCATGAGCGAAACCGTGCCACTGCTGGGCACATCCAATCCCGCACACAAGCCCAACAAGGTTGTTTTGCCACTGCCCGAGGGACCAATGATAGAAAGACTTGTACCTTGTTCTGCTTTGAAGGATACACTGTCCAGTACAGTCAATTCCTTTTCGCCAGATTTATAGATTTTGGTAAGGTTGTCGCACTCTAGTACTATCTCCATGAAGTTACATTTTGCTAATTAGAACATCTTTAAAAATAATTCTTATTCGGACCATTTTACTTTAGCTAACAAATTTTTATCAAAATTTTTGAAATTGCATTCAAAAGTTTTGAGAGCAAACTCTACCTTGCACCTATGGTCGGTAAAAGTATTGTATTTATTGCATTGTTGATGGTGTTTCAAAAAAATCCATCACCAAAAACAATCCTATTTTTTGGCGATAGCCTCACAGCCGGTTACGGGCTTTCGGTTGAGGAAGCTTTCCCCGCCTTGATTGAAAAGGATTTGAACAAAGGCGCCACAAAAGTGAAGGCCATCAATGCCGGATTAAGTGGTGAAACCTCGGCCGGTGGCCTAGCCCGCATCGACTGGGTGCTAAAGCAACCGCTCGACATTTTTGTGCTGGAGCTAGGAGCAAACGATGGCTTGCGCGGGCTGCCCGTAGAACAAACCAGAAAAAATCTTCAAGGCATTATCGACAAAGTGAAAGCAAGATACCCAAACGCTAAAATCTTGATGGCGGGTATGATGGTACCGCCAAACATGGGTACCAAATACAGCAATGAGTTCAAGGTTATCTACCCCGAACTTGCTAAAAAGAACAAAGCCACATTGATGCCTTTTATTTTGGAAGGAGTAGCTGGCGATGAAAAACTAAACCAAGCGGATGGCATTCACCCTACTGCAAAGGGGCATGAAATTGTGGCGAGGAATTTGGGTGCTTTACTCGTAAATCTTCTTTAGGTCAAAGACTGTTTCTATTATAGCTTTAACTTATTTGGATTCTGACGAGGGTCAAAAAGGGTGATAATAGTTATTACTTTATCTGAAGTCTCATAGTAAATAACAGTATGTTTTGTAAGAACTGATTTTCTAATTTCTTTTCTTTTTCTCGTCTTCGGAAATATTTTTGGGTTGAACGAGATTATTTCAAGTCGTTTATCAAGACTTCTTGCAAAATTTTTTAGTTCTTTTTCTGTCCAATTTTCAAGCAGATAATCAACGATGTTCTTCAGGTCGGATAATGCGCGCTCAGACCAAAGCAGCTTATAGCCATTTTTCATAAAGCTTCTTCGCTTCTTTATGTGGTTTTACTCGGCCAGCTTTAATATCAGCAATACCTGCATCAATGGCTAACTTTTCTTCTTCCGTAATCTCATTCCACCAGTCTGCTTTTCTTGGATGGGTGCGCAGCATTCGCAGTCTCTCGATTGCCGTGTTGTCCTTAAGGTTGGTCACCCATTTTATTATCTCCAGTTTCTCTTTTTCAATATTCAATGCGGCCATATTTAACAAGTTTAAGGTTCAATTTAACTAATTCTAAATGAACTACCTCCACTCCAAATCCTTTACAATCAACTCCACCCATTCGGCATACATTTTACCCGAAGGATGCAAACCATCGCTGGCTACCAGATTGGGTTCGGTTAAACCATCGCGCGAAATTTCGGTAATGTTGAAATATTGCACTTTGTGTTGATAGGTAATGCGCGCATTGATTTCATTAAACAAGTCAATGGCCTTGGTAATCGCTTCTTGTTTAGGTTTACCAAAAGGGGTATAGCCATAATCAGGAATAGAAACCACTATCACATTTTCTTTTTTGCCCTTAGCAAGGTGAATGGCCGTCTTCAACAAATCCTCAAACTCTTTGGCATATTGGTCGGCAGGCTTGCCTTGGTATTGGTTGTTTACACCAATCAACAACGAAACCAAATCGTACTCTGGTTTGAGTTGAGCAATGTTCATAGCATTCTTCAAATTATCGGTGCGCCAACCTGTTGTTGCAATAATGGTAGGCCTGCCGATTTTGAAGCCCTTCCTATTTAGGGAATCAGTTAATTGATTGGGCCACCGTTCAGCCTCACTCACGCTTTCGCCTATGGTGTACGAATCGCCCAGCGCTAAGTATTTTCTTTCTTGTGCTTGCATGCTAGTGGAAAGTAAAGTGAAAACTAAAAGAAGAAAAGCCTTGATGTTCATAACTCCAGATTTAGTTTATCAAAATTCATTAAAATACATCAACCGCACCAATAAATCAGTAACTTTATTGACTAACCCAATCCGACTATGACTCCCGATTTACTCTTTAAAATCTGCAACAGCATTGCGCCCTTGGGCTGGCTCTTGATGATTATTGCCCCCAAATGGCGCTGGACAAAAACAATTGTTATTTCTGGTATCTTCCCATTGCTGCTCGGCCTCGTGTACGTAGTATTAATTGTTTTATTTTTTGGGAAGGACGAGGGTGATTTCAATTCATTGCAAGGCGTGATGAAGCTTTTCACAAGCCCTTGGGGCGTAACCGCGGGCTGGATACATTACCTAGCCTTTGATATGTTCATCGGAAGTTGGGAGCTGAGCAATGGCCAGAAACATGGCATTTCGCATTGGGCGATGATACCCTGTTTACTCCTTACTTTTTTCTTCGGCCCGATTGGGTTAATCATGTATTATCTGGTGCGTACCAGTAAAACCAAAAAACTCCTCCACGAAAATTTCTGAAGTTAGTAATGCTTTTTTACGCGATGAAAAATCTTACTTATTTCTCTTCGGAGGAAACTTTCTCAAAACGATCGCCACACCGTTGGCAAAATTCTCCTCCGTCAGCGCTGGATTTTTTTCCAGATAAGAAGTGGCTACCGACCTCCAGATCATGCGGCCTGTTTGTTTGTCAATCATGTCTACGATCAGTGTACCTTTCAAAAGCAAAATCTGCTGAGAGGGCGCAAAGTTCATAAAAACCGCCTCTTCGTTTGACCGGTGATAAATATAAGCCGTATCTGTTTCTACAGCCTCGTGCACATCCAACAGCAACTGAGGATCTTCGCGGTCATAGGTAAACCCTTTTTTTTGCATTTCCGCCTTCACTGCCTTCTCCATCAATTCTTTCACTTTTTGATTATTGATGTACGATGGCCCCATAAAAGTAAACTCGCATCCTTCCAACCAACAATATCTTTTATATTGTGTAAAATCGATACGCGGATCAAATTTCGTGTGCACGCGCACTGAACAGCCCACCAATACCAGCTCAATTAGCATGACCAAGACAAAATGTTTTAAAATTTTCATGGGGCAATTTAGTTTTATTCCACGCTTCGGTAATTCAAAAGTATGGGTTAACGGATTTGATAAGTATGACATTGATCAGTTCCCACAACTTTTTTTAATGCTGCCAATTCACCAATTTACAAGTACTAAATATACACTTATGAAATCGCTCAACCTTTTCCTGGCCGTTATTCTCTTTCCCTTATTTCTAATGGCTCAACCTCTCGAGCAGAAGAACTACGCGTTGATCAACGTGAACGTTATCAATGGATTTGAAAACAAGGTCTACGCCAATTCAATTGTTTTCATCAAGAGTGGCAAGATCGAAAAAATCGGAAAAGCAGCAGATGCAACAGGAGGTTATGAGGTCATCGATTGCCAAAGTTATTTTTTGTTACCAGGATTAATTGACGCACATACCCATCTCGATAACCTTGCAGCTGCCAAGCGAGCGCTCGAAACAGGCGTAACCACGGTGCGTACTGCAGGCGTTTCTGCCTATCAAGATGTTTCGTTAATGGAGTTGGTAAATAGCAATCGGCTCCCCGGGCCAGACGTAGTTCCCGCGGGCGTCTATGTCAGTCCAAATTTAGAAGAAACCGTGCTTGCCGATGTGCGGCTGGGCCCACTTATCAAAGGTGTAAAAAGCGATGACGAGCTTCGCCTTCTTGTAAACGTAAACATCGATCGAGGGGCAAAAGTGATCAAGACACGTGGCACCGAACGGGCGGGAAGGCCCGATACGGATCCGCGAGAACAAGTATACACCGAACAACAAATACGGGTCATCGTGGAAGAGGCCGGCAAAAGAAATGTGCCTGTCATGGTACACGCACATGGCGATGAAGGAGCAAAGGCGGCCGTGCTAGCCGGAGCGCGCAGTATTGAACACGGGACTTTTTTAAGCGATGAGACATTGCAGCTAATGAAACAGCGGGGCACGTACCTGGTTCCTACGTTTGTTACGCTAGAAGATCTCACGCAACCCGGTGGCGATTACGTTGGGCCCGTGCTGGAGTTACGTGGCAAATTTATGGTGCCGCAAGCAGAGAAGGTTTTTAAAAAAGCATTGCAATTAAATGTTAAAATCGCTACTGGTGCAGACAACAGTTACCAAGCGATTAGTACGAGCCGGATTTCATTGGAATGTGCGCATTTTGTGCGCATGGGGATGACAAACTTTCAAGCTATGCAAGCTGCCACCAACACAGCGGCTGAGTTATTGAAGATTGATCAGCAAACCGGCAAAGTAATGCCCGGAATGGAGGCTGACTTGATTTTAGTACCGGGCAACCCATTGGAAGAAATTCGCTTCTTACAAGATGTCCTGATGGTTATCAGCAACGGCCATTTGGTTTTCAAGCGCATACCTTTTGGAAGATAAAAGAGTAGCTTCGTGTTCAATTCAGTATGAAGAAGATAATCATTGCACTTTGTTCAGTAGTAAGCATCTGCGCAGCAAATGCGGCACAACTGCCAGCCGGTTTTAATGAATCACTTCTTGCACAAAACCTTGACCCCACCGATATGGTGATGACCCCCGATGGAAGAATATTAATAACCATCAAGAGCGGAAAAATAGTAGTAATAGAAAACGGGGTTCTATTAACTACTAATTTTTTATCCTTAGCCGTTGATAACTTTAATGAAAGAGGGCTTGGCCACCTCGTGTTGGATCCCAATTTTGAAATCAACAATTACTACTACGTTTATTATACCGTGCCCGGTGCAAATCGAAATCGGATAAGCCGATTTACCGCGAACGGAAACTCCACGTTGCCCGGAAGCGAAGTGGTGCTTCTTGACCTAGATATATTGTCCGGCTCTATTCACAATGCGGGCTCGATGGTATTTGGCTCTGATGGAAAATTGTATATCGGCACGGGCGATGGCGCCAATTCAGCAAATTCTCAAAACATGGGTTCTTTGCTTGGCAAAGTATTGCGTATCAATACCGATCCTACTAACCTGATCCCCACCGATAATCCTTTTTATAATTCAGTTACTGGAAACCTGAGAGCTATTTGGGCATTGGGTTTTCGCAACCCGTTTTCAATGGCCATTCAATCAGGCAGTGGAAAAATTTTTGTGGGTGATGTTGGTGGCTCTTCATTTGAAGAAATCAATTGGGTACAGGCTGGAAAAAACTATGGCTGGCCTTTGATTGAAGGAAAACGCACCACGCAAACGCCTCCAGCCAACTACTCTGACCCTTTTTATTTTTATGATCACGGTCAAGGTTGTGCAGTCATTGGAGCAGCATTTTACAATCCCGCTTCCGTGGTTTTTCCTTCTGAATATGTAGGCCGATTTTTCTTTGCCGACTACTGCAATGGGTACATCAAAATGTTGGATTCTTCAACCGGAAACTTGATTGGCACTTTTGCTACCGGAATCAATCGGCCTGTGGCATTGCTTATTGGTAAAGATGGGGCGCTTTACTACATGGCACGCGCTGGGTTGGGGGGAGGATCGGAAGGGGATAATACCAGCACAAATAATGGCTCGCTGTGGAAAGTAGTGTATACAGGATCCGGCATTCCCACCATTTCAAGTCAACCGCAATCAGTAGTAGTACCCATCGGAGAAAATGTAAACTTTCAAGTTTCTGGTTCAGGTGCACAACCCCTCACCTATCAATGGCAAATAGATAGTATTCCTATTACTGGCGCTGCTTCATCTAGTTACACATTCTTAAATGCTCAACTTACTGACTCAGGCAAACAATTTTCATGCGTGATCAGCAATGGCCTTGGAAGTGTGACCAGTGCTAATGCTGCTTTAACCGTAACAACAAATACAAGACCTATTCCAACAATCCTTACCCCTACTATTGGCTCAACCTATCAAGGCGGTCAAATCATTTCTTTTTCAGGAAGCGCTACTGATGCCGAAGATGGAGCGATACCAGTCGATCAGCTTACATGGAAAATTGATTTCCATCACGATACCCATGTTCATCCAGGATTAGGCCCCACATCCGGAATGGGTGCAGGAAATTATACCGTGCCCCGCATAGGAGAAACGGCTGATAATGTTTGGTACCGCTTTATTTTAACTGCAACGGACAGTCAAGGTTTGAGCAATACAATTTATGTAGATGTGTTTCCTCAAAAATCAACCTTCCGTGTAGAGACTGTGCCACCCGGTCTTTCGATATTAGTAGATGGACAACCAACCACAACGCCCGCTGTAATCACTAGTGTAATTGGCGTGACACGAACGGTGGAAGCACCTACTTCAGCCACTTCGAGTGGAAAGGCCTACCTGTTCAATGCATGGTCAGAGGCAGGTGTTGGACGGTTTTTTAGTTTTAATACATCCGCAACTAACAAAATTTTTACGGCTACTTATATCGAGTTGCCTGTTGGTAATGGAAATGGCCTTCTGGGTTTATACTACAATACAACCTCTCGTTCCTTCACAAACAGTCCAACACTAGTAAGAACTGATCCGAAGGTTGATTTTAATTGGGGCACAGACTCTCCGAGCAATGGTATCAATGGAGATTTCTTTACGGTTCGATGGATTGGGGAAATCGAACCACCCTTGAGTGGAAATTACACTTTCTTCACAGAAAGTGATGATGGTGTTCGATTGTGGGTTAATGATAACTTACTTGTTGACAAATGGATTCCGCAACCAGCGACCGAATGGAGTGGCAACATCAATCTTACGGCCGGCAATCGTTATCCGATCAAAATTGAATATTTTGAAGAGCAAGGGAGTGCCTCTATGAAATTGCGCTGGGCTCACGCCAATATCTCCAAGCAAATCATTCCTGTTTCTCAATTATACTCGCAACTCACTACGGGCAATATTTCTTCAAATGAGTTTCAAATTTTTCCAACCGTGGTTCAAGACCAATTAAACATTATTGGTGAAAATACCTCATGGTCCATTATTGATTTGATGGGAAGGACTCATTTGGTGGGCGACACAAGTCATTCGCATGAAGCAATAGACGTTTCATCACTTGCTAGCGGGCCGTACCTTTTTAAAACGAATGTTGGATTCGTGAATAAGTTTATCAAGTTGTGATTTTATTTACCCGTCATATTTGCGGACAAAACCACGTCTTCAAAACTAACATTATTTATTTTGAGGCCGTAGAGCAAAAACCGAACCTCTTTGTTACTGATGCTGGAATCTGCTTCAGCTAATTTATACAAATGGACAAAGGCAGCCAATCTTTCTTCGTCCGAGCAAGTTGATAAAAGGTTAATGCCAGCGGAATAAATTTCTTGCTCTTTCATAGTCTCTACCTTCTTTTCAAAATCAAGGCAGAGTTTCTCACTCATATTCTCTTCCTTTCTTAAAGCGGAAATCGCTGCCCGTTCGCGATCATCAATGTGTCCATCTACCGTTACTAGCAAATGAACTAAGTGTATCAAACCAAGTTGGTAGTTTAGATTGTCGTGTGCCATACGATAGAAAGATTAAGCCCTGGCGGCAAATAGTAATTCAATATCTTTATGTTTCATGTTAAATTTTCGAGCCACTGATTCATTCGTCAGGCTACCCTTGTAGGTGTAAACGCCTTTCATAAACCAGCGATGGGCAAAAATCATTTCTTCTACCCCACCCTCTTCGGCTGCCCGTAAAATAGTTGGTGTAAAAATATTGCTTAGTGCGGTGGTTGCCGTGTTGGCAACACGGGAAGCAACGTTGGGAACACAGTAATGAATCACATCGTATTTTCTAAACACCGGATTGGCATGCGATGTAATTTCCGAGGTAGCTATGCATCCCCCTTGATCGATACTCAAATCGATGATCAAAGAGTCAGGTTTCATGTGACTCACCATTTCTTCTGATACCACGTGGCGTACACGACCTTTTTCTGCACGCAAGGCACCGATCACCACATCTGCATTTTTTAACGATTCACTTAGTGTAACCGTATCGATGGTGGAGGTGTAAAATTGATGACCAAGTGTATGTTTAATCCTCCTAAGTTTATACAGATGATTATCGAATACTTGAATTTCAGCGCCTAAGCTCAACGCAGCCCTGGCACTATACTCTGCTACCGTTCCTGCACCAATGATTACGACTTTAGTAGGTGGCACGCCTGTGATCCCTCCTAAAATTATTCCCTTGCCCCCTTTCACGGTACTCAAATATTCAGCCGCAATCAGCATCACCGTACTTCCTGCTATCTCGCTCATCGCGCGCACAATGGGTATGCCCCCAACCTTGTCTTCAATAAATTCATAGGCCAAAGCTGTAACTCGTTTTCGCAAAAGGGCTTGCACCCGTTCTACATTCAAATAGCCCATCTGCAAAGCCGAGATCAACATCTGTCCGGGATGAAAATATTCCATCTCTTCAACAGTGGGAGGTTCAATTTTTAAAATGATTTCAGCTTTGTAAACTTCTTGAGGCGAGTAAGCAATTTTAGCCCCTGCTTCGCTGTATTGTTTGTCCGTAAACTTCGATCCGATGCCTGCCTTTGTTTCCACCCACACTTCGTGACCATTGTTAACCAGCAAAGCAACAGCATCAGGGGTTAAACTGATTCGGTTTTCTTGCAAGGCTGTCTCTTTCGGCAGACCAATGAAAAATGCTCTTTTACTTGACCTCACTTTCATCAATTGCTCTTGTGGCGAAAAACTAGTTTTAGCCAATGCTTCAAATCCTGTTTTCTTTTTCTCAGTGCCTGCCATAGCGTAGGGCGCGGGTTACCGCATCGATAGAGGTTAAATTAACTTCAAAATAACTAGGTGGCAATAACGATGGAATTTTATCGGGCCATTCTACCAAGCATAAACTGCCCGAATCAAAATATTCATGCACTCCCATATCATAGGCCTCTGATTCTTTTTTCAATCGGTAAAAATCGAAATGGTAAATGGTTTTTCCCTTAGAGGTTTGGTATTCATTTACGATAGAAAAGGTTGGGCTGGCCATTGTTTCTTCTACTCCCAATTGTTGGCCGATTGCTTTTATCAAAGTGGTTTTTCCACTTCCCATTTCACCATGAAATACGCAAACCGAAAAATCCGCCAGTGAATTCAACAAAATAGCCGCAACCGAGTGAATAGTGTCGAGGCGATAAGTGAGGGCAGTATCAGCGGCAACTACGTTAGACATTTTTCGAAGTTAATGAAATAATGGGGATTATCATCTCTTCTAAACTGACCCCACCATGCTGAAAGGTATCTTTATAGAAATTAACGTAGTAATTATAGTTGTTGGGATAGGCAAAGAACTGATCCTCCAACGCAAACACATACGAAGTCGAAACATTGCTTTTGGGTAAAAAGAATTTCTCTGGCTTGGTGGCCTCCAATACTTTTTCTCCTTCGTAATTTAAATTTTTACCTTGCTTATAGCGTAGGTTCGTATTGACGCTTTTATCGCCAATGATTTTAAACGGTCGCTTCACGCGGATCGTGCCATGATCGGTGGTGATGATCATCTTTACTTTTTTCTCCGAAATCTTTTTGAGTATATCAAACAAGGGCGAGTGGGCAAACCACGATTTGGTGATCGATCGATAGGCTGATTCATCAGGAGCTAACTCCCTGATCATGGCCATGTCGGTGCGGGCATGTGAGAGCATATCCACAAAATTGTAAACAATCACATTAAGCGAATTCCCAAAAAGATTATTGACTGAATCGGCCAAATCACGGCCTTCTTCTAATTTCTTGATTTTATTGTACGAGAATTTGATATTCAGATTGTTTCGCTTTAATTGTTTGGCTAAAAATTCATCTTCAAAATTATTTTTCGATTCATCTTCATCTTCCCCCACCCACAAATCAGGGTAGGTCTTTACCATATCCGATGGCAACATGCCCGAAAAGATGGCATTTCGTGCATAGGCTGTGGTAGTGGGCAAAATAGAATAATACGTTTCTTCTTTTTCTACTGTAAAGAACTCGGTTATCAATGGTTCAATTGTTTTCCATTGATCGAAGCGGAGGTTGTCAATCAAAATCAGAAAACATGGAACCGTATTTGATAATTCCGGAAATACTTTTTTCTTCATGAGTTGATGAGACAACATGGGTTTATCAATATTGGGATTGTTCAACCACGATTCATAGTTCCGCTTGATAAACCGGCAAAAATTTAAATTGGCCTCCACTTTTTGCGAATCCAATACTTCGGCCATATCCCGATTATCCGCCTCATCCATTTGCAAATCCCAAAAAACAAGTTTTTTGTAAAGCTCCGTCCATTGCTCATGGTTCATATCATCTAAAAATGCCATGCTTATCTTGCGGAACTCTTGTTGATAATTGGAATTTGTTTTCTCGATTACGAGTCGCTTGTTATCCAATATCTTTTTGATAGAAAGTAAAATCTGACTGGGATTGATTGGCTTTATGAGATAATCATCAATCTTTCCACCAATCGCATCTTCCATAATCCGTTCTTCTTCATTCTTCGTAATCATCACAATAGGCAGGTTGGGCTTATTGCTTTTGATTTGGGTGAGTGCTTCCAAACCCGACATACCGGGCATGTGCTCATCTAAAAAAACAATGTCAAAAGCACGGCCCTCCGCCAGCTCTACGGCATCCGATCCGTTGTTGACAGGGGTAATGTCGTACCCACGTTGTTGCAAAAAAAGAATGTGTGGCTTTAGCAAATCAATTTCATCATCTGCCCAAAGAATAGTGTACCTTTGCATCGAGTATTTTTTTACAATTTAGTTTATTGAACTTGAATCTGGAAACTTATAACCAGAAACTAACCGGTGAATAAAAAGAAAATAATCAACGACCCCGTTTACGGCTTTATCTCCATCCGCAGTGAACTGATTTTTGAAATCATTCAGCACCCATTCTTTCAGCGGCTTCGTTACGTAAAACAACTTGGCCTGGCCGAGCTGGTTTACCCCGGTGCCCAGCACACTCGCTTTCATCATGCCCTAGGTGCCATGCACTTGATGGGAAGAGCCTTGGAAACCCTTCGAACCAAGGGGGTGGAGATTTCAGAAAAAGAATTTGAAGCAGCCCAAATCGCTATTTTGCTGCACGACATTGGCCACGGACCGCTATCCCATACCTTAGAAGAAACTCTGCTGGTGGGGGTAAACCACGAAAGTATTTCGTATTTATTTATGAAAGAGTTGAACCAAGAAATGAACGGTTCGCTTGAACTTACCCTGCAGTTTTTTAGAAATGGCTACAAGCGCAAATTCTTCAATCAACTTATCAGCAGTCAACTGGATATAGATCGGTTGGACTATCTGAAACGCGATAGTTTTTTTACAGGTGTAATGGAGGGAACTGTGGGGGTGGATCGGATCATTGCCTTACTCAATGTACACTACGATAAGTTGGTGGTAGAAGAAAAAGGCATCTTTAGCATTGAGAGTTTTTTGCATGCCAGGCGGTTGATGTATTGGCAAGTGTATCTACACAAAACTTCGGTAAGTGCCGAGCGTATGTTGGTGAACATTGTTAAACGGGCACAATATTTATACGAAGCCGGTGAAGACCTACCTGCCAGTGAAGCATTAAAAATATTTTTAAAGACCAAGCACACCTTATCAGATTTCTCGGGCAACAAAAACAAGTTGCTGGAAACCTTCGGTCAATTGGATGACAACGATATTTGGGGTGCCCTCAAGCTTTGGCGCGATCATCGCGATGAAATACTTTCCGGATTATGCAATCGCTTGTTGCTGCGCGAACTGTTTCAGATCCGATTAACCACTGAACCTATTCGCAAGGTAGAAATCGAAAAAGTGCGCGAACAGATACATAAATCCTTCGCCATCTTACGGAAAGATGCCAACTACCTGTTTTCGTTTGGCACGGTTAGCAACGAAGCGTATGTAACGGCTGGGCAACCCATTCACGTGCTTACCAAGGCTGGCGAACTGGTGGATATCGCCATCGCATCGGATTTACCAACCATTAAAGCCATCAGCAAAATTGTGGAGAAAAATTATTTATGCTGGCCTAAAAATCTATATTTGTAATATGGAATTTACGGTTTCGCAAATTGCTAGCATGCTGGGTGGGGAGGTAAGCGGCAATGGCAACGAGAAGATAAACATGCTCGCCAAAATACAAGATGCAAAAAAGGGTCAGATTGCATTTCTATCCAATCCAAAATACGAGCAGTACATCTATACCACTAACGCCAGCGCTGTCATTGTAAAAAAAGATTTTCAACCTAAGAAAGAAATTACCTCTTCCCTTATTCTTGTGGAAAACCCTTACATTAGTTTCACGGTTTTACTAGAAGAATATCACAAACTTATCAGCTTTCAAAAAGTAGGCACAGAGCAACCCAGTTTCCTTGGCAAGAATTCAACAGCCGGAAAAAGTTTATACCAAGGCGCATTCTCTTACATTGGCAACGATGTAAATATTGGCGATAATGTAAAAATCTATCCGCATGTTTATATAGGCGATAATGTAGTGATAGGAAACAACACGATTTTGCACCCAAATGTAAAATTGTATGCAGGAACAAAAATTGGAAACAATTGTGTCATTCATTCAGGTACGGTGATCGGTAGCGATGGATTTGGCTTTGCGCCACAAGCCGATGGTACCTACAAAACCATTCCTCAACTCGGTAACGTAATCATCGAAGATAACGTAGCAATTGGGGCAAATACGGTTATCGATTGTGCCACCTTGTTTGGCGATTCTACCATTGTTCGCCAAGGTGTTAAGCTTGATAACCTAATTCAAATTGCGCACAACGTAGAAGTAGGAAAGAACACCGTCATCGCGGCTCAAACCGGCATATCAGGTTCAACCAAAGTGGGCGAAAATTGTATGATTGCCGGGCAGGTTGGCATTGCGGGGCATTTGGTGATTGCTAACAACACCAGTTTGGGCGCGCAGGCAGGAGTACCCAAATCCATCAAAGAAGAAGGACAACGATTATTGGGTTACCCCGTCTTCGATATCAAAGAATACTTCCGATCGTATGCCATGTTTAAACAATTGCCAGACATCAACCATCGGCTAAGGGAGTTGGAGAAAAAAATAGAGGTTGTTCCTACTGAAAGCTTGAATGGCAAATAAAATAACTGGGTTTCTCTTAGCCCAAGCCGCCTACTTAGCCACTTGTATTCCACTAAAAGACCGTTAAATTTGCCTTCTTTTACCAAGAATGCTTAATCATAAACAGCAAACCATTAAGAAGTCTGTAACGATTTCTGGTGTTGGATTACATACCGGGGTTCAGACCAACATGACCTTTGTTCCCGCCAAGCCAAATCACGGAATCAAATTTCAGCGCATCGATTTGCCAGGCTCTCCTATCATCGATGCGGATTGCGATCGGGTGGTTGATGTTTCGCGCGGAACCACCATTGAACAGAGTGGTGCTCGCATAAGCACCATTGAGCATACGTTGGCTGCGTTGGTGGGTTTAGAGATTGATAATGTATTGATTCAGCTAGATGGCCCTGAAGCACCAATCATGGATGGTAGTTCCATTCAATTCGTAAATGCTATAAAGGAAATTGGCACAGAAGAACAAAATGCCCTTCGTGATTTTTTTGAAGTACAGGATTCTATTTTTTACAGGGAAGCGGCACGCAATGTAGAAATTGCAGCTTTACCCCTTGATGATTACCGCGTAACGGTAATGGTTGATTACAACTCACCTGTTTTGGGAAGTCAGCATGCATCCATCACCAGCATTCAACAATTTGAAAAAGAGATTGCCTCTTGCCGCACTTTTTGTTTTTTGCATGAGTTGGAAATGCTCTACAAAAACAACTTGATAAAAGGAGGTGATTTGAACAATGCCATCGTGATTGTGGATCGGGTAGTCGAGCCAGATGAATTGGAAAACATTGCCAAAATGCTCGGCAAGCCAAAAGTCGAAGTAAAGAAAGAAGGAATCCTTAACAACATCGAGCTTCGCTACAACAACGAGCCCGCCAGACATAAACTATTAGATATTGTAGGTGACCTAGCCTTGGCCGGCCGACCATTGAAAGCACAAGTGTTGGCAGCGCGGCCAGGTCATGCCGCCAATGTAGCATTCGCGAAGAAGTTGAAGAAACAAATGCAGGAGAGCGATAAAAAAGGGGTGCCGAAGTACAACCCATCGTTGCCTCCGGTTATGGACATCAACAAAATCACCAATACACTTCCTCATCGCTACCCCTTTTTGTTGATTGATAAAATTATTTATTTAGATAGTGAGCGTGTGGTCGGAGTAAAAAATGTTACCATAAACGAAAACTTCTTTCAAGGTCATTTTCCTGGCAATCCTGTGATGCCCGGTGTATTGCAAGTAGAGGCCATGGCGCAGATTGGTGGAGTTTTAGTTTTGAATACCGTGCCCGACCCAGAAAACTACTGGACCTACTTTTTAGGTATTGATGAGTTTCGTTTTAGGAAAATGGTATTGCCTGGTGATGCATTAGTTATTCAATGTGATCTATTGGCTCCTATTAGAAGGGGCATTGCAAAAATGGCTGGCAGAGCCTATGTAGGAAATACGCTGGTGTGCGAAGGCACCATGACGGCCAGCATTGTCAGAAAAGATTTATGAGTTACCATCCATTGGCCCATGTACACCCCGATGCCAAAATCGGAAATAATGTTGTGATAGAACCTTTTGCAACCGTCAAAGGGGATGTGGTAATTGGCGATAACTCATGGATTGGCCCCAACGCTATTGTATGGGAAGGTTCCAGACTTGGAAAAAATGTAAAAGTGTACCCTGGCGCTTCGATCTCCTCTGTTCCACAAGATTTAAAATTTGCGGGCGAAAAAACGGAAACGTTTATCGGTGACAATACAGTTATCCGCGAGTACGTAACAATCAGCAGAGGCACAAACGATAAATTCAAAACGGTGATTGGCAACAATTGCTTGTTGATGGCCTATGTACATGTTGCCCATGATTGTATTATTGGCAACAACTGTATTCTGGTGAATGCAGTGCAAGTGGCAGGTCATGTAGAGATTGAAGATTGGGCCATCATTGGTGGTTCAAGTGCGGTTCATCAATTTGTGAAAGTCGGTGCTCATGTGATGGTTTCCGGAGGTTCGCTCGTCCGTAAAGATGTTCCGCCCTATACCAAAGCAGCACGTGAGCCACTGACCTATGCCGGCATCAACTCTGTTGGCCTACGCAGAAGAGGGTTTGATACCGATAAGATTACAGAGATTCAAGAAATCTACCGATACATCTTTTTGAAGGGACTGAACAACGCCAAAGCGTTGGATTTGGTAGAGCAAGAATTACCAGTAAGCGATGAACGTGATTATATCATAAGATTTATTCGGGCCTCTGAGCGGGGTATTATGAAGGGTATCTCCAATGCGGTAGGTTCATTCGAATAATGAAATGGCCATCAAAAAATATCCGCTGGTGGCTATTTTAAATGTTAACTAGGCCATTCCATGCCTGCGTGCCGAATGCCGCCACTACGGCATACAGGCATGCGACCCTAAAAAATAAACATTAGCGCATGAAAATTATTGCCCACCAGTTAGGCAAGCGGTTTGAACGAGAGTGGATCTTCCGGAATTTTTCGGCTGAATTTTCGAGCGGTAATACCTACGCCATACTAGGGCCAAACGGATCGGGCAAATCAACCCTCATGCAAGTTTTGTGGGGGCAAATGATCCCTAGCCGCGGAAGCGTCTCTTATCAAATCAACGAGAAACCAATAGCAATCTCAGAAGTATTCCAATACGTGTCGATTGCTACACCTTACATGGATTTGATCGATGAGTTCACCTTGAAAGAAATGGTGGAGTTTCATTTTAGACACAAATCAGTGCGGATGGCTTTGAACGCGACTCAAATCATGGAAGCCATGAACCTTTCGTCATCAAAAGACAAACCCATTCGCGATTTCTCCTCAGGCATGCGGCAGCGATTAAAGTTGGGATTGCTCTTCAATACTAAATCCAGTATGTATTTTTTAGATGAACCAACCACCAACTTAGATTCGCAAGCAAAGGACTGGTATTGGCAACAACTGACTAAGCTTCCGCACGAAGCATTGATCATAATTGCCTCCAATCAAGTGGAAGAATACCCATCATCGGCTATTAAAATTGATATTTTGCGGTTTAAATAAGGTTACAACCTTTCTAAAATTAATATAAACCATTAATTTTAGAATAAATTGAAAGGGAAAAACCAATAACCTTTTCTTTTGCCTTTGAGTTTTAGTAAGTTTGAATCTCTAAAATTGATTCTAAATGAAAGCAGCTAAACTTTTTATTACCGTTATTGCCATTGGCAGCCTATTCACTTTTTCAAATTGTGGAGACTCGAAACCTGCCGCAGAACCGTTGCCAGACAAGCAGCTAAGATTGCTTACTGGAACTAATCAGGTTTGGAAACTTACGGCTGTAACCTTAGATGGTGTTGATCAGCTAAAGACAGCTACACCCGCAGGACCTTACGATAAAGCTACATTTACCCTTACTCTCTCTGGAACCAAAGGATCCGCATCATTTAACTATGCCGTAGCCGGGCGGCCAGCTCTCAGCCCTTGGAAAACTAGTGGCACGTGGACATTTGGTACGGATCCTGCAACTCAGATTAAGCGTGATCCATCCATTGTATCAGATAAATTAGAAATGACTTACAATGTTACAGATCCAGCTGCAACTTTGTCGATTCAATTTAATTTCCAAGGTGCCGGTTACACAAGAACCGACCAAGTAAAAGGAAACTGGGTATTTACTTTTGGGTTGTAATCCCTAATCTCTTTCATAAGAAAATCCCTTGCCAACTGGCAGGGGATTTTTATTTCAGTACTACCACGGTTGCACCATCGCCTCCCCTATCGGCATGTTCATCGGTAAAAGAAGCAACTGCTTTCGTTTTCTTCAACCGTTCGCGCACTACTTTGCGCAAAATGCCTTCTCCTTTTCCATGAATGATTTTCAACTGACTCTGGCTTAGCAGAATTGCATCGTCTAAAAACTGCATGAGCAATGGCTCTACTTCTTCCGACCGCATACCTCGTATATCCAATTGCGGATTGAAATTGGCTTGCTTGGCCATCACATTTATACCTGAAGCATGGGCTCGCTTCAATTCAGCCGGTACCACTTCAGATAAATCGCTTCGCACCAATTGGGTAATCTTTAAATTAGCTAACAATTGCCCAAACTGTACCATGGCCGAATTACCTTTGATGGACAGCAGCTTACCTGAAACTTCTTGCCCAATGATGCGAACATTGTCCCCCACTTTTAATTCAACTGCTTCCGTTGGGTGAATGCTTTCTTCAGGCTTTACTTTAGAGGCCAACTGTTGCAGGTTGCTACGCACCTTGCGCGTTTCATTTTTATGGGCTTTGTTTTCTTGTATGTGACGAATGGTCTTTTCGATCTCCCGGTTGGTTTCTTTTAATAAGTGGGCGGCCTCGGTCTTTGCCTTATTGATGATTTCCTTTTTGCGTGTATCCAGTTCGCTGTTCAATTGCTTGTATCGATTGAGCTCTACGTGCAACAACTCTTGTTTTTCTTTAAATTCTCTTTCCCTTTTTGCCAAGCTTAATTTTTCTTCGGCAACGGTCTTCATCAATGTTTCCAAGCCAGTCAATTCCTTGCCAATGATTTGCTCTGCTTTTTGGAGGGCTGAATCAGGCAATCCAGTTTTGCGGGCAATCTCCAATGCAAACGAACTACCAGGCTTTCCAATTTCCAACACAAACAAAGGCCGCAAACTATTGGTATCGAACTGCATCGAAGCATTTTTAATTCCCACTTTATTTTCGGCAAATACTTTCAAATTGTAATAATGGGTGGTGGCCACACCCCACACTTTTCTTTCGAGCAAACTATCCAACACAGCTTGTGCAATGCCACCTCCAAAATTGGGATCGGTGCCTGAGCCAAGTTCGTCTAACAACACCAGCGTATTGGCATTGGATTGTTTGAGAAAGTAGCCCATATTTTTGAGGTGCGAGCTGTAGGTGCTCAAATCATTTTCAATCGACTGCTGATCGCCTATGTCGATATAGATATGTTGAAAAATGCCAAAGCGTGAATGGGACTGGGCCGGAACGAGCAACCCACATTGAAGCATGTATTGCAATAGGCCCACTGTTTTTAAGCAAACCGACTTGCCGCCAGCGTTTGGCCCTGAAACCAATAAGAATTTATCTTCATCATTTAATTCAATTGTGAGCGGAACTACTTTTTTTTCTCCTTTAAAACTTAGCACCAACAGCGGATGCCTCGCCACAAACCACTGCAGTTGTGGCGAGTTTTCTATTTGTGGAAGGCATGCATCCAATTCGTTGGCCAGCTTTGCTTTGGCACTTACCAAATCAATCTTGCCCATCCACTCAAAAACATTCTTTAACTCTGGCAAGTAAGCGGCCATCATGCGCGTTAGCTCCCTTAACACCTTGATCACCTCTCTTCGCTCAGCATGTTGTAAATCGCGAATTTCATTATTGGCATCCAATACTTCGGCAGGCTCCAGGTAAATGGTTTGACCAGTGGCCGATTCATCCACAATAAAACCTTTTATTTTTCTTTTATGCTCTGCCAGAACTGGAATCACCAATCGACCTTCGCGGATGGTTGGTGAAGCACCTTCTGGCACATAGCCTTCTGCTGAAGCCGTTCTAAATAGTTGTTCGGTTAATTTGCGGACTTTTCCTTCCTCAAGTTTTAGTTGCCTACGGATTTGTTGAAGCTCAGAAGTTGCATTGTCCTTAATTTTCGCTGTATCATCTAGTTTGCTATCAATTGATTCTATCAACCTTTTTGGTAATGAGACAAATTCAATCTGCTGAAACAAGTACGGATATAACTCACTGTTTTTTTCGAGAAACTCCTTGGCTTGGAAATAGGTAGACAGCGACAAACGGCAGTGGTAAAATTGTTGTTCTTCCCAATAGGTGCCATCAACGGTTAATGTGTTGAGGTGCTGGGATGGATCCCACCAATTGCGGATGGGAAATGTTTCGCCTTTGGTCTGCAACTGACAGAATTCGTCTGCTTGTTTGAGTAGCGTAAAAACTGGTTGATAATCACTTTGAAAAGAAATAGCTTCTACTTCCTGCGCGCCAAGCGAACTTAGGCAATGTTGCTTGAGCCGCTCGCGGATTTGGTCGAAGCCGATTTTAGATTCAAAAGTGGTAGGGTAAATCATTTGATTCGTTGCTCGCGCAGGTTCAGGCTATCAATGACCGCATCGTATACTTCTTCAAACTCTTTGGGGTGTTTCAGATAGTATTCATAGGTGATGCGCAAGGCAGAATCTGGTACGCCCAATTTCTCCAAAATCTTTTTTTCGCGGGGTATAAAAAATTTAATGCTGGAGTCTTTTTGAATGGGCAAACCATCGAGCTTGGCTTCTGCTAAGTACATCTCAATAATTAGGGATGTCAGCTTATCTTTTGGCAAAACGGCTTTTGGGGCAGTCTCTTTAGATCCACAGCTTACCAGCAGCAATGGTAAAGTCAAAAAAATGAACAAACTAGTTCGATAGGAGTACATACTTTGCAATGAGTTAAGCGATTGATCGATTGAGACCCTAATTTTGCGTTCCGTTTTCTTTGTGGATGGCCAAAAATCAGGCCACGAAATTAACCATATTTATTATTTTTGAAGGTTGTAAGTTTGAATAATAAAATACAGAAGAGAATTGTGGAATGCTAATTTTGCGGGTTGATAAGTTTAGATTGGAAGGTAGGCCAGTAATGGGCGCGGAAAGCCCGAAGTATGTTTGGGTTTGAGGGCGGACGGACTTCAGCAAAGGCCGCAAACAAGTAATGATTAAAGACATGAGAGACCTGTTAAAAAAACTGCGGAAGTACGAGATCCAGATTCGCAAGGCGGTGAACAGCCAAATGCAGGGCGATTTTCGTTCGGTGTTTAAAGGTACGGGCTTGGAGTTTGACGATGTGCGCCCCTACCAATATGGGGATGACATTCGCACGATTGATTGGAACGTATCGGCCAAGGGGCACGGAACATTTGTGAAAACCTTTCGCGAAGAAAAAGAGCAAACGATTTTTTTTATTTTAGACGTGAGCGCCTCGCAAGACATTGGCTCGCCTGGCCGCACCAAAGTGGATGTGGGCAAAGAAATTTGTGGCGTGTTGGCGTTGGCGGGTGCCAAAGAATCGAGCCAGATTGGTATGATTGCTTACTCTGACGAGCGTGAAAAATTCATCAAGCCAAAAAAGGGGATTCAACAAGCATACGATATTATTTATAACATCTTCAAATTGATTCCCCACTCGCGGAAAACAAATCTAAAGAAAGCCATTTCATTTGCGCTAAACAGCATCAAGCGCAGAAGTGTGATTATCATGCTATCTGATTTTATTGATGAAGATTATTACCACGATTTGAAATCGCTGGCACGCAGGCACGATTTGGTGATTGTGCAGATAAGCGACAATCGTGAAACCCAATTGCCGAAATTAGGCATCATTCCCGTGGTGGACATGGAGACGAGGAAAACGATTTGGGTAAACACCTCGTTTGGGGGCTTTCGTGAAGCCATTGCCACTCACCATAGCCAGCGGCAAAAACAATTGGCCGACTTTAGCCGTAAACATCAAATCAACTTTGTGGCTGTGGATACAAATGAAGACTACGTTCCTAAATTATTAAAGTTATTTAAGGTAAGAAACCAATCGTTTAAACTGGTGTGATGGGGATTTTGCGGATTTTCTTTTTGATAACCATTTGTTGCTCGGCTTCACTTTCCAGTACCGCACAAAACAATTTGGTAGAGGTAAGGGCGCGGTTCTCAGCTGACAGCATTGAATTGGGGAAACCGATTTCATACTTTTTAACAGCGCGGTATCCTGAAAAAATGTTGGTGCTGTTTCCGGATTCGAGCTACAAATTTGCCCCATTTGAGTACCAGAAAAAGAACTTGTCGCCAACCCGCACGGTCAATGGCATTAGCTACGATAGCGTGGTATACACTTTTGCCACATTTGAAATTGACAGCATTCAATCATTGCAGTTGCCCGTATTTGTGGTACAAGAAAAAGATTGCACCGTGGTATTGCCAGAACAGAGAGATGTGTTTTTTAAAACCGCCATCGTGTTGCCCGACTCTGTGCAGTTGGCAAAGCTTCCGCTGAAAACCAACACAAATTACAATCCGGTTTCGTGGTTATTCAATTATCCAGTTGCCTCTATTTTACTTGGGGTGGTGTTGTTATTGATGTTGGTCGGTTGGATCATTTTCGGGAAGCGAATACGCAAGCATTACCGCATCAAAAATCTTCAGAAAGCACATAGCCAATTTTTGGAACAGTATCATTTACAAATGGATAAAACCCTTTCAGGGAACAAGCCTTCGGCAGAAGCCGCATTGGTGGTTTGGAAAAAGTATATTGAGAACCTAAGCGCAAAACCCTTCACCAAACTGACCACTAAGGAGATAAAAGAAGTGATACCCAACGAATCGCTGGCACTGGCGCTCAACAAAGTGGACCGCGTGATTTATGCACAGTTAGAATCAGAAAAGGAACCCTTTGTGCAACTCGAAAAATTCAGTGAAGAAAAGTACCACGAAAAGTTAGAAGAAATTAAGAATGGATAGTTTGCTCGACCCTTGGTACTCGCCACAATGGTTTACTCCTACCGTGTTTAAAAACTACACGTGGGAGAATCCACTCTTTCTATACGGGTTATTTGCTATTCCACTGGTGTTGTTGATTAGGTGGTTGTTGAAATATTATCTCAACCAAAAATTACCTGTGGCATTAGTAAAAAGTGATTTGAAAAATTCACCGATGCACGTATTGAGATTTTTGCCAGACATTCTATTATCCATTGTGTTGGCATTGATTTTAGTGGCGTTGGCCCGGCCACAGAAAACCAATGAAAAGGTAGAGCAATGGACAGAGGGTATTGACATTATGATTGCATTGGATATTTCGCAGTCGATGCAGATTGAGGATTTTAAACCCAACCGATTGCAAGCAGCAAAAGATGTGGCGAGGGATTTTATCAATGGCCGCAAACAAGATCGTATTGGCTTGGTTGTTTTTTCGGGAGATGCGTTTTCGTTGGCTCCCCTCACCACCGATTATGATTTATTGAAAAATTATTTAGAGGACATCAATTTTGAGATGATTGAATCGCGTGGCACAGCCATTGGCAGCGCACTGGCCGTATTAACCAATCGCATGCGTGAGTCGGAGACAAAATCCAAAGTTGGCATATTGATAAGCGATGGTGACAATACAGCCGGAAACATTGACCCCATTACTTCGGCAGAACTGGCGGCAGCTTATGGAATAAAACTTTACACGATTGTAGTAGGCAAAGAAGGTATGGTCCCTTATGGGAAAGATTTTTTTGGAAGACCGCAAATGGTTGAAAATACAGTGGACGAAACCACCATGCGCAAGATTGCTGAGATTGGAACGGGCGAATTTTTTCGTGTAACGGACAATGAAGCGTTGGTCAATGTATTCAAACGCATTGACCAATATGAAAAAGCCGAAATAAAAGAGAACCGTTTCAAAGACACGTCTGATTTCTATTTCATTTATCTCCGATGGGCTATCTTGTTTTTCTTGTTGTGGCTTTTGTTGAAGTCGAGTTTCTTGAGCAATGTGTTGCAGGACTAATCACCTATTTGTTTCAATAATTTATGTTCGAATATGACCACACCTTATTAAGTCTTCCGGAGCTACATCGATTGGGAATAAGATCTACGAAATAACTTGAAGAAGTTATTGAAGGATATTCTTTCGCTAACGAATTCTTTTTAGAAGAAATAGGATATACCATTATTCGTTTTATTGGATTTACAAAGAGCACAAAAGGCCTAAAAGTAGCCTGTAGATTGAAAAGTGATGGGGAAATTGTTACTCTGGATGCACAAATACCTTCAGTAGAAGAAATCATTGTGGATTTTTGTAAATACTGTTAACTTTATTTTTTTAGTATCTTTTATCATCAATAAAAATTAGTTTATGTCCAAAATAGAATCTGCAATTAACAATCAAAGAGATAACCCATTCTTGACTGATAGAGCTGATGCCCTTTGGACAAAACTAAGTAAAGGGGGCAGGAGAATATCAAAAGAAGAGCTTTTGAAAAGAGTAAAGGCTTTAAGTGAAAAGAAATAAAATTGCCTAAAAACGGCTACTTCACCCGATACCTAAACCCTGCATACACCACCGTTCCAAACACAGGGCCCCAAATCATGGCACTATCAAAGTGAGGCCCAAAGGGCGCATTAGCAGCCACAATCGGATTTGAGACAGTGAAATTATTCAGGTTCTCCCCTCCCATATACACGCTCCATTTGTCGCCAAAATCCTTAGTCACTTGTGCGTTCATCAAAAAGTACGGCTCAGAAAATGGTGGCAATTGGTGAATAATCGGGTTCAATTCCATGTCGGGCATTCGCTGCACGCCAATCCGGTTAAGCGTCCAATCAAACGACCAGAGGTTTTTTGTTTTATAAGCGAGATTGACAAAGGCTCTATCGCGCGGCACCATGGGGCGTTGCAAGCGGCCATTCAAATAATCGGTTTCTACATCCAGCCACCGGTACGCCAACCGCAGGTCAAGCCTTCTTGCTAATTGATAATCTACTTGTGCTTGAATGCTGTTTGAAAAAGATTTTCCCGTAAGGCCAAAGAAATTTATTTGCTGTGTGTTGCGGTCCCAATCCATCACCGCTTGGTTTTTGAAATCGGTAAAGAAGTAATCGATGCTGATATTTCCTGGGCGGTAATCAATCGTAAAATCTTGTTGCAGGGTTAGTCCATAGTTCCAAGCATCGTCTGGGCGAAAGCCATACGCCTTGTTTGTTTGTTGATTCGACAAAACGATGGATCGAGAAGACGCTAAGAATGAAGAGTTTTCAGCAATGATATTGGCCAACCGCCAGCCTCTGCCAAACGAAGCTCGTAGCGTTGTAGTGCTTGTTGCGTTATATTTCGCATGAACTCGTGGAGTCCAATAAACTCCAAATAAATTATGGTGGTCCACCCGCAAGCCAGCCACCAGTGAGAACTTTTTCAAGTCATCATAAGAATATTCAAAGAAAGCACCGTTCACTTGTTCGGTACGACTAAAGTCATATTGACCGATGTTGATATTGGTGCCTAACGTTTCAATATATCGATCGTACAAAAAACTAAGCCCTGTTTTAAATTTGTGAGAAGTGCTGCCAATTATCGATTGATAAATCAAGTTGGTGTAAGCCGATTGCTCATCGGCATTGTGAACCACGTTGCCAAAATAACTGTCGTGCAGGTGGCGCAGGGCACTTACTTGAAGGCCAAAGCTTTTGTACGGTTGCGCTGGAAATTGATACCCTAACTTTCCTACAAACTCTGTTCGCTCAGTATTTATTTCCAATCCATATACATTCGATTTGAATTTATCGCGCTCGGCATTATAGCCCGATTGCCCGCCTTGCTTTTGATCCTTTAAATATTTGACTGAAAGTTGCCCCAGCCAACCATTGCCGGAATTATACACCCATCGGTTTATAAAATTTACTTGTTGCCCGGTAGGGAAATCTAAAAATCCATCTTTGTTTTGGTCAATTTCTGTGGGACGCATGCTGCCATGCACCAAAAAAGTAGTCGCCCACTTTTTGGAAACTTGCGTTGTGAAGATAGTATTTGCCTCTGCTCGCCCTGTATTGTTTATATATCCGTTCAGATAAAGTTTGTCACTCTCTTGGGGCTTCTTTAATTCCACATTGATTTGCCCGGCAATGCTTTCGTGACTGTTCACCACTGAGCCTACCCCTTTCGTCACTTGAATGGAATTGATCCACGTGCCAGGAATAAATTGAATGCCCTGACTTGCGGCCAATCCGCGCACACCCGGCATGTTCTCCAGCGAAATCAATGTATTGGCTCCGGACAGTCCGAGCATTTGAATTTGCTTGGTACCTGTTAGGGCATCTGTAAATGCTACATCCACCGAAGGATTGGTTTCAAAGCTTTCAGACAAATTGCAACAGGCCGCTTTGAATAATTCTTTCTCATTCATCGTTACGGTATTGATCCCAGAAGTAATATCTACATAGGTGGAAGGCCTCCAGCCCTGCACCGTTACTTCTTGCAAGTAGCGCTCGGATTTTAACTCAACTTTGATACTTGTTTGATCGGTGATGGAAACCGTGTCCGTTTGGTAGCCCGCAAAACTGATCAGGAGTTTGTTGTATCCTTCAATCCGATCGATGAGAAATACACCGTTGTCTTTGGTGGCAGTGCCAATGGTAGTGCCAAGCCAATACACATTCGCTCCAGCCATGGGTTGATCTTTTCCTTTTTCATCTTTTTCAAAAACTACACCTAATAATTTCTGCGCTTGTATCGGCAAACTTGCAAGCAAAATAAAAGCTAGGATCGAAAATAATTTCATAATCAATGGTTAACGATTAAAAGAATAACGTGAGTTGCCCGTGGATTGGCTACTGCCTAATTGCTCTTGGCAACTTAGTCATGTTCATGATCGCGGTATAGGCAGCAAAACGGCAGCGATGCATACACTTCATCTTTGGCCTTTACCTTTTCGGTATCATGCCCGATTGATGCAATCAATTCGTGGATTTTTTGTTCCGTAATTTTTTCTGAATTGTACACCACCGAAAGTTGCTTACTGGTTTTGTTCCATTCGGCCTTTTTGATGCCCTTGTGATCGAGTACCTTTTCGATGCGGGCTTTACACATGGCACAGTTGCCAAAGACTTTTATGGACGTGGTTACAACTGATAATTGCGACCAACTGGTTGATGTAATCAGTAATAGTAATACGAAAGCGAATGCAGTTTTCATTTGATTAAGAATTTAGAAGTAAGAAATAGAACTCAAACAAGAGCTTAAAATGCTCTAAGTAATCCGAAAAGAATCAAATGATAAGACTGCGTATGTGCTGATAGATAGGTACTTTGGGAGGAGGCCGAACTTCTAAATCAGAAGCTATAAACGCCTTGTACTCAGAAACACCAAAAGTTGGAGTGAATATTTCACTGATTAAATTGTAGGTAGGGATTGGAGCAACCAATGACTGACTGCCGGTCTGATCATCTTTCAATTGAACCAATTCGCGCTCATCATCGCAACAATTATTGGTCGGGTTGTATTTTGAACAAGCACACTTTTTTGCTTCAAAAGAAAAAACGGAGGTGTGACGTGCCTTGCCCTTACAAAAATGGGTGGATTTGGCCACCCCAATGCTTAAAATCAGGTAGATGGCGGCAAATAATATGGGCAACACTCGTTTCACTATGCAAATAAACTAAAAATGGAGCAAAAGGGTTTCAATTTATAGCAAATACCGTCTTGGCCATAGTAATCAACTGAATGCCAAACGCAATCAAGCAAATGCCAACTACCACGTTGACAATCATTAAAAATCGATTTGTAATCAGCTTGCGAAGCTTTCCTGCTAGGTAAGCCTTTAAAACATCAGTACTTAATACCGTGAGCAATAGAGCTAGAAAAAACCAAAACAGCTCATATCCCTTTTCATAGCCAAAATCAAGGGTGGCAACGCTCACTGTACCAATCCAAAAAATCAAAACCATGGGTGTGATACCGTTGATAACAAAACCTTTCACAAAATATTTGAATCCGCTTGATTCAGAAGCAGCCTTTACCGGTTGCATGGCACGCCTACTTTTAACGAGCAGGTGATACAAACCAAACAAAATCAAAATGGCACCCCCTATATACGCCATGGTTGTTCGCCATTTGGGTTCGTTCAAAAATTGAAAAATACCAAAGTAACAAATGGCCACATAGACAATATCACTTAACGAAACCCCCAATGCAACCAATACGCCATTCCAAAAACCTCTTTCAATACTGGTTTGAATAATGGTAAAAAAAACAGGCCCTATTAAAAACGTGAGGACGATGCCTACCTTAAAACCGTTGAAGAGGATATCCATGTATGCTAGTAGGAGTTAGAATTTAGGAGAAGGGAGTCAGGAGATTGAAGTTAGAAAGTATAAATTATCGAATACTGAATACCTAGCACCACTCACCAACCACCCCTTATCAAATACAACTTACTAATCACACCCACTACCCAACAAACTTCTTCCACTCTTCATGTTGGGTGCTTTTCATCACGCGTGGAAATTTATTTTGACCACCCACTTTACCTTTCGACTGCATCCAATCGTAAAACTTATGCAAGGGCAAAACATCTACCATCACTTCCTTTAACGCGGCACTGCGCTCCACGGCATAGTCGTCATTGAGTTCTTTTAAATGAAAATCCAACCGCTCTTTCAATTTCTTCTTATCCACTTTATCATTGGTGCCAATATACCACTGGTGCGCAAACAAATTTTGATACGGAATGCCAGCTACCGTAAACTCTTTGATGCTAATGTTCAATTCATTGGAAACAAGTTCAATGGCCTTGTTCATATTGTCTACCGACAAATGCTCGCCACACAAACTCAAGAAGTGCTTGGTGCGTCCAGTAATAACAATCTCTGAATCTTCTATTGAAGTAAATTTGATTATATCTCCTATTAAGTATCGCCATGCTCCTGCACAGGTGGAAAGTAATAATGCATATTCTTTTCCTTCCTCCACTTCATCAATGGCAATGGCCTCTGCTGTTGATTTTATTTCACCCGAGGGCAAAAAATTATCATCATCAAATGGCACAAACTCATAAAAAATACCATTGTTCAATACCAACTTCATGGTTTTGTGGTTGGGTTGCGCTTGGTATGCAATAAATCCTTCTGAGGCTAAATAGGTTTCAATGTAATAAATAGGGCGACCCATCAATTTTTCAAATCCCTTTCGATAAGGGTCCATCGAAACGCCCCCATGCACATAAACCAAAAGGTTTGGCCATATCTCATGAATGTTTTCTACTTTATAAAAATCAATAATCTTTTCTATTAAAATCTGGATCCACGCGGGGACCCCAACGATAATTCCAATATCCCAATCCCGTGCTTTCTTTACGATGTCATTGAGTTTGTTATCCCAATTTCGGGTTTTGGCGATTTTTCTTCCCGGTTTATAAAAATGCTGAAACCAAAAGGGCAACCGGGCAGCCTGTATTCCACTTAGGTCCCCTTCAAAGTAGCTACCTTTTTTATTGAGGTGGGTACTGCCTCCGATCATTAAAATGCCGGCTTCAAAAACTTGAGGCGGCAAATCATATTTTGACAAAGAAATAATCTGACGTACGCTCGTCTTTTGAATCGCCTTGGTCATTTCTTTGGTGACCGGAATATGCTTGGAGGCGGCCTCGGATGTTCCCGAACTCAAGGCAAAATATTTGATGCGGCCAGGCCAAGCAATGTTCTTTGCTCCCTTTAGCGATAGTTGCCACCAATCTTTGTAAATTTTGTTGTAATCGTGAATGGGCACCGATTTTTTGTAGGCTTGGTAGAATGCTTTGCCCCCTCTTCTAAATTGCGATAGTGTCTTATGGAAATCGTAGTACTTGCCAAACTCTGTGCTGCTGGCCGCAATCAGCAATTCCTTTAATTCATTCTTCTGCAACTCCAGTGGTGAAGAATATTCTTGTTGAAGATTCTCCCTTAATTTTATTCCTTTTTTGAGCAACGTACCTAAGATGGCCATACCTTTGCGCGGGTTATTTAATCTTTAAAATTAGGCAATGAGCATCGAAAATAATATTAAGTTTTTTAATAACAACTTACAGGGTACTTCCGCCCGGCTGATCGCGGTAAGCAAAACCCAACCGATTGCCAAGTTAGAAGAAGCCTATGCCGCTGGTCAAAGAATATTTGGGGAGAATAAAGCCCAAGAAATGCAGACCAAATACGAAGCCCTTCCAAAAGATATTGAATGGAACATGATTGGGCATTTGCAAACCAATAAAGTCAAATACCTCGCCCCTTTCGTTTCACTCATCCATTCGGTGGATAGCCTGAAGTTGCTGGAAGAAATCAACAAGCAAGGAAAGAAAATCAACCGCACCATCAACTGCCTGTTACAAGTATACATTGCCCAAGAAGAAACCAAGTTTGGTTTGGATGAAGCGGAGGTAATTCAATTGGTTGACCATTTTCCACCTGAATTGACACATGTAAAGGTGAAAGGGCTGATGGGCATGGCTTCTTTAACTGAGAGCAAAGGGCAAATCCGAAAAGAGTTTAAATTTTTAAAAAATCTGTTTGAAAAAATCAAACAAAAAAATACTGACCTAAGGATTGAAATGAAAGAACTATCGATGGGCATGAGTGCGGATTATACTATTGCGGTGGAAGAAGGCAGCACATTGGTGCGAATAGGTACGGCAATTTTTGGAGAAAGAGATTATAGTGCTTGATGATGAAAACACAAAAAGACATTATCGTTGTTGCCTGCATTTTGGGAATGTTGGGCGTTGGTATAGGTGCGTTCGGGGCTCATGCGCTTAAAGGGATATTAATGGCCAATAATCGGCTCGATACGTTTGAACTTGCTGTACGTTATCATTTTTACCACTTACTATCATTAATGACAATTGGGGCAACCTTTCAATTAGGCAATGTGACTTTTCTGAAATGGAGTGCTAACTTGTTGCTGGTGGGCATCTTGCTCTTCTCAGGGAGCTTATATGTTTTGGCTATCTTTAACCAAACCGCTGTAGCGATTGTCACACCTTTTGGCGGATTGTTTTTGATTGCCGGCTGGGCACTGGCCGCTTATGGGTTCTATAAGAAGTAATCGGTTTGACTCACCAGCAATTGTCTTATTTAGACCCTACAATCAGAGGTTAAAAAATCGTTCTAAACCTAAAATTATCAATTAGGCATTTTCTTCTCTAGAATATTGGCCGAAAAAGTAATTTGGCTATTGCCCAAGGTGGCATTAGATACCATCGTAACTACTTTATTTTGCCTGCCAAACTTACCTGAGCTATTAAACTGAACTTCAATTTCTCCCTTGCCGCCCGGCAAGATGGGATCGCGAGGCCACCCCTTAGGGATGGTGCAGCCACACGTTACTTCTATATTGGTGATGATAAGAGGCTCAGTACCTGTGTTCACAAATTTAAAGGTGTGCATCACCTTTTCACCTTGAACAATATCACCAAAATCGAATGAGGTTTTCTCCCAAGAAATAACCGCACCTTTTGTGTTGGTGGTTATTTGAGCTTTCACTGATGCAAAGCAAAAGACCAACGCAACCGAGAAAAAATATCTCATATAGATATGGAAAAGATAAAAAATTAGAAGCCAACCATTTACATTTAGTGCTAAAAGCAGGCAACTCTACAAGATCAACTTTTTTAACGAATAGATGCAAGAATCGGTTCATCAATTTTACGGAAATCGATTGAGGACGCGGGTATGCGGACTATTGGTTGAAAACAATTCCATACTATTGGTCAATCACCGAGGGATAGCCGATGGTGACTTTTGGAATCCACCCGGGGGAAGCATCGAATGGCGAGAATCGGCCATTGATTGCTTAAAGAGAGAATGGATGGAAGAGACCGGACTAGAGATTAAAGTTTGTGACTTTTTGTTCGCTTGCGAATTTATTCAATTGGCACTACATGCCGTGGAGCTATTTTTTAGAGTGGAAAAAATAGGAGGCGTCCTGAGTCTGGGCAAGGATCCAGAACCCGGGGCACCCAGTTTGTTGCAGGGGCTTCGATTTCATTCTTGGCAAGAATTAGAAAGGATGAACAAACGCCAACTTCACGGAATGTTTGGATTGGTAACCAAACCTGCCCAAATAGTTGATTTAAAAGGCTATTTTAAACTCTAATTGGTTGCATCGAACCGCTTAAAATACCTATTATTGCACACTAAACCTTGTAACTGCATGAAATGGCCATTAAGATGCTCTACTCCAATTTAGATGATCATCTAGTCCATCGCATGTGACCACTAAAAAAAATTATTAACACATGAATACAACCGTAACCCGAATCATTACCATACTATTGTTTGCAGGCAGTGCTGGGCTTGCCGCTAAACTATATTTTGGGGTTCAAAACACTATTGACGAAAAGGAAAACATCAAAAAAGCCGAAGAAGCAGTGATTGAAAAATTAAAGCTGATTCGGGAGGCAGAAATTGTGTTTTTTGAAGTACACAAAAGATATACTGCCAATTGGGACTCATTAAGCAATTTCATTCAAAATGGCCGGGTGCCGATCATCAACCGAAGAGAAGAAATCAAGCAAATTGGCTATGGCCAAGAAGAAGTGAAGGTGTTTTACGATACCTTGGGCTACGCGCCAGCACACGATAAAATTTTCAAAAAGAATTATGCTGAAAATGCGCCCGAGAGTGGAACTTTTATGGGCTTCAGAATAAAAATAGGCGACCGTATTATTAAAAACCAAAAAGGGTATGTCATTAAAGTAGGAGAAAAAAATCAAGAGCCTCCTTTTAAAGACCAAGGCATTGTTACCACTTTGGCAGACTTAAAAGTGGGTGATCCTGTGAAAAAAGGCCAACAATTGGTTGCCTTTTGGGATTATGCCTTCAACCCTTCTATCGATACAAAGAATATTGGCAGAAAACCTAAACTAAAGGAAGAAGATGCTGATCAAATGTTTAGCATCTATGTGGGCAAAGTTGATAAAAACGGAGTGCTGGTTCAGACTATTGAAGTAAAAGATCCTAAACCTGACAATCCTCAACGCAAGGAAAGCAACGAAGCCAAAAACCGCAAACCACTTCAATTTGGTTCGCGTTTGGATGTGTCTACTTCTGGAAACTGGGAATCGAATTGATTGCAAACCACCGGAGCGAATTATAAGTTAATAAAGAAGGTCAAAGACGACCGGTTTGATGAAGATAACCTTCATCAATACAGGCTGTTGATACAACTAGGGATTAGAGATTTTCAAGTAGCCGTTGTCGCTGAAAACGATAACCGGCTACTTTTTTTTGAAGACTATGTTCTGAGCGAATTGAATTCTTATCACGAGCTGCTTAATCTCTTAAAAGCACTGTTCGATGCGCATGAGTTTTTACAAGCTGGTTTTTGGAGGGAGGTAAAAATCTCGATCAAGAATAATAAGTTCATTCAGTTGCCGAAAGCTCTGTTTCTTGAAGAAAATTCGGCTGAGTATTTAAAGTTTAATGCTTCGGTTGACTCAGCACTCGAAAACATTTTGCATTGCGAAAACAATTCATTGGCGATCACTACGGTGTTTTCCATGCAAAAGTTGATTTTAGAATGGCTTCAATCCAGCTATCAAAATACGCAATTAAAAATTTTTCATCAGTCGGCTGCTTTGATTGAGGGCGTGATCCAAATCAGCAAATCATCAACATCAACTCCTTTGTATGTCTATGTCGATCGCTTTAAAATGCACTTGATCTCGGCCGACAAAGGGAAATTGATTTACTACAACCAATTCATTATTCACCAATTCGCTGATTACGTAAAATACATCATGTTGGTGATGAAAACAGTGGGCATGGATCAGCAAACCAGCGAAGTAATGCTGTGGGGATACATCGGAAAGAACTCTCCGCACTACCTTGAATTTGTAAAATACGTACGCAATGTTTCGTTTGGTGGAAGACCAACTCACATGAGTTTTGGCTACATGTTTGACGATGTGCAAGAGCATCAGTTTTTCGATTTATATTCGCTTGACCTGCTCAGCTGATTGGTGAATGAAAAAAGTTGCTTTGTTTCCAGGCTCATTCGATCCTTTTACCAATGGCCATCATGATATCGTGCTGCGAGGATTAACTTTGTTTGATGAGATCATCATTGCCATCGGGTACAACAGCGGCAAAAGCAATCGCTATTTCCCGATTGATTTTATGATCAGCAAAATACAAGAGACCTTTCAAAAGCATCCTCAAATAAAAGTTCAAACCTATTCAGAGTTAACAGCCGAGTATGCCAAAAGAAATGGCGCAAATTATTTATTAAGAGGGTTGCGCAACACCACCGATTTTGAGTATGAAAACAGCATCGCGCAAGTAAACCGCCATTTAAACAAATCGCTTGAATCTGTTTTTTTGATAACCTCACCCGAATGGGCATCGCTCAGTTCTTCCATAATAAGAGAAGTACATCGATACAACGGTGATGTGTCAGGCTTTTTGCCTTATAAATTAGAATGACTAATTGGCTTAAGAAACTGACCTAAGAAACCTTCTCGCGCTTTCGGTAGTATTCTTCAAAAACGAAACGAATGGATTTATACGAATTCTCGAGGGCGTGATATACTTCCTTCTCCGTCATCCAACGAAGCTCTTCAATATCCTCCTCTAAACTCGGCTTGCTGTTCGAGTCATCAATCAAATCCATTTTATACCATTTTGTTTTTTTGAGCATGTTGCTCTTGCCCATGGTGTAGGTGTGCCACGTAGTGCAAATTTTAGAGCCTAGTTTTACCTTCACATTGCACTCCTCCTCTACTTCGCGTACAGCGGTTTCGGATGAGCGCTCTCCGCTTTCTTTTTTCCCTTTTGGCAAATCCCACTTCTTCATCCGATAAATAATCAAAAATTTATCTTTCTTTCGCACCAACCCACCGGCCGCTTTAATTACTTTATACCTGTCTTTTAAGTACTCCATAAAACCCAAGTAATCATTGATGCTGATGGTTAAAGACAACAGATTGGTGGGCACTTTTGAATTGAGTAGGTCAAATACATTGTCCATATCTTTTATGGCAGCATGGTGTAGCCAAACATGGTTGATCAGCTTAGCTTTTGAAATCGCCTCTTTGGAAGCATCAATTTCATAGTTATAATGACCTGAAAGTGCCTTTTCATTGGCTTTTAGAATGCGGACGGGTATGTCATTTACGAACAAATTCATTCAACTGCTCAATCAGGTTTTTAACAGCGCAAAAACATAAATTATTCGCAATCTCACAACTAAAAAACAACCAAAACATCACATTACTTAAAAATCATTAGTGGCTCATATTTGAGGAGTAATGCTTTCATTCTAACTTGCCGCCCTATGAGCATGATTACTATTCAAGAAAAAACGGCCACCGAAATTGCCAGCAAGCTGCTGCAGATTGGCGCCATCAAACTAAACATCAAAACCCCCTTTACATGGAGTTCAGGTTGGAAATCCCCCATCTATTGCGATAATCGGTTGGCGCTTTCCTACCCACTCATTCGTACCTATATCAAGCACAGTTTGGTACAAGCTATACGCGAACATTTTCCGCAAGCGGAATGTATTGCTGGGGTAGCCACAGCCGGCATACCGCAAGGCGCGCTGGTGGCTGAAGAGATGGGCTTGCCCTTTGTTTACGTTCGTCCTAAACCAAAGGAACACGGCATGGGCAATTTAATTGAAGGAAAGATTGAGAAAGGCCAAAAGGTAGTGTTGATCGAAGATCTGATCTCCACAGGAGGAAGTTCATTAAAAGCGGCTCAGGCCATGCGCGAGGCAGGGTTTAAAGTAATTGGGATGGTCGCCATTTTTACTTATGGCTTTGAGGCTAGTGAGAAAGCATTTGCCGAAGAAAAAGTGCCATTGATATGTCTAAGTGACTTCAGCCATTTGTTGCCTGAAGCAATTCAACAAAAATATTTAGACGAAGATCAATTGATTTATGTAAAATCGTGGCGGTTGGATCCAGCCAATTGGAAGTAATGTGGTTCTCACTAGTTTCTGGCTCTTTGTTGCCTTAATCCTCCAACACCTAATTCGAACAAGGTTGTTAAATATGAAAAGAGCACTATCTATTTGCTTCTTGATGTTGCTTGCCTCCTCTTGTTTCGGCCAAGATAAGATTGAAAAAGTACTAGAGCTATTAAACATTGCGCGAACGAATCCACAATCTTTTCTTACGGAATACCTAAATCCTTATATTGAAAAGCATGAGCTAACAAAAAATCGTTTTGCCATTTCATTGGTGAATGATTTAAAAACCAGGGACAAAGTAGAAAGTTTGCAACTTTCTTCAGCTTTAACGGCAACGGCCGAAGCTCACGCTATCGATATGGGTACCAAAAACAAAGTAGGGCACACCAGCAGCAACGGAGTAACCTTTGATAAGCGCTTACGCGAACGGGCCAAAGCCAAAGGCGCAGTTGCTGAAAATTGTGACTACGGGAATGTTGAACCAATCGACATTGTGATGTCGCTATTGATTGATGACGGAATCGAAAATTTGGGGCATCGAAAAAATATACTTGAGCCTCGCCTGCATTACATTGGGATTGCTATCGAAAAACACAAAAAATACGGATTCAATTGTGTCATGGACTTTGCAGAGAAATTCTAATTATCGGTCCTTCACGCGATACACAAACTTCAATCCTGACCATACCTCGCTCACTGCGCAGACCTTCACATCTACCAAACCATTCTTCAAACCAAAATCGCGAATAATGTTTTCATCTAGATCCGTTGCAATCTTGGAAGCCTTTTTGGCCATGATATCCAGAGCATGCCTGTTTTGGCGAGGCCGTCTCTTGCTTTCAGAAATTGCGCTTGAAATATTTTGCTGTCTAAAGCAAAAACATGAGCAAATTGGACTGAATCTTTCTGAGGCCGTTGCTTCACTTGAACATTCTTGGGCAGCGGTGAAATCCAATTGAGGTATTCTTTGGGCTCATTGAAAAGATAAATGCTATCTCCTTCTTTAAGACCTAATTTCTTGAGCAACGGTGTACCTGAATAGCCAGGCATGTATCAAAAATAGTAAAATAAAAAATCCCGATTTTAGGTCGGGATTTTACGAATGACTGAAGCAGAGACTTAGTTTCCTTTTGATCTCTTTTCCATTTCTTGATTGAAGGTATCCTTAAATTTTTCGTAATCGTAGTCGATTTTCAAACGGTCATCGGTAGATAAGCGTTGGTTATATTGCTTTACTAAATCATCAGCCGAAAGTTCAATGGCGATATAGGTTTTGTAGTTACCGTCTTTTGTTTGAACTAACTTTTCGCAAATGGTGCGCACGCCTTGTAAAGTTTGCTCTACCACCTCACGGTTCAACTGCTCAAATTTTTGCTCCAATTCTTCTTTACGATTCATTGAGCGAGAATTGGTATAATTATCTGTAACTGTTTTAACAGTAGTCTGAATAGATTGAGCTAGTTCGTTACGCGCATTGGTCAGAGCTTTCTTTTTAGAAGTCACCTGATCCATGCTCTCACCAATAGAATTGGCGCGAAATACTTTGTTGTTGGTAAAGAAATCTGGTCCCGAGCAAGGTACGATCACTTCTTTTTCGCCATCAGGTGTTTTTTGTTTGGCTTTACAGCCGCTGATTATTGCAGCCGCAGCAGCTACTATCACGAGCGAATAATTTGCTATTCTTTTCATATTTGTTAGTTATTTGGTTAGCAATTTAGTTAATGCAATTTATAGGCCATACTTTTTAACCTGTTTTCTTGATTATTAAATCATTGTAAAATTGAGTTCAACAATTCAGGAAGTTTCTCTTTTTCCAATACGTCCAGCGATTTATTATAAGCCTCCTGACTTGACCGTTCGTAATCCAGGCTAAATCCTTTAATCCGATCGAGGGTGGTGGCATAAATCTCTTTGTTGTCTTTAACGGAAGAAACCCGAATAACGGCTGTAACATAGGTTATAAAAATACTGCCCGAAACGGCTCCCTTTTCAGAGTTAGCGTCAACATCCAAAGCCAGTTCGGCCTTCCCCTTTTGGTCGGTGAATTCAAAACCTGCATTCGTTAGATAGTTTTTGATGCGGTTGGTAATTTGCTGGTTGGCTTTTGGATTGCCCAAGCTTTTTTCAATCGAAGCCACATAAACCAACGGCCGCTGTACCTTCAATAAAATAGTAGCACGTGGCACTACCAATTTTTGAACTACCAACGAATCAATCTTAGTAGCCGAGCCTCCAGCAAAACTCAGTGGGTTTACTTTAATTGAAACCGTTTGCTCCAAATCGCGCGAGCTGATTTTGGTCAACAATATTTTGGCCAAGCCTTCAGCATTTGTTTTGTAATCTGGAAACACAATGCCAGAACCTTTTTCGAAAGAAGCCCGCAACGGCAAATCTGAAATTATCTTTCTCGATTTTTTATCATAGGCTTTTGCGATAAAGGATTGGTCATCGATGGAAACTCTTCTATTGAGAGAAACTTCTGCTGGTGTTATTGAAATCTCCATTTTATCCAATAGCAACTGCATGTTGGCTACTACTTCGCTGGTCAATAAAATTTCCCTTCCTTCAAACTCTAACCGAATGGGCTCCGCTAAATATTTTTCAATGGCGCGAAAGCCTTGGTAATAAAATCCCAACGCCAATACCGGATCGTTGTTTCGCTCGGCTTGTTTGGCTTTGGTGAAAAAATCCAACCCAATGCTTACGGCATTCCTTTTCTGTTCGTCTTTAATTTCTTTGTAGCGTTGCTTGGATAGACGATAATACACCCAATAGTTGCGTTCGTCTTGCCAAGAATCTACTAGTTCAAATTCTTCAATTTCATCAGCAGCGGTGGTCTTAATAATTTGCTCATACTTCTCTTGAAATTCTTTGTTGGCATCGATCTGGCTCAAGGTAGAAGTGCCCGAAACATTAACTTTGATTTCAGAAACTAAATCCTCTAAAGCGCTTTTTTTTGCCGCTTGCAGATAATTAGCAGTCCCAGTTTTAATACCTCTACCAATTCCGATATAATAAAACGATTGATCTGGCTTCGCGCTAAGCCAAGCAGGTTTAGAGTCTTGAAGGTCGGTTTTAAGGGAAGTATTGGTTACCGATGGGCTACAGCCAGCGGCAATCAGCAATAAAAATAAAGTGCGTTTCACAGAATAAATGGTCTAATTAGCTCGTTTTTTTTAATCGAATCATTTCTCGTGCCAAAAACGGTAAGCAAAGCTAATGGCTAATTGGTGCAATGAATAATTTTTTATTTAACTTTATTGCGAATTAAACGCTTGACTATGAAAACATGGGGTGTTCTGGCAGTAGCTGTTTTAATTATTAGTTCTTGCCAAAAAAGCGAGCAAATAAGTGAATTTACGGGCAACCAAGTTACCTATGCACTTCAACCTGGCTCTACCTATGCTATTTCGGGGACGGTAACTTTACAAGAAAAGCGGGACGGCAATGCCGTGGTGCAGGTGGAACTTACAGGCACCAGTGGCGATGCTAAATACCCCGTTCATTTACACTTAGGCGATATGAGCACCTCTGGCGCGCCTGTAGCAGCTTTGTTAACTCCTTTAACTGGAAACACAGGGAAAAGTGAAACAGTGGTAAATCAGTTGGCTGATGAGACAAAAATCAGCTATGCCGATTTCCTGAAGCTAAAGGCCAGCATAAAAGTACATTTGTCAGATACGGGACCAGCCAAAGATATTGTTTTAGCAGCGGGTAATATCGGTTCTGCTGTGGCTAATCCGAATGGAAGGATTGGAGTGGCCGTTTGCGCTAGCAATTAAGGAGTAATTAGCAGATCCTTCTATCGTTTTTTTTAGAATCTTCAATGGCGCGAACCTTCTTGCTTAACAACAGTGGCAGTGTAAGGCGACTTGTAGGTCTTCAAAAAATCAGCATACGCATTTCCTCCTTTTTTATGTTGATTCTCTAAAAAGAAAACCAAGAGAGGGTGAAATTCTTCTGGCTTGCGATACCCAGGAATGGGGTATACCCCTGAATAATCTTCTTCCATAAAAGTAACGGTTGGATAGCTCAATTGATTGTTCAAAAGAGCAGCCGCTAATTGATGCGCTCCATTATTGCCTTGCTGAATAAATTTAAAGGTAGTTCCTTGAAACACTACATCCTCACGTTGCTCGGCATTAAACTTTACAGGATAGAATTTTTCGTTCAATAATTTGGCAATGGTAGGCTCTGCAAACGTGTTTTTATCCATCACCTTGCACCAGCCACACCAATCTGTATAAACATCTACAAAAAGTTTCCGCTTTTCCGTTTTGGATTTTTCCACCGCTTGTTCAAAAGTAAGCCAATTCACTTTAGCAGACACTGCGGGCTGCTCCGATTGAGCGAACAGCAGATTTGAACTAAGCACTAAAAAAATCAGAAGGGCATTTTTCATACAGATTCTTATGAGAAGGCAAAGTTAGATAATATTTTTAGCCTAATCTCAATCGGCTTTAATCAACAAAAGTGCCAATGAAGTAACCCTAATAGCCAAGGGTTACATAAACTATCATTTTGGCGCATTTACTTTTAAGTCATAGGTCAATTTCTTATCAACATTAACTTTAATCGTAAAAAAGCAAGAACCTCCGCCCATGTAGCTAATGATTTCACTTCTCCAATTACTTTCCCATTTGCAAAAACTGTTAGTGAATAATATTTTTTCACCTTTTTCATTTATGTGTCCTACATACTGCCTATAGTAAGAACTGTAGTTGGAAATCTTTTCAGCCCAAGAATATTCATGTGCTTTCTCCGTAACGTGAAACTGAATGAGACTGTCTGCTATCTTAATTTCATCAATAGTTGGAGTGAATCTTTCAAATTTTTCGTCTACCTCTTGAGAATAGATTTTTTCCAATTGATTGAATATGTATTGTCTTTCGTTGGTTTGGCTAAAACTTCTAAAAAATCCTAGAATCAAAATAGATATAATTAACATCCTATTCATGGTAAATTCTTAATTCAATATACTTTAATCGCTTCGTTAGGTTACATCACGATAAGCAAAATACCCCAAAACCGTTTCAATGGCCTTTTCAATTGCTTTATTGATTGGATAAAAATCACGTGTCAACTCAAAATCGATGCCGTGCAATTGCATGTAGTATTGATTCATGACGGGCACTTCTCTGCCATTGGCAATTCCCAACTCTGCTCTTTCAAAATCTGCTTGCTGCTCTGTTTTAATGATTTGGCACGTCACCAATTCTTTTTTATCGTACTTATTGGTGCGTGCCGAATACCCAAACAATCTGCAAATCAATCCACGGTATTGATATTCCGAACAAAGTCCAGCGGTGGCTTGGGTCGGATTTAAAATCAAGCAAATGGAAGAATCAGAGGCTTTTAGTTTACGTAGCCACTGCTCGGCCAACTTGTTTTGATACAGATAAAAAGCAAAGGGTAAAAATTCCAAAATGGTGGATTCAATATCGGGTTTGAAACAGCATTTGCCACAGCCCCATTTGCAGTGCAAGCCTGACCATGATTGGAGTTCAGCGATTTGTTCATCCAGTTTTTTGAAAACTTTCTCAACTGCTTCTACTTTTTCTTGAATGGTCATGGATTTCTGTTGAGTTGAATTGTAAATGTAATTCAATGGTTTGAAAAGAAGCATCGATGGCACTTACTTTTTGAAATTAGTGGTTAACTTTAAATTTCAATGACGTCCGGTATTTCCATCATTATCCCCGCAGTAGACGAGGCTGCCATCATTCAAAAAACAATTCGTCAATTTAAAGACTCAGAAAACCTAGAGGTAGTGGTGGTGGATGGAGGCAGTAAGGATAACACAGCATCAATGGCTGCGGAAGTAGGCGCCATCGTGATTCCATGTCCGATTCGCTCACGAGCAGCTCAACTAAATTTAGGTGCTTCGAAGGCAAAACACGGCATCTTATTTTTTGTACACGCAGATGTCATTGTTCCCGCTTCGTACCAAGACGATATTCAAAAATCAGTTCGGAATGGATACGAAGCTGGATGCTACCGCTCGGGATATGATCGATACCCGGGCTTGATGCGGATTAACGCTTACCTGACCCGCTTTAACTTGTTGAGCTTTCGCGGAGGAGACCAAACGCTGTTCATTACAAAAAAAGCATTTCAGGCACTAGGAGGTTATAACGAATATTACACGATTATGGAAGACTACGATTTGCTGAGGCGATTGCAGGAAGCCAAAGTCCCGTTTGAATTGATCCAAAAGGATGTTGTTATTTCTACGCGCAAATACGACTCTAATTCGTGGCTTCGTGTACAAATTGCCAACGGTGTAGCGATGTTTATGTTTAAAGGAGGTATGCATCCTGAAAAAATAAAACAAGCTTATAAGCGATTGTTAAATTATCGCCAAGAAAACTATTAATGCTGTAAGTCACATGCTTTTCACTTGAACAATAACATCTACTACCAACGGCAAATGCGAATGACCAACTAAGTAACACGGGCATCCGCATATCAACTACCACTTTCTCCTTGAGGTAGTTCGCCTTGGAGCAGAGCCAAACAACATTCCGAACACACCACGAACCAATTCTTTTCCAATTTGATTGGCAACGGGCGAGGTCATTACTTTTTCGAGGGTACTTTTCTCAGGTCTGCCGCTTTTGGTTGGCTTGGCCTCTTCCGTTTGTTGGGTTTCTTCTTCTTGCTTGGCCTGGCTTGACTTTACTTTTTCTGTCAACATCTCAAAAGCACTTTCAGGGTTAACCGTTTCTTTGTACTTTTTGTACATATCTGAACCATCGAGATGTGATTTATATTCTGTATCGGATAATGGACCCATAAAAGAGGCAGGAGGCGCCAAGTGAACCGTTGCCGTTTCGGTGGGTATACCTTTTTCATTCAGCACCGTGACAAATGCCTGGCCGATACCCAATTTTGTAAACTGCTCTTCCATATAGTAAAATTCAGATTTCGGAAAAGTCTTAACCGTTTCTTTCAAAGCCTTTACATCGTTTGGCGTGAAGGCGCGGATAACGTGACTCACACGGTTGCCCAGTTGCGATAGGACAGACGCGGGAATGTCTTGCACCATCTGCGAGCAAAAGAAAACCCCAACACCTTTTGAGCGGATCAATCGGATCACTTGTTCAATCTGGTCCATGAAAGCCTTTGGCGCATCTTTAAACAGCAAGTGGGCTTCATCCAAAAAGAAAATCAATTTGGGTTTATCGAGGTCGCCTGCCTCTGGAAGTTTTTGGTACAACTCGGCCAACAGTGAAAGCATAAAGGTAGAGAAAATGGCTGGCTGACTTTGCACATCTGATACATTGAGCAAACTGATGATTCCTTGACCATCTACTTTTTCCATAAGGTCTTCTATATCAAAAGACTTTTCACCAAACAATTGGCTCACGCCTTGCTGCTCCATGGCCACAATCTTGCGCAAAATAGTACTGGCCGTGGCCGAAGAAATTTTTCCATAGGCTTCCTTTATCTCTGCTGCCCCCTCTCCTTCCGACAAATAATTCAATACCTTCTTTAAATCATTCAAATCAACAATCGGCAAATGTTTGTCATCGGCATATTTGAACAATACCATCAGCACACCGCTCTGCACTTCGTTCAATTCTAAAATCTTGCTAAGCAACACAGGGCCAAACTCGGTAACCGTAGCTCGCATTTGTGCGCCTAGCTTTCCGCTCAATGAATACAGTTCGACTGGAAAGCCTTTTGGTTGATAGCCCGAAATACCCAACGCTTTTACGCGGTCGTTGATTTTATCATTTACAGCACCTTGTTTCGCCATCCCGCTTACATCGCCCTTCATATCAGGCATAAAAACAGAAACACCTGCTGCTGATAACTGCTCGGCCAGAAGTTGCAATGTTCTGGTTTTACCAGAGCCCGTAGCACCGCTCACTAATCCATGCCGGTTCATCATCTTCAATGAAAGATTGACCTTTGCTTCTGCTATGATTTCACCGCCTAAAACTCCCGCTCCCAAATAAATCGATGAGCCTGCAACGCTATAAGAAGTGTTAATTGATACAATAAATTTATCCTTTGACATACTGATTAAAATTAGCCTTTTAAAAGTAAGAGAATTCCTAGACAGTTGCTCACAACTTTCGTTTCAGCAGCCAATCAATCTGCGGATCATCCCCCATTTGGAACACATGCTCGCCAAACCGTTCGAATCCCCAATGAGAATAAAACTTTTGAGCCTTAAAGTTTCTTTCCCACACCCCTAGCCAAATGTATTCAACCTTCAATTCGCTGGCTTGTTGCAGCGCTGCCTCCATTAATTGCTTGCCAATGTTTCGTCCCTGGTGTTGAGGATGAATGTAGAGCCGCTGAAGTTCAAGGGTATTATCGCCCAATTTATCGTTAGCTTCATCGTTTTTGCGAAGACGAACAAATCCAAGAATTGAATCTCCTTCGGTGGCAACAAACAAATAAGAATGGGGTTCGTAAAATTCACGTTGCATTACCTTGAGCGCATACGACTCACTGTAAAAAGCATCCATGTTTTCGCGGGTGTTGAATGCTGCAAACGTAGCCTCGTACGACTGAATGGCTACTTCTCGAACATCGGAAATATCATCATAATTGGCAAGTCGAATTTGAATCATTGCCCGAAAATAAAAAAAAGACCCCACTTTTCGGATTTGGTTTTTGAATTAGATTTTTTAAATCTCTATTTTTTTATCAGCAAAGTTTTGGAAGGTATAGCCCATGCCAATGTTTAGCGAATGGATAATTGAACATCTTTATCTTGGTTAAAGAAGTTTGGATTTTAAGGTGCTTAAAGTAGCCCGGGACTTGCTTTGAAGTACTAATTGTCGAAATAAACTCATCAGGTTGTACCCCATTATAATGGTACGGAAAGCAGCTTTTGTTAGCCAAACAAGAATGGTGGCAATGCTTGGCTGCGCCCTGGCAAAGCAACGGCAAGCAGCAGTTGTAAATCATTCCGATAAATGTTACAAGACATCTCTAATGATGGTGCCAACTCAAAAGAATGTCGGTAGATCTACAAACATCGGTTGGTAAAATAAACGACCAAGAAAATGCCTTGATCATTCTACTAAGCGACATTGCATTTGCGCATCAGCTAAAAGGCACAATGGAAAATGTAAAGTTAGCATCCAGTAAACTTGACGAAAATATAGAGGCGCTCAAGCACAATTTCTTATTCAGAGGTTATTTTAAAAGACAGAAGAAAGCTGCCGATCGTAAAAAGAAATTATATTTGATTTGGTTGTAAACTAGGTTGTGGGGGAAATGCTTCTATTTTCAATTTAAAGTGAGGAAATTTTTACACATACGACTCCAATCCTTGACGGCTTAGTGTCATTTCAGAGTCAATAGTGATTGCACCATCTCGGCATCATTTTTTCTTTCCCTCCACAATAACAAAACCAACAACCCTACCATGAAAAATTTCATTATTGGAATCACCATCGTGTTTGCACTTGCTAGCTGCGAAACAAAAGAAAAAGCCGTGTTGCAGCAGCGTATAGATTCCCTCAGCATCGAGCTTAACAACAGCAAAGATGCGGAGAAAAACCTCAATGAGGTTGGTATGTTAATCGATTCAATTGATGCCAGCCGAAAAACGCTTCAACTAAAGATGGTAGAAGGGACATCGTATAGTGATTATATATCACGTTTAAAGAACATCAATGCTTATGTTCAACAAACCGAGGCAAAACTTTCTCAATTAGAAAAATCGAACAAAAATGCAACGAAATCCTCTGCTTCCTCTATCCGAAGATTAAAAGCAGACCTTGCCAATCGCACCAATGAAATTTTAGATCTAGAATTAAAATTGGCAAACCAACACAATCAAAATCTAGTGATGTGGGCAAAATTAAATAGCACAGACTCCTTGTTATCATTACGAGATGAAACGATCAAGCTGAACGAACGTGACATCGTATCATTGGAAAAACTGTTAAATGAAACCCAATCAGAAAACAAAATTGCAATTGCCAATCTATATTTTGCGCAAGCCGAAGCATTGGAAAAAGCCGCCAACCGTACACACTTTGCACCACGGAAAAAGAAAGAAACCAGACGGGAGGCACTTGAACTGTATCGATTATCCTTATCAATGGGAAACATGAAAGCTCAAAATAAAATTGATGAGTTGGAGAAAAAGCTGGGATGAGAGGATTCTTTTTCGAATTCAAAAGTTAAAACAACCCTTGCCATCGTGGTTAGGGTTGTTTACTCATATCTTGCTAACAATTGATTTGTATTATTTACAAATCATCCTTGGCCAATTCTAAAAATACCAACACTTTTCAACATCCAGAATTTCGCGCCACAGCATACAACACATTTCCGGAAACATAAATCTTAAATACTTTTCTATTATCTCTGAAGGGAACAAGATTCTGGGTTATTTCAGATAACTTAAATGCGTTGTCAACACTTGGATGAACAAGATTCCATGTTTTACCCATGTCAGATGATCGAAATATTCCATCTGGATGGCCACATACTAAATACTTACCTATTTGCTTGATGGATGAAATGTTCATCGAAGGCTGGAGTCCTCCATCAATGGCATTCCAGGTTTTTCCACTATCCCTTGAAATGCGAATCCTTCTGGATTTGCTATTGTAGCTATAGGATATCGCAGCAAATCCTCCATCGATACGTTCAACCGAGATACCCACTCCCCCCTCGCTGATTACGGATTCCCAATGTTCGCCATAGTCTGCCGAACGCATGATACCTGGTTCACCATTGTCCCTCGAACGCATGATACCTTTTGAATAGGTCGCGAGAAGAACACCGCCTGACTCCACCATACCCATAACCCCATCATGTACTTTTTTCCAGGTTTCCCCCCTGTCGGCAGATTTGTAATGTCCGTTATCGCTACCGATGAATAATGTTCCATCCGATGTTTCAAAGATAGATTGTATCAAATGGTTTTTGAAATTTGTATAGATAGGCAACCAGATGCCGGAAGGTGTTTTTTGAAAAATTTCTCCTTCATTAGTGAACGCCATTACGCCCGAACGATTGAAGGCTATAGAAGTACATCGTGGATCGAGAGCATTCTCTTTTTCCCAAACAGGCGTTTTAAGATTACTCTTACTGCGATACATTCCATCTTTTAAACGCACATAGAGTTCTGAGTCTCCTGCAAAAAAATCTTCGGGCTGTTCAGGTAAACCCCGACTGATGTCTTGCCATGTCTGTCCACCATCATTTGATTGTAAAATGATGTTCGTAATGGACTTTACTCTCTGTTCTTCTCCAGCCCCTATGTACGCACTGTCTTGACTTATTTCTTGGGTCTGATCAGCATGTTGCACTTTACCCAAGAAGTTCCAGATGGAAAAACCATCGGCAAATGTCCATGAGCCAATGATTACCGTTAGTAGCACCAACAGTAGGATGTACTTGCCCACCGGTCTGGCAGGAGATTTTTTCAAATGCTTCATAAAAAAATTAGTTTTATTTTGATAAACAAATGTATGCCTCGAAATTGCTGGCACTTGTTAACAGTTCGTTAACAGCTTGTAAAAAGAAATGTAAATGAATGTAAATTCTTTCAATAAGGCACTTAAAAGCCCAACTGTTAAATTTTTCACTGCAATGGTGATTGCTTTTTCCGGTATCTTATTTTTGGTCACTCTCATTACGTTCAGTTCAGAAGATGAAGTACTTTCAAAACGCGTGATTATAGCGGTGCGAGCCATTGGGCATGATTTGCTTCTTCAAGCCGGTGACTCTAGTTCGTTGGTTCGTCCTGTCATTGAAAAATCAAACGGTGTGTTTTTGCTTGAATTTGAAAATGAGTTTGCATTTCAGCCTGACACCTTAGTTGAGATCGTTCAGCGGTCTCTCGTCAAAACGGAGTTATCCCACTATACCGTTACGGTTCAGGAATGTTACAGACCTGATGTTGTTGTGTATGGTTTTGAAATCAATCCTCCGACCAACAACATTATAGCATGTCGCGGCAGGAGTCAACCGAAAGCGTGTTACACGATTGAAATTGTTTTTGCTGATTTCCCTTCCCCTACTGTTCTACATTCAAAAACTGCCATGATGATTAGTGGTGTACTATCAGTGTTAGCTTTTGTATTAGTAGGCAAGAGCTTTAGGTCTAAAGAATCAGGGCCACACGTGGCGCAGCATGCTTCAACTCAACATGAAAGCAACCCGGTACATAAAAAAATAGGAAGATTTGTGTTTGACAGCCTCCATCAGCGTTTGAGAATAGGTGAAGAAACCATTTCATTGACCGATAAAGAATCTAGCATATTGACGTTGCTCAATAGAAATATCGAACAACTAACGCTGCGTGAAGAACTGATTCAGCATGTATGGACCGATGAAGGTGTTATTACAGGGCGCAGCCTTGATATGTTCATCTCCAAGCTTAGAAAAAAGTTAAGCGCTGACCCTGATCTTCGGATAACCAATATACATGGCAAAGGCTACAGGCTTGAGATATTAAATGACTCTTTTATAATAATGAATTAACTTTTGTTGTGCACTATGGTTCTTTCCTCTTCCATTTTTGTGGGGTACTGTAGACAGATTACGATTTTATCAATTTGTCAGTTTGGTTTAACTTCAACTCAGCAGCGCCACACATTGGGCAGTTCCTTCCCTACCATCAAGCGTACATGTTAACACGAAGTTGGTCAAATTATAAATTAGTTGATTCGTGCTCGGCAATAGTTATAGGCTCAAGTACACTTTTAACAACTGAGCCTATTTCAACATAAAACGGGGTATTAACAACAGATTTCATCATCCATCGCTCCTAAACCTTGAACCAGTTTGTGGAATTCACCAGTCGTCCGGTCGCTGACCAAAAACCAATCCCATATAGGGTCAGAAATAAAGTGGTTCAGGGTGCAAAATCAAAACTATTTTAGTTCAAATCGAATCTTCTGTGCAGATCCATTCGCCTTCCTTCTAGCCTCTTCAATGGTTGCACCTTTGGCCAAACAAACGCCCATCCTGCGCTCGCCATTCACTTCTGGTTTGCCGAACAATCTTAATTGTGTGTCCGGTTCAGCCAACGCCTCTTCCAATCCAGAATAAGAAATATTTTTCGATTGGCCTTTCACTAAGATTACAGACGAGGCAGACGGTCCCAATTGTTGGATGACGGGGATGGGTAAACCTAAAATCGCGCGCACGTGCAACGCAAATTCGGAGAGATCTTGCGAAATCATGGTGACCATGCCTGTATCATGTGGGCGAGGCGATAGTTCGCTAAAATAAACCGTCTCGCCTTTCACAAAAAATTCCACACCAAAAATGCCCACGCCACCTAGCGCATCGACAACTTTTTTTGCGATGGTCTGCGCTTCTTGCAATGCCTTGGCCGGCATGGGGTGAGGCTGCCACGATTCTTGATAGTCGCCATGCTCTTGCCGGTGACCGATTGGCTCGCAAAATGATACGCCCTTTTTATGACGAATGGTAAGCAAGGTGATCTCGTAGTCAAAATCGATAAAGCCTTCTATGATCATACGTCCGCCTTCAGTCCTGCCTCCTTCTTGCCCGTAGCGCCACGCATTTTCAATATCGGCAGCCGACTTTACCACGCTCTGCCCTTTGCCCGATGAGCTCATGATTGGTTTCACCACGCAAGGTATGCCGATCGCTTGGATAGCAGATTTGAATTCATCAAACGTTTCGGCAAATCGGTAAGGTGACGTTTTGAGTTGCAGTGTTTCTGCTGCCAATGTGCGGATGCCTTCGCGATTCATAGTCAATTTTGTTGCGTTGGCTGTGGGAATCACGCGAAAGCCTTCTTTCTCAAGTTCAATCAACGTGGCGGTAGAAATGGCTTCTACTTCGGGCACGATGTATGTGGGTTTTTCTTTTTCGATCACCGCTCGAAGAGCCGTGCCATCCAGCATAGAAATGGTGTACGACCGATGCGCGACTTGCATGGCAGGTGCATGGTCATAGCGGTCAACAGCAATTACCTCTACCCCATAGCGCTGAAATTCAATCACTACTTCTTTGCCTAACTCGCCCGAGCCGAGCATCATTACTTTGATGGCATTAGAAGTGAGGGGCGTGCCTATTTGATTTACTTGCTGCATATCAATATTATTTTAATAAAACCATACTACGCTTGTTTAATAAAATTAACTCACCCACCACCCTAAAAGATGCATTCGCCAACATTTACTCAGGTTTTTAGCTTGTTCTTTTTGATTGCACTTTCAGTTAGCAGTTATGGCCAAAAAACAAAAGTAATCGGAAAAATTAAAGGATGGTAAGACAAATGAGCCAATTCTATATGCAAACTTCAATTAAGAAAAAACTTTTCCCAACAAATCATGGGAAGGTATCCCATTTGCGTAGGGAAGGAAGTGACGTAACCAGTTCAGTTTGGTTTTCCAAAAAACGAGTATTGGGCACCAACTATCGGCCTCGCTTTGCACGGGCCGAAATCACTAAAAACAGGATGGCGTCCAAGGGATATTTAAAGTGATCTTTGGTGGTTCCGCCAGGGTTGGGCAAGAAGCTGAAGGATGTATGGAAAACCGAGTTGTTATCGCTAAGGGGATTCGAGCTACGCATTTTTTTTCACGTAACTCAATTTCGATAAATCACTAATAGAGCCTCAGAGGCAGTACCCCAAATACTACACGATCGTTTTGTTATCTCAAAATTCCTTAAAAGCGATTTCCATGGCATTGGCTCTTTGCTCTATTCACCATTCTACCATTGAAGCGGTCTTTCACAAAAGGGTCATTCAGCAAATCAGCTCAACAGTGAATTCCCCAATTTTTATTTTTCATCAATAATAAATATCACAAATAGGTTAAGCTCTTAACTTTTAGATGATGGTCTAAGAAGTATTCCCTTTGTGTGCCAGTTGGTATGCCACCTTTGTGGATTGCCGGTGACGAATCAACGTTAGCATGATGACCATGCTCTCATGATACTACTTTGTAAATAATGGTACTTAAATGTGCGTAAGACATCTCCTGTACACTATCATATTCCTATCAAAATGACTTGACCTGTAAATGATGTAACATTTTAAAAAAATCGTGTAAAGGATAAGGATCAAAAGATTTGACCTTTATAGCATAAAGTAATTTTACTAAGTCAAGATTTAAAAGTTAAAATGAAACGTAAAAAATTCATTTACCAAACTGCTCAACTAGTTAGTGCTACCATATTATCAACTATTATCAAACCTTTCGATGTATTGAGTATGAAAAATGATTCACCGGATTTTAAATTACCTGCACTGGATTATGCTTTTGCAGCGTTAGAACCCTTCATAGATGCTTCCACCATGGAAATTCACCATGACAAACATCACAAGGCGTATGTGGACAATCTTAACAACGCTTTGACCAAGATGGATTACAAAAATGAAACGCTCGAGGAAATTCTTACTCACATCGGTAAGTACTCTATAGCAGTTCGCAACAATGCAGGTGGGCACTACAATCACTCATTGTTTTGGAAGTTATTAGGATTTTCAAAAAAACAACTCCTACATCAAAACTTGAAGCTGCTATCGAAAAAGAGTTTACTTCCATGGAAAATTTCAAAAAGCTATTTACTGAAGCTGCCACCAGTAGATTTGGAAGTGGATGGGTCTGGCTTATTAATACACCTAATGATAAATTGCAAATCATTTCAACACCTAATCAAGATAATCCCTTGATGGAAGATGTTCCCGTCAAAGGTTCTCCCATAATAGCATTGGATGTATGGGAACATGCCTACTACCTAAAATATCAAAACAAACGAGCTGCCTACATTGAGGCTTGGTGGAATGTTCTGAATTGGGATTACGCAGACACGTTGTTCCATGCCTAGTGCGTCAGTAGCGTCTAATCACAGAAAGCACAAATATATTCTAGGTAGCCAACTCAAAACCATATTCAAAATGAAAACAGATCAAGCAATAATGGAGGAATCAGTTTTAATAAAAGGTGAGGAATCGATTGAAACTGTAGACATAGGTTTAGAAAAACCTAATCCGCCTAAACCATCTTGGATTATTCATCAAGTGATGAAGTACCTATTGCCATCATTAAAAGACTAGATTACCTTTCCTTTCCGTTTTTTGAATGATAAAAACCGGTAGAAATCTGCATGGTTAGCCTATTGAGACTTATTCGCCAACATAGTTTGCATGAGAACGCAGAAATAAAAGTGAAGGGAAAACATCTTCCTTGTAACATATACCGCAAAATTTGTTTTCATCTGCTGTAAACAGAAAATAAAGTCACTTGATGCAATGACGGAAGTCATATTTTTAAGCGAAAACGTACTATAGATTTGCTTGGATTAAAAAAGACATAATTCTCAGATGAAGATTAATAATGCGAATTTCCTACCAATTTTAGTTCTACTGACTGTTGGTTGTAGCGAACGATTGAGGGTAAGGTCTGACTACGATAAAGACATTAATCTGAATCTGTATAAAACATATTCGTGGCTTCCTGTAAAGGAGATTGAATCAAAAAATAATCCGTTGGTGTATAACGAACTTACCGATAAGCGGATTAAAAGAGCAGTGGACGCGCAGTTGAAAAGTAAGACAATTCAAAACACCAAAGATGCGCCCGACTTGCGTGTTCACTACCACATTGTCATCGATAGTAAGTCGATGGTACGCCCATCTATGTATGGTTACAACTACAGTCAGTATTGGATTCGCAATCAGATGGATGTGTACCAATACCGAGAAGGGACCTTGATCATTGATTTGATGGATGCCAATAACAATAATCTTATTTGGCGAGGTTGGGGAACAGCCATATTGGACAATGGCGATATTAATCTTACAGAAGAAAAAATCAACGATGCCGTGTATAAAATTTTAAAAGAGTTTCCTCCTAACAAAAATTAATTCTCTATTTATCGAGTTGACCATGAAAATCAATATCTTTTCGTTAGTCATACTAGTAGCTTCCTGTAAAGGAGGTTCGGAAAAAACCAAACCAACTATTGAAGCCATCTCAGAATCCGTTTATGCCTCCGGAGTGGTTAAAAGCAAAAATCAATATCAAGTCTACTCAACTGTAAACGGCTTGATTGAAGAAATATTTGTTACGGAAGGCGATTCCGTAAAAATTGGCACACCGTTGATGAGCGTTGTAAACGAGCCATCCAGGCTAAATGCACAAAACGCTAAACTTGCCGCTGACTATGCAGACTTGCATACCAATGCTGACAAATTGAAAGAAGCAAAAATTGCTATTGATCTTGCATTTAGCAAAAAGGAAAATGATTCGCTCCTTTTATTTCGTCAAGAAAACTTATGGGCGCAAAATGTAGGCACACTGGTTGAGTTAGAACAACGTAAGCTTACCTATAAAACCTCCAAGACGAATTATGAAACGGCCTATCTCAGCTATCGAAATTTAATAAAGCAGCTTGAATTCACTGCCAGTCAATCAAAGACAAACCTGAAAATCACCAATGCTATTGCGGGCGACTATATTATTAAAAGTGAAGTTAATGGTAAGGTTTTTAAAATTCTGAAAGAAAAGGGCGAATTCACAAATACAATAAATCCGGTGGCAGTAGTGGGCGATGCTACTGATTTTTTGATTGAATTGAAAGTAGATGAGTATGATGTGGCACGTATTCGCGAAAACCAAAAAATCTTGCTCACCATGGATAGTTACAAAGGCAAAGTTTTTCAAGCGAAAGTAGCAACCATAGAGCCGCTAATGAACGAACAATCCAGATCGTTTACAGTCAATTCGATTTTTATAACAAAGCCATCCGTACTTTACCCAAACCTTTCGGTGGAAGCAAACATTGTCATTCAATCCAAAGAAAAGGCTATGACGATTCCAAGAAGTTATTTGATGGGAGATTCTTTGGTACTTGTAAACAAAAATGAAAAAAGAAAGGTAGTGATCGGCCTGAAGGATTATCAAAAGGTAGAGATAAAATCTGGATTAAAAGCAAGCGATGTAATCTATAAACCAGCTTTATGAACATCCGCCTGATTTTTAGAATTGCTCAATCACTTCTGCTGGCCAGATGGAAACAAACTCTCGTGGCCGCCATTGGTGTTACCTTCAGCATCACCATGTTCATTGCGCTCTTAAGTTTTATGACTGGGCTCAATGACTTATTGGATGGGTTGATACTGAACCGCACGGCTCACATCCGATTATTCAATGAGATAAAGCCCAACATCCATCAACCGATCAATTACTTTAGTGAATTCAAAAAAAGCCACAATTTTATCAGGTCGATAAAGTCCGGCAGTAGCCGTGAAGAAATCTATAATAGCGGAGCCATTATTCAAGCCTTAAGAAAGGATGGCCGTGTAACAGGTATTGCTCCTAAAATTACGGCACAAGTTTTCTTTAATGACGGTGCCATTGATATTACGGGTGTTGTCAATGGCATTGACGCAGAATCCGAAAGTAACCTTTTTCATTTTAGTGATTATGTGACTACCGGCAAACCATTGGATATTCAGAATGTTTCCAATAGCCTCATCTTAGGAAAAGGATTGGCAGATAAACTATTGGCGAACATTGGAGACGTAGTGCAAGTAACCACGGTAAAGCAAGAGCGGTTTTCCTTAAAAGTTGTAGGTTTTTTTGAATCCGGTTTGAAAGATCTGGACAAAGTACAGAGCTATGCATCTATTGGCACTACACAAAAGATACTCGGTAAACCGAACAACTATATCACCGATATTTCAATTAAACTTACCGACATGAGTGAAGCTCCACAGATAGCGAAAGAGTACATGCAGTTGTTTCAAACAGATGCGGAAGATATACAAACAGCCAACGCTCAATTTGAAACAGGCTCTTTTGTAAGATCGCTTATTTCATATGCCGTTGGCATTACGCTCTTAGTGGTAGCTGGTTTTGGCATTTACAATATTTTAAATATGATGATCTATGAAAAGATGGACTCCATTGCCATCTTAAAAGCTACGGGGTTTTCTGGTAAAGATGTGAATAGAATTTTTTTGGTGATCGCACTCAGTATTGGTGTGTTTGGTGGAGTGCTAGGTCTACTCTTTGGTTTTTTGGTTTCCTTTGGTATTGATCAAATACCTTTTAATACGGCATCCCTCCCAACTATCAAAACGTATCCGATCAATTACAGCCCTGTGTTTTACTTGATTGGTTCTTCCTTTTCTCTAGTCACTACTTACTTGGCAGGTTGGGCACCTGCAAGAAAGGCTAGCAAGGTAGATCCAGTCGTTATTATTCGTGGTAAATAGATGGACTCGAACATCGTTCTTCAGGCCAATCACATCAACAAAAGTTTTCACGACCCTGTTACCATCAGCGTACTAAAAGACATTACGTTCTCAATAGATAAAGGTGATTTTGTTTCCATCATTGGGAAATCTGGTTGTGGGAAATCTACGCTGCTCTATATACTTTCCACAATGGACACTGACTATGAAGGTGAATTGCTATTAAGTGGAGAGCAAATGCACAGCAAAACAGAAAAGGAGTTAGCGCGTGTACGCAACGAGCAGATTGGATTTGTTTTTCAGTTCCATTATCTATTAAACGAATTTACAGTTTTAGAAAACGTCATGCTACCTGGTTTGAAATTAAACAAATTACCAGAAGAACAAGTAAGGCTAAAGGCCTTAGAAAAGTTAAAGCGATTGGACATCGAAAAATTGGGCGATAAGAAAGCAAACCAATTGTCGGGTGGAGAAAAGCAACGAGTGGCTATTGCCCGGGCATTGATCAATAGCCCACGCATTATTATGGGTGATGAACCTACTGGTAATCTTGATAAAAAGAACAGCGAGATTGTTTTTACAATTTTCAAAGAACTAGCAGAGGTAGATAAACAATCCCTCCTAATTGTTACCCACGATACTGAATTTGCTAAACGAACCCACCGCACTATAGAAATGGAAGACGGGAGAATTATCAAACAATAGTATTCGTTAAACCGATGCTGGATTCGACTAGAGATGTGAATTCCATAACTTATTCAAAAAGTTGTGTAATGTCTTTTCAATTCCAAAGTAGCAGGTTTACGTGATGGAAAAATGGTGGCACGTAAAATCAAAAATCCCTATGATCATTATTGCTGTTCTAACTGGCCTTTTCTTTATTTTTCAAACCTACGTTGTTATGTCAACCAATAAATCGGAGTCACAAAAGTATGATGTATTGCGCACTGAAAAGGATTTTGAAATACGCTTCTACCCTGCTGTCGCTATGGCAACCATCACAAGCTCTTTAAAATCACATAAAGAGTTGGGCAACTCTGGATTTAAGAAACTAGCCAACTACATCTTTGGAGGCAATAAAGACGGAAAGCAAATCGCGATGACCACACCTGTTCGCATGAAGGTCTCGGATTCACTATCTTCTATGAGTTTTATCATGCCCGCGGTTGACACAAAAGATAGCTTGCCATTGCCCAATGACCCTGCGGTAAAGATTGACACGGCCCCGGATGAATATGTAGCGGCCATTAAATTTGAAGGCTTTGCCTCAGAAAAGGATATAAAGTTTTATACGGAAAAATTAGAAAACTCATTGAAGGAAAAAGGCATTTCTTACAATGGCAATTTTCGTTTTCTGGGGTACAATCCTCCTTATCAACTGATGGGAAGAAAAAATGAAATAATTGTTGGCATAGATTGGGATATGAAGAAATAGGATTTTAGGTGGATTTTAAACTGGCAACTAAATAGCGGATGATATGAGTCACGAAAAATTTAAAGCATGTATTGATGCCTGCAACGATTGTGCAGCAGCCTGTGAGCATTGCGCTACTTCTTGTATCCATGAAAAAGAGGTGCAAATATTAGCGAAATGCGTGGAGCTAGATCGCTACTGTGCTGATATGTGCCGTATGGCGGCAGCATTCTTGGCAAGGTCTGACGAACACCCACTCTATTTTACCAAGAAGTTTTGTAAGCTATGCGCAGAAATCTGTACCGATTGTGCATCAGAGTGTGAAAAACATACACACATGGATCATTGCAAAAAATGCGCGGAGGCTTGTCTTAAATGCGCGGCAGAGTGTGATAAAATGTAATTGAAAACTAGGAGACCTTCCCTATCGCTCAGTTTATTGGCTGTAATATTATCTGTGTCAGTTGCCAACTAGATTATGTATCATTAGAACCTGTTCAGGTACAAATGCCAAGGCCTCAGCAACCGAGCACTGTACCTATTTGGGTCAATGGATGGCTGGGTATATGAAAGACCTTCGCGCAACTATGTGCAGCGCAATGGCTAGTGGGCAATGCCACGAAGAGGGAGAGCTTATAGCCCAGGTTATTGGAGAAAATCAAGAAGAGGGGTTGCTTGGGTAAACGGGCATTGGTAAGGATTTTGTATCTTGCTCGAATACAGTAAACATTGGTTTATGCATACATTTATTGACTACATAAAAAGGGGGCAACTTATTTCTAGCAACAAACAGTTGATCAGTTAGATCGATGCAATAGATGCTCAAACCATGCCAACAAATCATTTCAATATACAAGGCCTAACGGCAGACCAAGTTCTTGAGTCGAGAAAGAAATTTGGCCTCAACAAAGCAGAGTATAAAAAAGAAAATAGATTTCTTAGTGCTTTGGCTAAGTATGCGAAGGACCCAATGATTATTCTGTTATTGGTGGCCTCTTCCATTTACTTCATCAGCGGAAAAACTACCGATGGGATCTTCCTCGCCTCTGCGATCGTACTGGTTTCACTCATTTCCTCTTTTCAAGATTCCAGAAGTAGAAATGCATTAGAGAAATTGAAAGACTTTACCCAACCCAAGTGTAAAGTCATTCGCAATGGAAAAACAGAAGAGATAAAGAGTGAAGAACTAGTAGTGGGCGATAGTTTAGTCGTTGAAGAAGGATCAGCTATCGCTGCAGATGGATTAATTGTGCACGCCAATGATTTTTCGGCAAATGAGTCTATACTGACGGGTGAAGCATTATCTGTCCACAAAGACGAAACAGCAGAAAACAAGTTAATCTATCAAGGAACAACGGTGGCTAGTGGGTTAGCGATTGCCACCATCACCGCTATCGGTAGCCAAACTAAGCTAGGTAAAATAGGAAAAAGTTTGGAGGAAATAAAGGAAGAGAAGACGCCTCTTGAATTGCAAATAAACAATTTCGTAAAGAAGATGGCCATTGTTGGTGGTGCTATCTTCCTTATCGTTTGGGCAATAAACTACTTCCATTCCTACAATGTACTGGGTAGCTTGTTACAAGCGCTTACGTTAGCCATGAGTATTTTACCTGAGGAAATTCCAATTGCGTTCACCACATTTATGGCACTGGGTGCATGGCGAATGATGAAGATGGGCATTGTGGTAAAGCAAATGAAAACAGTGGAGACCTTGGGCAGTGCTTCGGTTATCTGTACGGACAAAACAGGTACGATAACCGAGAATAAAATGAGCCTAGCAAAACTCTTTGTGCTCTCTACCAATTCCATTTCGAATCCAGAAGAAAAATTCAATGACGATGATAGAGCACTCATCCGCTTGGCCATGTGGGCGAGTGAACCGATTCCATTTGACCCGATGGAGGTAGCCATTCATCAAGCATACACAACCTCAATGGCTGCAGATGAAAGGCCTCATTATAAAATGGTTCATGAATATCCGTTAGGAGGAAAACCTCCGATGATGACACACATTTTTGAAAATGACTCGAGCAACCGCATTATTGCTGCCAAGGGTGCACCGGAGGCATTAATGGCGTTATCCAAACTTACTGTAATTCAGAAACAACAGATTGAAGAAGCCATAAAAACACTGGCCAGCGATGGATACCGATTATTAGCGGTTGGAGAAGCAAATCTTAAGGATAACAATTTTCCTAATGCTCAACAAGAATTTCAATTTGCATTCAAGGGTCTTGTGGCATTTTCTGATCCGCCAAAGAAAAATATTAAGGCCGTGCTAGAAAATTTCTATAAAGCTGGCATTGCCGTAAAAATTATTACAGGCGATAATTCAGCCACCACATTGGCCATTGCAAAACAAGTTGAATTTAAAGGCTTTGAAAAGAGCATTACAGGCGATGAACTCATAAAATTGCCAGAGTCTGAATTACAAGAAGTAGTTTTAAGTACGAGCGTATTTGTGCGGATGTTTCCTGACGCAAAACTTAAGATCATTAATGCGCTGAAAGCAAAAAATCAAATTGTGGCCATGACAGGTGATGGTGTCAATGATGGCCCCGCACTAAAGGCCGCACATATTGGCATAGCGATGGGAAAAAAAGGAACGGAGATTGCCAAACAAGCCGCTTCGTTGGTTCTCTTAGAAGATGACCTCTCTAAAATGGTTGATGCCGTGGCGATGGGTAGAAAAATCTATGGCAATCTCAAAAAAGCCATTCAATTTGTTATTTCCATTCATATACCCATCATTCTTACCGTTTTTATTCCGTTGGCATTGGGATGGATTTATCCCAATATATTTTCGCCTATCCATATTATCTTTTTAGAGCTGATCATGGGACCTACCTGCTCTATTATTTATGAAAACGAACCCATGGAGAAAAATACCATGGTTCAAAAACCGAGGCCCTTCACCACTACATTTTTCAGTTGGAAAGAATTAACTACCAGCATCATTCAAGGATTGGTGATAACCTTAGGAACATTGTTCATCTATCAATACGCGGTGAACCAGGGATATAGTGAGCCGCACACAAGGACAATGGTTTTTGCTGCGTTAGTGACGGCCAATATATTTTTAACATTGGTCAACCGCTCATTTTACTATTCAATTAGTGCTACGATGAAATACAAAAACAATCTAGTTCCATTGATCATCGGTGTAACCATTTTATTGACTGCCCTTTTACTGTACGTAAAACCTTTGACCAAATTCTTTGAATTTGAACAACTGAATTTGTCGCAGCTAGGTATGAGCATAGTAGTTGGGTTTGTATCGGTAGTGTGGTTTGAGTTGGTGAAGTGGAGAAAAAGAAAAACAAAGCCGATATAAACTTGGGGGCCTGTGGCCATTACCAAGGCTTTTGCTTTGCCTTTGAGGACATTCGAACCCATCAAGAGCGAATTGGTTCTCTTCGCTAACGGAGCATTTGCCGAAACTACAACACAATTTTTTCTACAGGAAAAGTTTCGCCCGTAAACGCAGCTTCATCAATATAGAGATCTTTAGACTCCATCAACAAACAGCCTGCTGGTACTACATATCCTGCAGACAGCAAGGTAACATCATCTAAAACTAGATTCTCAATCTGTACCTCTACTTCTTTCTCGTCCGCAGAACGAGACATTTTATTTGCACCATTTTTAACAACGCCTCTACTGAATTTGTTGCTCCTTTTTCTTGCCAAAAGGACGTAAGCCCAGTAGTAGAACTTGAAATTTTATTGAGGGCATCTTCTTTGGACAAATTCCAAAATGAAGCAAGACGATTAGTGTCTGTCGATAACATGGCTACAAGTTATGAATATCGACCAATACCTGCTCGGTATATGCGAATCATGTAACCAATCTGAAGAATTCTGTAATACTCAACTAAGTAAACAGTACCACATTTGATGCGTAGTCAGGCGCGCTGGTTTCGATTAAGCCAGTATTGAGGCGGATTTATGAGACCCAATACAGGCATTTAGGTAACGACATAATTATTAAACGAGAACTTTAAAATAAAACATAATGACAAAAGAAATTAAATGGACTGTTGACCAATCGCATAGCGAAATCTCATTTAAAGTGCGGCATCTGATGATTGCCTCTGTAAAAGGCTCGTTTAAAGTTTTTGATGCGAACATATTTACAACGGGCAAAGATTTCACAACGGCCGAAATCAATCTATGGATAGATGTATCCTCCATATCCACTGGCGACCAAAAGAGAGATGATCATTTAAAAAGTTCGGAGTTTTTTGATCTTGAGAGGCATAAGCAAATCACCTTTACGTCAAGCACAATTGCAAAAAAAGGGGCAGATGGCATCCATGAACTTTGGGGTGAACTCATGATGATTGGTGTAACCAAAAACGTAAAACTAGAGGTTGAATTTGGAGGGATCATAAAAGATCCTTGGGGAAATGAAAGGGCTGGTTTTACGCTAACAGGAAAAATCAACCGAAGTGATTGGGGTCTAAACTGGAACGCAACTATCGAAACGGGTGGAATGATGGTGGGCGAGGAAGTGTCAATCGCGTGTGAGGTGGAATTGATTCACGCCATCACTCCTAAATCAAGCGAGGGATGTGAACCAATAAAGCATCAAGAAGTCACTTTTTAATTAACAAGTACAGGTCGATAAAAGATTTTATTTATAGCTGAACCGCCAGATGCGGGATTTTAAAACCAATAACAATGAACACAACAGAAGTGAAAGGAAACTGGAACGAACAGAAAGGAAAACTTAAAAAAAAGTTTGCCATGCTGACTGACAACGACTTAATGTTTGCCGAAGGCAAAAAAGAAGAAATGATGGGAAAGCTTCAAGTAAAACTGGGAAAAACAAAAGACGAATTGCATAAAATAATTTCCGCATTATAGTTTCTAAAAAAGATACTGGAAACGGTATCTTTTTTTCCTTCTCTTACAAAAGTGATTTACCCATTCAATAGATTCGGAACGTGGAAAGTGAAATAGTTTATTTCTTTATTGCTAATTAAGAAACATACTACTCTACGTTTTACAATTTATCCTCCCCTCGTCCAACAATTGCTTTCGAAGAGAATGTTTTTACGAGCATGGGCACAATCAATCGCATCAACCAATTTGATTTAGACAAAAACTTTTGTCCTACCAATAAATCAATTCCGGCAGAGGTGGCGAACTTTAACAGAGAGGTGTTGCTGTCTTTCTTTTTAAAGATGTTTAGAATGGGCAATAGATACAAAAATGGCTCTACCTTGTCTTTTAAGGCCGAAATACCTTTGTTGAGAATCGCTTTTTGTTCAGCAATTCTTGCCTCTATCAGCTTTTGCTCGGCCATCAATTCAGTATAGTTGCTAATCTTGTTCATAAATCTTTTTAATGATGGCATCTCGGATACGTGGGATAATCAGTTTTCGGGAGGCAATGAGCACCCCAATGAATAGAAGGAGATAAATCCCACTCACCATAAAGAATCCAAGTTTCATGTTATGGAGTGATTCGCCCAACCACCACGCTGCTCCTAACCCTACAAACAACAAAACAAAAACGGCCATTAGCATGCACAAGATACTGATGCTTCTCGAATCGATTTGATGCGCTCTTTAATCGTGACTTATCCTTAACAGTTGAGTAGAAAATTCTACACAAGTGTGAGAAATTGCCTGACAAAGATCATTTGCAAATCTGGTATATTTACAACTCGGTTACACAATATGGATTCATTGACGCACATAGCCCTTGGCGCATTAATAGGTCAAGCCTATGCCGGAAAGGTAATGGGCAAACGTGCTATGCTAGTGGGTGCCGTTTATCAAAGCCTGCCGGATATTGATATCATAGCTGGATTGTTTTTGTCTCCCACTGAGAATATTCTATTCCATCGGGGCATTAGTCATTCATTTCTCTTTGCTGTACTCATGTCGCTTGTTATCGCATATTGTGCCCACCGGTGGAGACGAATAGATAATTTTGGACTTACACATTGGATGATGTTTATCGGATTGGAAATATTTACACACTTATTGATTGACAGCTTGAATGCCTATGGCATTGGATGGCTGGAGCCGTTCAGTAACCAGCGCTTTTCGTTTAATGTAATCTTTGTTATTGATCCTCTTTTTTCCGTGGGATTGGGCATTTCATGTATTGCACTATTGATCTTGCGTGGCAGTCATCCCAACAGAAAATTTTGGGCAAGCGGGGCTTTGCTTTTGAGCTTCTTTTATTTAGGCTTTTGTATAAAAAATAAATTATCCATCAATCAGCAAGTGGAGAGTTCCCTAAAAAATCAAAAAATATCCTATGAAGGGTATATTACAACACCCACAGCACTTAATAATTTATTATGGTACTGTGTAGCCAAGAGCGACTCCGGCTATTACATTGGCTATCGATCGATCCTTGATCACTCAGCAGGTATTCATTTTACTTATTTCGATCGCAAGCAGTGGTTGCTAAATGGCCTTTTACAAAATTCTGAGGTGAAGAATTTATTACAATTTTCAAATGGATACTATACCGCAGAGAAATTAAGTGATGGCTTGATCTTTAATGATCTGAGGTTTGGCCGAATTGGAGGCTGGGAAAAAACATCCACCCGCTTCACGTTTCATTATTATTTAGAAAAGCCAACTGAAAATCTGTTGGTTGTGCAACGTGGACGGTTTGCTGAATGGAATTGGGTATCACTAAAGTCGTTGGTCAAACGAATGGGGGGTGATTAACGAGCCTTTACTTATTTTTTTGGCAGGGAACTCTTAAGGGGATTATCTATTCTTAAAATGCTGCCGAAGTGCCTTCACCTATTCCTGCTGACTTTTTCTAAACGTGAATAACACAAGCATAAACCGCAAAAGATTGTAAGCAATCCCTTGTAAAACGCGCTTGGCAAAATTTATTTCCCGTTGGTAGGAATCTTTTGTAATTTGAACACATTCGGTTTCGATAATAGTTTCTAAAGTTCCTTCTGTCTGTAGCACAAATGCATCATTCAAAATTTCCAAGTTTAGCTCAATGCTTGCATACGCACTTAAGTTATTGACATTATAAGAACCCACGGTTGCCCATTTGCTATCGCAGGTGGCAATCTTTCCATGCAACACGCTGCGCTGATATTCATAAATTTGAATATTATAGCGCATGAGCCAATCGTATAAGTATCGTTCAGCGAGTTTCGCCAACAACACATCCGAAATTCCTGTCAATATCACCTGCACGCTAACGCCTCGCTGCGTAGCTTGTCGAAGTTTTCTTCGAAAAGAATGCCCTGGTAAAAAATAAGGAGACATAATGATGACACGAGAAGATGCTCTCTTCAACATGGCCAAGTAACTCTTGGTAACGTCTGATTTGCGTGCACCCCAATCATTTATATTTACTTTGATTGAACAAGTCTGCTTATTGCTTAGGTTGACGGTTGGGGTGCGATGGTTTTGAAAGCGGAGAGAATAATCCATCATTCGTTTCTTACAAACCAACTCCAATTCTTCAGAAACTTCCCCTTCAGAATAAACAGCCCAATCCAACCAAGCTACACTTTCTGGAAAATCGTTGTATCGATCGCTAATGTTTAGACCTCCAACCAAACTTCGAAAGCTATCGACTACCACAATTTTATGATGAAGGCGCCTGCCCAAATACACCTTTTTATTTTTGATAAAGGAAGTAAACCATTTAAAATGGATTCCAACACTTTTCATTTCATTAACCAATTCAGTTGAAAAGTTTTGTGACGCGTAACCATCGATCAATAGATGTACTGACACGTTTCGTTTGGCAGCCCTTATTAAAGCGGTGGCAATGGTCTTACCTGTTGCATCTTCATCAAAAATATAGATTTGAAAGCTAATGGAATCTTTTGCTTGATCAATCATGTTTTCAAGCAATTCAAAATAGGCTCTTCCACCTTTTACTAAACGAACGCAATTTTGATTTGTAAAAACAGGCTGTGTATTTTTAAATATGTTCTTCGTCATGAAAGTTAACGCAATTCCAGATTGGCATCTAAGGTAAATATTATTGAGCAAATACTACATCTAGGACACCACGGGTAGATTTCAGTATCAGCAAAGAATGCGTAGCGTACGTCCATCAGCATATGGAATTATCTCCCCGTCATTTCCATATTTCTAGTGTATTTGAGGGTAATGCAGATACCGAGAGGAAAGTCTCTTAGGTAGCATGCTTCGCTTGCCTTCGTTCTTGGTTTGATAACAGATACTCTTGTTTACAAAGTTCTATAGTTTGATCATACTTAAATACTATTGTTAGCACCAAGTTCAGGGAAATAGACGTCAAACGTGGCACCCTTATCTAGTTCACCCTTTGCAGTTATGATGCCATTGTGGTTCTCTACAATTTTCTTCACAATGGCTAAGCCAATTCCCGTTCCTGCATACACCTCTTTTCCATGAAGCCTTTGGAACAAATCAAAAATCTTTTTTTCAAATTTTGGTTCAAAGCCAATACCATTGTCAGCTACAGAAATATGATGATAGATTGATTCTGACAGTATTTTTCCTTGAGCAAATTCCGTTTTATTGGGAATATTACTCCCTTTTAGCATTTCACTCTTAATAATAATGTGGGGTAACCTTTTGCTGCTGGAAAACTTGAGCGCATTGCCAATTAGGTTCTGAATGAGCTGACGAAACTGAAAAGGAATAACATTAGCCGTGCCAAGATCACCCGTTTCAAGAGTTGCTTTCTTTTCTTCAATTGTCTCTTTGAAATCAGTAATAACTTCCTGTACAATTTTCGTGAGGTCATCGTTTTCAAACTTATGCACCTTGGTGTTGTTGCGTGAATAGGAAAGCAAATCATCAATAAGGACTTGCATACGGTTGGCTGCATTGCCCATACGCTGAAAATAGTCTTTGCCTGTTTCACTAAGAGTAGCCCCTTCTTTCTCCTCGATCATTTTAGCAAACGTCTGTATCTTGCGCAGGGGCTCTTGCAAATCGTGACTAGCTACATACGTAAACGATTCCAGCTCTTGGTTAGCAGTTACTAACTCCGTTCCTCTTTTTTCTCTTTCTATATTTTGAATAGCAAGTTGCTCGTTGGCCGCCACCAATTCGGCTTCGCGTTTTTCTTTTTCTTCATTCTCTTGCTTTAGTATTTCGTTCAACGTTTTAAGTGCAGCCGTACGTTCTTTAACTTTTTCTTCCAATTCTGCTGAACGGATGGCTTGATCTTCCAAGTTTTTTCTTTTTGCAATCACTTGCTCGGTCACCTCATAGCCTACTGCAATCACTCCTGATATACTTCCATCTTGTTCGACCAGAGGCTGATAGCAAAAACTAAAAAATCCGCTTTCCTTTCTATCCTTTCTTATAAATGGCACTTCCATTTCATCGGCATAAAACGGAACACCTGTTCGCATTACCTCATCAAGAAGATCTTTGAAACCTTGAGGTATCAATTCAGGTATTGATTCGAAAAGGGGTTTATTAACAAATTCTCTTCCCCTATTAAGCAACTGCAAGTAGGCATCGTTGGCCAACTCTACATAGTACCCTTCTTTTCTTATAATACAAATGGAGACGGGTGCTTGGGCTACCATACTCTGAAATCGATGCAAGAGCTCTTGAATTTGCCGCTCGTGATTTTTTCTATCCGTAATGTCTTTGATGGCAAGTAAAATCAGTTTCTCTTCACTGTTGGCCTTTATGATCTCGCGCGCATTCAGCAACATAATGCGCTCCCCAATAGTTGAAAACGTTTGTTTTATTTCAAAATCATTGAACACCGATTTTTCAGGGAGGATTGTTTCCAGTAATTTTTTTAGAGCCTGTATGTTCCATCGCTGGTTGTCCAACTCATAAATTAATTTGCCTTCTACCTGTGTTTCCTTAACATTAAATGCCGTGTAATAAGCTTGATTAGCTGTTTTTACACGTAGCGTATTATCTAATACAAGCAGAGGCTCACGTATAGTGGCTATGATGGCTTCAGCATACTCTTTTGCCTCTGTCAGGTGCTCATTTAAGTTGATCAGTTCTTGGTTTACTACAATGAGCTCTTCATTTGTGCTTTGCAGTTCTTCCTTGCTGGTCTCCAGCTCTTCATTGAGACTTTGCGCTTCTTCACTACTACTTAGCAATTCCTCATTGGCGCTCTGCAGTTCTTCAATAGCAGCCTCTTGGTCTTCGGTAATGCTACGCATGTCTTCATGCGTTTGCGCAAGTTCGTTCCCCAACTGTTCTATGCGTTTGTCCTTTTGATCAGCCTTTACCTTGAATGCTTTTTTGCCATTCAACTTTGGTTGTTGTGGCGCTGCCGAACCATCATGAAAGAGGATGAGGTAATGAGGCTCTACAATATTTGGCAATGAAATCACTTCGATAGTTATCTGGTTGGGATGGCCATCGATTTTGAACGGAATGTTATTCTTAGCAACAGATTTATTCTCCTTCTTGGCTTTGTGCAAAAGATTTCGAAGTTCAAAAGCTAATCCATGCTTTGCCATTTTCAATACTTGGTAGCTGGGTTTGCCTGGTGCTTGTTCTAAATAGTTGCCTGTGCTGCCGCGAAAGTGAACAATGTCCAAGGCTTCATTCACCACTACGCCCACCGGGGTGTACTTGCCTAGTATGATGTCGTCAGCTGTTTTTTGGAAATCGGTTCGCGGGGGTTCGTTCCGTAGGTTTAGAGTTAGATCAGCTAAGTAGTGCTCACTCTGCCTGCTTGCGGAATGAGTCAGTTTTGAGGGTACATCTTTGCGTGTAAACAATTTATCTGTCTTGTCAGCCGAGGCAAAGAGATCGGTGACGCCACTAATAGTTTCGGATTTGCCGAGCAGTAGAAATCCTTTTTTATTGAGCGCATAGTGAAAAGGGGTAAGTGCCTTTTTTTGTAGATAAGGCTCCATGTAAATAAACACATTACGGCAACTGATCAAATCCATTTTGCCGAAGGGAGGATCTTTCAAGAAATTATGAACAGCAAAAACAAACGTATCGCGTATGGTTTTATTGATCTGGTAGTTTCCGTCTTTCTTTGTGAAAAATTGGTTGAGTTGCTGAACCGTTAATTTTTCAATTTCCTTTTTGGTGTAAATGCCTGTGCGCGCCTTGGCTATACACTGTTCATTAATATCGGTGGCAAAAATTTGATACGTTTCCTTTTGGTCTCCAAAGAATTCTTCCAGACAAATGGCAATGGAGTAGGCCTCTTCGCCTGTGCTGCACCCAGCTACCCATACCCGAATAGGTTCTCCGACTTTCTTATTTTTAGTAATAAGCGGAAATACTATCTTGGTGAGGTTATCAAAACATTTTTGATCGCGAAAAAAAGAGGTGACTGGAATGAGCATGTCTTGATATAACCCATCTTGTTCCGTTTTATTTTCTCTAAGATATTTCAAATAGTCACTGAGTGCTTCCCTTTTACTTAGCGCCATTCTGCGAAGAATTCTTCTGCGAATGGTACTCTTTTTATAATAGGTAAAGTCAGTTCCCCTTCTGATCCGAAGGAGTAAAATAATTTGCCTAAAGGTATCTTCGTCAGAAGAAGTGGTGATTTCTGCCTCGTGGCCTAAGCCATTTATACTTTTAGTCAACTCGATTATTTTGCTGGGTATTTTTTCAGGCGAGAGAACGAAGTCTACTACACCTGCCTGCACGGCACTGTTTGGCATGCTGCCATAGGCAGCAGATTTTTCATCTTGTGCAAAAGTAAGCCCACCGTGATCTTTAATAGCTTTCAACCCAAAGGTACCATCGGAGGCCGTACCTGATAACACCACACCAATAGCATGACTTTGATGAACTTCAGCCAACGAGGTAAAGAAAAGATCTATGGGCAGATTTCGCTCATTTTTATTTTTTAGTGGACGCATAGTGAGCTGCAACACACCATCATTGGCCACCATCATTTTGTTGCTGGGTATCACATAGATGTGATTGGGCTCCACCCGTATATCATCGGTAATCTCTAATACAGGGATGACAGTCACCTTTTGCAATAAATCGGGCAGCAGGCTTTCATGATTGGGGTCTAAGTGCTGTACAAGTACATACGCCATTCCAGAGTTTTCTGGTATAGCTTTCAGCAATTTTTTGAAAGCATCAAGGCCGCCAGCCGAAGCACCAATGCCCACCACGGGAAAAAAATTGGAAGAAAGTACTTTGGTTGGTTTGGTATTCCTTTTCACGAAGCAATAGTTGGAAGAAGCACGTAGTTGGCTTTTGTTCGCCCTGAAGAGTAATCGCCTGATGGGTGAAGTTGCTCATTCTGTAAGATCATCAGTACTTGAAGAATTAGTTCTTTGAGTTGTGAGAAATCACCTGGCTTGCGGATATAGTGCAGCGCGCCATTTTTAAATAACTGGTCAGCTACATCTTGCTGAAACGAGGTAGAGAAAATAATCACCTTAAGTTTCTTTAGTTTCTCACTTCGCTTTATTTCTTCCAAGCATTGCCAGCCATTTTTGCGCGGCATGTTGAGGTCCAGAAACAAAACATGAGGGAGTTCTTCTTCCATTGATTCAAGTAGATACAATAATTGTTCCCCGTTTTGCACAGTAGTTAGCTTGGTAGCTACCTGTATTTCTTCCAATGCCTCTATGAACAGAAAACAATCGTCCTCATCATCATCGGCCAATAATATAGAGAACGCTTTGTTTGCCATTGTTTAATGCTAATTAATCTGTGTAAATGGGTACATGTTAATAGACGATTGCCCTGATCTGGACTATACAAACCCTGCCCCCTTGCTATTCTACTTGCTATTTGGTAGCACTCAATGTAAGCATAGATTCGATATAAAAAGCGCGATGTAGAAATTATTCTACACTAATTCCGCATTAATTCCTCAATACTACTTTTTGACCCAGTTTAACCCTTTAGGGAGTGTTTGTTTATTGGTAAGGTTTTTATACTCATAGGGTTGAAAACACCAGAGTCAGAAGATGAAAAATAAAAAAGTGTTGATTGTTGATGATGAAGCAGATTTTGGCTTTTTGATGAAGGAATATTTTTCTAAAAAAGACTGTGAAGTATTTGTGGCTAACTCGATTGCTACTGGGCTTGGCTTATTGCAACAAGTAAGGCCAGATTATCTTCTACTCGATAATAACCTACCCGATGGCTTTGGCTGGAGCAAAACTGAATTTATTGTTGCCAACTATCCGAATACAAAATTAATATTGATAAGTGCGATGGAGGTTCCTACGACTAACTCTCCGTCTTTTCGCATTCTCTACAAACCAATGCTAGCGGGCGAGCTGAATAAGATATTCGTTTGATTTTTTGAATTGATCCCGATGGCTCTGGAACAAGTAGGGGAAAGCCATCAGTTTTGGAAAACCGAAAGAGTTAAAAGTTCTTGATTGGGTATAAAGATATTGAATTGCTTACAGTTAAAAGTTCTAAAAAAACATGAAGGTGAACGTACCCGTTATTGATAAATTGTTGCTGCCGCTGCTGCCTACCTTCAAGAAAGATAAGTTCACACACGAAGAAGTAAATGAAAATCCACCGCTGCGTTCAGAGCTTTTAAGTAAAGAGCAAATGGAGCAGCATGCGCAACACCTCGCTCGCACACATTTGATCAGTAAAAAAAAGTCACCTGAGCTTTTACTGAAAGATTTATCGAGCAACCAAGAGGTGCTGGTGGATGTAAACGAACTTCTGAAAGAGAGCATCCGCAATAAAAAATCGATCAGCCCTGCCGCAGAATGGCTCTTCGATAATTTCTATCTAATCGAGGAGCAGATACGTATTGCAAAGCGCTATCTACCAAAAGGCTATAGCAAAGGATTGCCCAAATTGAGCAATGGTTTCCCGCGTGTATATGACATTGCCATTGAAATTGTTTCCCATAGCGATGGCCACATTGACATTCAAAGCCTGCTTAATTTCATAGCCCCCTATCAACAAGTAACCCATCTTACTCTTGGTGAGTTGTGGGCCATTCCCATTATGCTGCGGCTTGCGTTGCTGGAAAACCTGAGCCGTGTGGCAACCCGCATAGCAGTGGATAGAAAAGATTCTGCTTTGGCCAACCGATGGGCGAAGCAAATACTTGAAACAGTAGAAAGAAATCCGAAAGATTTGGTCTTGATTATTGCCGATATGGCGCGGTCAAACCCGCCCATGGTCAGTGCGTTTGTTGCCGAGTTTGCACGCAAGTTGCAATGGAAAGGCCCCGAGTTGACACTGCCGCTCAACTGGGTGGAGCAACATCTTTCTGGAACGAAAGATACGACTAACTCCATGATACTGTTTGAGAATCAGAAACAAGCTGCAGATCAGGTTTCGGTAAGCAACAGTATCAACAGTTTGCGTTTTCTGGCAAAAATGGATTGGCGCGAATTTGTTCAGTCAATGAGCATTGTTGAACAGACGCTTCTAGCTGATATAGGTGGTATATATGCGTCCATGGATTTTTATTCGCGCGATGACTACCGCCACAAAGTAGAGGGCATTGCCAAAGCAAGCGGAAAAGAGGAACACGAAATCGCCCGGCTCGTTATTGAACTTGCCCAACAAGGATTTGTAAAAGATAAAAATGACCAGCGCAAAGCACACGTTGGCTATTATTTGGTAGGTGCTGGCACCGATGAAACCGAAAAAATAGCTGGTTTTAAATCAACAATGTATCAAGTTCTTCGCAGAAAAATTGATCAGGCAGCCCAAGCTATTTACATCATCAACGCTATTTTACTCACATTACTTATCGGTGGCGGTATGCTTCTAAAAGTAATGGCCGATGGTGTGCATACTGCGTGGTTAATTGCGATAGCCATTGTATCGCTTAGTTGCGCAAGTCACTTGGCGTTGGCACTTACCAACTGGTGGGCCACGCTTTGGATAAAACCCAAACCGCTGCCACGAATGGATTTTTCATTGGGCATTCCAACTGAACACCTCACCTTGGTGGCTGTGCCTACGCTATTGGCTAACCCATTGCAAGTAGAAAAACTGATAGAAGAATTGGAAGTTCGCTTCCTTGCCAACCGCGACCCGAATCTTTTGTTCGCGCTGGTCACTGACTTTCGCGATGCGTCTTCGCAAACGATGCTATCAGACGATGCGCTACTGCAACTTGCCCAAGGAGGAATAGAAGAGCTGAACAAAAAATATAAGCGAATAAGTAATGATACCTTTTTCCTTTTCCATCGGCCACGTGCTTGGAATGCCATTGATAAAATTTGGATGGGCTACGAGCGCAAGCGGGGGAAACTCTCAGCACTCAATCATCTTCTTCGTGGCAAAGGCAAAGAAAGTTTCTCATTAATTGTTGGTGAAGAAACGGTGTATACATTGGTAAAATACATCATCACACTCGATACCGATACGCAATTGCCCCGAGACGCTGCCTGGAAGTTAATTGGACTTATGGCGCACCCGCTCAACCGTGCCGTATATGATGAGGAGAAAAAACGCGTGATAGAAGGGTATTCCATTATTCAACCACGCCTGGCTATCAGCTTGCATGGAGCAACCCGATCTGGCTATACCCGCTTGCACGAAAATGATGCGGGCATTGATCCGTATACACGCATCACATCCGATGTGTACCAAGACGTATTTGGCGAAGGTTCTTTTATTGGGAAAGGAATTTATGAAATTGATTCGTTTGAAAAAGCATTGGACAATCGTTTTCCAGAAAACAGAATTTTGAGTCACGATTTATTGGAAGGCTGCTATGCCCGATGTGGGTTTGCCAGCGATGTGCAATTTTATGAAGACTATCCTTCGCGCTATGAAATGGACATTAGCCGAAGACACAGGTGGATACGCGGAGACTGGCAGATAGGAAGTTGGTTTTTGCCGTATGTGGGAGGTGCAGATAATCGCCTTACAAAAAATTCTATCTCTGCCTTATCGCGTTGGAAAATATTCGATAACCTCAGGCGCAGCTTTGTACCCATTGCTTTTACACTTTTACTCACTGCCGGGTGGACGCTACTTTCTTATTCATGGTTTTGGACGTTGAGTGTCATGGCCATCATTTTCATTCCTTCATTTATTTCATCCGTATGGAACGCATTGTGGAAGCCAAAAGAAATTGCCATACGGCAACACATTACTAATACAACCAGTCTCACTTCAAAAAATATTCTTCAGGCTGCCTTTACTGTAACCTGCTTGCCGTACGAAGCATATGTGAGTGTAGATGCCATCGCTAGAACCGTGTGGCGCATTACCTTCACAGGTAAAAAATTATTGGAATGGAACCCATCCGGGTTTACGCTAAAAGAAGGAGAGAATTTATTCGCCACCTATCGCATGATGTGGTTTGCTCCAACCGTATCGTTTGCCATCGGTACGTATTTATACTATCAATGGCCTATGGAACTATTGATAGCAGCGCCCTTTCTTCTATTGTGGATAGCATCGCCTGTTATCGTACACTTGCTAGGCAAACCAACTGCTTCATCAAAATCAAAGTTGCGTGAGGAGCAAAAGGTCTATTTGCGTGAACTGGCCAGAAAGACCTGGTCGTATTTTGAAAATATGGTAACGGTAGAAGATAACTGGCTTCCACCCGACAATCTTCAGGAGTATCCAATCCCCGTTATCACCCACCGCACCTCGCCCACGAATATGGGTCTTGCCTTGTTGGCAAATCTTTCTGCGAATGATTTTGGCTATTCTACCACCTCTCAATTTATTGAGCGGACTTCCCTCGCACTTGCCACCATGGAGAAACTGGAACGTTATAAAGGACATTTTTACAATTGGTATGATACCCAAAATTTAAGCGTACTAAATCCTCGTTACATTTCAACAGTAGATAGTGGAAACCTTGCTGGCCACTTGCTCACACTGCGTCAAGGATTGTTGGCATTGCCTAATCAAAAAATAGTTGAGGTGAAATTTCTAACCGGATTACAAGACACCTTGCGGCTGGCCATCAAACAAACAGATGCAGCCGAAACCGAATTGATTAAAGCACTTATTGACTTGCTCGATAGTATCCCTACCCAAGCATTTCAACTGCCTGCACTCAAAGATCATTTTGAAAATCTGTTGACACGCTATCACACACTTTTATATACGCATGAGCCATCAGGTAAAGAAACGGTGTGGCTCGCTCCTTTTGAAAACCAGTTGGAGGCAACCATTCAAGAAATACTGGTGCTTGCACCTTGGCTGGAAGCGTTTTCCATACCAGAGAAATTTAAAAACTGGAAAGTGGTTTTTGAAATACCTACACTGGCGGAATTATCGAAAATGGACCGTGAAATAAAACCTGAATTAACCCGGCTTCAAGCACTTGAAAATTCGGAAGCGGAAAATGAATGGCTTCAACATTTTGAGCAAACCACTGATCAATCGAGTAAGTATGCCAGAGAGCGCTTAACCAATTTTCAGCAACTTGCTTCACAATGCTATGAACAGGCAGATATGGAGTACGATTTTCTGCATGACAAATTGCAGCACTTGTTGACAATTGGATATAAGGTAGAGGAACAACAACGTGATGTGGGCTACTATGATCTGCTGGCATCGGAAGCAAGATTGGGTTTGTTCGTGGCCATTGCACAGGGAAAAGTGCCACAAGAAAGTTGGTTTGCATTGGGCAGAAGATTGACCACCGCAGGGACAACTCCAGTTTTGCTTTCGTGGAGCGGCTCCATGTTTGAATACCTGATGCCGGGATTGGTGATGCCCACGTATCAAAATACATTGCTGGATGAAATGAACATTGGCACTGTAAAAAAGCAAATCGAGTATGGCGAACAGAACGACATACCTTGGGGGATCTCAGAATCATGCTACAATCTGGTGGATGCACATCTTACCTACCAATACAAAGCATTTGGTATTCCCAGGCTTGGCTTTAAGCGTGGGCTTGGTCAAGATTTAGTGATAGCACCTTACGCTACTGTTCTGGCATTAATGGTCGATCCGCAAGCGGCATGCACCAACTTAGAAAATTTACAAGACAAGGGATATGAAGGAAAATATGGCTTTTTTGAAGCGATTGATTTTACTGCATCTCGTTTATCGCGCAATCAGCCACACGCTGTCATACAAACGTTTATGGCGCATCACCAAGGCATGAGCCTTCTTTCGCTTGCATATCTTTTATTGGATCAACCCATGCAAAAAAGGTTTGAGAGCGATACTAATTTTCAAACCGCACTTTTGTTATTGCAAGAGCGCGTGCCTAAGTCAACCGGGTATTATCTAGGGTCAGATAATGAGAAGATAGTCGCTTCTTCTACTACTACAGATATCCGGATCATCACTACATCCAACACACCTGTGCCTGAGGTGCAATTGCTTTCCAATGGAAAGTATTTTGTGATGATCTCCAACGCAGGTGGCGGCTATAGCAAGTGGAAAGATATTGCTGTCACACGCTGGCGCGAAGATAGCACATGCGATAATTTTGGAACATTCTGTTACATCAATGATCGCGATAAAGATATGTTCTGGTCAACCGCTCATCAGCCTACATTAAAACAAGCCGATCACTACGAAGCCATATTTTCGCAAGGCCGCGTAGAGTTTCGCAGGCGCGATGATGGAATAGATACTTACACTATTATAATAGTTTCGCCCGAAGATGATGTAGAGGTAAGGCGTACACAACTTACCAACCACTCGCGCTCAAAACGAAAACTGGAAATTACCAGTTACGGGGAAGTGGTGTTGACAGCTGCATCCGCTGACGAGGCACATCCCGCCTTTAGCAATCTGTTTGTTCAAACAGAAATCAACGAACATCAAAACGCCATCATCTGCACCAGGCGTGCGCGGTCAAAGGAAGAGCGCCCACCGTGGATGTTTCACTTGATGAAAGTAAAAGGCGCAAAAGTAGATCGCATTTCGTACGAAACCGATAGAAGCAAATTTATAGGGCGTGGATATTCAATAAGTCATCCACAAGTGATGGATCAGACGACACCACTTTCGGGTTCGCAAGGTTCTGTTTTAGATCCAATGTTTTCTATTCAGTATCAGATCATCTTACAGCCGGGCGAATCGGCCACTATTGATTTAGTAACGGGCGTAGCGGACACTCAATCAGCCAATCAAAGTTTAGTGGATAAATATCAGGACAGCCACTTACGCGATCGGGCATTTGAGTTATCGTGGACGCATAGCCAAGTGGTGCTGCGCCAAATTGGGGCGACCGAAGCCAATGCACAACTCTATGGAAAACTTGCGAGTTCTATACTTTATCTAAATGATGCCTTGCGCACACAGCCCAGTGTGATGTTGAAAAACCAACGCGGTCAATCTGCCCTGTGGAGTTATTCTATATCGGGCGATTTACCCATTGTGCTTGTGCAAATTACCGATGCTGAAAATATTTCCATCGTGAAACAATTGATTAAAGCACAAGCCTACTGGAATATGAATGGTTTGGCCGTTGATCTGGTTGTACTCAACGAGGACCCAAGTGTCTATCGCCATGTGTTACAGGAAGAGATACAAGGTTTGATCGCTGCCAGCGTTGGCATTCATGCGATAGAGAAAAGAGGGAGGATTTTTGTAAGGCCTATCGATCAGGTATCAGCCGAAGATCGAATTTTATTTCAGACCGTTGCTCGTGTTATCATTTCTGATATGAAGGGAACACTGGAGGATCAGGTAAACAAACGAATATCTGTCAAAGCTCCGATGCCCAAGTTAATTCATTCTACATCTTATTCACATACCCATCGTAAGCTGGAAATGCCACAAGGACTTCAATTTTTTAATGGCACGGGAGGATTTTCTGCGGATGGTAAAGAATACATCATCATCATCGATGAAAAAAAGCATACGCCACTGCCTTGGATAAACGTAATCGCGAATCCGCATTTTGGCACCATCGTATCGGAGCGTGGTTCTTCCTACACGTGGTTTGAAAATGCACATGAGTTTAGGATCACACCTTGGAAAAACGATCCGATCCTCGACCAAAGCGGAGAAGCTTTTTACTTACGCGATGAAGAGACTGGAGAATTTTGGTCACCGATGGGCCGCCCTGCTCTTGGGCAATCTCCGTACATCACTAAACATGGATTTGGTTATAGTAGTTTTGAACACATCGAAGATGGAATCAAATCAGAAGTATGCGTTTATGTAGATACGGAATCACCCATAAAATTTGTCGTTATCAATATTGCTAATCAATCGGGGCGCTGGCGCAAACTGACAGCAACCGGTTATGTGGAATGGGTAATGGGCGAGTTCCGATCTAAATCGGTGATGCATCTGGTAACGGAGTTGGACTCTACCAGTGGGGCACTCATTGCAAAAAATCCGTACAACACCGAATTTCAAAACTATGTTGCCTTCTTCGATGTGGACGAACCAACCTACACGTATACAACCGATCGTGTAGAATTCATTGGGCGAAATGGCACACTTCAAAATCCGGAAGCAATGAGCCACACGCGGCTGTCCGGTAAATCTGGTGCTGGCATGGATAGTTGCGCAGCCATACAAGTTCCATTTGAATTGGAGAGTGGAAAAGAACGCAAAATTATTTTTAAGATAGGGGCTGGCCAAAATGTAGCAGAGGCGGTTGCTACCATCAAACGTTTTCAAGGAAGTGCTGCGGCTTCTCGGTCATTGGAACAGGTAAAACAATTTTGGAGCGATACATTAAGTGCCGTACAAGTTGATACACCCGATGCGTCCATCAATATTTTAGCAAACGGATGGCTGTTGTACCAAGTGCTTGCATGCAGATTGTGGGGAAGAAGTGGTTTGTACCAGTCGGGCGGAGCGTACGGCTTTCGCGACCAATTGCAAGATGTGCTGGCGCTTATGCATACACAACCTCATTTAACACGTGAACAAATAGTACGTTGTGCATCGCATCAATTCCTCGAAGGCGATGTACAGCATTGGTGGCATCCACCACACGGCAGAGGTGTGCGTACATTATGTTCAGATGATTTTGTGTGGCTTCCGTATGTAACGAGTAGATATATCTCAACAACAGGAGATATACAACTACTTGACGAAACTACTTCTTTCATTCAAGGAAGAATATTAAACCCGCACGAAGAATCGTATTATGATTTGCCCATCACCTCTGATCAGCAAGCTACAGTGTATGATCACTGCAAACAAGCTATTGTACATGCGCTACGATTTGGCGAACACGGCCTGCCACTAAAAGGCTCGGGCGATTGGAATGATGGCATGAACAGAATTGGTATTGATGGCAAGGGTGAAAGCGTGTGGCTTGCTTTTTTTCTGTACGATACCCTAATGCGGTTTAAAAAGGTAGCAACCCTTCGGGGAGATGTGGTCTTTGTAGAAACTTGTGAAACGAACGCAAAGTTGTTGAAGAAAAATATTGCCCTCCATGCGTGGGATGGAGAGTGGTACCTGCGCGCTTATTTTGATGACGGCACGCCACTGGGATCAAAAGATAACATAGAATGTAAAATCGATGCTATTTCGCAAAGCTGGTCAATACTGTCGGAAGGCGGAGAACCTGAGCGATCTCGCTCAGCAATGCAAGCTGTGGATAAATTTTTGGTGAATAGAGAGAAGGGATTGATTCAATTGCTCGATCCACCATTTGATACGTCTGAGATGGACCCGGGTTACATCAAAGGTTACGTGCCGGGTGTACGCGAAAACGGTGGACAATACACGCACGCAGCTATTTGGGCGGTGATGGCTTTTGCGAAACTGGGTGACGTGGAAAAAACGGAAGAGCTCTTGAGATTAATTAACCCTATACAACATGGTGCCACTGCAAATGAGATAGCCACCTATAAAGTTGAACCCTACGTGGTGGCTGCAGATGTGTATGGCGTGGCTCCACATGTTGGCCGTGGTGGATGGACGTGGTACACAGGCTCTGCGGGTTGGATGTATCAACTTATTTTGGAATCGTTTCTTGGTTTGACGCGGGAAGGCAACACGTTGAAAGTTGAACCCTGTATTCCGGTTACATGGAAATCATTTTCGGTGAAATATCGATTTGAAGAAACAGTGTACAACATTATGGTGAATCAGGGTTCAGATAGGGAAACAACGGAGATTTTTATGGACGCTGAAATGCAGCCCGGCCAGTTTTTTCAGTTGACCAACGATAAAAAAGAACATGAAGTAACTATTGAGATTGGTAGAAAAGCTAAAACAGAAATCAGAATCTCATTGGCGACAACTGATGTCTAAAAAAGGTACGGCAACCTTTAGTTTCTTTTGGAACCGTGTTTAGAATTGGTTCAAGTCCACTTAAATACCCCACCAACACTGATTTTGGGAAGAAAATCTGTAGCCGGTTCCCTCATTGGTGGCATTGCTGAAACACAAGAGATGCTTGATTTCTGCGGAGAGCATAACATTGTTTCTGAAATCGAAATCATCACCATGCAAGAGATTTATTCTGTTGTCTTGCCATCAAATTTTGCTTCATGCTTTGACGCGTCTTCTTTAGTTGCCCTTACAATGCCATCTTTATGATTGGGCAACGCATATATCGTATAAAGTTTCAAGTCAATAGCTCCTGTGTTAATCACATTATGTTTAGCACCAGATGGCACAAGTACCACATCGCCAGCTTCTATTCCATATTCTTTTCCATTAACTATACATTTTCCGGTTCCACTTTCAAACCGAAAGAATTGATCGCTTTTCAAATGGGTCTCTTCACCAATTTCTTCACCAGGCGTCAGCGTCATTAATACAAGTTGCATGTGTTGCCCCGTATAAAGCACTTTTCTGAAATTACTGTTCTCCAAAACATCCTTTTCAATATTTGCTGCAAATCCTTTCATGGTTGATGGGTTTAGTGTTGTCGTGTTTGGGTTAAATTCCGGATCGTCTATTTCGCCCTGCTTGTTGGGCTTGCTGTTGCATGCACCAAGTACGATAATGAGAATGGCCGGAAGTAAGTATGTTGTTTTCATTTTGCTTTATTTTCTTGTTAAAGAACTCAATCGTCATCTTTTTCACTACCTACCGGTGCAGGTGATGTTGTACCAATTTCAGTATGTCTGATTTGTCCACCTAAATAGCCTGTTCTTGCCACTAACCCAAAACTGATGATAGCAACAAAAAGAGTGACCAACGCAACTGTATTTGCCAGCGATGATTTCTTTATTGTGAGGTAAAGGCCTAGTAAGGAAACAACCCCGGCAGCGATCAATGCGACTAAAGCATACAAAGCAAAATCCTCGTGCTGCTCAATCATGTTTTTTGCAACTCCCTGAATATCCTCAACAGCCTCTTCGGCTCCCTCGCCTGTGAGATAGGCAATAACTGCTCCTACACAGGAAAGAATTATTACGTAATACGCGGCAACTACTGTTTGATAGCTTTTGGTACCGATGCCGTGCGCTATTACAAGACCACCCAAGATCGATCCGAAAATCGGAAGATGGGTTATTAAAAGATGAATGTGTACGTGGTTCATAGTGTTAATCTTTTCGTAAAAGTGATTCTACTTTTGAAGTAGATAAATGATTACCCTCATGATGTTTGATGACTGATACGGTCACTTAGATGACAACTTTGAAGCCAAACGGTAAATGCCAATTTGCCTCGGATTGTGAGTATGCTTAGAAACAACTTACCCAGTCGTAAACAAGTTGTAGAAATATATTCACAACGAATACCCCAATTGTGGAAACACGTAGCGCGGAGATTGACAATAATGAACTATCAGAATTACAAGGGCAACAATTCAATAAAAAATGGTGTCAGGCATTAGCTGATCGACACGAAAGATTTATTCGACTATTTGAAAGACGGCCGGATAAAAGAGAGGATATGGAATTGAAAAGTTGGATAGATGCTACTTTGTATACATCGAAAGAGCACCTTGAAATACTTAGAATGTGTAAGGAAAAGATAAAGTGAAAAAACTTTCACCAATTGATGTGATGCTTACTAAATGTATCGGCTATCTTTTTTGTCCACCTCTCTGCTGGCACTCAACTCTTAAAAGGATCGAAATATCTTAAATATAATTTGCGCAACTAAATAATTGAACACATATTTGCAACCATATGGTTGCATTATGCAAACAAGACGAGATATTTTTCAAGCTATAGCCGACCCGACCAGAAGGGCGATTATTACACTCATTGCATTACAGGCAATGACACCAAACGCCATTGCCGAACACTTTGACACAACACGACAGGCGGTTTCCAAACACTTAAAAATTTTGACAGAGTGCGAGTTAGCAACCACAAAACAACAAGGGCGTGAAATCTATTACCAAATTGAAATCAACAAAATAAAGGAGATTGACAAATGGCTCAACCCATTACGTAAGATTTGGGAAACACGTTTCAATCAACTCGATGAAGTATTATTAACTACCAAAAACAAAAGAAAATGAAAACAGCATTACTATTCGACTTTATCGTTGATAAGGAAAACAGTTCCATTCACATCAAGCGTGAGTTTAACGCAGACCTTGATTTAGTTTGGGAAGCGTGGACAACAGCTGAATTGCTTGACCAATGGTGGGCTCCTGCACCTTTGCGAAATGAAACAAAATATTTGGATTTTCGCGAGGGCGGTTATTGGTTATATACCATGCTCAACGAGAATGGCGAAAGGATAAAACTCAATGCCCAGGAAATCTGGAGTAAGTGGAGTTATATCTCTATCGCTGAAAAACAATCCTTTACGGTTAAAGACGGATTTTGCGATGAAAACGGAACAATCAATCCGGTCTATGCGCAAAATTTTTGGGAAACTAAGTTCACAGAAGCAAACAATCGTGTGCTTGTAACGATTATGTCCACTTTTGATAAACCAGAGGACCTGGAACAAACTATTGAAATGGGTTTCAGAGAAGGCTTCAGTATGGGATTAAATCAGTTAGAAGAATTGTTAAGTAACCTAAAATAAAAATGAATACACTTGCAAAAACGTATGTCTATAAATTTTTGACGACATTAGTAATAGTTAACTCAATAGGTTGTGGCAATTCTCAACAGGATTCTCGTCAAGGCAATAAAATGGATACAGCTTCCAATCAAACGTTAAAAAATAAGACTGATATGATTACACAAAAAATAACACCTTGTCTATGGGTTGACAGTGATGCAAAAGCAGTAGTAGATTACTATCTGTCAATTTTCAAAGATGGCAAAATGAAAGAGTATCACCGATACGAGAATCCACCAGAAGCAAAAGAGCAAGGAGGTCAAGACAGCTTTGAAACAGCGATTATGCAAATTGGCGATATGGAATTTAGCATTTTGGCTGCCGGGCCATACTTTAAGTTCAATGAATCTGTTTCGTTTGTTATTAATTGCAAAGACCAGGCAGAAGTAGATTATTATTGGAACGCGTTGACCGCAAATGGTGGACAAGAAGGCTCTTGCGGTTGGTGTAAAGACAAATATGGTTTATCGTGGCAGGTTGTTCCTGTTGAATATTTTGATCTGATAAACAGCAATGATCCAAAAGTTAGAGAAAAGGCAATGAGGAATACACTTAAGCAGAAAAAGTTGATACTTTCAGAACTTAAGTGAGGTAAATAGTAACGGCAAGAACCAAAACGTCAGAATTTGGATACGAATTAAAAACAGCCCTTGGTCGGTCTTACCAATCCCGCCTGAAAAAGTTGATCCGAAATACCCACCGTGCCATCCTTTTTAGCCCATTTCAGAAAAATACGGGGAAAACCATGTTCAAAAATACGTGGTTTTCCCCGTTGACACGCATTGTAGAAAGCCCCTTTTTTGCAGTATCAATAAAAGACATCAAAAATATAGAACTGAGCCGTTGCGCATATACTAATGTTATAGCCAATGCTAGGACGACACGAACAATGATAGCAAAAGACCAGAATATAGCTCTCGTGACAGTAGGAAATGCGGCTTTGAAAAATTCCGACTGGACAGACTATGTTAACTATTGCTTGGACAGAGAAAAAGGTTTACGAAAAGAAGCTTTTAAACATCTTGACAATTTTTTGAAATCAACCGTAGACTGGACGATTGAAAAGAAAATTGAATTTGTAAAATTTCTGTTCCCATTCTTTGAGACAGTTGAAGATGCTGATTATGGACCTTTTCCTCAACCGTTGAGTGAGAAATTGATTAAACCAACTTTACTAAAATGGTGTGAGAAAGAAGAGACTGACGGGAACCCATTTCGTTGGTACGGAAAATATTATCGAAGTGAGGAGCATCTATTTAAAGCATTAGAAATTAATCCAGCGGACGACTTAGCAAGACAGACAATTTTAAGTTGGTGGACATATAACATTTATTATTCTGTTCATCACTTACCAGAAGGCTATATTGGGAAACCTTTTGACGACATTCAACTCGGAGAGAAAATAAAAGAGCAAATAAGGCTATTAACGACCGCTGAACAAAGAGAACGTTGGACGAAAGAACTGGAAGAAGATTTAGAACTAGTAAGAAACTACATTGACTGGAAAACGTCTGGACACAGTGATTTTGAAAAATGGGGACAAGAAAATAATAAGAAAACAGGTTACGGGTTGACGAGAACCTACTATTATGAAAAATAGAGTAAGCACTGGCTATAACAATATATTTGCGCCAGGCGGGGGTGACGTGTAGTTCAAAGTTTTGTTATCTTTATTGCGTTCGGTGCTGGGGACAGGACGTAGTTTCAAAATCCCGCCCGATCGCAAATATTTACGTTGTAGGCCATTCGCATTCTTCGTGGAGAATACATCCAAGAACGACATAGATTGACTTTGCGAGCTATGAGGGAGGAGCTCTTCAATTATACTCCATTTCCTCTTTGAATGGTTTGTCGGGGACAAATTGTTTGCCCCACTCACAAATACGATCAAGGATAGGTAAAACAGATTTACCGAAATCTGTTAACGAGTACTCGACCCTTGGTGGAATTTCATTGTATTGTTTTCGACTTATCAAGCCATCAAGTTCAAGTTGCTTTAACCCAGATTTTGCAGTAGAACTATCCAGTCAGACTTAGTGGCAGGTTTATATTTTGGAGATTTGAGAATAATCCATCATACCATTGCCTTCTTTTGATTTGGACGGACATTTTCAGTACCCATTTTTGGGCTTCTTGCTCTACCCAACTTCCAACTGCAAAGCAGTTGAACCTTAATGTGGAAAGCTTGGGCTGTGGCTGTTTTTGATGGGTTATTTGCCGGAATAGGCTCATCAAATTATAGGCTACCATCACAAAGCGCATAGCTGTTTCAGTAGCACAAAAACTATCCATGCAAAAGCCTTCTGTACCGAAATCTTCTTTCAACTCCTTGATCCTGTTTTCGGCATCACCCCTGCGCTTATATTGTTCCCATATTTCTGTTGCCGGCAGGGCTTGGTTAGTGACAAAGGCATGGTACCTTTTGCGGTACACTTTTTCGTCCGCTATGCCCACGCTGCTGAATAATGTCTTGAGCTTCTTACCCGTTGCCCTGGCCCTGATTTCTTCACTTTGTTTGATGACCACAATCCTACGGGCTTTGCCCCAGCCGCCTTGCTGGTAGTTTATTTCCGATACCCATAAGCCTTCGCCTATCGCATTCCATTGGGTGATACCATAAATGCTGGCTTGTAAATTGGCATACAGCTTACAGGCAATGACGTAGGGGATATTTCTCTGCTCAATGAAATCCAAGACTGTACCGGTACAAAACCCACTATCGGCCCTGAACAACCCTACTGTTTTGTTTTTGAGGATGGCAAAGGTCTCTTCTAAAAAATGGATGCAGTTGCTGTTGCTCCCTGTATTGCCGCTGCGGTTCCAGCAATTGGCCACCATGCGTATGTCATTGACAAAAGCAAACAAGGGATGATGGCTGCCACGGCCAGGCTTCTTGGGGTTGTACCCTTTTTTGCTGCCCTCCTGTTCCCCGTAACGGGTGATCACACTGCTGTCCATATCCAACGTGTAATTGTCGAATTGGATCTGCTCAAAAAACCACGTGTACAGTTCAATGAAAATTTGGTGGTTCATTGAGGGCGTAAACTTTTTAAAGAAACGCCCGAAGGTGGTCCCCGAAGCAACCCGCTTCCATCCAAATATCTGGCGCAACACTTCATCAACCCGCACCACCGCTGTGTGACTAAAACGAAAGCAACCAATCCAGATGCCCACCCAAAAACTCTCTATTATTCCCACGGCATCTATCCGGTTGTTACTCTTGCTCTCAGGCAAACCAAGCTCGGCCAACTTCTTGCTGATCCCAGTTTGGTCAATCAATATTTTCATCTCTTTCATCCCGCCCCACGCTGTTACTAACTTATCGGTATAGTGGTGTTCCATATTCAAATATAGGACACCTTGTCACTATTTTATTCTACTCCAAAATCTGGGTTTAAGATATGCTGATAGCGAAAAATACTTTACGCCCAATGATTTGACAGGATTGGTGATCGGTTCTCGCTATTCTTTAACGCCAGCAGCCGTCATTAAGTTGGAGTACAAGTACAGAGGTAATGAAATCGTCTACCATGAAGATGAGCTGTCGGCACAAGTAGCAGCCCGCTTTTAATATTATAAGTGTTGCCTTCAACTAAGAAACAATGAAAAAATTACTTGTCCTTTTTTGTATTCTGCCAAGTGTGCTATTGCTGAGTTCTTTTAATACACCTTCTGCCAGCGATTTTGCCATCATCATTAATAAAGAAAATACGTTGACCACATTGTCTGCGGGAGAAGCAAAGCTCTATTATCTGCAGAAGCTCAAATCGCGATGGCCCGGTATCAATTAGGGCATACGTCCAGCTGATCGCAAGGCAAAATGCACTGAAAGAGAAACATTCTATAGCATTATTTTAAAGATGGAAGACGAAGAAGGAAGCGCCTATTTTGCGGAACGTCAGTTTCAAAATGCAGAAGGACTTCCAGATAAGTTCAGCTCTGATGCAGAGATCATTGACTTTGTAGACCAAGAGGCAGGCGGCTTTGGCTATGCGAATTTAAAATCGCTCACTGCCGATGTCAGGGCAAGGGTAAAGGTGGTGCTGGAGTTTTAGTCTGAAAAAAATTCCTTTTAAAAAAATTATGAAACTTAAATTCAATTTGGCAAATCAGGTATTAGCTGGCTATGCGGTAATTATTTTGGTAGCCACAGTAGCTTCGTTGTTTTGCATTTTTTCGCTTCGCTCCAATCAGGAGCTAGACGAACGCATTACGAATGTTAATCTTCCCATTTGTATAAGTCTAAAAGAGATGAGTTCGTTAGCTGGAGAAATGAATAAGCTAACCAATAGTTGGATTTTTCAACCTAACCCAGACGATAAGAGAAAACTTACTGAGATAATTACCGAATCATATGCCGCCATCAACAAAAAAATATCCGATCTCACCAACAATTCTAATGGAGAAGCAACTGATTCTGTTCGTTTTGCATTGAGCATGCTAGGCAAAATTTCTGCCGATGAAAGAACCGTTATCACTCTGTTAAGTGTTGACAGTTTGTATAGCAATGATGAGGTGGTTGAAAAGGCAATTGATCTTTTGAATAAATCGATCACTCCGGCAACAGCACGGCTTATGGCCTCACTAGCTAGAATCATTGACGTACAAGAGCAAAAAATCGCTCTTGCGCAGTTGGAGAAAGAAACGTCTTACGTGCTGCTTACCACCTTATTCGTTGGAATGATTGTGGCGTTCGTGGTCACTATAATTGCCGCATACGTTAACGTAAAGAAGAGAATCGTTACTCCTATTGTTGCTATAAAGGATTCGTTGGTTGACCTGTCGCAGGCCAAAATCATTGAGACCAAAGCGGAAGATAGAGATGACGAAGTGGGACAAATACAAAGTGCTATGGCTTGTCTGATAAAGGGCATAAATGCCAAGTCCATTTTTGCGTCTCAGATCGGAAACGGTAAGTATGAAGAGCCGTTTGATCTATTGAGCGAGCAAGACAGCATGGGTAAGGCGTTGCTTACCATGAGGCAAAATTTGAAACAAAATGCGGAGGAAGAAAGGAAAAGAAATTGGTCAATTACGGGCTTAGCCAGGTTGGGCGACATACTGCGAAATCAAGATCAGAACCTAGAGAAATTTGGCGAACAGGTGCTATCGTTTATTTGTAAAGTACACCAACTCAAATCAAGGGCGACTTTATGTGGTAAATGATGACAATAAGAACCACGAGTGCTTGCAGATGATAGCCTGCTACGCATGGGATAAAAAGAAGTTTGTAGAACAAAAAATAGAACGCGGAGACGGGCTTATCGGGCAATGCTGGCAAGAAGGTGAACCGGTTTACATTATGCAGGTGCCCGAGAATTACGTAAGCATCACAAGTGGACTAAGCCTGGCAAATCCTCGTAACATTTTCATTGTTCCACTCAAAGTAAATGAAAGCATCTTTGGCGTGCTGGAACTGGAATCGTTCAAATCATTGGAGGAGTATGAGCGTGATTTCGTAGTTAAACTTTCTGAAAATCTTGCCGCAGCGATTAGCACCGTGCGCATAAACACAAGAACCAAACACTTGCCGGAGCAATCTCAGCAGCAAGCAGAGGAAATGAAAGCACAAGAAGAGGAAATGCGTCAAAAACATAGAGGAGTTGACTGCTACTCAGGAAGAAATGCAGCGCAAAGAATCGGAAATGCTAGGCACCTTGAATACAATCAGTAATTCACAGGCATTTATACAATTTGACTTGGATGGAAATATTATCAAGGCCAACGATATCTTCTGCAGAACCATGAAATATTCGTTCAATGAAATTAAAGGCAAGCATCATAGAATATTTGTGGAAAGGGATTATGTAGAATCAGCCGAGTATCGTGAGTTCTGGGAATCTTTCAAAAACGGCAAATCAAGAACCGGTGAATTTGAAAGAAAAGCAAAGGATGGATTTTCTGTTTGGCTTTCGGCAAGTTACAGCACAATCGTCAATGCACAAGGCAAAGCCATGAAAGTGATTAAACTGGCAAGAGATATTTCTAAAGAGAAACAGATACGAGAACTATGTCAAAAACAGGCTGAAACAATAAAGATTCTAGAAGAAAAATTGACGCAAAAAGAGAAGGAATATCTAAAACCTGTTAGAGAATTGGAGCACACTTCACAAGTCACGAAGTAGCTGAATGGGCGGGCGTCATAAAATAAGCGGACAATTTGGTCATCTAACAGGTGACACTCTACCGGCAAAGATTGCCACCTAGACAAGTGAAACAACAATAGCAAGAATCAATCCCCACCGCACCACTGACAAGATAGCGTATTTGCAAAAATCTATAGCGTGTTTTGCATCCTAAAGTTTTAAATCAATCCCATTCAAGTCCAAATAAATCATCTGTACAAGATATTTTTACGATATTTTAGTAGACATATATCATTCTGGCCTTGGATCATCGGTTGGTTCTGATCCTATCTTTGGTTTACCCGATACAACATATATCATTTAAATTAGAGTTGGTCCAAAATTGGTGTTTTGCTCCTTTTTATCCTTCGGTTGCGGAAGCGCAAAAACAATAATCACATGTTTTAAAGAATACTCAGTCTGGTCGGGATCAACAAGAATAATTGGTTCATTTACAACCTGCCAAAATTCTCAGCCATTTACCATTGGATGCTATTGTAAAATTAATTATATTGAAGCTTTAAAAAACTGTGTTTTACTAATAAATGAGCAGATCATGATAAAATTTATGGCTTTATCTTTATTCGCAGCAAGCACTGCCTTTGCAAACAATGTGCAGGTAGGCGTACCATCGCTACCCTCAACATCAACGATTCAGTTTACCATACGGTGGGACAATAGTTGGCGTGTGGCAGCAGCTCCATCAAATTGGGATGCCATTTGGGTGTTTGTAAAATACCAGGATTGTGCCACCAATTTGTGGAATCATGTTGATTTAAGTACGGTTGTCGCTAACCATTCTGTTACAGGTGCCCAGCTAGAAGTGTTGGCTGTAGCCGATGGTAAAGGTATTTATCTTCGCCAAAATGCAAATGGAGTTGGTAATATATCAAGTGCTACGGTAACCCTAAAGTTCAATACACTTATAGATGCAGGATATAATTATAGGGTATTTGGCATTGAAATGGTAAACATCCCCTCAGGAGATTTTTATATCGGAGATGGAACGAGAGGAACAAACCTTTATGGATTCTCAGATGTAAATCCATTTCCTCCCAAACTTATCACAAACGCTATTCAAACAGCCGGGATAGGGGCAGCTAGCAATTACCAATGGAACTCTTTGGGAAGTACTTCTGCCTTACCTTCTACATATCCTTTAGGCTGGAATAGTTTCTACTGTATGAAATACGAAATAAGTCAAGAGCAATATGTAGCTTTTTTAAATACATTAACCTACGACCAACAGGTTTCGGTTACTGCCAACAGCCCTAATTCTGCAGCCGGTACGTTGGCCATAGCCGCAGCTACCAATAGCAGAAATGGCATTCGGATTCAAACTTCAGGTACATTAAATAATATTCCTGCCGTGTACGGAAATGATTTAAACAACAATGGAACATTCAACGAAGCGGCAGATGGGCAAAATATTGCGTGCAACTGGCTTCAGTGGAGCGATTTGACAGCCTATTTAGATTGGTCTGCACTTCGACCAATCACAGAATTTGAATTTGAAAAGGTTTGCAGAGGAACAAATACAGCCCTGCCAGGCGAATTTGCATGGGGTACATCCTCTATCCTACAGGCTCAGTCCGGTGCGATAACAAATTCGGGAGCCGCAAATGAGGTATCGTCCACATCCGGTTCAGGGCTTTGTGCGTATGGCATTAATAACACCGCCCAAGGGCCACTACGCTGTGGGTTCGCTGCAACGGCTCTCACTAATAGGACTCAGGCAGGTGCTTCATTCTATGGTTGTTTGGACATGTCCGGTAATGCAATGGAACAATGCGTAGGTGGGAATAATTTTAATTACTCAAATTTCACCAATCTACCCGGTGATGGTTCTCTTTCATCGTCAGGGACAGCTAATACAGCTGGCTGGCCACCCACCGGAGGTGGGCAAGGTGGCGGCATTACAAGAGGTGGCGATTGGTTCACAAATTCCATAAATACTCCTGCCGTAAGTGATCGTGCTAATACGACAATTAATTTTAATCAAGGTAGAAACCTCTCGGTTGGAGGGCGAGGTGGAAGGTGATTCTACTTATTCGTGGCTTGATTTTTTGATGAAAAAATTGTATCTTCATATCTTTACTATTTGCGCTTTTTGCGCAATAAACGTAGTAGCCAAAGCACAATATATTGGCGGTAGCGGAGACGCTTCCGCGTATCAATCCTTTGTATCATCATCATGCGCTGTGGCTACAAACTCAAATATCTACTATGGAGGAAACGGAGATGGCTTAGCTGTTAACTCAAAAATCACTTCGGTTTGTCCACCACTGGTAAACACAAATATTTATTTTGGGGGAAACAGTGATGGCTTTGCATATAATTCAAAAATCACTTCGGTTTGTCCACCACTGGTAAACACAAATATTTATTTTGGGGGAGACAGTGATGGTTTTGCATATAACTCAAAAATCACTTCCGTTTGTCCACCGCTGGTAAACACAAGTATTTTTTTTGGGGGAGTTAGCGATGGCTTTGCATATAATTCAAAAATCACTTCGGTTTGTCCACCACTGGTAAACACAAATATTTATTTTGGGGGAGTCAGTGATGGTTTTGCATATAACTCAAAAATCACTTCCGTTTGTCCACCGCTGCCTATTGAACTATTAGAGTTTAAGGCCAAGCTAGGGAAAGAAGGAGTTGAAATTTCGTGGATCACTGCCACCGAAATAAACAATGATTTCTTTACTATTGAAAAAAGTAACAGTGGATTTGACTTTTATTCAATAGCGGTTACTCCTGGTGCCGGAACTAGCACGCAACAATTGAAGTATTCGGTAACAGATATTTCACCATTTCAAGGCATAAACTATTACAGGTTAAAACAGACAGATTATGATGGGAAATTTGATTACTCAAGGGTTATTTCCGTAGTCGTGGAATCTTCCTTGCCCACAAATTCAATTTACCCTAATCCCAATGAAGGAAAAAGTTTTTATGTCAAGCTTCCTAACTCTGGCTACAGAAATATCCTAATTAAAATTCAAGGTTTAGATGGAAAAACTATTCTTAGTGAAACAGTTTATGAGTCGACCACCTTCGAATTTTTCCTGTCAGTTAAACTTGCATCAGGGGTTTACATTATTTCCATTTTCGATAACCTGAACGTCAGTAACGTCAAATTGGTTGTAAAATAATCTTGCGTGGTATATCGGGTCACCCGATTGATAAATGTGTTCAAGGTAGCGTAGGTAAACAAGGCAGAAAAGATGTTGGGTCACCAACAACTGGAGAAACAAAATGCTATCAATTAAAGAGAGGCAAAAAAATTGTGCTACGAGTGAAGTAAGGAGAAGTGCCCAACTACTGCCAACAAAATGTCGCAATGTTGCGGTGCGTGTTGCCCAAAGTTTATATTTTCGTTCAACGTTTTGTGTCTGGGACAGGACGCGACTTCGGAAGCGCACCACTAAAGAAACACAAACGTTGGCAACAATTGGGTTTTCCAACCCGACAGTGACGAGTAAGCTGAAACATTTCGGTCAACAAATACAAAAAAATGTAAAATCGACTTTCTCACCGCTGACAGGTTGCACCAAGGTGGTGAGTAGGGTAAGTTTTTTTAAGTACTTTATCCCAAAATTATGAGAACCAATAATTTTAATTTTTACTTTCGTAAAATAAAAAAATACGAAGATGATCGTTAAGGTATTATCGGCAATTATTCTACCTCTTTTCATTTCAACATGTGCTTTCTCACAAATGGAATCAAAAGTTGATGAACTATTCTCTGAATTTAAGAACACGCCTGGTGTTGAGGTGGCCATTTACAAAGATGGAAATATCTTGTTCAGCAAGGGTTATGGGCTGGCCAATCTTGATTATGATATCCCCATCACTTCCAAAACAGTTTTTGATATCGGCTCGGTTTCCAAGCAATTTACGGCTGCATGCATTTTCTTGCTAGAGCAGCAGGGCAAGCTTTCCATTGATGACCCTCTTCAAAAGTTTATACCCGAAATACCAGTCTACCATAACGACAAAATCACACTGCGAAATCTGATTAATCATACCAGTGGCCTAAGAGACTATGCAGAGATCATGGACTATGCCGGTATTCCAATTGGAAATAGCTTTACCGAAGCGATGGGGCTGGAAATGATGACACGACAAAAGGAACCAAATTTTAAACCGGGCGAGAAGTTTATGTATAATAACGGAGGCTATTTGCTGCTGGCCATTGTTGTGCGAAGAGTGAGCGGAAGATCGATAGGCCAATTTGCACAAGAAGTAATTTTTGATCCGCTTGGAATGAAAAGTACGTTTATTCTGGAAAACCCAAATCGGGTGGTGAAGAATAGCGCCACTGGCTATTCAAAGAACTCCAGTGGTCAGTTTGAAAAACAACATTATTACAATCATGCTATCGGTGGAGACGGACAAGTTTATACTACTGTAGAAGATCTGATTTTATGGGATAATAATTTTTACAATCCTAAAGTAGGTGGTCAGCCATTGCTCTCCAGACTGCGTGAAAGAGCCATACTTGCGAACGGAGATACAATCAACTATGCCGGAGGCTTGTTTATTGAAAAACATAATGGCCATCGATTGGAACAACATGGTGGTAAGTGGGGCGGGTTTATTGCTGGCTTTTTCCGCTTCCCTGATTTGCATACCTCACTAATTATGTTGGCAAATAATCCAGGGACCATGCTACATTTAAAGACGCCTAAATTATTGGACCTACTTGCTCCTTCAGTAGTTTCAACGCCATCTCAGAAAAAAGAAAGCAAATCGGTGAAGCTCAGTGCAAAAAAGTTAGGCAAGTTTTGTGGAGTATACGAAGTGATTGGCCAGCCTCATAAACGATACACGATTGCATTTGATCACGACAGTCTTCTGGCCACACAGTTATGGAACAATGAATCTTATAAACTTGCCGCTCAAAGCGAAACCTCTTTCGCTAGAAAAGACATCCCTGCCATACAGTTTAACTTTGAAACACAACCTGGACTTATCACCATTCACGAACGAATTGAAACCTACCAAGCTACTTCCGTGAAGCCTTTTGATGAAACATCAATCAAAAACCTAAGTGAATATAGTGGTGAATATTTCAGCGAAGAAGTTGGTGCCACCTACTTGATCTCAGTAGTTGGAAATTCTATTTCATGGTCGTTGAAAGGTGATGGCACACCAACTCCTCTGTCAGTTGTGAGCCAGGATGTATTCGGTCGACAAGCACTGGGTTTTGTGTTTACACGGAATACTGATGGAAAAGTGAACGGATTCCTTTTGCAGGACAGAAGAATCAGGAATTTGATTTTTAACAAAACGAAATGAAAAAACTCGTACTCATTCTCACGATGCTTTTTGTAAGTTCTGGTATGGTAAGTAGTCAATCTGTACCAGGCCTTCAAGCCATACGGCAAATTGAATATACTGTGGACGAAGGCACATGGATTTCGTTGGATGTTTCACCGGATGGGCAATCCATTGTGTTTGAGTTGGTGGGTGACCTATACATCCTTCCACTACAAGGCGGTGTTGCCAAACCTATTGCAACCGGTTTGGCTTTTCAATCGCAACCACGATATTCTTCCGATGGTAAACGCATCACCTATATCAGCGATGAAAGCGGTGCCGACAATATTTGGATAGCAAATCCAGACGGTTCGAACGGTCAAAATATTTCTAAGCTCAACAACCGGTTCATGCTTTCACCAGAATGGTCAGCGGATAACAAGACGATCTTTGTAACGGTTGTGGATGGCCGTGGAATGAGTGGTACCAATAAGGGTGAGGCAGAGTTATGGAGCTTTGATATTGCTACCGGTGAAGGTTCTCGCGTAGTGGCAAACGCAAATGGGCCTGCAGCTATGCTTATTTCTTCTCCAGCACCAGGCCCCTATGGAGTTCATGCTCTCCCTGATGGTCAAACGTTGTACTACACCTCATTACGACCGCGCGCTTATGGTATGCGCCTGGGTGCCGTAAGTTTCATCATGAAGCATGACCTTATTTCCAATACAGGAGATCGTATTTCATTGGGAGGAACCAACCCGATGAAGCCGATGATTTCACCCGATTCAAAATGGTTAGTCTACGGAGCAGAAAACAGAGGCTTAGCTGGATTGAAATGTCGTGAGCTTTCTACGGGAAATGAGTATTGGTTAATCGAGAAGACGCAGCGCAGTGAATTAGAGGCACGGGCTTCACGGGATTTGTTGCCAAATTATGATTATACGCCCGACAGCAAATTCATCATTGCAGCCTTTGGCGGTAAGATTCACAAATTAAATCTCGCTACGAAAGAAGATACGATCATCCCGTTCTCAGCAAAAGTCTCGATGCAGATGCCAGAGCGCATACACGTTCAAAAACAGATTGCGGAGGGTGCGGTTGAGGCACGTATACTTGAGCAGTTATCGATTTCCGATGATGGTCGTGCTGCCGTTTCAACATTCGGCAGAATTTATCTCATTGATCTTGCTACCGGAAAAACCGAACGCCTTACGAATTCTCTCTCACCTCGAGAGTTTATGCCAGCCTGGTCACCTGACGGAAAATGGATTGTGTTTGCAAGCTGGAGTAGTCAAGGTGGACATCTTTGGAAAGTAAGTTCGAAGGGCGATTCTGCCCCGGTTCGTATTACAGAATTACCCGCATTATGGATGGATCCATCATGGTCACCTGATGGAACTATGATTCTGGCATTACACGCACCTTTAGGATCGATGCGTTCCCTGCCTGAAATCCCAGCACAACAAGATATGATGCGCCCACCGGATACGGAAATCGTTAAGATAGCAGCACAAGGCGGTAGCTACACCGTCATTGCCCGCGCTAACAATGCTCGCTACCCACATTTTACCAATAAGATGGACAGGGTTTATCTTTCTGCCATGGAGGGCTTGATTTCAGTCAAGCCAGATGGTTCGGATAAGAAAAATCATTTTCAGATTCCTTCTGCAAGTACTAATCCTTTCATAGGTGGTCCGCGTACTTATAAAATAAGTGGGGACGGTGCTCATATTTTGGCATTACAATATGACAAATTGTATAAAGTACCCGCACCCACTGAGGAGAATTATAAACTCGACTTTGCCGTCAAATCTTCTTTCGAATTGGTATCGGAATGGTTACCCAGAACATTTACCTGGTCTGCCTCAGGAAAACATTTCGGTTGGATCGTTGGTAATACGATTTTTGCCACCTCTCAAAAAACGAATGGCATTATTAAAAAGACTTCGGTTAAAATTGAATTACCACGCGAGCGTACGATGGGCACCCTGGTGTTACGAGGTGCAAAGGCCATTACCATGAAAGGTGATGAAATAATTGACAAAGCAGATATTGTGATTACGAACAATAGAATCACTGCCATTGGCAATCAAGGAGAAGTAAAAATACCAGTTGGTGTTAAAATACTTGATATTACAGGCAAGGTAGTTGTGCCCGGATTCATCGATGTACATGCTCATTGGTCAACTCGCCCTGAACTCTGGGAACCAGAATCTACCAGCTCCTACTCGAATCTTGCTTTTGGTATTACCACTCTTCGCGATCCACAAAGTAATCCAGACCTATTTGGCTATGCCGATTGGGCAAGCACCGGTGAGGTACCCAGTCCTCGGATTTTTTCTACAGGCCCAGCGATAGGCGAAAGTCACAACATCCAGTCGTTGGAAGAGGCACGTAAAATTGTCCACATTTATCACGATAATTATAAAACATCATACCTTAAAATTTATCTGCCGGGCACGCGACAACAAAGGCAATGGCTGGTACAGGCTTGTCGGGAGCTGAATATGATGCCTACCACCGAAGCGGGTGGAGATGCAAAAGAGGTAATCACACATTTTCTTGATGGCAGTGCTGGTAATGAACATACACTTTCTACCCAACCAATGTATCAGGACCTCATTCAACTTTTTTCCAAAGCAGGTACGACTTATACACCTACTCTGCTTGTTGCATTTGGTGCGGCTCTTCCCATTTATCGGGTCTTGGCTGAAGAGCGCCCATATGATAATCCTAAGATTCAATATTTTTTTTCTGAAGATTTGTTTCTCAGTTCGGCAAAACGAATACTATGGTTTGCCGATGAAGACATGAACTATAAAGAGGCAGCCAGTGGAACGAATGCGATGTTAAAAGCAGGTGGTCGTGTAGCATTGGGCGGCCATGGTGAAATGCAAGGACTCTCAAATCATTGGGAGATGAAATTAATGAACGATGGCGGAATGCTCCCACACGATATCCTGAAAGTGGCGACACGTTTTGGTGCAGAAACGCTTGGGCTTGAGAAAGAGTTAGGAAGTCTTGAAGTGAGTAAATTGGCTGACCTGGTGATATTGGATAAAGATCCATTAGAAAACATACGGAATACCACCACCATTAAGTATGTGATGAAAAACGGTAAACTATACGATGGCGATAATCTCGATGAAGTTTGGCCAGAAGAAAAAAGATTACCTGAGATGTGGTGGCATTTAAAAAAGTAATCTTATGAAGCATCTCTACGTTTTATTTCTACTTGCCATTATAGGTTGCAATATCTCCAAACCTGAGTATGATATTGTGTTCACGAACGGAACCATTGTGGATGGTTTAGGAAACCCCCGTTTTATCGGTGATGTTGCCGTCAAAGGTGATAAAATTGTACTTATTACTAATAAGAAGATCAATCCATCGAAATCTGACACGGTCATCGATATCCATGGGAAAATTATTTCACCGGGTTTTATTGACAGCCATGCACACATTCAAACAACGATTCATGAGTTTCCGCAGCCGGAAAATTTTCTACGACAAGGCATAACAACAATCTGCGCCAGTCTTCACAGTGGCGATCAACCCTACCCGATTGATACCTATGCCGCTTCCTTAAGAGTAGCTCCAAATGTTGCTTTCTTTTCCGGTTTAAACTGGACCAGAAAGAAAGTGATAGGTTTGGAAAATCGACCTGCCACCAGGGACGAACTCGATAGGATGAAGTATTATGTTGAACAATCGATGAGGCAAGGTGCTTTAGGTTTTTCAGTAGGTCAAATTTACGTACCCGGTCTTTATTCATCTACAGAAGAGATTATTGAACTATCGAAAGTGTCTGCAAAATATGATGGCATTTATATCACACACATGCGCAATGAGGGAAGTGGATTACTTTCTTCCATTCGCGAAACCATTCGCATTGCCAAAGAAGCAAACATGCCCGCGCAAATCAATCACTTCAAAGCAGCAGGAGTTGCCCAGTTTGGATTAGCCAGTAAGGGATTGGAAATTGTTGATTCTGCCAGAAGGGCAGGCATTGATATCACCGTAGATGTATATCCTTACACGGCAGCCAATACTTATTCTTACATCTTGTTTCCATCCTGGGCGCTGGATGGAGGTACTGCCGAATTAGCTAAGCGGTTGAACGACATGAACCTTAATAAGCGAATCGAAGCGGAGATGAAAGACATCATCATGAAAGATGAAACCGGTGAAGACTTATGGCGCATTCAATTCAATAGTATTCCATCCGACACCTTGTTTAATGGAAAAACATTGGAAGACTATGTGAAAGCCAAAGGGTATAAAAATAATCTAACTGGTGGAATACAAGCCATCATTGATCTGGAACTCAAGGGTGGTTTCCTGGCAATTTATCATGAGATGGATGAGCAGGATGTAATCAACATATTGAAATATCCTTATTGTATGATTGAAACAGACGGTGACTTAGTGAATCCTGAGAAAAGTATCTTTCCTCACCCTCGCTCTTTTGGATCCTTTCCAAGGGTGATTGCGCGCTATGTTCGTGAACTGAAAGTACTTAAGCTGGAAGAAGCGATCAGAAAAATGACTTCCATGCCGGCTAACCAAATCAAGCAATACAATCGAGGACGGATTCAGGAAGGCGCTTATGCGGACTTGATTGTTTTTGACATTGATGGGATTCGAGATAAAGCGACTTACACTGATTCAAAACAATTCTCTGAAGGTATCGAGCAGATGCTCGTCAACGGTGTTTTTGTGATAAAAAACTCCAAGCTAACTAACAATACGCCTGGTGTCTGGCTCCGCAATAAAAGTGCAATAAGATAATGCCAATTTATTTTTTTAACGCAGAGCGGAATACAGCAATCTGTTGGCGAATCTACCTCGTGACGCACTAACGCCAAAGAAAGACTAAAAACACGGTGGACGAAAATAGGCACTGTTGCTAACAAAATGCTTCTGCAATAGCGCGGTGACGTGTAAGCTATAAGTGTTATCTTCGTTCCACGTTTGGTGTTGGGGACAGGACGCGGCTTCGAAAACCGCACCACTGCGCAAACACAAATGTTGTGGGCAAGCCATCAGACTGTCTACAACCAGTTGACCTTGTGGTAGAAAAGCCATTGTAAACTAGAACCTTTGTAATCAGCAACATTTTTAAATCCTAAGCAAAAAGTGTGAGAGTAGTAATATTTGATATTGATGGCACTTTGACAAATACTAAAAAGGTAGAGGATAAATGTTTTATGACCGCATTTCTTCAAACATTTGACGTTAACATATTTAATCAAGACTGGGCAGATCTAAACCATGTAACCGATTGGGGAATTACGGAAGAACTTGTAAATATTCATTTAAATAGAGAGCCGACAGCAGACGAATACAAATTGATGATTAATAACTTCATACTCGAGCTACAAAGTGAATTAGTCAAAGACCGTAAACAATTTGATGAAGTTAAGGGGTCGAATCATTTTTTCAATTTCATTAAAACACAGACCGATTGGAAATTGGGGATAGCAACTGGTTCCTGGGAAAAATCAGCTTTACTAAAGCTAAATGCTATTGGACTTGATATAAGCAACATTGCGTTCTCCAACAGCGACCAATTTAAATCTAGAGAAGAAATAACCAAAAATGTAATTGATCAATTAGTTCCAAGTGAAAATATTCACGAACACGACATTATATACTTTGGAGATGGCATATGGGATTTTAAGGCATGTCAAAATCTAGGAATAAATTTTATTGGAATTGACATCTTAGGTGACGATAGACTAAAAAACATTGGAGCTAAGATTGTATTCAAAGACTACTTAGACGTAAATCAAATCATAAATTCTATCAATGACCGACAAGGGTAACATAAACACTAAAAAAGGACACTCTGAATAAATGATCAAAACATTGGACTAGATGTGGCCAGCCCACAACGAAATGTGCTCAATGGTGCGGTGACGTGTAGCTAAAGTTTTTATCTTCGCTCCACGTTTAGTTTCGTGGGACAGGACGCGGCTTCGAAACCGCACCATTGCGAAAACACAAACGTTATGCGTCAGCTTTTGACGACACAACCAACAACAAGTAATACGACCAACATGAAACAATTCTTAGTTATCACACTCACAATTTTTACCTTGACCGGATATGGACAAGATAAATACAATTATGTCCACTTCAATAAAATGACCGAAGTTGTGGGGACAGAATATGTAATTGCTTCAATTGAAAATTGGGGTAAAATGTTGGACACCAAAGCCAGGTATCTGTTATTCATTAATACCAAGACTGGAAAATCCCAGCAAGTTGACTTCCCAAATGACGGTTACTTGAAAAAATTGAACAAGTCAAAATTGATAGTTTGGGCATTAATGAAATCATTGTTTCTGCACAGACAGTAGACCTTGATGGCAAAAGTGGAATTGATTGGCAAGACCCAAAACAAATCATAATCCTTTCAACTGACGGACATGAGAAAGCTCAATTGACCGACAATAAGTTTTTCTCACGGACTTGGATTGTTAACAAACAGACTGGTACAATTGTAATTACTGGGCATTACGACACTAACAACAATAATAAGTACGACAAAACGGACAAAAATGAAATTCACATTTACGACCTGAGGACATTTAAGCTAATTGGCAAAATATGAGAAAAAGCCGAACGCATAACAATAGTGGCTGTTGCACAACCATGAATTTGTGAAAAGCCATCAAATTAGTCCGAGAGATTTCACTGATTTGAATGGTAGAGAATGGCATTTAGGCTGAAAAGTTAGTTGTGCAACAAGCACAATATATTTGCGTCAGGCGGGGTTGACATGTATTTCAAAGTTTTGTTATCTTTATTCCGTTCGGTGCTGGGGACAGGACGCAGTTCCAAATTCCCGCCCGATCGCAAATATTGCCGTTGTGTGCAACTCTAAGAGACAATTCGGTTAACTAAAAGATTGCTATTTTTGCTAACAAATAATTGAATGAAAAAAGCTATTGTTCTTACGTACGATCTCGGATTAAAAGGTGACTATAATGGACTATATACCTGGTTAGACAATCTTGAAGCAAAGGAATGTGGTAACAACGTTGCAGTATTTGTAATGAATTTTAAAAAGAATGACTTTGATTCAATATGTGAGGAATTGAAGAGGGAGATAACAAATAACGTCAAACTCGAGCAAAACGACAGAATATATGTGATTCTTCGAGATTCGAAAGGTATGATGAAAGGGTCATTTATTTTCGGAGGACGCAAAAGATCACCATGGGAGGGTTTCTCAACTAAACAGACTAACTCTCAAGATAATTTCTAGACCGGAGAATGCCTAATAAGATAATACTCACTGATTCATGTTTTTGGTTAGGCCTGATTGACTCAACCGATCAACACCACGAGAAATCTTTGACAGTCGCTGAGTTAATTGAAGATCATCAAATATTACTACCTTGGCCATGCCTGTATGAGACTGTGTCAACTCATTTAACAAGACGCAGAAAACAACTTCTGTTATTTGAACAGCTTATTTCCAAATCAAACATCAAACTTTTTGACGATTCACGTTACCGAGATAATGCTTTCGATCAATTGCTCTTCCTAAACAGACAGACAGGATTTACACACAGCTTAACTGACGGAGTTCTGAGAGAAATACTTATGGACATAAACGTGAATGTTGGCTATTTGGTCACGTACAACAACCGAGACTTCATTGACATCTGTACACAGCGACAAATAGAAATTATTGATTAAGAGCTGCACACAACAATGGTGACTGTTGCACAACTATGAATTTGTGAAAAGTCATCAAATTAGTCCCCGAAATTTCATAGATTTGAAGGATAGATCGCGAGCGTGTAAGCGACCAGTACGAAACCAGCAATGAAAATTGGAAAGGCGAAGCCTTTGCTGATGAGTTGCAACAAGGTAACCACTTCGCCTTTTGTAGCAAACTTAACACCAAAAACGGTTGAAAGCTCCCCCAAAAACAGTAGCGATTATAAATAGAGTTTAATCGTTAAAATTGGGAAGAAATGAAAACAACAAAATTCAATGAGAGCCAAATCGTGGGCATCCTCAAACAGCAAGAACAAGGAAAGAAAGTGGCCGACATCTGCCGGGAGAATGGCATCAGTCAACCTACATTTTATTACTGGAAGAGTAAGTATTCCGGTATGGAGGTGCACCAGCTCAAGCGGGTAAAGGAGTTAGAAGGTGAGTTGGCCCAGTACAAGAAAATTGTAGCCGAGCAGACCTTGCAGATTACCGTTTTAAAGGACATTGTCGAAAAAAAGCTTTAGGGCCTGCCGAAAAACGGGAGTTGATTGACTACTCTACAGAAGAGCATTCCATCAGCATTCGTCAGGTCTGCCAACTGCTGGGCACCCACCCCTCAGTTCACCGTTACAAACCCAAGCCAAAAAATGATGGGCCAATCCGTGAACAACTTCAAATGATGGCAGAACTCCATTGCCGCTGGGGCTTCTGGATGATGTACCACCGGCTGCGGCTATTAAATTTTGGGGACAACCATAAACGCGTCTACCGCATCTACACCGATATGAAACTGAACCTGCGCAGGAAACACAAAAAGCGCTTACCCGCCCGAATTAAACAGCCTTTGCTCCAGCCCCTGCACCATAACCTGACCTGGTCGATGGATTTCATTCACGATGGCCTTTTGCATGGAAAACCATTCCGGGCTTTTAACGTCATCGATGATTTTAACCGTGAAATACTCAACATCACCATCGATACCAGCCTGACCAGCAAGCGCGTGGTCTGTGAACTTGACCGCGTAGTGGAATGGCGCGGGAAACCCGAGCGGCTCCGTGTCGATAACGGCCCTGAGTTTATCGCCCAGGCGCTGAAAGATTGGTGCGGTGAGGGCATCCAACTTGTTTTCATCGAGAAGGGCAAGCCGCAACAAAACGGGTACATCGAGCGGTTCAATCGAACGTACCGCGAAGAAGTACTGGATGCTTATGCTTTTGAAAATCTTAACCAGGCACGGCTCCTCACGCAAGCTTGGATGTGGGTCTACAACAATGAAAGGCCGCACAGCGCCCTAGGCTACAGAACACCTTCGCAGTTCCTGTTGGAATATGGAAAACCCCACCACCCGTTGAGCGGGGTGGAGTTTCCCACATTCCAACAGGATGCCAAGTTCACCTGGAAATCTTTAATTTTGGATGCTACTAAGTAAGGGGAGCTTTCAGATCACCGACTTTATGCCTGGCTTGCGCATAGAAAATTTCTCTAGAACCTGCAAAAATCAAAACTTCATTGCAATCCCAAGTCCTTTTGAATCGACTTGCAAGTTAAAACTTACTCTTGATGCTTGCTTGTATCCACTATTATAATAATCTATTGCCGACTTTGCCCGTTTGCTAAAACCGTTTTGAAATGGGATTGCTACCAAATAACAGGCGACTCCCATGTAGGCGAGATTCCAATTTGGATTATCTCGGTAGATCGACTCGGTTAGCGGCCAAAAAATCAATACGCCACCTACTGCTTTCAAAATTGCTTCGCCCGCGTAATTGAGCGCCAATGGCTTCACAAATTGGGTCATCTTAGGATCGTCTTTGAAAACCTGCATCAATTGAGTAGGCGTCATCTCAATGCCGCATTTTCGATAGGCCTCGTCTTTAAAAAAACGTTTAGGAACTAACTCAATTTGTTCGTTGGCGTTTTGGGCAAAGCAAAGTTGATGGGCAAAAGCCACTAGCGCGATAATCAAGAATTTTTTCATGCAATAGTTAGATTATTTTGTTTGGATTATTTATGATGAAGAGGTGTGCGTTTGATTAAATATTTCAACGTAGTTTCATATGCATTTTCGTTAGGCCAAAAAGAATTATGCGACTGCGCAAACACATTCTGTCCTTGATCTGTATATATTTTCATGTCAACATTAGTATTAAAATTAGCCGTTGAGCTGGAAGAGCCCACACCAAATCCGGAAGTTCGGTTGCCCCTATTTTTTGCGTTAAAGTAATTGGTGCCTGTAGTGGTCGACCCGCGTTGATTGATGGTAACCGTGCAATAGATGATGTATTCCGCCCCAAGTAGTTGCGCAAGATCGTTGGGCGTAAAACCGATAATATTCGCTTCCGTTATCCCGCCCTTTACTAGCAGCGCATTTGTTGTTATGGGATCTTGCAAAATTAATTGAGACGATTCCTTCTTAAGGATATTAAAACAATCCCCTTGCGCCTTTACTGACATTTTCTCATCGCGACTTCCACCACTGCCGATGTATGAAAATGGTAGTATCGCAACCACATTATGGTGATCTTGAATACCCGCTCTTAAAGAATCCTTTCCCACTTGAGGTGACTGAGTGAAAAACTCAATCCGGCCACTTGCAAACTGAATCTTGTTGATGTCTGACTTTTTAAACGTATAGTTTAATGTCTCTCCCTTATGGATAAATTTGATAAACGTGTCGCCTACCTCAGTTACTTGACCTATTTTTTCTTCACCACTCAACATAACTAATTTATCTGTAGCAACTGTTTGGGCTAGACTAAGCTGAGCAATTGAGGTTAGTGCTATTATTATTATTGCTATTGCAAAGGATGCAAAATGAACAGATTTGTTTTTCATGGTACAAGTGTTGGATGAAATTAAAACATTTTTGAAAACATTTCAAATTTTTTGCATTAGCGACAACAAATTTCGTTGTTTAACAATAAACATTAAAATCAAGATCACTATTGAACAAATATCTATGCCAAGGTAATATCATGGAAGTGAAAATCTTGAACCAATCAGTATCCTAAATCAATGATAAGGTTTGTGTTAGTTGCGATCATTTTAAATTATAATCGTCCCTCAAAAGCTTGAGTAACTTTGCATTGATTTCAATATATTCTTGTAGCTGAATTTTCTGGGTAGTATTAACAACATTTTCATTATAAAATGATAAAATACTAACTATGCTCTTCCTGTCAATTTCATTTGGGTTATTTAAGTGAAATGGAACAATTTCCATACTTCTTTCATAAGCAGCTAAACCATCAAAAATAGTCTTACTCTCTTTTCTAATTTCATTGTGAAAATTATAATCATAATGTTTGATGAGCAAGGGATTTATATATTGTAATCTGATTTCCAATTCTAGTTCATGTCTATAATAGATATTTTTTATGGCTATATTTAAATCTCCAGCTAAATTTTGAAATTCCTCATTTTTGAAATACCGTAGAGAGCCTGAGTTACTTAGTTGATCGAGTATTACTGTTCTTGGTTCAAATTGAGTAGGTGAAAGAAAGTTAAGCCCATATATAAAATTAATAGCAAATTCTTTAGGGACATTCGTCAGGCTGCTATCACGGAAATAGCTAATCAGATATTCTAATGCAGCTTCCTGCTTAAGCTTGTTTTGGCCTTTTACTCTAGCTGTAATCGAATCATTCTTGATTTCCTGATAAAAACTTTTAGCCAATTCCTTTGCCCATTCGTTTTCCAATTTATGCTCCAATTGATAATGGGCATAAAAACCGCTAAAAATCGCAAGGAATAACATTAAAAACTCCCAAAAATAATGTTTCCAATTTTTCTTTCCATGGTTTGAATGCGAGTGATGATGTACTTCCATATTCTTTGCTTCTTTATTTGACTCCTTAGTTTCTGTTTCTTTTGGTTGAATACTATTTTCTGAAAGGTTTTCTGATAAAGTATTGTTTAACTCATCAATTTTCTCATCGTCTGTTTTGTCTGTCATTTTTTCAATGTTAAGTTTTCTTTAATTTTTGCCAGTATCACGCACAACGATACAATTTGTTAGAGGATTTTTTTGCACACTACCCAAATAATTTCATCAGTCAACGTTTTGATATTTTGAATGTCCTTTGTGTGAATTAACTAGTTTTGCGATAAAAATCGCTGGAAATAGCTGGCCAATAAGTGTTTCGAAAATTACTAAGGTTCTTGCTAAGGGCTCAATGGCCGTCACATCTCCGTAACCCGTGGTGGAAAGTGTAATAAAACTAAAGTAGGAAAGGTGCTCCATTGCATCTTCAACGATGGGCTTACCTCCCAACAGAAAAGAGTTCGGGTTTATTAAGTCCACTGCCATATATAGCGCAGTCCACATTTGTGCAAGCAATAAATAGGCTGCAACACCTCCAATGATCTTGTTCGTTGTCATTTGGTTGCCATCGAAGATAGTTGCAAAGATGACTATCAGAACACTGATTAGATAAACCGCTGTTGCCAAAAGATACACCACTTGAAAGGTTCGGCTAGAGAAAACTGTGAGTGCAATAGCGAGCAACAACAAAATTGCCGCCATCCCATACCCTACCCTTTTAAGTGTGAGTGAAAGTGTAGAGGCAGCAATGCCGATGATCATAATAAAATAAAAGCCTGTGCGGATCAAGAGAACATGAACTGTTGATGCGCCTGATGAAAACTGAGTGGCTGCAATAACTGCTACAACAATAACCAGCAGCCAGATGAAGCCATATTCTTTGACCCAAAACAAATTTTTAGATGGCATTGGTTAGGTAGAAAAAGTTTCTAATTTTGATTATACAAAACAAATTATTTAAATCAAATTTAAGGCAGTTCATTTATTAAAAATTATTCCAGGCAAATCACCTGCTCGCCATTTTAGAAAACCGCATTCTTTAAAGCGATATCCAACCAAGAGCTTAAAGGTGGCGTTTGAACTGGTAAAAACAATGTCTTCAAATCGGAAACTTCTAGACTGCTGTACAAAATTGGTACCAGCAAAGAAACGCTTACCGTTATAACCAATGCCCACTCTAAAATCTGCAAAGGCGTTTAATATTTGATCATCAGTTTCTCCGTTAATTGTTCGATAAGAAATCCAATGTTGTGCCGGTCCCACTGATAAAGATACATTTACAAAAAACCGCTTTGCCAAAACTAAATTATACGAATAACCAGGGGCGATACTAAATGTGGTACTTGTGATCTCATTAAAATTACCCTTGGTGCCAAAAATTGATTCGTAAAAGGATCCATACACTGTTGAATCAGCTTTTAGATTAAAAAAGTTAAGCGTTCCTGACAACAAAAAAGAGCCACTGCTTTTGAGTTGCCTCTCAGAGAAATTATAAGACGAACGTAACGAAAATCTGTTTTTATTAAATGTATAAATGCCGTTGATACCCGTATTGCCGACTCGAATATCAGGACGTTGTGGAAATGGTGTGTTGGCCGGAATACCTCGTCTGGCATCTTCGCGATAAAAACCCTTGTATGTTTGTGTGAAAAGATCGACTCCCCAGTTTTTGCCCAGCGCATTCAACTGTAAATCACTCACCTTTGACTCCCCAAAAAGATTTTTCTTTTTCTCTTCAATTGGCATGGCAAAAACCAGCTCAAATCCAATTTCGAATACGTACATTCCCACGCCCACACCAATAGTATTGGTGGGGCGATAGGTCAATTTTTCACCACCTCCTGGCTTGTTTTGAATATCAAAGGTGCTTGTGCGCAATTTGATGATTGGCCAAACAAAAAAATGATCGGGGTATCGTTCTACATAAATGGCACGAAGCGAATCTTTCTTTTGGGCCAACGCGGGCAATGAAATGAGTATTGTAAATAGATATAGCAATTGTTTCTTCATGTCTAATCAAACAACACAAGTTATAAAATTTTCATGGCCAAGCATTTTATTCTAAAATCGATTGTGGCTGCTCGCAAATTAGTCATCCTATCTATTTACATAGTCGGCTTAGTTCTAAAAAGGGTTTTTAATAAGGCACAAGTGCAGGCGCCCGAACCAGCAAATCAGAATTCCTGATTTTTAAATTTTCATTAAACTGCGAACCCCAGTTGCCTTGACCAAAATCAGAATTTGGAAAGAAGGTGAAGCGAACCTCTACTGTACCAAAAATAAGGTTTTCATTTCGGAATCGAACGCCAGAACTGATTGCATAGCCCGTCTGTGTACCTCTCGTGCAATTGCCGCAACCAATGGATACCAAATCGGCTCCTACAAAAGGCGCGATACGAAAGCCAATAGGTTTCAACCGGGTGTACAAAGTGGACTCTATTCTTCCTTGAAATTTAGTGCGCCCGTCCAATATAGTGGGAACAAGGCCTTGCAAATCCGTTAGTTTAATCCCGATAGAACCAGAAAGAGTGCGGTTGAAGAGCCCGACATACCCCAACGATAACATGGTCCGGAGTTTATTTTTGCCCATGCTGACTGCCCGTGTATAATAAGTAGCACGAGCATTTACAACCGCATCTTCCAGTGAATTGTAGTTGGTGCTGTAACTTCCGGTTTGCAACTCGAACCGAAAGATATTACCGATCAGGTTTACCCATGAGTACTTCAGTTTTGCACCTAGGTAGCTTCGGCTTTGCGCTAATTGAGTAGTATAACCAGCGGTAAACGATAACGACAACCCCACTGGCACATCCTCTGTGCGGCCAAATCCAAAGATGTAACGGGTTTTGTAAAACTCTTGCCGATAAATCGTAAACTCACCTAAATAAGCAAGCAGCCGGGTTGATTGAAATTGCCCACCCAACTCAAGTTCTCTAAATTGATTCAAGATATCTCCATCAAAATACCGCACTGCAAAAAAGTAGCGAAATTGATTTTCCAACTTTTGGCCAACACCAAAGTTGTAACCGATCCAATAGTCGGCCATGTTGTATCGATAATTCTGGAATATACTGTCAGGCTTTGAAAAGAGATTTCGCGACCAGTTTTTACTAAGATCTATACCACCCGCCAATCTGGAATAAGGAGAAACCAATGGCCTATTGAGTCGAATAGAATAGGAGTATTCACTTTCCAGCCCTATGATTGTCCCTGTTTTCAATTCCGAATAACCTAGCTCTAAATCTACCAAGGTTCCGAGCAAGCTACTTTTCCGAAAAAAACTCGACCACCCAAATGTTGGGTTTCTGCCAGGGTCATAAAGCCCTGTAAATATTAATCGTTGACCTCGACCCAAAAAATTATTATCGTAAACTCCAAATTGCGGAGCAGTTGGAATGCTTCCACCCAAGTTGAAACCTAAGCTAAACACATCGCGCGTAATCACGGTAATATCTACGGAGTCTGAACCTTCTGAAGTTGGTGTTACCACCATGCGGCAATCCAATATGAAATCACGGTCGCGCAGGTAACGCTCGTTGTCGGCCAATAAGAAAGGGTTTAGAGGTTTGTTTTTGTGAAAAAACAAATGTTTTCGAACTGTTGCTTCGCGAGTCCTTCTATGCAGGCCGTTGGCCACCCTATTCACAAAAGCCTCTGTGCGATGCATGCTATCATAAATCGATTTTTCAAAACCAATCTGCTGAATGTATATATCCCGTATAATCTTGTTTTGAAAAGGTAAAAAGGCTTCTGCATTTCGAATGTTTACTGTGGTATCACTGGGTATGGTGGTGATCAACTTTAGCCCTTCCAGGTAAGCTTTTTTGACGATCCTATTCACTCCCTTACCTGAGTCCGCCCTTTGGCCAACCAATGGAGAGGGGAAGAATAGGGCCCCAAAAAAAAGAAATGCAAGAATTCGATTCACGTTCATTAACCAACTCAAAAAAAGTTTAACAAAAATTCGCTGCAATAAAAACCAAGGTAAAAAAAGTAGTAAATAAGTGAAATGGAAACCACCTGACCCCACGTACCTCCATGCGCTGAACGGTCAACAGATAATTTATTGTCTAGCCGTTAATACGAAGTAGACTGAAAGACTCAACCATACAGGTGATAATTTACTTGGAATCTGTGCTGTAAATACAATGTATTGATATTTTCAGACAATAAAAAGAATCTTGTGTTTAGAATTCATTTGCCAAATCTTTCTCTTCTTACCTCGTTGATAATTATTTTAATCGTAACGTCATGCGATATTGCCCAACCAAATAAGAACTTCACCCTTGCAATCCCAGAGAATGACTATTTCAATAACTATATCTCGCCCACCTTAAACCCTGTATAAAAGAGTAAAGGTTAATAATCAGAACTAACTCAATACGACCGACTTCAGTAGATTACTACAAAATATACTCACTCAAATCTTTATTCTTAATCAATCCACTCAATTTTTCTTTCACCATCGCTTTGGTAATATTTATTTCTGAGGATGGCTTGATTTTATCGGGAACATCAAATAAAAACTCATTCAACAAGCGGCTCATCACGGTGTGTAACCTGCGCGCACCAATGTTTTCAATTTCTGAATTGATGTCAAAAGCCGCTTGTGCAATTTCATCAATGGCATCTTCATCAAAAGCAATCGAAACACTTTCCGAATTAAACAAAGCGTGATATTGTTTTGTGAGCGCATTCTTAGGCTCTTTAAGGATGCGCACAAAATCTTCCTTGTTCAAACTATTCAACTCCACGCGAATGGGGAATCTACCTTGTAATTCAGGAATCAAATCAGAAGGCTTGGAGATATGGAACGCGCCTGCAGCAATGAACAGCACATGGTCGGTTTTAATCACCCCGTGCTTTGTATTGACCGTGCTGCCCTCTACGATGGGCAACAAATCGCGTTGCACACCTTCCCTACTCACATCGGGGCCGCTGCCGCCTTTCTTGCCAGCACCGGAGGCAATCTTGTCTATCTCGTCAATAAAAATAATCCCTGCGTTCTCCGCTTTGCGAATGGCCTCTTCTTTCACTTCGTCCATGTCAATCAACTTCGAGGCTTCTTCTTCCAATAAAATCTTGCGGGCTTCTGCCACTGTTACTTTCCGTTTCTTTCCTTTCTTGGGCATCATACCACTGATCATTTCTTGCAAGTTCATCATTGACACTTCGTCCATCATGCCCGCGCCAATCATACCCACATTGCCTCCACCGCTTTGCTTAATGTCGATTTCAATTTTGCGTTCTTCCAATTCACCATTCTTGATTTTCTCGCGAAACAAATTTCTTGTTCGCTCATTCAGTTCCACATCGGAGGTAGGGACTTCTTCCGAATCGCCATTCTGTATTTGAAACCCTGCCGACTGTCGCATAGGCGGAATGAGCGCATCTAAAATAATTTCTTCCACCACGGCTGCTGCCTTTTCTTTTACCTCCTCTTTTCTCTTCGCCTTTACCATGTTCACCGATTGCTCCACCAAATCGCGCACCATGCTCTCCACATCGCGGCCCACATACCCTACTTCGGTAAATTTTGAAGCTTCCACTTTTACAAAAGGAGCATCGGCAATTTTTGCCAGTCTCCTAGCGATTTCGGTTTTGCCAACACCTGTTGCACCAATCATTAAAATATTGTTGGGGATAATATCATTTTTGATTTCCGACTGCACGTTCATGCGCCTCCATCGATTTCGCAAAGCAATCGCCACATTTCGCTTGGCCTCCATTTGGCCGATGATGTATTTGTCCAGTTCTATTACGATTTCCTGTGGGGTCAATCCTCCAATTTTTTCCATTTGAATTTGATAATAAATTGTAAAGGTAGGGTCTCTTTAACGAATGGAAAAATTTAAATTTAAGAAAGACAAATCTATTGCTCAAACATACAATTAGCGACCACTCATAAATTAACTAATAGTACAATTCTGACAGTCGAATGTATGATTTGTACGAATTGATATTGATTTTTAGCTTAAAATAGGCTATTTTTACACAGAAATAAATATTGAATATCTAGTAATGTATTTATAGCCTTCCCAAAAATGATACAACGAAATGCTGAAAAATGGTTGCGCCTGTTGGCAAAAGAGTTTCGCTCGGTAGCGGTAGTGGGTCCTCGCCAAAGCGGCAAAACCACGTTGGCCAAAGATGTATTTCCTAAAAAGCCTTATGTATCTTTAGAAGATCCTGATGAACGCCTGCAAGCAGAAACCGATCCGCGTTCTTTTTTAGAGCGTTTCAAAAATGGAGCCATCATTGATGAAGCACAGCGTGTGCCTTCGTTGTTTAGTTATCTGCAAAAGATTCTAGACGACACAAAGAAAGACGGTTTGTTCATACTCACAGGAAGCAATAATTTTTTACTGCAGGCGTCCATATCACAAACACTAGCAGGTCGAATTGGCTATATTGACTTGTTGCCCTTTTGCTACGGTGAACTAGAAAAGCTAAATCTGAAAAATATTTCGACCAATCAATTGCTATGGAGAGGTTGCTATCCAGAAATCTACGACCGCAACCGAAATCCAAACCTGTGGTATCCAGCTTACATTCGCACCTATGTAGAGCGCGATGTGCGCCAATTGAAGAACATTACAGACACTATTTCATTCACGCGCTTTCTGCAACTATGTGCCGGACGAATTGGTCAACAATTGAATACGGCCACGTTGGCCAACGAGTGTGGCATTGATGTGCGTACGGTAACTAATTGGTTGAGTATTTTAGAAAGCAGCTATGTTGTTTTTCTACTAAAGCCTCACCACAAAAATTTTAATAAGCGATTGGTAAAGACACCCAAACTTTATTTTTATGATACAGGGCTTGCTTCTTCACTATTGGGTATCAAAACTGAAAATGAAGTGGTGAACTCGCATTTTCGTGGAGCATTATTTGAAAATTTAGTGATAACGGAGTGCTTCAAAAACAAATACAACAATGGGGGTCAAGTGAATTATTACTATTGGCGCGACAATAAGGGGATTGAAATCGATTTATTAATCGAAAGTGGAAAGAAACTATTGCCAGTAGAAATAAAATCCGCACAAACTTACCGAGATGACCATCTGGTTAACATGCACAAATGGAATGGCTATGCAAAACAGACTGGTGGTATATTATTGTACGATGGTCCACAAAGCTTCACCCGCAGCGATAAGATTACAGTAGCAAATTGGAGAGAAATTAGTTCGTTGAGAAGGATCGTGAAATAATCATTAGATTAGCTAAGTCTTTCTACTCATCGCAGAATCTTCGTACCTACATTTTCTTGAACTTAAAGAATTTCACAAATAGAAATTCTACCGTCTTATCTTTGCAGCTTAATCAACTTCATGATCAATAGTAGTAAGCAAGAAGAGTTGGAGTTTCTGGAGTCTATAAAAGAAACGCTTTTGCAAGCCATCAGGCGCATAGACGACCGAGTAAAGAACTATGCCGAAGAATTGCGACAAAAAAAAGAGTACATGCACGAACATCAGTCGAGCATGGATGAAGCGGATAAGGTTTCAGCCGATCAATCCGTCAATCGCATGGCCTCTGCAGGCGAAAATACGGTGACGCGAAAGGGCAAAATGCTAAAGCTGATTGACTCGCCCTACTTCGGTCGCATTGATTTTATCAACAATGATAACCGGGCTGCCATTTACATTGGTATCCATACTTTTTTTGATGATTTACAAAAAGCCAATTTGGTGTACGATTGGCGCGCGCCCATCTCTTCAATGTTTTACGATTTTGAGTTAGGCGAAGCATTCTATCAAACTCCGTCAGGCAAGGTAACAGGCGAGATTGCTTTGAAGCGGCAGTATAAAATCAGGAAGGGAAAGATGGAATTTATGATCGAGAATGCGGTGAACATCCACGATGAGGTGCTGCAGCAAGAACTCAGCAAATCTGCAGACGACAAGATGAAGAACATAGTCGCCACCATTCAGCGAGACCAAAATGCAGTAATCCGAAACGAGTCGGCCACAGTAATGATTATTCAAGGCGTAGCGGGCTCAGGCAAAACATCCATCGCACTACACCGCATTGCGTTTTTGTTATACCGCTTCCGCGATGAGATTCGTGCGAAAGACATCCTCATCCTTTCGCCCAACAAAATATTTTCTGATTATATCAGCAACGTGCTGCCCGAATTGGGTGAAGAGCACATCCCCGAAATGGGTATGGAAGAATTGGCTGTCTACTTGCTTGAAGATAAATACACGTTCCAAACTTTCTTTCAACAAGTTGCTTGGCTATTAGAAAAACCAGATGCTGCTTATATCGAGCGCATTCGCTTCAAAGCATCGTTTGAATTTTTACGCTTTCTCAACCGCTATCTTATCTACATCGAAAACAACTACTTCACCTTCTCCGAACTCCGTGTAGGCAATACCGTTATTCCATTCCCATTTATTCAGGAGCGGTTCAGGGCCTATCACCGAATTCCGCTGTTGAAAAGATTCCCGGAAGTGGTAAAGGATGTGCAGAATCATTTACGCAATCAAGTACAGCGTAAACTCACCGGTCAAGAGAAAACAAAAATCTGGGAAGCCGTGCCACGCATGTTCAAAATCGGAAATGCGTTTGGTTTATACCAAGATTTTTTCAAGTGGTTGGGCAAACCTGAAATGTTTCGCACCATGGAAGAGGACAAGCTGGAATACGCGGATGTATTTCCCTTAATCTATTTCACCATGCGCCTGGAAGGTTTTCAAGCGAATGATTATGTGAAACACTTACTCATCGATGAGATGCAGGATTACACACCTGTGCAATATGCGGTGCTGTCTCGCTTGTTCACCTGCAAGAAAACAATACTTGGCGATGTGGGTCAAACGGTAAATCCGTATAGTGCCTCTTCGGCAGAAGGCATAGAAGAAGTTTTTCCGCAAGCCGAAATCGTAAAACTATTCAGAAGCTATCGGTCTACCTACGAGATAACGACATTTGCACAACAAATCTCAACCAATCCAAACGTTATCGCCATGGAGCGGCACGGAGAAAAACCTACCATAACAGGTTTTAGCAGCGATGCGCAAGAGCTGGAGGCAATCCAATCGCTGCTCGTACAATTCAAAAATTCTACGCACCAATCGCTTGGCATTCTTTGCAAAACCGCCAATCAAGCAAAGCTCATTTTTGATTCATTACGGAAAACGCATAAGGTTCATTTGCTCACTGCAGATAGCACCACTTTTTTCGAAGGAGTGATCATCACCACCCCACATCTCGCAAAAGGTTTGGAGTTTGATGAAGTAATCATTCCGTTTGCATCCGCCCGCAATTACCACACGGCTGTGGATAAGAGCATGCTCTACATCGCTTGTACGCGCGCCATGCACAAACTCTCGATTACGTTTACAGAAGAGATGACCACTTTTATAAGTCGGTGAATTTTTAAATTGTACAAATCTGGTAGTCGAATGCTTAATTTGTACTTGTTTGGTCTGCTTGACTTGCACTGCCTAAATAAAAACATTCTTCAGGTACTTTTTCCGAATATCGCGATACACATAAAAATCGGAATCAACGCTGGCGATTTTTGTAATGCCTTTGGCTTCTGAAGCGACAATCAAAGTAGCATCGGCAAAGTCCATGGGCACATCGGCAAATTTTTCGCTGAGATCGATGATTCTAACCAAATCGTGAAATTCCAATTCGAAAATTTGAAGGCCTCCACGGTTAATCCACTTCAGAAAATTGATTTGGGTCTTTACACTAAAATCGAGCATGTGCGATACTTCGGTAATCACAGGCCATGTAGTGATCAAAGAACCCTGACAGCGCTTCAGAAAAGATATTGCGCGCTCATGATAGCTATCGTCCTTGTCAAACAAAGCGATAAGTGGCCCCGCATCAATGAGCGTGCTTTGCATGCAGTTTTTGTTTTAGCTTTTTCTTGTACGAAGTTGAGTTATTTTTGGAGCCGCTCCCCTCCTGCCCAAACAAATCAGCGCCCGCTTCAAAAGGGCTTTTTGTTTTTCTGCGTTGAACGAGGTAAGCCTCGAGGGCTTCTTTTACAACCATTGACTTAGAAACGCCTTCATCAAGGCAATATCTCGCCAACTCATTTTCGGTATCATCTGAAAGCCTGACGTTTAGCATATAAATTGAATTTGTAATACAAATGTATTACATTCTTTAAGAACAGCAAAAAAACTTACATGAAAACCGCCTCCAGCTATTTTTCGTTGTGGAATGATGTCTGGCGCAAGGTAGATAACTGTAATTTCCACCCAGTTAAGATTCTTTTTTCTAAAAGAATTCTGAAAATTTGATAATCTAAGTATTAGATTATTTTCACTATTTGGTTGCAGCCAAAGCCGCTTCTATCTTGAACTCCAACGGCTTCTCCACCTTCTCTTTCAGCAAAGCAATCTTTAACACTTCATCAACGGTATCCACGTAATGGAAAGTCAATCCTTTGATATACCCTTTCTCGATTTCACTGATGTCGCGCTTGTTCTTTTGGCTTAAGATAATTTCTTTGATGCCTCCGCGTTTGGCCGCCAATATTTTTTCTTTGATGCCGCCCACAGGCAATACTTTTCCGCGTAAAGTAATCTCGCCCGTCATCGCTAAGTTAGATTTTACCTTTCGTTGGGTGAAAATGGAAGCGAGTGACGTTAACATCGTAATGCCTGCGGAAGGGCCATCTTTCGGCACCGCGCCTGCCGGCACGTGAATGTGCAAATCGTATTGCTGAAAAATCCGATAATCAATTTTTAACGACTCAGCATTTGACTTTAAATAAGACAATGCAGCCATGGCCGATTCTTTCATCACGTCACCCAACTGACCAGAAATCGTAAGTCCTCCTTTTCCTCTACTCAAGCTCGACTCTACAAACAAAATATCGCCACCTACCTGTGTCCAGGCCAAGCCAGTAACCACACCTGCTAAGTCGTTGCCTTGGTATAATTCTTCATCAAAAATTTCTGCTCCCAATGCCTTCACCACAAATGCAATCGTTATGGTTTTATCAAAAGAATCGTCCATTGCTTTTGCTTTGGCAATCTGGCGAACGACCGAACCAATTTTCCGTTCAAGTCCCCGTACACCCGACTCACGTGTATAGCCTTCAATTATTTTCAGTAACGCCTCTTTTTCAAATTTCACTTCGCTTTCGCCCAAGCCGTGCTCTTTCAATTGCTTGGGCACTAAATGTTTGATGGCGATTTGCAGTTTCTCTTCAATGGTATAGCCTGTAATTTCGATTATCTCCATTCGATCGCGCAAAGCTGGTTGAATGGTATCTAACGAATTGGCTGTAGCAATAAAAAGTACTTTCGATAAATCGTATTCTACATCGAGATAATTGTCGCCAAACAAGTTATTTTGCTCAGGGTCTAGTACTTCCAGCAAAGCGGATGAAGGGTCTCCCCTAAATTCTGACCGCACCTTGTCAATCTCATCTAACACAAAAACCGGATTCGATGATTTTGCTTTCTTCAAGTTGGCTAAAATTTTTCCGGGCATCGCACCAATATATGTTTTGCGGTGGCCACGTATCTCTGCTTCATCGTGCACTCCTCCCAGCGACAGGCGGATATAGTTTCGCTGCAAAGCTTTGGCAATCGATTTTCCCAATGAGGTCTTCCCCACTCCAGGCGGACCATACAAACACAAAATCGGCCCCTTCATATCTTGCTTCAACTTCAGCACCGCCAAATATTCGATGATGCGGTTCTTTACTTTCTCTAAACCAAAATGGTCTTTATCTAAAATCTTGCGCGCATTTTTCAAATCAAAATTGTCAGTGGTGCAATCTTCCCATGGCAAATCGAGCATGAATTCAGCATACGTCATCCCAATCGGGAAATCAGGAGCTTGCGGATTGGTACGCTGCAACTTGTCCATTTCTTTCGCAAAATGTTCGGAAGCAATTTTTGGCCATTTTTTCTCTGCACCACGCTTACGCAGTTTTTCAATTTCTTTCTCGGGGCCATCGTAACCCAACTCATCTTGAAGCACCTTCATCTGCTGGCGCAAAAAATAATCGCGCTGCTGCGAGTCAATGTCGGTGTGTACTTTCTTCTGTATCTCGTGCTTGATCTCCAACAATTGGATTTCCTTCAGCATGTATTGCAACAGCAACGTTCCTCGTTCAGTAATAGAGATGCTCTCCAAAATCTTTTGCTTGTCGGCTACATCCACATTTAAGTTAGAGGCTAAAAAATGAATGAGAAATGGAATGCTTTGAATATTATCGAGCGCGAACTGCGCCTCTTGGGGAATTTCCGGATTGAGTTTTAAAATTTTGGTGGCCGCATCTTTCAACGATTGCACCAATGCCTTTGTCTCTTTGCTATCAACTGTCGATAAATCATCACTGAGCAGCGTAATGTGGGCTGTTAAAAAAGGTTCTTCCTTTATAAACTCCTTAATGGAAAATCGGTTTTTGCCTTGAATGATTACGGTGGTATTGCCATCTGGCAACACCAACATTTTGATGATGCGCGCCACCGTGCCGAACCGAAACAGGTCATCTACCCCTGGTTCTTCGGCCTGTTTGTTTTTCTGAGCCACCACGCCAATAATGCGCTTGCCTTCATACGCTTTTTTAATCAGCTTGATGGATTTTTGGCGGGTAACGGTAATAGGAATCACCACGCCCGGAAAAAGTACCGTATTTTTGATCGGTAAAATGGAAACCTCTTCCGGCATTTCTTCCGGTTTGATGTCCATCTCCTGCTCAGGATTAATCAACTGTATTAACTCTTCAGACTCTTCTTGAACGATGGGCGCAGCCAATGATTTAAACATATAATGCCAATTTGACACAAAAAACCGTAGCCTACAACAGAAACGGTAAAGAGAGTTAGGATGTCAATAGCTGTGCCAGTTTTATCCCAAGCACAGTCCCTCAAGAGTTGCAAAATTAAATCACTTGCTAAAGTCTCAAATTTGTTACATTTTTCGTGGTGAGTGAAATAAACCGAATGAACGTTACACAGAAAAACAGTTTTTGGTTTTTACTTTTTTTGCTAACCGCAGCATCGGTAACGCTGCCTGCGCAAAACCCAAAAAAATTCAAGAAAGGCGGCACGGTGAAGCTGCAAGATTCGCTCACCACGTTCAGCCAGTCAGATTTATTTGATTTCCCGAACATCAACAAAGTGCGGCTTTACAGCGATGCGGGCAAACTCAAGCAATTACAGCAAAACGAAAAAAGTGGCAATGAAGCCGAGATGTACAGGCTCTTGCGCACCTATGTAAAAAACTTTGGTATTGAAAATTTTGCTAAGAATGTGCCGCTGCTCTGGCGCCTTGCGCAACTATCCGAAAAGCTAGGACCGAAAGGGGAAGCCGTGCTTTTATACAAACTTCTTTTAAAACATCACCAGCAAGGCATCAACATCAATGATTTATATAAACGCTACGAATCGGTGGAGACCGAAAAAAAAGAGAACTATGTGCCCCTCGATTTGTACTATAACCTAGTGGACTACAGAAAAGAAATTGATACACTTCGACCACCACACTCAGTGTTAGTGCGCATGGACGATGGCATCAACTCCGACAAAGAAGATTATGGCCCCGCCATGGGCAGTGCCGATTTTATTCTATTATTTACTTCCAAGCGCAACACCCACCAAGAGCGCGCCTACAACGAAGATCTTTTCTTCACCCTAAAGGTAGACGGTGCGTGGACGGCCGCGGAAGAGTTCAAAACGATCAACACCCATTTCAACGAAGGCTCTGCCTGTTTGGGCAAAGATGGAAAGTCGCTTTATTTTTCTCGTTGCAATGCACCCGGAGGATTGGGTAATTGCGATCTCTATTCAGCTAAATTGAATAAAGACAGTACTTGGTCAGACATCAAAAATCTTGGCTCGGCTGTTAACAGTTCGGGGTGGGATTCGCACCCTTCGCTCTCGCATCGAGGCGACACACTTTTCTTTGCTTCCAATCGCGTGGGTGGCTTTGGCCTATCTGATATTTACTATTCGGTTAAAGACACGAAAGGCAATTGGCAACGGGCAAAAAACATGGGCCCGGTTATCAACACATTGAATAGCGAAGTAAGCCCCTTCTTTCATCACAAATTCAACGTGCTTTATTTTAGTTCAAATGGACAGCCACTCAACTTTGGTGGATTCGATATTTATAAAACCAACAAAGCAGGTGGCAACTGGACAGAACCAAAAAATATTGGTCCGCTGGTAAATGGCGCAGGCGATGAATACTATTTTACCATCGATTCGCAATCGCAGGATTTGTACTATGCCCGCAGCAATGAAGACAAGAAAAAGAATTTAGACTTATATTCCTTCCCCGTGCCGATGGAGGCGCAGCCGCTAGCCACCACTCATTTACGCGGTTCCCTCATAGACCAAAATGGAAAACCACTGGGAGGAATTGTTTCGGTTATCGATTTAGACAAAGGTGTTGAAGTAGCTCCCAAATACATTCAAAAAGATGGAACCTTTGATTTTGAACTCATCAACAAAAGAAATTATTTGTTGATTATTCAGGGCGATGATTATTTTAGGATAGAAGAAATTTTCTTTTTGGATGGTGCTAAAGAAATCAATCGAGTAGCCGAACCACTTCAACGCAAAATTGCCTTTCGGTCATTAGAGTTTGAAAACGGGAAAGCAGATATTTTACTCAGTATGAAAGAGGACCTAGACAAAATGGGCAATTTTTTGATCGACCACCCCGAAACCAAACTCCTTATTTCAGGGCACACCGATTCGGCCGGAGATGAAAAATTGAACTTAAAGCTATCGCAAGATCGAGCAGATGCCATCAAAGCATTTCTGATCAAAGAATTTTTAGTTGCTACCGATAGAATATCCGCCACCGGCTATGGAAGTGCCCTGCCCATCGTGCAAAAGGAAGAAACGGAAGAACACAAACAAATGAACCGAAGAGTAGAGTTTGAAATTGTGAAAGAATAAAATCATCTGCAAACCGCTACCTTGTTTGCTTTCAAAAGATACGGACTATAATAAGCGGGTGTATTGCTCAACGGCAATACTTCTGGTTTTAGGTTGATTCCAATTTGATGAATCATAAACTCGCTCCTGTTTTGAATGCGGTTCCATGAAACAGGAAATTTTTCAGCCCACTCTGCTCGCAATTTTTCATCGGCTAGCACAATGCCATCTTCCATATTGGCGCACACAAATTCTCCTTTGCTTACGGGTATGATATCCATTTGTAAAGCCATACCTGAATAAAGTTTTACCATTGATCCGATGGTGAACGGTGAATTCACCCATTCCTCCAAATGCAGCGTGTGCCCAGTATTGACTGCAAATTCAAAAACAGATTTGTTTCGTGCTGCCTCAACTTTTGCTTTCACCTCACCAGCCGAAACCCCGATACCAATGCTTTCATACCACGTTACCACAGTTTTGAAATATCCCTTCCAAAAATCTTCATAAAACAAAGCAACGCGCTGATCTAATTGATCGGGGCTTTCAGCTACCATCCCTGCACGAGCCGTCAATGCACCTTGCACGCCCAGGGCGCAAGTGAACGTATCTTTAAGTGCTACTTTATTTCCAGAAGGACTGCTCAAGCCCATCGCAGCTTTCTTTCCACTCGATACCATAGGATGGCAAGAATACGGCAGCCCATCGCTACTAAAATTTTTGGCGAGTTCGTACTCACGCACACCCGGTTTCAGTTCAGCCAATAAATTTTTGATACTATCGGATGTACGCGTGCTTGCCCACTCAAACCGTACCAACTCTTCCAAACAATTGTGGTGGCGTAGGCCTTTTTCCAAATCCATAAAAATGGAAGAAGCATTTACTACAGATTCGAGATTCCCAACAACTTTTCTCAATAGATCTGCTAGATAGGCAGGGATATCTAAAACTGATTGGTCCTGTGGTTGGTATTTGTAATAGCTGCACCCCACTCTTGAGTTTTTGCGGACACCAAACTCGGTTAGAATTTTTTCAAGCGAGCGCGACTTGGTTCGATCTTGCCCCATCAAACTAAAATCTTGAAACAGTTCAAACTCCATCGGTATCGGGCAAATACCCGTATAGCCCATACACTCATTGCCCAACAACATTTTCCGTTTTCCATGCTTGTCCAATAGCAACAAGGCTTCTTCAAAACGAGGATCCAGGTTGGTGAGAAAAGCCAAGTTGGCGGTGTGTTCTCGGTCGGCAAACACAAGCAAAAAATCGAGTTGCTGCTCATTCATTTGGGCCAACGTATTTTTTATACGCAACTCAAATTGTTGCATTGGAATTTGTGGCAACTCTTCGCACTTGCCGAATTCTGGCAAATCAATGGATTGTAATTGAATGGTGGGCATGAGATTGGTAATCAGTACTATTTCAGAAAAGGAAGAATCTTGTATTGGGGTTTTCGGTTGTCACTAGTTAGATTTCGTTGTTTCTAGGAGAAAAACTTCACGGTATAATTACAGAGAATTCATGGAAATCTAAGCATGGAAGTATATAAAAAAAGAAAGCCACACAAACTGCATGGCTCTCAATCGTTTAGGTAGAAAAAATCTTAACTATGTTATAAATGATTTATTTGATTCTTCTGATTTTAGCAGCTACTAATTGCCTACTACCCGCAAGGTTAAATCATCGGAATCATATCAATCATGAATTAATCAAGGTCAAACGTATTGGTTCAGCATCACCGGCATCACCAACATTAATATATCTTCTGACTTATCTTTTTCTGCTGGGTTAATTACGCCTGCCTTGTTGGGTGCTGACATGTTTAACCTAATCTGGTCAGCATCTAGGTTTGAAAGCATCTCAATCAAAAAGCGTGCGTTGAAACCAATTTCAATGTCTTCGCCTTCGTGCTCGCATGAAAGGCGTTCGTTCGCTTCGTTCGAGAAATCCAAATCTTCAGCAGAAACCTGCAACTCGCTTCCGGTTATCTTCAACCGAACTTGGTGCGTAGTTTTATTGGCGTAAATGGAAATACGCTTCAACGAACCCAACAAATCCGTGCGACTAATCGTCATCTTGATGGGATTGGAAGAAGGGATCACGTTTTCATAATCTGGGAAACGCTCGTCAATCAATCGGCAAATCATGCGGATATTACCGAAATTGAAAAATGCATTTGATGCATTGAAGTCAATCGTTACATCGGTATTTTCAGTGGGCAATGTGCTCTTCAACAAATTCAACGCTTTGCGCGGAATGATGATTGTGCTGCCATTTTCTGATTTAATGTCCGTTCTTCTGTAGCGAACCAAACGATGGCCGTCTGTTGCCACAAAGGTGGTGTTCTTCTCACCTAAGTTAACATACACACCCGTCATCGCAGGGCGAAGTTCGTCACTACTGGTAGCGAAAATGGTATTATTAACTGCTTTAGCCAACACCTCTGACGAAATATGTGCTGAGAAGTCATTTGAAACCGCTGGCACTTTAGGGAAGTCGGTCGCATTCTCGCCTGCCAATTTATAACGTCCATTATCCGAACTGATTTCAATAGCATAGCTAGTCGAGTCAATTGAAAAAGTTACTGGCTGATCGGGCAAGTTCTTGAGCGTATCCAACAAAATACGAGCGGGCACTGCAATACTTCCTTTCTCTTTGGATTCAACATTGATTTCCGTAATCATAGAGGTTTGCAAATCAGATGCAGTAACCTTTAAATTGCTCTTATCGATCTCGAACAAAAAATTCTCTAAAATGGGCACTACGGGGTTGGTGGTGATCACACCGTTGATATTCGAAAGTTGTTTTAGCAAATAGCTAGAGTTGACAATAAACTTCATTGGGAATCAGTGGTTTGTAGTTTTACAGGGCGGTAAAGTTAACAAGAAAAACCAATCGTAAAAATGAAGTTTTTTAGGGGTGAAAATCACCAGCAAACAGCGCATAATGCAAGATTAGGCGGCCTGCCCTGACGGAAGCGGCTAAGTTGATTCCTCTGGTGATTAGCTCTGGCAAATAACAATTTGCCGTTTGCGTTGTTTATTATCAAAATAATGTTATGTTTTCTTTCCTCAAAAAAGACCCTATCAAAGACCTCACCAACAAGCGCAAGAAATTGCTTGAAGAAGCCATGCAGATTCAGCGCTCTGGCGACCTTAAACTTTACGCAGTGAAAATGGAGGCAATCGACAAACTAGAAAAGGAATTGGACATGCTTCAATCTGGAGGCATGCAAAAATAGATTCGATGACGCTCGCTGCTTCGCATCCTGAAAATTCAATCTCCCCTACCACTACCCTCTTCTGGCTTAGGCGCGATCTTCGTTTGCAAGATAATGCAGGGCTATACCATGCCTTAAAAGAAAACGCAGAAGTACTCCCCATTTTTATTTTCGATACAGAAATCCTTGATAAGCTCGAAGACAAGACGGATTTGCGCGTAGCCTTCATCCATCAATCGCTTACGGTCATGCAAAAGCAATTGGTAGAGATGGGCAGTTCGTTGTTGGTGCTGCATGGAAACCCTGTCGAAATTTTTAAAAAGGCAAATCCCAAAGCAGTTTACACCAACCACGATTATGAACCCTACGCCCGAAATCGGGACGAGCAGGTAAAAACGATTTTAGAAGCAAAAGGCACAGTCTTCAAAACATTCAAAGACCAAGTCATTTTTGAAAAAGAGGAAGTAACAAAAGACGATGGCAAGCCCTACACCGTTTTCACGCCTTACAGCCGAAAGTGGAAAAGTAAGGTCATGGATTCAACCCTCACGAGTTTTCCTACCGAAAAACATTTTAGGAATTTCAAAAAAATAACTCCACTACCCCTGCCCTCGTTGCAAGCGATTGGTTTTCAAGAAACTTCCTTCTCCTTCCCAGAACGATTGGTGAAGCAATCCATTGTTGAGCATTACGACAAGCAACGAAACTTTCCTGCGATTGCAGGAACAACGAAACTTAGTGTGCATTTGCGTTTTGGCACGGTAAGCATTCGCACGTTGGTGCAGCTAGCACGGAAGAAAAATGAAACGTGGTTGAACGAATTGATCTGGCGCGACTTCTATCACATGATTTTATGGCACTTTCCGAAGGCAGCAACCAAAGCCTTCAAACCTGCTTATGATAAAATTCGATGGCTCAATAACGAAAAAGAATTTACAGCTTGGTGTGAAGGTAAAACAGGTTACCCCATTGTAGATGCTGGCATGCGAGAACTAAACACAACCGGCTTCATGCACAACCGAGTGCGCATGATTACGGCCAGTTTTCTCACCAAACATCTATTGATTGATTGGCGGTGGGGTGAAGCCTATTTTGCAAAGAAATTACTTGATTTTGATTTAGCTGCCAATAACGGAGGGTGGCAGTGGGCGGCCAGCTCTGGTTGCGATGCTGCTCCTTACTTTCGCGTGTTCAATCCCGAATTACAAACCGAAAAGTTTGATCCCAAATTGGAGTATATCAAAAAATGGGTGGCTGAGTTTGGAACATCGGCTTACCCCCAACCTATTGTTGAGCATAAGTTGGCGAGAGAGCGGGTTTTAAAAGTTTATAAAGAAGCCTTGGAGTAAGTTTCTTGCGTTATTGCAGTTGACGAGTTGCGCAATGATCTCAAAAGCTTTCCGACAAGCATATGCCCATTATTACATGCTTTGCATCGCGTATGCGCAGTGGCATGACCAAGGAGATTTTAAAACCGAAAGGACATGTAGCCGTTTACAATGGCGGAGCAAAGCATGGAAGGAAAAATTTCCGTTTCCGAGTGCCTACCCTATCTACACACCTGATGGATGCATCTACGCTCTGCATCAAATTGTTAAGACAAACACGTATTTTTGCATAATGATTTTGCAAAACGGTAAGCCGCAGATACTAATTTTGCATGTAGCGGCTTGGGCTATTTTTCTGTTGGCGCCTTTATTGTTATCTCCCCCCGGAGATTTTGAAAAAGCGTTGGTGCCATTAAACCTGTTATCGCTGTTACTCCGCAACGGGATATTGATAGGGCTTTTCTATCTTAATCTCTATTACTTAACCCCTGTAGTCTTACAAAAGAAAGGTTTATTGCTCTATATTGTGTTTATAGTAGTGGCAGTAATGGTGGTAAGTATTGCCAATTGGAAAATCCACAACACATTGTCAGAACCTGCTGGCCCACCACCCCCTTGGAGTGAACCATTTCACAACCAAAGGCCAATGCACAACCTCAGACCACTAATGTTTGCCAGCCCTTTGTTTTCAAGTTTTTTGATTACGAGTCTGATCATCATTTTCAGTACAAGTCTATTTCTATGGGATGATTGGACCAAAGCAAAAGAACTTGCACGCGAACAGGAGATCCAACGAAAAAGTGCAGAGTTGTCCGCATTAAAATTGCAAATCAGTCCACATTTTTTATTCAACACACTGAACAACATACGGTGGCTCGTCCGATCCAAATCAGACCAAGCCGAAGATTCAATCGTAAAACTTTCTCAGCTGTTGCGCTACATGCTGTATCAAACATCAACAGAAAAAGTGGAGTTGATTAAAGAAATAGAGCACTTGAAAGGATATATTGATCTGCAAAGTATGCGGCTTACGATTAAAGAATCGTTCAGCTTTCAGGTTTCAGGAGATGCAACCAATAAAATGATTGTCCCTCTTTTGCTGCTTCCCATTGCCGAAAATCTATTTAAACACGGTGAATTTAATCAGGATTCAAAAAACTCGGTTTTGCTGCGAATTGAAAACGGTCTCTTGACCATCCATGCAAAAAACAAAATTGCGCGTTCCACAGACAATGCAGAAAAAGATTATTCGGGCATCGGTTTGGCAAATTTGAAAAAAAGATTGGCCATGCACTACCCTAACAACCATTTTTTAGAAGTACACGAGGAAAATGACATATACTTCCTTCATCTTGAAATTTTATTGAACTAGATGGCTGACCCAGCGCTGACTTGTATTGCCATTGATGATGAGCCCTTTGCTTTGAAACTGATCGCAGAGGATATTGGCAAAATCTCATTTCTTAGGTTGGCTAATGTCTTTTCATCGGCCAGCCTTGCAAAACCTTTTTTGGAACAAAACCAGGTCGATTTGATTTTCTTAGACATCCAAATGCCAGAGTTAACCGGCCTTCAATTCCTAAAATCACTAGCACATCCACCCATGACCATCTTGACTACGGCCTACAATCAGTATGCTATTGAAGGATTTGAGTTGGAAGTGATTGATTACCTCATGAAACCAATTCCGTTTGATCGCCTGTTAAAGGCAGCTAATCGCGCCCATGAACAATATCTGCTGCGAAAAAACGTAATACCCGAAAAAGCTTATCTATTTGTCTATTCAGAATATAAGGAAATCAAAATCGACACACAATCCATCGAGTACATAGAGGGATTAAAAGACTACGTAAAGATATTCTTGAACAATCAAACAAGACCTATACTCACACGACTGAACTTAAAGGCCATTGAGAAGAAACTACCCGAAAATCAATTTTGCCGGATTCATCAGTCCTTTATTGTTTCGCTAGAAAAAATTACTTCCTTTCAAAAATCGCATGTCTTCATCGGCCATCGTTCCCTACCCATTGGCGAAAAATATGCCGAGGTTTTCCTGAAGACGTATAAAAAGTAGTCCCATTTATCTACACTTCTTGGGTCAACGGCTACACACCGAGCCAGCCGAACAATCTTTCTGCCACCTTTAGCGTCTAATCGAAAACAATTACTAAACTATATGAAAACAAAATTGATTTCTGGAATTTCAGTTGTTTTTGTGATGGCCCTCTTTTGGGCATGTTCCAAAAACGAGTTGACCAACAGTAACGAAACCAAATTAACCGACCTCGCCCAAACATCAGGGCAATTGGCAAGTGGAACGAGTTTCACAATAATAGGGAGCTCTTCAAGTACTGCAAACGGCTTGGTGGGGTCAGGGTCCCATGGCGGTGGACGCAAAGGTGGTCGTGGTGGCGCACGCATTTTAGAGGGAACCAATTTCATTACAGCCGATGATGCGTTACTCGCTATTGTTGATGCCGAAAGTGCAGGCGATTTTCGCGGATTGCGGATGCACGAGCAAGGTGGCGCAACGATCACGCACTACGATACCGCTGGAAACACCGTCACTCTTCCCGAACCAGACCCCGCCTCAAAGCCGGAAGGGTGCAGTTTTAGCGGCAAGCAATTTCCGAAAAACGATTCGCTTCTATCTAAAATTGCAAAAACAGTAATCGATTTTGCATCAGGCGTAACCAATAAACGTGGCGATAACACCATCACACGATCAGGAAAAATTATCATCAACCGCTCGGGTGATAGTAGCAGCAAAACAGAAATTGTTACGTATGAAAATTATAAAGTAAATGGCATTCAGATAGAGGGCACAAAAACGCGCGTCAGCACTTTATCGGGAGGTATCGGGAATTCATCCACCAACGTAACGAATGGAAAGATAACTTTTGCAGATGGAAGCGTGGCAACCTGGGAGAGCAGCAAAAAACGCGTATCCAACATCACGGTTGATGCAAACGGAAAACCAGTGAGTGGAAAAATCACCACAGAAGGAGTCTCATCTGTAAAACTATCGGATGGTAGCATATTGTTTTCAAACTCAATAACATCGCCCGTTACCGAAGATGTTTCATGCGGACGTGGGCGGCATTCACCTGTAAGTGGTACCGTGACCACGGTTTACAAAACAGATACAGTAGTGATTGATTTTGGGGATGGCAGTTGCTCAAACACAACAGTCACCGTAACCATCAATGGGGTGGTGAGCACCAAAACGATTGGCAGGTAAATAATTGGGTTGGTTTTTTATTTATTGAAGGCTTCTCCTTTTTCGGGAGAAGCCTTTTTTATGACACCTCGGCAAATAACCTGCAAAGCGCCAAGAACACTACACTTTCCTAGGCGGCAATTCAAACGCTTTGGCCTCATCCTGAAATTTTTCTTTGTGCGAGCCATCGCAGAACGGTTTGTTGTTGGAGAGTCCGCAACGGCAAAGCGATAACACCGTTCGGCCTTGCAAGCCATAGGCATTTCCTTGGGCATCCAATATTTCAAAGTCGCCCTCCACTTTAAGAGAACCGTTGTTGTTTACGATAATTTTGGTCATATCAATTTTTTGTAAATCTACGCTAATATTCAAATACCTTTTTGCCTTTATAGGTCCCCAGGTCAATATTGTGCCCAAAAATATCTACCAGCGAAAACTGGGGCGCGGATACCTTTAAGGAAAGGGGCTGACCGGACATGTTACTTAGTTTAGGCAAACATACAAGTCGCGCGGCAATATCAAGATGTTGTAAACAAAAATATAAAACGAGGGTTTTTAAGTATATGCAAAACCAAGTGATTATTGGCGCTTCCTCCGGCATTGGCCGCGCGTTGGCGCAACTGCTGGTAAACGAAGGCCAGCGCGTTTATGGCACGTTTAACAAAACCACCGAAAACCGCCCCGAAGGATTGACCGGCTACACGCATTTAAACGTGTTAGATGAAAACCCTGATTTTTCTTTTTTACCCGACAACATTGATGGATTGGTATATTGCCCGGGTGCAGTAAACCTCAAGCCATTTGCGCGCATCAAACCCGAAGACTTCATCTTCGACTATCAATTGCAGTTGGTGGGTGCGGTAAAAGTAGTGCAGGCCTCCTTGCCCAAACTGAAAAATTCGAGTCAGGCATCGGTAGTTTTGTTTTCCACTGTGGCGGTGCAGACGGGTTTCAATTTTCATTCGTTGGTGGCTTCGTCTAAAGGTGCGGTGGAAGGATTGACCAAGGCGCTGGCAGCCGAGTTTGCCCCAAAGATTAGAGTGAATTGTATTGCGCCTTCCATTACAAATACGCCCTTGGCGGGAACGTTGCTGAATACAGACGAGAAAAAAGATGCCAACGCACAACGGCACCCGCTCAAAAAAATCGGACAGCCAGAAGACCTTGCAAACCTTGCCGCGTTTTTGCTTTCCGAAAAATCAAGTTGGATTACCGGGCAAGTGCTGCATGCTGACGGTGGCATGTCTAGTTTGAAGGTGTAACATGAAACGACCTTGGAACTTACCGAATATTCCTGTGTACAGTTTGGCTACTTATGAGGGCGACCAGGTAAACATGAATATCTGCACCTATGTCTCTGCGGTAAGCATGCACCCAAAACGTTATATGGTAGCCGTATACCATCACACCAAGTCCCTTGAAAACATTTCAAAAAGCAAAACGGCTATTCTGCAGATTTTAAGTCAGCAACATATTTCTTTAGTAAATACGTTGGGAAAAAGGAGCGGAATTCGCTACGACAAACAAAGCTACCTGAGAAAAAAACATTTGCTTGAGGATTGGAACGGAAGAAATGTATTGAAAAACTGTGCCGGGCTATTAGAGCTAGAAAAATTATGGGCAAAAGATGCCGGAGATCACACGATGTTTTTGTTTGATGTAAAAAGTTTTCAAACCAATCATGACGAAGTGCTGATGTTGGATGACTTGCGGGAAAAGAAGCTAGTTAGCATCTAAAAAGCATGCACAAAAAGCAACATCTGCCTACCAAAATTTGCTCCGTGTGTTGCCGACCATTCACCTGGCGCAAAAAATGGGAGAAAGTGTGGGAAGATGTAAAGTACTGTAGCGATAAATGCCGAATGAACCGAAGTGGCTCAAAAACAAACGGATGACTTCTTAGTTCATTGAACTCCGATACTCCAAAGGCGACACGCCAACGTGCTGTTTGAACACGCGACTGAAATGTTGCGGATATTTAAAACCCAATCCATAGGCAACTTCACTTACCGATTTGTTGGTGTCGAACATTCGCTCTTTGGCCACATCAATCAATTTAAGCTGGATGTATTCGTGTGGTGATTTGCCCGTTTCCTTTTTGATCAAATCCCCAAAGTAATTAGCAGATAGACTAAGCTCACTGGCACACCAGGCAACAGTTGGCAATCCCACTGTTTGCGGCTTGTCCGAAGCAAAGAATTCTTTTAGCAAAGTTTCGAACCTTCCGAGTATTCCTTTATTTACATTTTCCCGTGTGATAAACTGCCTATCATAAAACCTTACGCAATAATTCAAAAGCAATTCGATGTTCGAAGCAATTAGCTTTTTACTGTGCTTGTCAACTGCATGCTCGAGTTCGTATTTGATTTTCGAAAAACAATCCAATACCAATTGCCGCTCACGCTCCGAAACGTGAAGCGCCTCATTAGATTGATAGCTAAAAAAAGAGTAATCGTCAATATGTTTTCCGAGGGACGTTCCATGTATCAAATCGGGATGGAATACAACTCCGTAACCTTTCGGTTGATACATTTCGTTTTTATTGACCGCATCTATAATCTGGCTCGGTCCGATGAAAACAAGGGTTCCTTCTTGGTAGTCATAAGTATTTTTTCCGTAGCGTAGGTCACCACAAACAACATCCTTCAACAACACGAGGTAAAAACCAAAGTACATTCTCGTCAATTTTCTTGGAGCAGCTTTCGAAAAATCGATCACCGTCACCAGCGGGTGAAGCGTCTCATGATTGTTGAATGCATTGTATTGACTGATGGTCTCAAATCGTCTGATCTCTTCCATGACAAGAACTTTTGCTTGTCAAAGGTAGGCACTTATTCATCTTATTTATTGGTGCAAACCAACATCCGTAAATTTGGTAGATAAACCTGTAAATTGTATACGCCAATTTTTTCGAATACTGGCACCTTTGTGAAAACAAAAACATATCCACTTTTAATACCACGATCTTGAAAAAACCTAAACTTGGCCAACACCTCGAAGTCTCAGCCATCGGCCTTGGCTGCATGGGCATGACGTTCTCTTATTATCCATTCCCGGTGAAGAAAGATGCCATCTCGCTGATTCACTAAGCAGTAGAACAAGGTGTAACTTTTTTCGATACGGCCGAAGTGTATGGTCCCTACAACAACGAAGAGTTGGTGGGCGAGGCACTTACCCCTTTAAAAGACAAGGTCCGAACAAATGGAAAAATCAACGGGGTTGTAAATTTGATCTTGTCCTACCAAAAACCAACATTATGAGACTTAGACTTTTACTGATTCTAACCGGATTGCTTTACACGACTGATAGTTTCGCGCAGCGCGACAGTACCTTCTTTTTCAAGACCGAGTTGAGCACTACCAACAATGGATTTTCCATCATCCCTGCATTTACGTTGGGTGCTCCGGCTGCATTTTTAGACATGCACATGGGCAACAAGCGCTGGAGCTTTGAACCGCAGTTTCGGTTTGCGTTGGAAGGACGCCCGTGGTCTTTTGTTTTCATCTATCGTTACAAAGCCATCATCAAACCGAAATTCCAATTATCGTTGGGTGGCCACCTGCCGGGATTAAATTTTGTAACGAACACCGTGATGATCAACGGCATTGAAGAGAAACTTTCGGTGACAAGGCGTTTCTTAGCGTTGGAGATCAATCCAACTTACAAAATATCAAACAGAACGAGCGTGGGCATTTATTTTTTGCGTGGCCATGGATTTCAGGATCACGCCCCAAAAGATAACATGTTTGTATCATTGCAGGGAAATTTCTCGAGAATCAAGATGACGGGTAAAACCTACGTGAGTTTTAACCCACAGGTATTCTACCTAACACTAGATGCCGATGAAGGTTTTTATGTAAATGCAACCACTACGGTAGGCGTCAATGGTTTTCCCATCACGATCTCCAGCATTGTCAACAAAGCGATTGCTTCTGACATTCCCTCACGGGATTTTGATTGGAATGTGAGTCTCGTGTATACGCTCGACAAAAAGTTCGTTTTGAGGTAAGGGGACATTTTCAAACAGCCAAAACCTTCTTCCGGTTTGTGTGTTTTTCTGACTAAAACGCTCAGCATTGAAAAACTCAGTCACACTTGTCTTTCCACACCAACTTTTTGAGCAGCATCCAGCCATAGCTAAAAACCGTCCCGTTTTAATTATTGAAGAGCTTCTATTTTTTAAACAATACAACTTTCACAAACAAAAGCTGGTCTTCCACCGCGCCAGCATGAAGGCGTACCAACGGGTTCTGCAAAGCAAAGGCTATGAAGTAACGTACATTGAGGCCAACGACAAACTTGCCGATGTGCGCAACCTATTGCCATTCCTCAAGAAGAAGGGCGTTGGCGAAATACACTATTGCGATGTCACAGATTATTTGCTGGAGAGGAGAATAGCAAAGCAAATCACGACTTTAAAGATGAATGTAGTGAAGTATGATTCACCGCTATTCATTTTGACGAGCGACCAAATCAACGATTACTTCGCAAATAAAAAGCGTTTCTACCAAACTGACTTCTACACCCGGCAACGCAAGCAATTTAAAATTCTAGTAGATGAGCAGTTACAGCCAACAGGTGGCAAGTGGACGTTCGATACGGAAAACCGACTGAAATATCCGAAAAGTAAGAAAGCACCCGAAGTAGTATTTCCAAAACAAAATGAGCATTGGGTGGAGGCAGTAGAATACGTAAACAAAAACTATCAAAACAATTACGGGGAAATCAACAAGGCGTTTATTTATCCAACAACTTTTACGGAAAGTCGTGATTGGCTCAAGCAATTTTTTCAAAATCGTTTTGCTGAATTTGGCGAATACGAAGATGCACTCGTCAACCATGAAAGTATTTTGCACCACAGCGTTCTCACCCCGATGATGAATGTGGGTTTACTAACTCCAAAAGAGATCATTGACCAAGCCATTTCATTCGCCAACAAAAATGACGTGCCGCTCAATTCTTTGGAAGGATTCATTCGTCAAATTCTGGGCTGGAGAGAATTCATCAGGGGTGTGTACGAACACAAAGGCAGCGAAGAGCGAACAAAAAACTATTGGAAATTCACACGCAAAATTCCGAAATCATTTTGGGATGGCACCACGGGTATTTCACCGATCGATAGCACCATCAAAAAAGTATTGGCTACCGGTTACTGTCATCACATAGAGCGGTTAATGGTGCTAGGCAACTTCATGTTGCTGTGCGAGTTTGATCCCGATGAAGTGTATCGCTGGTTTATGGAGTTATTCATCGATGCCTATGATTGGGTGATGGTGCCGAACGTGTATGGGATGAGCCAGTTTGCCGATGGCGGATTGATGGCCACCAAGCCCTACATCAGCGGCAGCAATTACTTAATGAAAATGAGTGATTATGAAAAAGGCGATTGGCAACCGATATGGGATGGGTTGTTTTGGAGATTCATGCATGTGCACCGCGATTTCTTTTTGAAGAATCCGCGGTTAGGAATGTTGGTGAAGACTTTTGATAAAATGCCAAAAGAGAAGCAGCAAAGTCACCTGAAACAAGCCGAGCGCTTTTTTGAAACCATCAACTGACACGTATTGATATAACCAAAAAATACTTGACAAAAAATGCAAATCATTTCATCAACAACTATCCAAGGGTGGGAACGGTTTTACCGAGCGAATTTTATCAACAGCCTGACGGGCTTCAAATCTGCAAGCTTGATCGGCACAATCAATAACAAAGGCCAAACCAATTTGGGTATTTTCAGCAGCATCGTTCACATCGGCTCTGATCCAGCCTTGGTGGGATACATCAACCGACCAATCAAGGCAGCGCCACATACGCTGGCAAATATTCAATCTACTGGAGTTTACACCATCAATCACATTCATCCATCCATTTTGGAACAAGCACACCAAACAAGTGCAAAATATCCTGCTGAGGTGAGTGAGTTCGATGAAGTGGGGCTTACGCCTGAATTTTCAGAGAACATGGCCGCCCCATTTGTGAAAGAGAGCAAAGTAAAATATGGTTTGACATTGGAAGAGGTAATCCCCATCCACCTAAACGACACCTTCTTAGTGATCGGAAAAATTCAAGAAGTGAAACTGGATCCATTCATAGTTTCATCTGACGGATTTCTGGAACTCGACAAAGTGTCTTCACTTTGCAGCAATGGAATTGATGGATATTACTCCACACATCATATTGATCGGTATGAGTACGCTAAACCTGGCACGAACGTAAAAAGTCTTGAAAGGTAATTAACCCGCAAACTTCTTTTTCAAGAGTGCGTGCTGCGAAATCATCTTTTGATAACTATCGGGCGGTGCGGATAGCATACTCTGCAATGACTTTGCCGTACTGAGTGTTGCTGCTAGCTTGTATCGAATGGGGTCGCTTGGCAGGCCAATGTATTCGGCCACTTCATTGCCCAAGTAAAATCTAATTTGAGAGGAAACCAATTCCGCTTGGTCAGCTGGAACGCTTTGTTTGTAGTAACTCAATAGCTCTCGCGTCAACACAATACCCTCTTCCGTTTTTTTAAAGTTTCTGTTTTTAATGGTAGTTGCCAAAATTCGGGCTTCACTAAAAGAAGCCGGCAGCAACTCTTCATCAATGTTTAATTGATACCCAATGTATCGCCACGCAAAAATAAAATCTTCTTTCTCCTTGTCGGAAAGAATAAAACCAGATTGCTGCATGCCCAATAAGATAACGTACGAGAAAGCCAAGTTGGTGCCTGCCATATCTTCTTGATTAATGGGTACCCCCCATTCCATATTCCAAGTCGGCAGCTTTTTTAAATAGTACCTCGCCATGGCATGAATAAGTCTCACTTTATTGATATGGATGTATCCGTGCGAGCTATCGGTAAAACTGCCTGGCGACAAAACGGCTATCACAAACGAAGCTGTGTCTATCAACCGCTTGCCCGGTGAGTTTCGCATCTTATCAGACAAGTAAAGTGCTTTGTTACCAGGAGATGCCGCATAGCAATAGGGCAATGACATCGCGCCAAGCAATGCCATCATTTCCAAGGCATACTGTTTGAACAACTTTTGGCCATTTTGTAATTTCTTTTCGTTAAACCAACTGGGTTTCTCTTTTTTGGCAATTAAAAAGTTCTTTATTGAAGAATTTTGCCCGTGCTCAATTTGATTATCCGCCATCTTCAAAAGTTGATATAAATCCCCTTGGTGATGGGAATTGAAAGTCTGCTCAATTAAGCCATCTGCTTCTTTGTCCGCTTGTAACCGTTGACTGTCTAAAAATTGCCGTGAAGAGTTCATGGCTGATGAACACTGCAACTGTGCTTATGTTTATTGCTAAATCCGTTGTTTTTTAAAATTGTAGCTGAGAGATGAAATAGTTTTTTGTTCAACGAAACTGACCTTATTTAGAAAAAAAGTGAACATTTTTTTAAAATGAAATAGAAAAAAATATTTGTTTTCGATGACTCAACTGAATTTTTATATGATTACTGTTTAACTAAAATATATTATTAAACCTTGCAGATTAAACAAAGAAAAAAAATCAATAAATATTTCAAACGATTGTAACAACTTAAACAAGGCTGTGTTTGATAATTAATTTAAAACCTTAAACATTTTACCCATATGAACACTTTATTGCTCGATATCGTGAAAATCCCAGTGGATGATCCGATTGCTTTCACATTCTTTACTGGCTACATGGCCATGCTTGCATCAGCTGTTTTCTTCTTCATGGAAAGAAGCAGCGTAGATGGCAAGTGGAAATTATCATTGTTGGTTTCTGGTTTGATTACCGGTATTGCAGCCGTGCACTATTACTACATGCGCGACTACTACTTGGCAACTGGCCAAACTCCAACTGCCCTTCGTTATATCGATTGGACTTTGACTGTACCATTGATGTGTGTTGAGTTTTATTTGCTGACAAAAGCAGCGGGTGCCAAAATCGCCTTGTTGTGGAAACTTATCATTGCGGCTGTTTGGATGTTGGTAACCGGTTATATTGGAGAAGCTTTCACAGATGGGTCATCAAGCCACTCATTTATTTGGGGAGCCATTTCTACAATCGGCTATGTGTATATTTTATATACAGCTTGGTTCGGTGAGGTGGCTAACCTTGCCAAAAATTCGGGCGACCCTGTGGTAGAAAGAGGCGTAAAAATTCTTGCTTGGTTCGTATTAGTAGGATGGGCTGTCTATCCGATTGGGTATATGTGTATGCCTGGAGGATGGCTCAATACAGGACTTGGCTGGAGTGCTTCCAACGTAGACTTGTTTTATAACATTGCTGATGCCATCAATAAAATTGGATTTGGTTTAGTAGTGTACAGCGTTGCTGTAGGAAGTAAAGGAAAATAATCGTGAGTAAATCACGGTAAGAAAGTTTTAAAACGGAGCTCATTATTGGGCTCCGTTTTTTTTGGTTCACTTATGCAGAAACAAACTTCATATAACTACACCATTGTTGGCGCAGGCGCTTCGGGGCTGTGGCTAGCGCGTGCTTTATTGCAACATGGATTGCTTCAATCTAAAACGCTGTGCATCGTAGAATCAGATGCCCAAAAAAACAATGATCGGACTTGGTGTTATTGGTCTGAAGAACCACTGTCACCTGAAAAAATGATTAGTAAAGAGTGGCAATCAATCTTACAGCTAAACTTATCCAATAAACCAATAGATCTTTCTCCCTATCGCTACTACCATGTTCGGAGTGCGGATTTCTATTCGCACCTCAAAAATGAACTAAGAAAAAGCCCTTCCATTTCGTGGTTGACCGAAGAAGTTTTAGAAGTAAACCAACTGCAAACACATGTAGAAGTTGTTACCAACACTCAAACTTGGGTAACCGACCGAATATTTCTCTCCGCACTTCCCTCTGGTCGAAGCACAAGTGCTGACTATCAACTTTCACAACAACGATTTTTAAAAACACGATTAAAGAAAAAAACGGATCTATTCTTATGGCAATCATTTGTAGGCTGGCGGGTGGAAACAACCGAAAGAAAATTCGATGCCCATAGTATGTCAATGATGGACTTTGATGTAGCGCAAGGTGGCTATACGCAGTTTATGTATGAGTTGCCCTTCTCAGATAATGAAGCTTTGATCGAGTTAACGAGGTTCGGAAAAGAAAAGTTATCAAAAGCCGAAGCAGAAGAATCCCTTCGCGTTTACATGGAAAAAAAAGGTGGAAGTTATAAAATAACGGAATTAGAAATCGGATCTATTCCGATGACTCCTCAATTTGATATCAAACGAAAGCAACTTTCAACCGATGAGCGAATCATTTACATTGGCACACCGGGTGGAGCCATCAAGCCAACAACAGGATTTGGTTTTAAGCGCATGCAAGCGTATGCAAATGCATTGGCAATATCATTGAAAGAAAAGAGGTCTCTTCCTTCTATGTATCGCTCCTACCGATTCCGTTTGTATGACATTTTGCTCTTACGGATTTTACAAAATCAACCCAACAGAGGAAAAGAGATTTTCGAACAATTGTTTCGAACACAATCCATTCAACGTATTCTAAAGTTTTTAGATGAGGAAACGACAATCTTTGAAGAAATTGCAATTTTCTCAAGATTACCAATTCGATTGTTTTTAAAATCATTGACAGATCATTTACTAGGCAAGTAATGTATATTCAATCAAAACTATTTAAAGCACAAATCGCTATACAACTTATCCTTATTGTATTAGTTTCCTTAATTCCAATTACAGTTAAGGCCCAGGCAATTTTATGTGGTATTTTACTTTGTACTGTCGGAATACCGCATGGCTCAAATGATTATTTGTATCGATCGGACAAGTCGGCAAAAGGGATGATGAAATTTTTAGCAGTCTACTTGGGAACCATGCTGCTCTACTTAGTGCTTTGGTGGATCGCACCTTTATTGGCTCTGCTCCTTTTTTTCGTCATTTCCTTCCATCATTTTGGCCAATCCAATTTTGAAAATGAATCGTTTAAATATACACCCTCGTGGCTTTGGGGAATTTGGGTTTTAGCATTACCTGTACTTCTTCATTTTGACGAGGCCATTGGTATTTTTCTGCAAATGCTTTCGACTACTACTAACACGACAATAGTTTCAACATCCTCAACTCATTCCGCATGGCCATTTATTTTGATTGCCGTCTTTGGTACCGTATACATCATAAGCCTACTAACTTTCGAACGAAAAAATATTCTTTTGTACTTCACTCAATTTATCATTGTCACTATTTGGTATTTTCTCACTCCGCTTTTGGCAGGTTTTATCATCGCCTTTTGTTTATGGCACTCGTTGCAATCGATGCAGCACCAAGCATCCTACTTCAAACAGTCAACCGGTCGTTCGGTACACCAATTTTTAATAGCTATGCTTCCGTTTAGCTTGATGGCCCTGATTTCGTTTGGTGTCTACGTCTATTTTAGATCGTTTAATGTGGCAGAGGCATTTATACTTCTTTCGATCATTACACTTCCGCATGTTATTGTAATGCATCGACTATATCACAAAACAAATCACGTTTTAAATGTAGAATAAGAATAAGATCATTGACTATATTGTTAAATTAAAGCTTCTCGTCATTTTCGTAAATGCAAACACTCTTACCAACTTCAGATGAAATCGACCGCATCATCCAAATGGCGTGGGAAGATCGCACACCCTTTGAGGCCATTGAGATGCAATTCGGGCTATCAGAAAAAAAAGTGATTGAATTGATGCGTGCCAATATGAAGGCGAGTAGTTTTAAAATGTGGCGCAAGCGCACCCATGGACGAGCGACCAAGCACAAAAAGTTAAGCGGAGTGGAAAAGGGGCGATTTAAGTCAACTCTTCAAAAATCCATTTCAGGAAACAAAATCAGCAAGCGATGAGCGATTTGTTTCCATTTGCAAAAAAGCAAATCGGTTTTCCCCCCGATTATCATTCCATTTTAGAGCGAATCAATCAAATCAATCCCGTTCAATATGGTAAAACCAGAAACTTTATTGACGGTGCTGTTACCTACTTATCTCCCTACATCTCACGAGGCGTAATCAGTATAAAGCAAGTGCAAGAATCAGTTTTATCGAAAGGCTACCATCCAGCTAGTGTTGAGAAGTTTTTGCAAGAGCTGGCTTGGCGCGAATATTTTCAGCGTGTGTGGCAATCGAAGGGCGAGTTCCTTTTTCAAGATTTAAAGCAACCGCAGTCAGAAGTAGCGCATCACCAAATGATAGAAGCCATCGTAAACGGGAATACTGGAATAACAGCCATTGATAATTTAATTCACGAATTTTACGAAACTGGCTACCTGCACAACCACGTGCGGATGTACGTGGCGAGCATTGCGTGTAATGTAAGTAAAGCGCATTGGTCGGCTCCTGCACAATGGATGTATTATCATTTGCTCGATGGAGACTTCGCTAGCAACACCTGCAGTTGGCAGTGGGTAGCAGGTGCATTCTCTTCTAAAAAGTATTATTGCAATCAAGAAAACGTTAATCGTTACACACACAGCACACAACGAAATACATTTCTAGATGGGGCAACAGAGAACTTGCCCCATGCGCCAGTACCCGAGAGGCTGAAGGCAACTATCAACTTGAATTTGAACACAATGCTTCCCGCATACTCCCGCCCTATCATTGATACTAACAAGCCAACCCTGATTTACAATTCTTACAACCTCGATCCACTTTGGAGAAAAGAAGAAGATATTAACCGGATCTTGCTTTTAGAGCCATCGCACTTTCAAAAATTTCCCGTCAGCAAAAGGGTGATTGACTTTCTTACGAGTCTAACCAAAAATATTCAAGGCATACAAGTAATAGTCGGTGAGATAGCCGAGCTTACCGCTCTTTACAAAAATTCACCATTGGGCTTAAATGGGTTTATTTCTAAAGAGCACCCCGCCTTCAAGCACTATCCGGGTGTTAAAGATAGCCGCGATTGGATTTATCCAGAGGTGATTGGGTATTACAATTCCTTTTTTTCGTTTTGGAAGAAGTGTGAAAAATCAATTTTTAAACAATTATGAAAATACTACTCACTGGCTCCACCGGTTACATCGGCAGAAGGCTTTTACCAGTGTTGGTAGAGGCTGGTCACCACGTAATTTGTCTAGTCCGAGACCAGCGCAGGTTTGATTGGGAGGATTTTACACCCGAATTTCTAAAAAGCATAACAGTGCTTGAAGTTGATTTGAATAGTGATAAACAAATCCATTCCATCCCTACGGATATTGATGCCGCGTATTACTTAGTACATTCGATGAGTTCGTCAAATCCAGATTTCACTACTATGGAATCGCAATCGGCACAAAACTTCGTAACGGTTGTAAATGGCACACAAGCCAAACAAATCATTTACCTAAGCGGAATTGTAAACGATGTTGATTTATCGGACCACTTGCTATCCAGAAAAAATGTAGAAGTCATTTTGGCCAAGGCCACTGCGCCTTTAACTGTTCTTCGTGCGGCTATTATCATTGGGTCAGGCAGTGCTTCATTTGAAATTATCCGCGACTTAGTAGAAAAACTTCCGGTGATGATTGCGCCCAAGTGGCTAAAAACGCGCTGCCAGCCCATAGGCATTCGGAACGTGATTGAATACTTGCAAGGCGTTTTGTTGAAACCCGAAACATTTCACCAGACATTTGATATTGGTGGAACGGAAGCACTCACCTATAACCAAATGCTCTACGGCTTTGCCAAAATGCGCGGTCTCAAGCGCTTCATCATCACCGTGCCTGTTCTCACGCCCAAGCTTTCATCATTGTGGTTGGTATTTGTCACGTCCACCACCTATTCGTTGGCGAGAAGTTTGGTCAACAGCATGAAAAACGAAGTGATTTGTCATGATACCCGCATCCGCGAAATTGTACCCACCAAAATTCTAAGTTATCAGGAGGCGTTGCAATTGGCATTTGATAAAATCAGTCAAAAAAATGTGGTGTCCAGTTGGAAAGATTCCATCTCGCTTGGCACCATGAACAAAAATTTTCTTAACAACACGTTTGTTCCCGAGCACGGTGTATTTACCGACAAACGCAAAATTGAATTTGAGCGGAATAAACAGGAAGTCATCGAAAACATTTGGCAGATTGGTGGTAACCGCGGTTGGTATTTTGGCAATTGGATGTGGCGCATCCGAGGGGTAATGGACAAAATGGTAGGTGGCGTGGGCTTGCGCAGAGGAAGGAGAAGTGATACAGACTTAAAAGCCGGAGACGCATTGGATTTTTGGCGTGTGCTGGTGGCCGATAAACCAAACGGAAGGTTGCTGCTCTATGCGGAAATGAAATTACCCGGTGAGGCTTGGCTTGAGTTCAAAGTAAAAGAAGAGAATGGTAGAAAGACTTTATTTCAAATTGCTACATACCGCCCGCTCGGGTTGTGGGGTAGATTGTATTGGTATTCGGTGTTGCCTTTTCACGGATTGATCTTTCCGAAGATGGCCAGGAATATTGTGGGAAGGTGAACATTCCCCAATGCCATTATTCGTTAGAAACAGCTTTTTTTTAATAATTATCGTAATTCATACTATATTTATTGTTTATCAATAAAACTTTATTTATATTTGATCCGTTAAAGAAAAAAAACAACAAAAAATATGGAAAGCAAGACAAAAACGAGAACCGAACTTATGATCCAAATACTGTACATCCTCGCATGGATAATATTTGTTGGCGTGTGCATTGATGCTTGTGGCTCTATCTTCAGTGCTTATTACACGCTGATGATAAACCCAATCAATGCTGCTACGTATTGGGTCGGAAATGATCTATCGAGCCTTTATCAATACGACCAAGGCCATTTTTTAGTAGAAACGTTATTGATAAGCATTGCGTCAGTGTTGAAGGCGTTCCTATTTTATCTGATTATAAAAATACTGCACGATAAAAGTATGGCGCAGCCATTCAATAACGAAGTGCGAATTTTTCTTATTACCGGATCAGCATTGGCTTTTGGGATAGGCTTTTTTACAGCATGGGGAGTTGGTTACACTGAGTGGTTAGTGAATCAAGGCGTGCAAATGCCCGACACACAACATTTACGTTTGGGCGGAGCTGACGTATGGTTTTTCATGGCTGTTATACTTTTTGTAATCGCTCAGATTTTTAAACGGGGAATCGAAATTCAATCCGAAAATGAGTTAACCGTATAAGCCATGCCGATAATCGTAAACTTAGATGTGATGATGGCGAAGCGAAAAATGTCGCTGAATGAACTCTCTGAAAAAGTGGACATCACGCTCGCCAACCTTTCCATACTCAAAACCGGAAAAGCAAAGGCCATTCGTTTCAGCACATTGGAAGCCATTTGCAAAGCATTGGACTGCCAACCGGCAGATTTACTGGAATATTCAAAAAAATAAATTCTCCTGACTTCTGACGCTCGGCCTTAGAAGCGAAATTTTCCCTGGCAATACCTTTGAGGGAAAGACGATGTTGCCAGTTGTTGGGAGTTTTGGAAAAAAACACAAAGGCGTAATGCCCATTGTTGTGGCCGATGCCGCCATGTTGTCGGAAGAAAGATTGACAGAGCTCAGGGCAAAGGGCGTCTCCTACATTGTCGGTGCAAGGCTGGCCAATGCTAATCTAGATTTGGTGAAACAGATTCATGCTGCCTTAGGGAATAAAAATGGAACCCGTATCCGTTTTTCCATCCTTGCATGACGGTTTGGTTTGCGATTTCTCCGTTAAGCGATATAAAAAGGAATTACGTGATTTGAATAAACTCATCAGAAAAGCAGAAGAATTAGTAGCTGACCAATCAATCGGAACAAGGGCAAAGTTTGTGAATAGGGTATCCAAGGAAAAGATAGTCTGGCGAAAATGGCAGCCTGAACTCACGCCTATTTTTTCTTTAAACTAAAATCCCGACCAAAAACTCCCCAATAAGAAAAAAGACCGTCTCAGACTTTTGAGACGGCCTCTTTGAGAAAAGTTTACTAGCGAAATTATTTCAACTCATTAAAATCAAACGAAGTCTCCAAAAACTTGGTAGTGAATTTACCCGATCGGAACGTGGGGTTGTCCATCAGCTTTAAATGGAACGGAATTGTTGTTTTAATTCCCTCAATCACAAACTCACTCAAGGCACGCTTCATGCGCGTAATCACCTCTTCGCGCGATTGGCCGCTCACAATCAACTTCGCAATCATCGAATCGTAATTGGGAGGAATGGTATAGCCCGAATACACGTGGCTATCGATGCGAACTCCGTGGCCACCCGGCATGTGCATGTTAGTAATTTTTCCCGGTGAAGGTCGGAACCCGTTGGCTGGATCTTCGGCATTGATGCGGCACTCCATGGCGTACAAATTCGGGAAGTAATTTCTGCCCGAAATCGGCACACCGGCTGCTACTTTTATTTGTTCTTTGATCAAATCATAATCAGTCACTTCCTCGGTGATCGGGTGCTCCACTTGGATGCGCGTGTTCATTTCCATAAAGTAGAAATCACCATGCTTGTCAACCAAAAATTCGATGGTGCCCACACCTTCGTAGTTAATGGCCTTCGCTCCTTGTATGGCCGCTTCGCCCATTCGCTCGCGCAACTCTTGTGATACGATAGGCGATGGTGTCTCTTCCACTAGCTTTTGGTGCCGTCTTTGAATCGAGCAATCTCTTTCGGATAAGTGGCAAACTTTTCCGTATTGGTCGCCTACCACCTGAATTTCGATGTGGCGGGGCTCTTCTACAAATTTCTCTAAGTACAACCCATCGTTGCCAAACGAAGCGGCCGCTTCGCGCTTGGCATCATCCCATGCTTTTTTAAACTCATCATCGTTATTGATGATACGCATGCCCTTTCCTCCGCCACCGGCTGTTGCTTTCACAATCACCGGGTACTTAATTTTTTTGGCCAGCTCAATCCCTTGCTCCACTGACTCCAACAAACCATCCGAACCCGGTATGCACGGAACGCCCGCCTTGATCATTGTTTCTTTGGCTGTGATTTTGTCGCCCATCGAGCGGATCATTTCAGGTGATGGCCCAATAAACTTAATACCGTACTCGTGACACACGGCCGAGAATTCTGCGTTCTCTGACAGAAAACCATAGCCCGGGTGAATAGCATCTGCGTTAGTAATTTCAGCGGCTGAAATTATGCGTGGGATATTCAAATACGATTCTTTGCTTGGGGCTGCACCAATACAAACGGCTTCATCTGCAAAGCGCACATGCAAGCTTTCGCGATCGGCCGTGGAGTACACTGCTACCGTTTTTATATCCATTTCTTTGCACGTACGTATCACGCGCAAAGCAATTTCTCCTCGGTTGGCAATTAGTATTTTTTTGAACATAGTTTCTATTTTGGATTTAAGATTTAAGTTGTTAGATTGATTACGCTATCGAGCAGTCTAACATTTTTAAATCTAACATCTCACATCTAACATCTTAATCAGGTTCTACTACAAAAAGCACTTGATCATACTCCACAGGAGAGGAATTTTCGACCATTACTTTTACAATCGTGCCCGATACTTCCGACTCAATCTCATTGAAAAGTTTCATGGCTTCAATGATGCAAACCGTTTGGCCCTTGCTCACTTTATCGCCCACCGAAATCATAGGAGGAGAATCTGGATTGGCCGAACGATAGAAGGTGCCAATCATGGGTGACTTGATATCTACCGTCTTGGCAGTAGCTGCTACTGGCTTTTCAACTTTTGGGGTCTGCACTTGTGCTTGAGGAGTAACCACCGCTTGCGTGGGAGGAGCCGTTACCACAGGTGCAGCAATTACAGGAGCCGATGCCTTCATCACCTTTTGATCTGGCTCACGCTTGACGTGAAGCTTCAACTCTTTTGTTTCAATATCCACTTCATTCAACCCCGATTGGGCAATGAAGTCGATTAGGTCACGAATCTCGGTTGTCTTCATTTCAGATTGGTTTAGTGCGGTGGGTTTTTTGGCTGCAATACCTTTTGTGCCGTTTGATTTTTTTGTTGCCATAACGTTATTCTTTTACGCGTTCTACGTATTCGCCTGTACTGGTTTTGATCTTGATCATGTCGCCAATATTTACAAATAGCGGAACTTTTACTTCTGCGCCTGTTTCAATGGTGGCCGACTTCAACGTGCGTGTAGCAGTATCGCCTTGCACACCCGGTTCGGTGTACGTTATAGACATGTTTACGTGTGCCGGTGCTTCAGCTGTGATGGGGTTCACGCCATCTTCGAATGCAATGAGCAAGGTAACGCCCTCTTTAATATAGTTTACCGAATCACCTAACAATACTTTGTCAAGATAAATTTGTTCGTAGGTGGTATTATCCATGCACACCAGGCTATCTCCATCTTGGTAGAGGTATTGATATTCCTTGGTTTCTACGCGCAGTTGTTCAATCGAATCGCCCGGACGGAAACGGTTTTCTACAATTTTGCCGGTGCGCAAGCTGCGCATTTTCAATTGATAAAATGCACGAAGATTGCCCGGTGTTCGGTGCTGCATTTCTTCTACTTGCACCACTTCACCATTGTAGCGTACATAACTTCCCTTGTTTAAATCAGATACTGAAGCCATACTTTCTATTTAAGATTTTTGATTTGAGATTTAAGATTACCAATAATCATTATACTATTCAACCTTTAAAGGAGTCAGGAAACTCATTACCAATTGCCGTTTGGTTAAATACTACACATCCTAAGTCCTACTCCTGAAGCCCTACTACCTAATCCAAAGTCCTAACTCCAAAATTCCCAATCCTATAACACCTACGAATTATATGCCCACTTTACATAAACCGATCCCCATGTAAAACCACCACCAAAAGCAGCCAACAAGAGGTTATCTCCCTTTTTTAGTTTTTTCTCGTAATCCCACAGCAAAAGAGGAATTGTTCCTGCTGTAGTATTTCCATACCGTTCAATATTCATCATCACTTTATCTTCGCCAATGCCTACGCGCGAAGCGGTAGCGTCAATGATTCGCTTATTGGCTTGATGTGGCACCAGCCAGGTAATGTTCTCTTTTGTTAAATGGTTGCGTTCTGCCACTTGTGCCGAAACCTCGGCCATGTTGGTCACTGCAAATTTGTAAACTGCCGAGCCTTCTTGATATACAAAATGCTGACGTTTATCAACCGAATCGTGGGTAGCCGGAATGCGGCTGCCACCGGCTTTCATGTGCAGAAATGTCTCGCCACTGCCATCGCTTTTCAGAATGTAGTCCATCACACCTACTTCTTCTGCTGTTGGTTCTAATAAAACACAACCGGCCCCATCTCCAAAAATAATGCAGGTAGTGCGATCACTATAATCCAAAATAGCCGACATTTTATCGCCCCCAATTACAATTACTTTTTTGTAGCGTCCCGATTCAATAAAACTAGCACCCGTTGTTAATCCATATAAAAAACCTGAACAGGCCGCAGCCATGTCATAGCTAAAGGCATTGGTAGCACCCACCGCTGTGGCCACAATATTTGCCGATGCCGGGAACGTCATGTCTGGGGTAATGGTGGCAAAAATAACGAGGTCAACTTCTGCCGGATTGGTGTTGGTTTTTGCCAGCATCTCTTTCACTGCGGCAATAGCCATTACTGATACACCTTGGTGATCGCCTTTTAAAATCCTGCGCTCCTTAATGCCCGTTCGCGAGGTGATCCATTCATCGGTAGTATCCACCAGCGTTTCCAACTCTTTGTTGGTGAGCACATACTCGGGAACATAACCGCCTACTCCTGTAATTGCTGCTCTAATTTTATTCATTTCTTGCGTTTATAAAAAAAACAAATGCCCAGTTGGGCAACCGGGCATCTTAGTACACACTTAGCTCGCTTTGCAATTAACTGCAATCTGATGCTTTAAGTAACAAGGCTTTAGCAAAACTACCATGTTGGCTAATTAGGCCACTTCTTTCTCCATTACCACGTTTCCCTTGTAATAGAGCTTGCCCTCGTGCCAATGCGCACGGTGTGGCAAATGAGCTTCACCGGTGGTAGCATCTGTCAAAAATTGTTTCGCCACTGCTTTATAGTGAGTCCTTCTTTTATCTCTTCTTGTTTTGGAGGTTTTTCGTTTTGGATTTGGCATAACCTAGAAATTTAATCGTTCAGTTTAAGACTTATTTTTACTTCAATTTTTTCAATTTTTCCCAACGTGGATCGATGGCGTTTTCGTCAACTTTTGTTTGATACACCAACTTGCCATCTTCACTCTCCTCATCGTTATCTTCCTTTTGAAACTTTGGATGTATTTTCTTTATCGGCACTTCTAGCACAATAAACTCATACATATACTGGCCTACATCTAGCTTGTCTTGCTCTTCGGTAATGATTACGATCTCATCACTTACTTCGCCCGGTTCTTCGCCATACTTAAAGATCACCTTGCGGTGAAGAGAAATAGGGTGAAGAAAAGGCTCCAAGCTCCGATCACAGATCAGCTCAGCGTTGCCCGTTATTTCAAAAATTGCCTCAATCAACGTTTCCCGTTTGTCCAGAGTCAGGTTGGCATCAAAATCTCCTTTGGCAATGGTTTGATTGCCATACTGATTAAAAAAAGCTTCGTTCAGACGATAGGTGAACGTATGCTGCTTTTTAGCCAGCCCAATGATATTGACACTAAATTCACTCAACCCAAAAGGGGTTTTAAAATGAGGGGCAAATTTATCAGGATTTATTGAATTTTCGACCCTTGTGCGGGTTTTTTACCCAGTGGTTCGCATTAAAAAGGAAAGCGGAATTAGAGATAATCGTTCAAAAGCGTTGATTTAAGGGATTCTAAAGGCATTTTGTCAAAATTATCCACAAAGAAATCAACTGAATTTTTTTTGAAGCCAAGCTTAATTGCAATACTTCTGCAGAAAATCAGCTCACTTTCAAACAAATTATGGTCGACATGAATAAGGTTGATGCAGGCTTGCAAATACTGAAACTTTTGGTCGATAGAAAGCGCACCTAGCGTATCAATAGGTTCTGGATGGCGAATCAACTGAGTGACCTCTTCATCTGAAAAATTGCGCTCTTTGGCAATCCTAAAAATCATATCGCGTTCTGCTTTGGCAAAATGCTTATCTGCTTCCGCCAACTGAATCAAAATGTTGAGCTGCTTCTTAGTAACTATGTCCATAACGGCCGTTTCCATGTTTCAAAACTACCAAAACATAAACGTGCAAATCAGCGAGAAGTTCCAAATGTCTATTAGATAGCATGAAACCCATTATTTTTCTACCAACTGCAGTTGACGGTTCTTTACGATATCACACGCCAAGAAGATTGCCTGCCGCAGGGAGGCCTCATCTGCCAAGTTTTTTCCAGCAATATTATAGGCAGTGCCGTGGTCGGGCGAAGTGCGCACAACTGGCAAACCGGCTGTAAAGTTAACACCGTTACCAAAAGCCAGCGTTTTAAATGCCACTAGACCTTGGTCGTGGTACATGGCCAACACAGCATCATATTTGACATGCTGGCCTGCCCCAAAAAAGCCATCGGCAGGAAAGGGTCCAAAAACTACTTTGCCTTTTGCTTTTAAGTCGTTGATGACTGGTTTAATAATGTCATTTTCCTCCTTTCCCAGTAACCCTTCGTCACCTGCGTGTGGATTTAAGCCCAACACAGCAATTTTTGGCTTGGCTATTTGAAAATCTTTTTTGAGCGACATCTCCAATAATCGGATTTTGAGCTCCACGCGCTCTTTGGTAATGTTGGCGGCAATGTCCTTAACGGGCACATGCTCTGTTACTAAACCCACTTTCAAGTTCTCACCCACCATTAACATTAAGCTCTCGGTAGCGTCAAACTCTTTCGTTAAATATTCGGTATGTCCACGATAAGGGAAATCCTCTCCGTGAATGGTATTTTTATGAATGGGACCTGTCACAAATCCATCAATCAATCCTTCTTTGGCTTCTTCCACCACCTTCTTTAATGATAACAAAGCAGCTTTTCCACCTTGGCGGGATGGCACCCCTGGCGTGATCTCCATCACATCTTCCCAACAATTGACTACATTTATTGCCTTGTGAAAGAATTGGCCTTTCGTTTTCACCTGACTGTAATTGAACTCTTCCAAATTCATTAGTTTACGGTAATAGGAAAGCACTCGGGTGGAACCATACACAACTGGAACAATCATATTGGCGATGCGGCTGTCGGCCAATGCCTTAATCACTACCTCTGGGCCAATGCCATTGAGGTCTCCCAACGTTATTCCAATACGAGGCTTATCTGTTGAAGGTAAAGACATGCAGAAAGATTAATTTTAAATGATGCAAGTTAATTGATTTATTAGAACTTGGGGATTAGGGATTGGGACTTAGGGGTGTAAATTTGTAATCAATCAATATCATTCCTTTCAAATTCTAACTTCTAACTTCTAACATTATAGATTCCTTTCAACTCATGGTTCGCCCAAAAAAATCACTCGGTCAGCATTTTCTAAAAGACTCAGGCATTGCCCAACGCATTGTTGATGCCCTTCAACTGCCCGCAGGAAAAAATGCAGTGATGGAAATTGGACCCGGCACCGGTGTGTTAACTCAATACCTTGCCAAAAACCCTAACATAGACCTAACAGTGGTTGAACTAGATCGCGATTCTGTTGCCTATCTGAAGCAGCACTATCCTACCCTGCAGCCCAAAATCATAGAAGGGGATTTTTTAGATTTGGATTTAACCTCCATCACGAGGTCAAATTTTCACATCATTGGCAATTTTCCCTATAACATCTCTTCACAGATTTTCTTTAAGGTATTGGAAAACCGAAGCCAAGTGCGGCAGGTGGTGTGCATGCTACAAAAAGAAGTGGCAGATCGGATTGCCGAGAAAGAAGGAAGTAAAACGTATGGTATTCTAAGCGTGTTGTTGCAAGCTTATTATGATATTGAGTTTTTGTTTAAAGTGCCACCGGGCGTTTTTTTCCCACCACCCAAAGTGATGTCGGGCGTGATCCGATTGATGCGAAACAAGCGCGAAACATTGGGCTGCGATGAAGTGCTTTTCAAAAAAGTGGTGAAGCAATCTTTTCAAAACCGAAGGAAGACCTTGCGAAACGCACTCAAACCTCTAAATTTGATCGCCTCAATTTATGCAGTGCCGCTTATGGACAAGCGGGCAGAGCAATTGTCGGTAGAGCAGTTTATTTCGTTGACTAAATTGATTGAACAAGGGCAATGCAATTTGTAGAATTTGAGTTAACCACTGAGTTTCGCGACCGCTTTCAACAAGCCTTGGATGAGCGTGATGGTGCTTTTATTGTGGAAAGTCTGGAGAACATTAATCCAGCAGATATCACAACACTCCTATACGAGTTCAATAGCGAAGAATCAAAGTATGTACTAGACTTGCTTTCGCTAGAGGTACGATCTAAAATTATTAATGACCTTGACGCAGATACACGTAAAAAATTTCTAACAATATACGAACCCTCCGAAATAACAGAAGTAGTTAATCAACTGGACTCAGACGATGCAGCAGATATTTTAAACGAGCTGCCCATCAAAACCAGTGAAGAAATTATTTCGCGACTCGATGCCGACTTGAAATCACAAGTCATTGATCTGCTCCGTTATGATGAAAACGTTGCCGGTGGGTTGATGGCAAAGGAGTTGATCAAAGCACGAAGCGATTGGTCAGTGGTGCAGTGCGTGGAAGAAATACGCAAACAAGCAGAAAATGTAACCAAGTTTTATGCGGTCTATGTAGTGGATGATCAGGATAAACTATTGGGAAGAGTAGCACTTCAAAAATTGATTCTCTCTGATTCTAAAACCATCGTAAAAGATATTTATGATGACGATGTAGTTTCGGTGGAGACGTACATGGAAGACTTGGAAGTTGCCGAGATCATGAAAAAGTATGACATGGAATCGGTGCCAGTAGTCAATTCACAAGGGCAACTGGTAGGAAGAATTACGATTGATGACGTAGTGGACGTAATTACTGAGCAGGCAGAAGAAGAGCGCCAAATCATGTCAGGTATCTCAGAAAATGTTGAAGAAGACGATACAGTATGGAAAAATACCCGTGCGCGTTTGCCGTGGTTGTTGATTGGAATACTTGGAGGCATGTTGAGCGCTCGGTTTATGGGCTTTTTTGAAATGGAACTAGCAAAGATGGCCGCCATCGCCTTTTTTGTTCCGCTCATACAAGCTACGGGCGGCAACGTGGGCATTCAATCCTCTTCGCTAGTGGTACAGAGTTTGGTCAGCCCTAGCTTTGTAGACGAAGGCCTCTATAGAAGATTGAGCAAAGTTTTCAGTGTTGCTTTACTGAATGGTTTTTTTTTATCGGTAATTGTTTTAGGAGCAACCATTTTGCTTTTCGGCAACCAGCGGTTATCATTTGTTGTATCAATTGCTCTTTTTGGAGTAGTGATTTTCTCCTCGTTTGTTGGCACGATCACACCCTTAATCTTAAACCGATTGGGATTTAACCCTGCATTAGCATCGGGCCCCTTTATTACCACCACCAGCGATTTGCTGGGGCTTAGTGTTTACTTCCTCACCATCCATTTGTTGCTTTAATAGTCAAACAGATGTAATATTGTCTTTAAAAGTGATTAATGGCGACCGCCAAACGCGTTTATATTTGGTAATTGAAAATTTTAAGCGCAAATTCGTTTTAGTAGAAGCGCAGTCGAATGTCGAAGTCAAAAAGTTTTAGGGAAAGGATAATTGAAAAGTACGATGAAATCGTGGAGAAGCCCATTTTTACGAGCGTCATTGTTTTGGCCATTGTCTTTATCGTTGTAGTCGGGCTTAGTTTGCCTTATTACTTACATGACTTTAAAAATTTTTGGCCACAAATCTTAGCCGAAGCCCACGGCATGATATTCGACATTGCTGTAATCGGTATCTTGTTATTCTGGTTAAATCAAAATGGCGAAATGCGTCAACGGATCCGCACTTATAAAGACGAGATTGATGACTTCCGTTTGTGGGAATCGGAAGAAGCTGCCTTCCGGACGGTGGGTAATATCAAGCGCTTGAACCGACACAAGATTCATGAAATCAATTTGGTCAACTGCAATTTAACGCGCACCAATTTGAACTATGTGAACCTACATGGTTCGAATTTAAATTCAACAAATTTGGTAAACGCATCATTGATTGAAACGAATTTAGAAAACACTCGACTCAACCAAACAAACCTAGAGAACGCAAATTTAAATCAGGCAAATTTGAAAGGCGCTTACGCCAGTGGGGCTAACTTTAAAGATGCCTTTTTGATTAAAACACAATTTGAAAATGCATTTTTAATCAAGGCTAATTTTAAGAATGCATTTCTGATGGAGGCCAATTTGCAAAACAGTTATTTGATGGGTGCCGATTTTGAAAATGCAAGTTTGTACAAAGCAGACCTGCGTGGAGCAAAAGGATTGACTGTTGAGCAATTGTCGAAAGCGAAAACACTTTATCTAGCTAAGTTTGACGATGAAGTATTGGAACAAATCAAAACTGCCGTTCCCGAATTGGCTGGCGCTTAGTTTTCTTTTGGAATAGGAACGAAAACAATTACCTTTGCAATCGCAACGGCCACTCTCTTGGTGGCCGTTGTTTGTTTTTTTATAAGACCCGAATAAAGCAGCAGTTATGGCAAAGCAACTATCGTATTATACTAAAGAAGGTCTCGACAAGTTAACGAAAGAGCTAAGCGACCTTAAAACAAAAGGTCGAGCCGATATCGCCAAGCAAATTGCAGAAGCGCGCGACAAGGGTGACCTAAGCGAGAATGCAGAATACGATGCTGCAAAAGATGCACAGGGCCACCTGGAAGCAAAAATTGCTAAGCTGGAAGATATTGTGGGCAACGCACGCCTTATTGATGAAAGTAAGATTGATACATCAACGGTTTCCATTCTTTCCAAAGTAACGATTAAAAACAAAAAGAATGGAGCCACTGTAACATACATGCTGGTGGCAGAAGAAGAGGCTGATTTAAAAGCCGGTAAAATCTCTACCCAATCACCTATCGGAAAAGGATTGTTGGGTAAGAAGAAAGGCGAAAGTGCCAAAATAAAAACACCGGCAGGCGAAATGGAGTTTGAAATCATTACCATCGAAGCGTAGTATTTTAAGAGAGGTTTATGCCAAGTATTTTCACCCGCATCATTCACTGCGAAATACCGGCCTTTGTTGTAGCCGAAGATGAAAAACACATTGCTTTTCTAGATATAAGTCCATTAGCACTTGGTCATACGTTGGTTATCCCCAAACGCGAAGAAGACTATATTTTTGATTTATCAGACCAAGAACTTTCTGAATTAATGATTTTTTCAAAAAAAATTGCATCGGCAATGATGAAATCCGTCTCCTGCAAAAGAATCGGTTTGAGTGTGATTGGTTTGGAAGTACCACATGCCCATGTGCATTTGGTTCCTTTAAATTCAATGGGCGATATCAATTTCTCAAATCCAAAAGTTAAACTTTCTAAAGAGGAGTTTGTGGCGATTGCTGAGAAAATCAAATCCAACTTCAATTCGTAGGGTGAACGAACTACTTTCTGTTCAAAATCTCTCCTATCTGTAATTCATTACCTTTGCTCGATGAATACAAAAGATATTTTTTCTGTGACGCTGATTTTATTTTCAGTCATCGATATTTTGGGATCGATCCCTTTCATTATTTTGATTCGTAAGCGTGAAGGAAGGATTTATGCTGAAACCGCCACCTTGATTGCCGCAGTGCTGATGGTATTGTTTCTCTATTTAGGTCAATCCATTTTAAAATTATTTGGGTTGGATGTAGGTTCCTTTGCGGTAGCGGGCTCTATTGTGATGTTCATCATTGCCATGGAAATGATTTTGGGAATTACATTAATCAAAGATGACCCCGATGCTAAAGGTACTGGTTCTATCGTGCCCATTGCCTTTCCTTTAATAGCGGGCGCTGGTACCTTGACCACTATTTTATCGCTGCGCGCGGTGTACGAAGAAGCAAACATTCTAGTAGGCATTGTATTGAATCTTATAATTGTGTACATCGTTCTACGATCCAGCTCTTGGCTCGAGCAAAAAATTGGCAAGTCAGGTTTTGCTGTGTTGCGCAGAGTGTTTGGGGTCATTTTACTTTCTATTGCCGTTAAGATATTTAAGAGCAACGTCCTGTTGAGTTAGTCAGATTATCTGTAATTTTACTTGATATTATTAATCGATGAAACGAATTACTCTAGAATTGCCAGATTCATTAGATCTTTCAGATTTTGATCTAAAGATGATTTTAGCTTGTCAACTTTATCATCAGGCGAAGCTATCATCAGGACAGGCTGCTGGATTAGTTGGATTAAGCAAAAGAGAATTTTTAGAATTAATGGGCAAATACGGGTATTCGATTTTTAGTGATTCCATTGAAGATCTTCGCAAGGACATTGCTCATGCCTAAAACTGTTATTGCTGATACAAGTTGCTTTATCGTTCTAGAAAAGATCAACGAACTTTCCTTGTTGAACAAGATTTATCGCGAAGTTATCACTACGCCAGAAATTGCCACCGAATTTAATAAACCATTACCCGATTGGATTTCAATCATTGAAACCAAAGATAAATTGGTTCAAAGGGAATTGGAATCTAAGATAGATGTTGGAGAGGCATCGGCCATTGCCCTTGGCCTAGAAATACCAAACTGTTCGATTATCTTGGATGATTTGAAAGCTCGTAAAATAGCCGCATCACTAAAATTGGATTTTACTGGAACACTTGGAGTGATTGTAAAAGCAAAGCAACTTAATCTTATAGATTCTGTAAAACCTATTATCCGAAAATTACGGGAAGCTGGATTACGATTTTCTGAAGAAATTGAAAAGGACATACTTAATCAAGCAAAGGAATGATCCGTATTTACACCGATGGTGCTGCACAAGGAAACCCAGGCCCGGGTGGGTATGGAACTATATTGAAATACGGTGGCCATGAAAAAGAATTGTCGGAAGGGTTTCGATTGACGACTAACAACCGAATGGAATTATTAGCAGTAATCAAAGGTTTGGAGGCAATCAAAAAAGAAGGACTGCCTGTAACGATTTATTCTGATTCAAAATATGTGGTTGATTCTATCGAAAAAGGATGGATCTGGAACTGGGAAAAGAAAAAAGACTTTGCCAAAAAAGCCAATCCTGATTTATGGAAGCAATACATCCTACTTCACCACAAATTCAAGCCTAAGTTTGTTTGGATAAAAGGCCACGCAGGACATGTAGAGAACGAGCGATGTGACCAGTTGGCGGTGGCGGCTGCTGAAGGAAGCCATCTCAAAGTTGATGTGGAGTATGAAAATGGTAAGAAGTAAGAGTTAAATGTTGTTCAGTAGTCGGTATTTTGGAATACGGATAATAGCATCAAGTAACTATACATAGCGACTTAAATAATGCAGCATAATTTATGTATTGTTTCATTTGGCTTTCCCCACTCTTTCATTTGTTTTTTTATAATTAACTCTACTTCGCCCAGTGTGGAGAAATATTTATTGTGGGTACATTTCCTGCGTGTTATCTTCCAAACCCGCTCAATATTGTTTAGATCGGGACTGTATGGTGGCAAAAACATTAGGCCGATTTTATCCTGGTTTTCCGATAGCCACGACTTCAACAAAATAGCATGGTGATATCTTGCGTTGTCCAGAACCACGATCAATTTCTTCCCGCGTTTTCTTGTCTTGAGGACTTTTTTTAAGAACGCCAAAAAGGTCATTGCGTTGAACACTTTGGTTAGCATTGTTGTCATCTGTCCAGTACTTGCACTTACCACCCCGAAAAGTGATATGGTTTTCCGTGTGGGGGCATGAAGCAAAACGGGGTCTTTATCTTCGGGCGGAAACCACATTTTGCACCTTGAACCATGCTGCTGAAAATGACATTCATCCTCAAAACGCAAATCGTTATTTTTGTTTATTGCCATCAAAAGGAGTTTTTTTAAAAGCCTTTTTGGCTTTTGGGTCTCCATTTGCAATTAGTGGGCGCGGCTTTCGTAGTCGAAATCCCATCGAATTAAATATCCGTTGGCATTGACGGACGCCCAGTTCAACCTTATACTTTTTTTTAAGGTGGGCGGACATCAACTTACCATCCCAAAAATTCTGTCCATAAGAAAAATCGACAGGGCTTTTGCGTAAGTCATCACCTAATTGTTGCCATTGCTTCTCGCTTAGACTACCAGGCCGACCTGACTTTCCTCCTTCTGCCAAACCAGAAAACCCTTTGCTGTTAAAACTTTTTACCCATCTCTGAATAGTAGTAGGGGATTGACCAAACAATTCTCCCACGGTATAACAATCATAGCCGTTAAGAACCAACAATAAACCGTGTAGCCTATGATCGTACTTGGAATCATCCGATCTGTGTATCTCCTGTTGGATGGCTATGTGCATGTTCTTGTCGTCTTTAATAAATAACCGTTTCATTTGTCTTCATTTTTAGTTTGTTGAAAACAAAGATAACAATTTAATAATTATACTGCATTACTTATGTCGCTGTGTATAGAATCCAGAGTCTAGTGTCCAGTATCAACTACTTCGCCCAACCCAAGGTTCGCTGCACTGCTTTCTGCCAATTCTTGTAAAGTTCCCTTCGAGTAGATTCATCCATCAGCGGCACAAAACGTCTTTGAATTTTTCTGTTCCGAGCAATATCCCCTTTCTTCCAAAGCCCAGCTTGAATTCCTGCTAAGTAGGCTGCACCCAACGCAGTCGATTCAATAACCTCAGGACGCTCTACTTCTGCACCCAAAATATCAGCCTGAAACTGCATGAGTATATTGTTGGCGCAAGCACCACCGTCTACTTTTAAACTCGCCAACCGAATGCCGGAATCTTCTTGCATGGCATTCAGTATATCTTTGGTTTGATAAGCCAATGATTCTAACGTTGCTTTAATGATGTGGTCTTTTCCTGTGTCGCGCGTCAAGCCGAAGATTGCTCCGCGCGCATACATGTCCCAATAAGGCGCACCCAATCCCGCGAAAGCGGGAACCACAAAAACTTCATTGGATCCCAAAGCCTTCGTGGCAAAATATTCTGAATCTTTTGATTGATCGATCAAATGCATGCTATCGCGAAGCCACTGCACGGCTGCACCTGCGATGAACACACTTCCTTCCAATGCATACTCCACTTTTCCGTCTAACCCCCAGGCGATAGTGGTAATCAATCCATTTTTTGATTGTTGGATTTTTGATCCAGTATTCATCAGCATAAAACAGCCGGTGCCATATGTATTCTTGGCCATGCCCGGTTCAAAACAAGCTTGACCAAACAAGGCAGCTTGTTGATCGCCCGCCACGCCTGCGATCGGGATTTCAATTCCGTTTAAACTCCATTTTCCAAAATCCGCAGCGGAAGGGTTCACTTCAGGCAAGAGTGATGGAGGTATGCTTAACTCTTTCAAAAGTTTTTCATCCCATATCAACTCTCGAATATTGAATACCATTGTGCGTGATGCATTCGAATAATCCGTTACATGGCTTTTGCCATTCGTCAGCTTCCAAATCAACCAGCTATCGATTGTACCAAATGCAAGTTGACCCTTCTCAGCTTTGGCTCTTGCACCTGGTACATTATCTAGCATCCATTTGATTTTAGTACCAGAAAAATAAGAATCAATAACAAGTCCGGTATTTTGGCGAACGTAGTCTGTGAGCCCGCACGATTTTAATTCCTCGCAGATAGATGCGGTGCGTTTGTCTTGCCACACGATGGCATTATAAATAGGCTCTCCTGTTTGTCGATCCCAAATAACTGTTGTCTCACGTTGATTGGTGATACCGATTGCTACAATAGATTTTGCATCTACTCCATTATCCGAAATTACTTTTTGTAAAACACTTAGTTGCGTATCCCAAATTTCATTTGCATCATGCTCAACCCACCCAGATTGCGGAAAAATTTGGGTGAACTCTTGTTGGGCGATACCAACTATGGAACCTTTCTCATCAAACAAAACGGCTCGTGAGCTGGTAGTACCTTGGTCGAGGGCGATGATGAACTTGGGCATTGGGGATTAGGTATTAAATGAGAAGTAGGTAATAAGCAAGAAGTGTTAAAGTCCACAATAAGCAGTTGACAAATCTGAGGTGTAAGCTGATGTTTGGCAATCCTAAAATCACAAATCAATAACCACAAATCAATAATCTAAAATCCATTTACCACAGCAAATCAAAATAGTTGGCCGTAGATAAATGCGCCTAGCATTCCACCAATGATCGGTCCCACCACGGGTATCCAGGCATATTCCCAATCTGATTTTCCTTTGCCATGTATGGGCAAAATAAAATGGGCAATTCGTGGCCCTAAATCACGAGCTGGATTAATGGCAAAGCCGGTTGTTCCTCCCAAACTCAAGCCAATGGAAATGATTAAAAGGCCGACTACCATTGGGTTAAGACCTTTGGAAAATTCGTTGGCTCCTATAAACAACAGAGCCAAAACCAACACCGTGGTGGCAATTATTTCGCTCACCAAATTGGTAAACGTATTACGAATAGCAGGGGCATTGCAAAACACGCCCAACTTTGCCGATGGATCAATTGTCTCTTTCCAATGTGGCAAATAATGAAGCCATACAAGGGTGGCGCCAGCAATAGCTCCTGCAAACTGTGCCACGATGTAACCAAGCACCATATCTGAAGCAAAACTTCCGTTGATTGTTAGCGCGATTGTGACGGCTGGATTGAGGTGTGCACCACTGATCCCTCCCACTGCATAGATGGCGAGCATAACAGCTAGTCCCCATCCGATGGCAATCATCAGCCATCCGCCATTTTCAGATTTCGACTTCTTTAATGAAACAGCTGCATTTACTCCTCCGCCAAGAAGAATAAGCAAAAGTGTTCCAAAGAATTCAGCTAAATATGGACTCATAGAAATTAGATTATGATTTAATCATTGAAACATTAATGGCTAGAAGATGATAACTGAACTTCCTCACCTGTTGATTCTGATTTGATCAATAGTGTAGCCAGAGCAGCAAGTGCTAGTAAGATACCAGCAAATACTACTGCATTTCCGCTATCATTCCCTAAAAAATTCTTTAACACAAAGCCAAAGGTAACCGTCTGCAAAATCATCGGCACCACAATCATCATGTTGATGATTCCCATGTAAACACCATAACGCTCTTTCGGTATATTGCCGACCACCAACAAATAAGGAATACCCATCATACTCGCCCAGCCAATACCAAAACCCGTGATGGCGGGAAACAATAGGTACTTATTTTCGATAAATGGGAAAAGTAAAAATCCTGTTGCTGCCAAAAGTAGACATGCAAAATGAACCTTTTTCGCAGATGACTTCTTAACAAAGTATACCAATGCAAAAGCGGAAAGAAAAGTAACCACGTTATACCAACCATTGACCAGACCCGTCCAACTTACAGCTTGTTCATATAGTTCAGGATTCGTAGATGGTGTAGCTTTCCAAACAGAAAGGCCAATACTCTTGGACGCGTTTTGCCAATAACAAAATAGCGCATACCATTGAAACAAATAGACCAACGCCAGCTGCCACATCACTTTTGGCATCTCCAAGATTGCCTCAACAATCTCAATATTTTGAGCAAAAAGTATTTTGGTGGTTGAATTGTTTTTTATCGCATTCAAGACTTTCCTGAATAGAGATTTATAAAACAGAGATGGCAAGAATAAAACAAGCATCATCGTATAAGCAAGAACAGAAGTGACGATTGAAATGAAAAACTGAACAATCAAATGTGGCTGACCTTCATTTTTTTTGTTAATCTCGTCTATTTCTTCTTTACTGGGTGGAATTTCTGGAGTGGTGTGCATGCTCCACCAAATAGTGCCAATAGAACAAACCGCACCTAAAAAGAAAGAGGCAAATACCCAATTGGGGATGGCGCCAGTTCTACCAATAATTAAAAGGGGAAAAATGAAAAGGGAAACATTAGCAAGGGTTTGGCCTAGACCAGTGAAAAAGCTTTGCGTTTGAAAGCCAGTCGGTCGCTGATCGTCATTTAATTTATCGGCAATAAATGCACGATAAGGTTCCATGGCTGTATTGTTTCCAACATCCAAAATCCAAAGCAATCCGGCTGCCATCCAGAGGGCATTACTGAAAGGAAAAAAGAACAGACAAATGCTACATAAAATCGCTCCGATAAAAAAGTATGGTTTCCTTCTGCCAAAGCGTGGGTCCCAGGTTTTATCACTCAGGGCTCCAATAATAGGTTGTATTAAAAGTCCTGTTACGGGGCCCGCTAAATTCAAAAGTGGAATTTCATCTGGGCTGGCACCCAAAAAATCATAAATGGGATTCACAGCACTTTGCTGCAAACCAAAACTATATTGGATTCCGAAGAACCCCACATTCATATTAATGATCTGCGAGAAAGTGAGTTGGGGTTTGGGAATAGTCATTCAGATTTCGTTAACCGATTAAAGTTGACGAAAGGAAATGGAACAAGCAAGCGGTCTTTTACTAAATTGAACTAGCTACTTTATTCTTTTCAAAATCATAGCCTCCATCGACCCCAATATCAGCTGGCCAGGAATAGGTTTCCTTTTAGAAAGAAGATCAGTATATGCTGCTTCCGAAGGGACCGAAAACGTATATGGCTTTTCATCCAAATTAAATAATACAATGACTTCATTCTTGCCATCAAACCTCCGATAACCCAAATGTTTTCCCTGCGACTGAATAAATTCAATTTCTCCGGAAACTAATACTGGATTACTCTTTCGAATAGCAATGAGCTTTTTGTAAAAATCAAAATGCACTTGATTAAAAGCGATCGGGTCATACTCAGTTGGTCCTGGTTGAAAGTTGTTTCTTGGCTCCGCTTGAAAAGTAAATTCTTTCCACATCAACGGTTTTCTTGGGTAGGGGTCATCCGCCCCCCACATGCCCATTTCTTCTCCGTTCCAGATATGCGGTGCGCCTATTGAAGTATATGCATGTACCAGATACAGACGAAGCCGTTTATACGTTTCATCATCAGGTTTGCCGGTTTTATAAAGAGGATTATCACTGGGGGAAGCACTGAACTTGTATTTGTTTGGGTTATAAAAATCAGTTAGCAATCTGGGGGCATCATGACTGGAGGCCACGTTCATCATCGCATACCGATTTGATTTATTTAATCTGTTCCATTGAAACTCTAAACTATCTTTTAGCGTCTGCGCGTCAATCGCGTTGTCGTTTTTGGCGAAGAAATACCGAGCGGGTCGATAGGCTTGGTAAAACATCACTGCATCGAACACATCACCTTTAGTATAGGGCACTGGATTCATCAATCGATCAGGCCAAGCTTCCCACCAAATTTCTCCAATCAAATACGCGTTGGGCTGAATGGTACGTACCTGTTTCCTAAAGTCTCTCCAAAAGCCTAAGCCTATTTGGTCTGCTACATCCAACCGGTAGCCATCAATTCCTTGTGATGCATATCCATCTGGCGCGAGCCAACGTTTGGTAACCGCAAAGATGTGTGCCTTCGCTCCCTCATTGATGTTTCCTTCGTACGGATGCCCCGCCTGCTTGAAGGTAGTAACATTCACTTTCTTTAACTCGGGCAATGAAGGAATATTTAACCATCCATTATAAGAGAATTCGTTCTCAGAAGTAGCCGGATTATCGAATGATTTAAGATCGAACCAATCTTTGTAAGGGGAAGCCTGTTGGTTTTTTAATACATCCAGCCATGCCCAGAATGTGGTACCTACATGGTTCCAGGAATAATCCATAATGATCTTCATCTTTCGCTTATGAACTTCCGCTACCAATTTTAGAAATAATTTATCAGCACTCGTCCATTTCCAGGTAGTTGGGTCTGCCGGATTTTCGCTTGCAATAATTTTGTTGTCGCCTACGGGATCAGGTCCAAAATTTACATCCACATGATGATAGTTTCGTGCATCATATTTGTGTAAAGAGGGCGCATCGTTGATGGGGTTGATGAATAATGCTGTAACACCCAGCTCTTGCAAATAGTCTAGCTTATTGATGACGCCTTGCAAATCCCCGCCATATCTTCTGTATTGCAGCATCTCTCCAAAAGACTTGCCCGGTAGTTTTGCCCAACTTTCCTGATCAAACCAATTGTTTGTCCAGGGTGTAACGGACCAGCCTTTAGGTGCATGCAAATTCAACGGTGCAATGTCAATATCGGTTGGTGTTGGGTCATTGGTTTTGTCTCCATTGTTAAATCGCTCCACAAAGATCTGGTACCAGATAACCTCTTTCGACCATGCCGGTGGTTCATTAAATGGAGTGCTTGATTGCGCACTCGAGTTAAACGAGTTCAAAAAAAATAATAGAAACAAAAAGCGTGCATTTGCTCTCATAGCTTACTTTTTTAGTAAAAACAATAGGGGAATATCCAGGCGCTTATTCCATGCCTTTTCAGAATGGTTCTCTCCGGGAAAATATTTCGTCAACCAATTCTTAGCGGTGTAGCCTTTCGCTTTTATTACTTCATCTGCCTTCTTTTGCAGGGGTGGATAAAGAGCATCCAACGTTTGATCACCGTAATCGAAGTATAACTTGTGCGACTTAGGATTTGGCAGATTTTTGGCTAGGTAATTGAAGAAGGCCTCTGGAATTGGATTTCCCTCGACTTTAAAAGTGCCTGGCCAATGGGTGCTTAAGCAAGCCGCTCCACCAAACACATTGGGGTACTCGCATATGGCGTACATCGAAATCAGTCCACCCATACTTGAGCCAGCCACGAAAGTATTTTTCGCGTCTGTCTTCGTTGAAAAGTTTTTATCGATAAAAGGCTTTAACTCCTCCACTAAAAACTTCAAGTAATTATCTGATATTGGCTTAAACATCTCCTTTGTCCTTCCCATTTTTTGCAGCTGTGCTGTAATTGTATCCCTTTCTACTCGAGATAAACTCTCATATGGCTTTTGCGGAAAATACTCGGGGTGGCGCGTGCCTTCAGAATTCCAGGCACCTACTACGATACAGTTCTTTACTTTCCCTTCTTTTAACAATCTACCCAATACCTCATCTACTCCCCACTCCTGCTTGTTCCACATGATAGCGGAATCATAAAGACCCTTCCCATCGTGCATATACAACACCGCATACTTCTTTTTGGAGTCATAACCATCCGGAAGCCAGACGTCCACATTACGAGGAACCACATATTTTGATTCAAACTTTTCGTAGTGTTTGATGGTTCCTGAAGAAACCTTGGGCACTTGTGAAATCGACACGAGATGACAACATACAAATAGAGTGATTATGAATATCGGTTTCATCTGTTTGAGTTAACTTTCTTGCACTTGTTACGCGGTCATAATACTATCAATTTTCGCTGATAAACTCAAGTTTTCCGCCTTTGGTAAGAGTCGAATAGGCTACAGAATGATCTAAAGTTTTCTTACCATTTAACTGTACTTCAAAAACCGAAACGTTCTGTTTGTTCGAAGTTAAACTGATAATTAACTCTTTGCTCTTAGCTAGTTTAACAACTATCTTTTTTGCCTGAGGAACTCCAAACACAAAAGTGCCATTTCCCGGGTTAACCGGATAAAAACCTAGCGTTGAAAAAATGTACCACGCACTCATTTGGCCGCAGTCATCATTGCCTATCATTCCTGTGGGTGTGTTGTCATAAAATTGATTGCAAATTTGCGTGATCAATTCTCTGCCTCTTTGGGGCTTCTCTGAATAGGCATATAGGTAGGCAATATGATGACTTGGTTCATTGCCATGCGCATATTGCCCAATCATTGCTTCTTGTCCTAGGTGTTTATTTGGGTTGAGTGCGCGAATGGTAAAAAAACTATCCAATTGTGCAGTAAAATTTCTTTTGCCACCTAACAAACGCATAAGCCCCTCCGCATCATATTGGGCAGGTGTCCAAAAATATTGCCATGCATTTGCTTCTGTGTAATCGCCCGGGTTGTTCATGGGCGATGTTGCCATCAGCGGATTGAATGGGGTTCGCCATTTAGCCAAGCTATTCTTCCCCCGCATTTGCCGGGTTGTGCTGTCGTATAGGTTTTTGTAAAAAGAAGCACGCTTAAAATATTGTGTCGCAATATCTCGTCTACCCAACTGTTCGGCCATGGTGGCAACAAAATAATCATCTACTCCATGTTCTAGTGTTCTTGAAACAGCTTCGTTGTCCAAACTATCAAAAGGATAATAGCCATACTTGTTCAACAAAGGCCAATTGCTGTTGATGTGTTTCTCTGTAGTGCTTTTAACCATCTCTTTCAGCGCATCATTTGCATCGAAACCCATAAATCCCTTTTTATAGGCATCGACTATCACCGGAATGGAATGATTGCCGATCATACAATAATTGTCTTGGCCCCATGCTGTCCAGATCGGTAAGAAACCGGCAGCCTTGGAATGAGCGATCATCGATTGCACAAACCCGTTGACTTTCTCAGGAGCGATCAGCGTATAGAGTGGGTGAGCCGCGCGGTAAGTATCCCACAAGGAGAGTGTAGAATAGTACTCATTGTTTTCCGCTTGACGGACTACATCGTCTGCGCCCCTGTACTTTCCATCCACATCCGCAATGTTGGAAGGCTGAATAAATAAGCGATACATAGAGCTATAGAAAATCTCTTTTTGTTTTTGATCTGCATCTATTTCAATACGAGATAAATATTCATTCCATTTCTGCTTTGCTTGGGTTACAGTCCCGTCAAAATCCCATTCTGGAATTTCAGTCTTTAGATTTGCTATTGCACCCTCTACACTTACGGTCGACAAAGCAACTTTTGTTTTAAGCACTTTGTCCTTTAGTTCGAATTCTAAAATGTACTTTGGTGCTTTCTCCTTAGGTTTCTTAACCAATTCGGAACTAGTGACAAAGGGTTGATCGAACTGGATAAAAAAGAAATACTTTCGATCCACCCAATTTTTGGTGTGGCAAAAACCCGAAATACTATTTTGATTGCTCAATCTTACGTCACTCTCTAACACCAACGAGTCGGTAAGAAATCGAAGACCGTGTTGTAGATCGACCAAAAGCTTTGCCTTATTGTTGGGGTACGTGTATTTATGAAAGGCAACTCGCTCGCTGGCAGATAACTCGACCTTGACTTGATTACGGAGCGCAACAGAATAATAACCGGGCGTTGCACGTTCTGTCTGTTTGTGATATCCCTCACCAAATTTCTCTGTCCGGGAATCTGTAACTGGCTGCAAGAGCACATCACCAAACTCACTGATGCCAGTGCCATTGGCACGTGTCTGAGAAAATCCAATAATGGTTGAATCCCGATATTGATATCCACTTGTGTAGTCCCAACCTTGATCTCTATTATCCGGGCCCGGTTGAACCATCCCAAACGGCAAACACGGACCGGGAAAGGTATGACCCGTTCCTTCTGTGCCAATGAATGGATTGACAAATTGCGTAAAATCCTTGTCATCATTTGCTTGATTCTGGCAAGCAAAAAACAAAACAACCAACCCAATCGATACCAAAAGTCTATTTACAAATTTACTCATTTGCTATTTCTTTCATTCCAACATTGACTCAGGTAATTCTTTTCTATTGTGTTCTTCAAGTAACTTACTAGTAACGAGAGTCAAATTCATGTTGTAAGTAATCTTTCATTCTTACATTAATTTCCCATTGGTCGCCCAACGGTTTTTGTGTGAATGGCATGGTTGGCATATACGGTACGGGACCAAATTCCGGGCAAATTGTAAAAAAGCCTCCTGTAACATTTCCGGCTTTTATAACTTTCTTCCACCAGCCAACGAATGTATCGAAAGTTGACTTCCATTCAGGAGCAAAAGGATCATTCACTTGTGGCGAATGCTCGTAGCCCACGCGGGCATGAAGATGGTAAACGAAAGGAATTACTTTATCAACTATTTCATTTTGATCGTTCAAAAGGCTTTCGGAGACAGTGCACCAATGTGAAAAGTCTGCTGTTAGTTTAAGTTGTGGAAATCGTTCTAAGTAGGGAAGCAATGAAGCAGCATGGTAAGTAAAACGTCCGCGGTGAGTCTCATGTAAAATTTGTATTCCCGACTGCTGTGCTATGTTTTCAACCATTTCAATAATCCTACAATTATCATCAAATGAAAAATAATCTTTTCCTGTGTGACTATTGATGAAATTTGGTTTGAGCGCAACAATAGTATCAAGTCGCTTTTTTAAGCGAGTAGCATATTCCTCAACGCTCTCTTGCCGTAAAGGGAGAACTTGTTGTGCAATGAAGACAAAGTTCTTGTCCATTTTACGCGCGTATTCCAATTCAATTTGAAATTCCTTTGTAAAATCCGATGAATTGGGCATGTTTATCTCCACACCGTCATAACCCTCCTGCAGAATACACCTGAAAAAGTCGGAAGGTGATGTTCCCTCTTGACCCCAATACGGGCAGACAAACTTGATCTCCATCAAGACTAGCGTTGATAAATGATCGGGTTAATCGGGCTGTTAATTACTTCCCCGACAGTTGCCCCAGGGCACCATGTATTCCAGTCGTTAATTTGATTTTTATTTTCCGGTGCCTTCAACTTCATGTCTTTGTCCATAAAAATAATGGTCATCACCTTGCGCATTTGATTAGTCACATTGGCTCCTGCTCGATGAAACACCCATCCTGAATGAAAACTTATCTCACCGGCATCAAAAGGTTCAATCACATGTTTGAAATCCGTAACCCGAAGTTTTTGTTGAATAACGGCTTCACTTTCATCGCCTATTTCAAGTTCTCTTCCTTCCACAATCTGATGGCTTGCTGCACTAAATTCAAGCGGTCCTAGCTCCAGTGGTGTCGCTTGCAATGGCATCCAAGCAGTAACTGTTTTATCAGTTTGTGATGGCCAATAATATTGATCGGCATGCCAAGGCGTAATTCCGCCACCACCCTCTTTAAAAAGTGCCTGGTCGTGGTAAATTCTAACCCCATCAGTTTGCATCAAATCGGAAGCGATTTTTCCCAGACGCTTACTAAAAATCAACTTCTTCACGACTTCATCTTCGCACCAAAGATTGAACAATTGCAAAAATGCTTTTCCATAAGTGCTTCGCTGCTCCAGAGGGGTATCAATGGTTTTCATTTGATTTACCCGAATAGTAATTGCGTTGTTGAAAAAATCAAGTGTTTCTTGATTCAGCACGTGTTTCAACTTGATATATCTATTTTTTTGATAGAAAGATACCTGCTCGGCCGTTAACGTGTAAGGCTCATCTAAGAACTTTAAAATAGAAACTGAAGGTTGCATGGCTGATTTTGTTTTCATCAAAATTACCTTGATTACTCTATTGAACATTCAACTTAACGGCAAAGACCGACACTATATTGACATGTCAAGTCTTATAGTTGTTTAAATAAGTCCAGTATGTCTTAGTTTTAAGCAGTTGTATCTTGTATCACACAATTACGAAAGCTTAGTCAACGAGGTATTTGAAAGCCAAGCGTTAATAATTGTATTTTGGCACTATTCTATTTTTTTAACTCCAGCACCCACATGGTTTTAGTGGGGATTTTGGTCTTTGTGGAGAGGTCAAATGAATTACTACTCAATACATCGATAGCCGTAGTGAATTTGGATGTTTGCTCGGCATAGGATTGTGAGGGTACGCCATGTACCCACAGCTCGCCAAAAATGGTAAGCTTCGGATACTCGGCATACAGGGTTGCATTACAACGATTCATAAAATTCAAATCGTTATACAAATACGTGTCCAACCGATAATTAACTGTAAAAGTCTGCTTGCTAAATGTCGGATCTGTGCTTCTCACCAATACCTGAACGGTATTTAACTTCATGTCCACCCACCTATGTGGAGGATATATTTCTACTGATTGAGCGTGGGACAAAAAACATAAAAACCAACTGGCAAAAAAAGTAAAAATCTCATGGCGATCACCGTTAATTAGTGACAACCTATATCTACCAATATACCAATTTATCGATGACCAAAAACGAACATTTAGCCTCGTTGTTTCACATCCTATTCTCTTTGAAAGGTAACCTGCCGCAGAATCGACTTGCCCATTGGTACAAGCTCGCGATTTTCCTGTTTTCGGGTTCTTTCGTTCAGAAAAACACCTGTTATTTTAGAGTCATCGCCCACCAAATTTGACGCGGCTGGCAAGAGGTATCTTGCAAAACCAAGAGGGCTAGGGCTATATTGGTAATCATGAAATCCCGATATCGGGAAATTCTTACTAATTGTCTCTTGACTGGAAATTGGTAACGCGTAGACCAATGATCCATAGGTGAAATAAACCTCTTTCTTCTTGAATAAGTGCTCTTTCACACTAGTTTTAAAGGTCAATTCAAAGTCTGTCAACTCCTTTTCAGATCGGAAGACAAGAAGATCACCCTCTTTTTTGTAATCCACAGAAGATTTAATCTCATCCGCCCAAGAAGGCTTACGGATTTTCAGTGTTAGTGTCTTTTTGCCATTTTTTTCTACCACAAATCGTATGGAATTACCGTAAGGATATTCTGTTATTTCTTTGATCAACACATTTTCACCGTTTATTTCAGTGCTTACTTCGGATGGCCCCAATAAAGTGGCAACCAAGCCCTCAGAGTCTTTCATCCACATACTTTGAACGTAGTAGGGTCCTATCCGGCCAGCATTCGGCACACAACAAACCGCAGCATCCTGATGAGCCGGTGAATACTTATAACGCGTTTGTTTTGGCTGAGTGGTATCATCATTACGCTTACCGTTCATCGAGAAAGAGTTATCCGTTTTTAAATAGGCAATCGCACTGTATTGGGGGTGTCGAGCACCTTGTGCAGCATTAAAAAATACCCGCTCCACTTTTTCTGCGTACTCCATAGCGCCAGTTTTTCCTAGTAGACTTATATAGGAATGCATCAACTCGTGTGTAGAACAAAACTCATAGCCAGTAGTGGTTGCATCCGCTTCCCGTTGGCTGATCCATTCGTCTCCTATCGGCCCACCTGAGGGAGCTGTTGTGCCAGCAATTTTCTTAAGGAAGTTATCCAATGCTTTCATTAATTCAGGATCTTCGGATGAATAAGCCGCTGCCGACAATGCACGGAGGTGCTCATACGTATGCGCGCCATGCCCGCGAAGTTTATAAGCACTATCCATCAATTTCGGTATCTGTGCATCTTCGTTCAGTTTATTCGCAGAAAAATCTTTATAAAGAAAAACACAATAGGTTTTGTACTCACTTTTTTTAGTGAGTTGATACACTCGTTCAAATACGTCCGTAATCATTAACCCATGTGTCAATCCACTGGCATCGGGATTGGTAGAGTAGAATGGATGAGAAGCATTTATTGGATAATTGTTGACGATGTTTTTAGCGGCTCTTTCTATTGCCGCTAGCACTTTCTCGTTTTTTGTATATTCATACCAACCTAAAAGTCCTCTGAGCAAGGTTGTTTTGGACCAAAGCTCCCCATTTTCATTGTCAAATTTATACCTCAGTTCTTGATCATAGATTCCTAAGTAACCATCCTCATCTTGCGTCTGTAGTATTCTGTTTACATATTTTTCTGCTCTTGCCAAGTGATAAGCATTGCCCGTTAGAATTGCGTGACGTAGGTAGCCGTCCCACCAATTGCTTTGGGTTTCTGAGTTCCACCAAAGAAATTGAACCTGCCACTGGCCATCATCAGTGATAGCCCCCACGTCTTTCGTTTTCACTTTTTTTGAAAGTCTGTCCTTTCCATAAATATCATCTTTCAAAATCAAGTCGGGCACGATGCTATCCAAATGCCCGGTGAAGCCATCCAAATCTCCATCCATTTGCTGCTTAAGCCAACCGCTTGGTTTAATTTCTGAAAGGCGCAAGAGCTGAAGTTTTTCAGACAGACCTTGGTGTTGTTCAGTTTCTTGAAGTTGTCCTGAGCGTTGTTCAGAGCAGCTTGTGACTAGAATAGTGCCTAAAAAAACAAAGGTTAATAGATTAAATGCTTTAGCCATGTGATTTAAATTATTAACAAACATATCCATTCTGAAATAACTGAATCGAAACAAAATAATCGAATAATAGCACTATATTGTACATAAATATCAAGTAGTGGCGATATTCGTATCCATTTTGTACCATGAAGGCTTCCTTTGAAGATATCCAATCAAAAAAGAAAGATCAATCGTTTTTAGCCTATTCATTTAGTACCAAACAATTTAAATTCAAATGGCACTATCATCCGGAATACGAATTGACTCTGATCACCAGGGGCAGCGGAAAACGATTTGTTGGAGATAGCTATCAGGACTTTACTTCTGGTGACTTGGTATTGATAGGGACAAACCTCCCCCACACGTGGGTTAGTGAACTGACAGACTCCCGCCTATCATCAGCTGTTGTCATACAGTTCTCTTGCAATTTAATTGAGCCGTTGCTCGCATTGTCGGAATTTCAGTCTATCAAAAAAATGCTGACTCATGCGAATCGTGGTTTGCATTTTTCCACAAAGCAATCAAATGGGTTAATCGCAAAAATAAGTAAGCTGACAGAAAAGAGTGGCGTTGAAAAAATTTCATTTCTCTTGATGGTTTTGAGCGAATTGGCGGAACAAAAAGCAGCCTTCCTTTCCTCTGCTAAGTTTGAACCAGTCATCGGTGGTAAAAATGAAAAGCGGATCAATACGGTATGCGAATACATTCAAAAGAATTCAACTAAAAAATTTACGCTAGGTCAAATCGCTCAGCTTATTTATCTTTCAGAAAGCGCCTTTTGTAAGTTTTTCAAAAGGTTGACCGGAAAAACTTTCTCAGATTACGTGAATGAAGTACGAATTGGTCACGCTTGCCAATTGCTAATTGACACCGACAAACCCATTGTAGAAGTGGCCTGGGAGACTGGCTTTGAAAGCCTCACTTATTTTAACCGAGTTTTCCTAAAAAAGAAAAAAATGAGACCCAGGGAATTCCGGTCAAAACATTTTTCAGGCTAACCACTCTACTTTCTAGTAACCACTCGTTGCGCAATCAACTCACCATCTATAATGATAGCGAAACTCTAGCGTATGCTTCAGCAGATTGAACCATGGTTGTCTTTGTCTGTTCACAAACAGTTCTTGTAATATTGATCCAATGCCCTTTAGGAGATATTTTCTTTGTGGCGAACAGCACATGGCCTCGCACGTTAATAGCAAACGGATTGCAGTCCCAAAAGCTGGCAATGGCACGTTGCTCTTCGGTAATATTCTTTACCACCTCAAAAACCTCAAATGCTTCTTTATAAAACTGACTTGATTTCTGGATGGAAAACGCTTTCGGAGCAACCGGCTTAAATTGGGCTGCCGAGTCAATTACAAATGCCTTGCCCCGAATAAACTGTTCGTTTCATTCTTCACATATTGTTTATAAAGGTTCTTTCCGCTATGAGCATCTTTGAACAGCATCACGCCAAAAAATGGGGAGTATTATAAATTTTCAGAAACTCAAATAGATTTATCTGATTCCACAACGGCAAAGGATACCATAGTCCAATGCTTCAAGTCTTAGTCTAAATGAAAAGACTCTTAACTGGCTTCAGTACTTTAGTCTGTAAGATTAGCCAAAATCCGGCATTACAATCGATTGCGAAATGAAAAGTTAGACTTTATATCATTTGGGTAAACCTGTTTGCTCAGCATTTGTTAAGTTCGCAACCGTTTTTACCTAACCGCAAAACCCATGTTTGATTTAAGTACTCTTTTCCCCTACTCGTTCGATAAAAAATACAGCAAGCCCGTAGCCTACTTCTCCATGGAGTTTGCCATTGATCAACCTCTCAAAATTTACAGTGGCGGGCTTGGTTTTTTAGCGGGCTCGCACATGCGCAGTGCCTACGAACTAAAGCAAAACATGATCGGCATTGGCATTTTGTGGAAGAAGGGATACTACGATCAAGAGCGCAACCAAGATCAAACACTAAAGGCAACCTTCCGCGATAAAGATTATTCGTTCCTTACGGATACAGGCATTGTGTTCCCCATCACTATTCATGGAGCGCGGGTGTATGTAAAAGCAATGTTGCTAAAACCCGAGGTATTTAAGGCTGCACCTTTATTTTTGCTCACTACAGATATTCCAGAAAATGATTTTCTCGCGCAAACCATCAGTCATCGCTTATATGACCCCAACGAAACTACGCGCATTGCCCAATCGATTTTATTGGGTGTAGGCGGTGCCAAACTGTTGGATGTTTTGGAGCGGACTACGGAAATTTACCACATGAACGAAGGGCATGCGCTGCCGCTATGTTTTTATCTACTCGATAAATTCAACGACTTAGAAAAAGTGAAGAAGCGCGTGGTGTTTACAACGCATACGCCTGAAAAAGCTGGCAACGAAGAACACAGCATGCCTTTGTTAAATAGCATGAGTTTCTTCAATGGCACAACCCTAGATCAAGTAAACAAATTAGTTGCACCAGAAAATGGTGTGCTGAACTATACACTCACCGCCTTGCGCATGGCCAAAAAAGCAAATGGGGTGTCGGCCATTCATGGAGATGTGTCGAGAAAAATGTGGAATGGTTTTGCCAACATTTGTGAAATTAGCTCCATCACCAACGCACAAAACAAAACCTATTGGCAAGATCCTGAGTTGGAGAAAGCATTGACCAACGATGACGATAAAGCTCTGGCCGACCGCAAGAAAAAATTGAAGTACAAATTATTTCGGGTGGTGGCCAACCAAACCGGAAAGCTTTTTGACCCCAATGTGCTGACGCTGGTGTGGGCGCGCAGGTTTGCTGCTTACAAGCGTGCCAATTTGTTGCTTTCAGATTTTGATCGGTTTTTAAAAATCGTCAACAACCAAAAACATCCGATTCAAATCATTTGGGCTGGTAAACCCTACCCAGAAGATTACAACGCCATCAACATATTCAATGAAATTTATTGGAAGACAAAAGAGTTGAAGAATTGCACGGTGCTTACTGGGTATGAACTATGGCTCTCTGCCCATTTGAAAAAAGGATCTGACTTATGGCTTAATAATCCACGCATGTACCACGAAGCATCTGGCACTTCGGGCATGACGGCAGCCATGAATGGTTCGGTCAATCTTTCTATACCCGATGGTTGGGTGCCTGAGTTTTCGAAGCATGGCAAAAATTCATTCATCATCGAGAAAGCCGATGATATTTTGAGCATAGAGGAGCGCGATCGCAAAGAAGCGACTACACTTTATGAGTTATTGGAAAATGAAATCATTCCTATGTATTACGATTCACCGGCCAAGTGGAAAAAAATTGTGAAAGCAGGAATGAAAGATGTGTTGCCCTTCTTCGACTCTGGCCGCATGGCTACGGAGTATTACGAGCAGATGTATTTGCCCGAGATCAACTAAACCACGATCAACTGGAAATCGATAGATTCTTGCACCATAAAGTGCATAGTTTAATCTAACAACTCAAACTAATAAAATTCAACACTAAATCCTAACCACTGCCTTGCCTATCACTTTTCTATCCATCAAATCTTGTAAAGCACATGGTGCTTCTGCTAGCGGATAAATTTTATGAATGTGTTGTTTGATTTTTCCTTGGTCTATCCAACCCATCAACTCTATCAAATTTTGTTGAGCCAGTTGTGGCTCCCGTTCCGAAAAGCTTCCCCAGAACACGCCCACGAAGGAAGCACCTTTCAATAACGGTAGGTTGGCGGGTAGCAGTTGGATTTCGCCCGAAGCAAATCCTACTATCAAATGCCGTCCCTTCCACGAAATAGATCGAAACGCTTGCTCAGAAATGTTTCCTCCCACAGGATCATATATCACATCTACTCCTTTGTCGTGGGTGATTTCTTTAACGCGTGCACGCAGATCTTCTTTGGAATAGTCGATGACGAAATCTGCCCCTTTGGATTGACAAACAGAAAGCTTCTCTGCTGAAGAGGCTGCCGCAATTACCGTTGCGCCTATCAATTTCCCTAACTCGACTGCGGCCAAACCCACACCACCTGCCGCGCCCAATACCAAAAGTGTTTCACCCTGCTGCAAACGAGCTCTGTCTTTCAGCGCGTGGTAGGAGGTTCCGTAGGTATAAAGTGTAGTGGCTGCTGAAATGGCATCCAACGAAGGTGGTATTTTAAAAACTCGATTCGCTTTTACCACTACCTTTTCTGCAAAGCCGCCCCATCCACACAAGGCTACTACCCGATCACCGACTTTAAACTGCGTAATGTTCTCTCCTACTTGGTCAATTGTGCCACCTACCTCGCCACCAGGCGAAAACGGAAGCTCGGGTTTGAATTGATATCTGTTTTGAATGATCAACACATCCGGAAAGTTTACTCCACAGGCCTCCACCCGAATGCGAACTTGATCGTCCACAGCATCTGGTTCGGGTATGTCCATCAGTTTTAATTGATTGGGCAATCCAAATGAAGAACAAAGAACAGCTTTCATGGCAGCGGTTTAAAGATAGTTCAAGCAATTAATAAATCCCAAACTTGTAAATGGTTTGTTGGTGATACGTTTCTCCTGGTCGCAAAACAGTACTCGGAAAATTGGGGTGATTAGGTGAATCTGGAAAATGCTGTGCCTCCAAACAAAAACCAGAGCGAAAAGCATATTGTTGGCCTTGCTTGCCCCCTTCTTTTCCGTTCAAAAAGTTGCCTGAATAAAATTGAAGCCCAGGCTCTGTAGTCCATACTTCCATCGTTCTTCCCGTCATCGGTTCATAAGCTAGGGCGGCCAAACTCAATGCGTGGTCTTTGTTCAACACCCAACAATGGTCGTAACCATTGCCCACTCGCAATTGAATATCATCTTGGTTTATCCGCGAACCGATCTCAGTTAGTTCTGTGAAATCGAAAGGAGTATTTCGCACCAACTGCAATTGTCCTAGTGGAACCAATGTTTCATCAACTGGGCAAAACTGATTAGCATCAATCATCAATTGATGATTTAAAACATCACCCTCTCCTTTCAAATTAAAAAAAGAATGATGCGTCAAGTTTACTATCGTTGGGGCATCCGTGGTAGCATGATAGTCAATTTTCAATTCGTTTGCTTCCGTAAGTTGATACATTACCTGGCAAAGTAGGTTGCCCGGAAAACCCGCTTCGCCATTGGGACTTTGGTACTGCAATTGTATTTCATTATTTGATTGGTGAAGCACTTCCCACACTGCATTGTGAAAACCAATGGGGCCACCATGCAGACAATTACCCTGATTATTGGTCGGCAATCGGTAGTCCTTACCATCCAATGAAAATTTCCCCTTCGCCAATCGGTTTCCAAACCGGCCGATGAGCGAACCGAAATAAGGATTGCCATTTGCATATCCTTCTGGTGTATCATAGCCTAACACCACATCGCCTAGCAATCCGTTGCGATCTGGCACAAAGAGCGACATCACCCGGCCACCAAAATTAGTTACACGCATACTGCACCCGTGGCGATTGGTGAGTGTACAATCAAAGATTTCGGCCATGTAAATCGAATGTTGGGCTAATTTCGAGAAGTTTTATTTGGAAACAAATTGGTGAGGGAGATCAAACCCCACCGAGAGTTTTAGACCCATGCACTTGCTGATGTAATTTGAATAGTGTTACTTTGAAAATCACTTAAACTCTATTGTTATGTCAAAAGGAATGGACAAAAAGAAAGAGACTAAAAAACCTGCCGCTAAAACGCTAAAGGAAAAGCGAGCCGAAAAAAAAGCTAAAAAAGAAGGCAGAAGTTAATACTCTCAACCAGATCAAAAAGCCACCCCATCGGGTGGCTTTTTCATTTTCTTCCCAATCCGATCTGCGCCACTCCAATATTGGGAATAATATTAGAAAAAACCCTTGTTTCACGCATTTTTCAACGCATTTTGGATTGGCACAATCTTGATGCCTAGGGTGGATATATACTAATATGACCCAGCAACTTTTTAACCAATTGCTTTTTTTAATTGTGCATGCCAACAACGTTGTGCACGAGCGTGAGATTTTTTTAGCTAAAAATCTTTCAAGTTTGCATGGTTTTGAAAGCACTTCGCTATTGGATGAATTCAATGCCTTGGAAAAAGTAGATCGCTATCAATTGCTCGAAAATTCAGTAGTTGAACTCAAGAAACTACCGAAAGAAGAGCAAGTGAATGCCATCGCTGTCTTGTGCATTGTTGCAAATGCTGATGGTTGTATGGACAAAGAAGAATGGCAACTGATCTATTCTATCTATCACAGCGAACTACGGCTAAAACTCGAGGATGTCCTCAAATCACAACGGGCGTACATAACTGAAATGAGATCAAAGCAATTGTATTTAGAGGCCTAGCCAACACGCTTTGCTTTGTAGCCTTCTTTGGTCAGCACGGCCACTACTTTATCGCGCAAGTCACCCTGAATTAAAATCTCGCCATCTTTGGTAGAGCCACCAACACTACATTTTGTCTTCAATAATTTGGTAAGCGTTTCAATTGCCTCTGTCTTTCCAACAAAGCCAGCCACCAGCGTAACTTGTTTGCCCGCTCGTCCATTTTTATCCAACAGCACTTTCAAGTTCTGTTGCTGCGGGGGAAGGGTTTCAGCTTCTTCGCCTTGTGAGTATTGAAACGAAAAATTTTGGTCGGTGGAGTAAACCACTCCATCCCGCTTTTTCCAATCGTTGTTTTTAGGCATATGAACAAATCGTTGAATAATGACTTTTATAAAATGCTACCACTGATTCATAGATTCTGCGATTATATTACAGTACATCTGCGAATCTGTGGCTACAAATTCTCTACTCTAAAACGCATGAATCTTTAAAAACAAGCTATTCAAAATAATCAGTAAAAAATTCATCACCCCCAAGTTAAACCGAAACTCCACTCCTTTCCAATAAAAAGTCCCAATCAAAGAAGTTATCAATAAAAAGAAAGGAGCAAATATAAAATTACCGTAAATGGTGATGGGCACACCTGCTTGAAATTTAGTTTGTTCGTTTTCAATTTTGGTTGGAACAGAAAAAAATGGTGAGCGATACAAGTTGATGACTTCTCCGGCTGTAAATTCTTCCAGCGATTGGCCAGCTAGCGTAAAAACCTCGTCATCGTTGATTTTAACCTTCACAGATTCGCTGCCCAGTTTTTTCTCTACTGCTTTTATCACCTGCGAATGTTTATCGGCTTGCAAAGAATAATCGGCCAACAAGGCAATCGAAAACAAAAAAGCTAGCCGCGAGAACAAAACAGCATACTGCACATGTGCATCTATAAATTCGTAATATGGTTTTTTTTTGGCACGCACTTCTTTGATATACTCGGCTGACTTGGGTCGGTAGCGAGGATCGCGGTGCGGTTTGTTAACCATTGGTTGTGCGGAAACCTGGGGCTCGGTTCCAGCCAACATTTTATCATACACTACTTTTCGAATCGGATCTCCCAACACTTCATAAGCTTCGTTTATCTCTACGAAAAAGGAAGCCGCCTCCGATGATTTATTTTTATCGGGATGGTACAACAACGCCAAGTGGCGGTAAGCACGTTTTATATCTGCCTCCTGTGCGTAGGTGGCAATACCCAGTATGGCATAATAGTTTTTCAAGATCCCACTAAAACTTATGAATGTTTAAGAAGTACAAGTTGAACAAAAAGAAAATTTAACAATCCCCAATTAAAATCTAAATTCCACTCCTTCTCCCGTATAGAAAATCCCCACTGCAGGCTTCATTGATTTCTTGAATCATCACACAAGCAAGATAGCGACTTGCACCTAAAGAGGAATGCTTCGCCTTCCTCTTTTTTTTTACTGAAAAAAAAAGAGGCTGCCCTTTTAAGACAGCCTCTTTTTTTATCCATAACCAATTTTAGTAGTGCAATGGCTTTCTATTGTTACTAGCCTTTGCCTACTTTTGTTTGGCTCTGCCACATAGTTCTACCATCTCTTCTTCTTCTCTCTATCGCCACCGTAGCCCCCACTTCCGCCACCATACGAGCGCTTTCCTCCGCGGTCGCCACCACGATCACGATCGCCACCAAAGGAGCGGCTTCCACCTCTGTCTCCACCTCCATCAAAGGAGCGTCTCTTTCTCGGAGGGAAGTCTCCACCTTCTTTGCGTTCTCTTGGGGCATTGCTGGTCATCTCCAAGCGCACCTTGCGGCCACGCACTTCAATTCCCTCAAAGCCTTTCATGACTTTTTCAGTTACGTCTTTTTCCAATTCAAAGAAAGAGTACGCTCCTTTCAAGTCAATTTTACCAATTTTGGCCTTGTCGATTTCACCATAGTCGCAGATTAAACCCAGCAAGTCGCCCTTCTCCAATCCGTCCATCTTACCGATGTTGATGAAGATGCGATCGCCCGTGGAATAGCTTTCGCTGCCACCACCGTCATCAGAAAAAGTACGGCTGCGTTCGCTGCCGCTCTTATTCAAATCTTTGGCATCGCGGTAGTATTCCAAGAAACGATTGAACTCGATGGAAGCAAAACGTTTGATGATATCTTCTTTGCTTAAATCGCGAAGCTCATGATAAACTTCGGGCAAGAAGCTATCGATCTCTTCTTCGTTTACCTCTACATTTCGCATTTTCTGCGTAAGCGCCATTATCTTTTTCTGACATACCTCATCACCGGTTGGCACCGCCACTTTTGTAAACCTCCGTTTCAAGGCTTTTTCGATTTGGCTGATCTTGCCCATTTCTTTTTTAGAAACGATGGCCAGCGAAATACCCTTTTTTCCAGCACGGGCTGTTCGTCCGCTTCGGTGTGTATAGTATTCAATTTCATCTGGCAAGTTCATGTGGATCACGTGTGTGATGTTGCTCACGTCAATTCCACGAGCCGCTACATCGGTAGCTACCAACAACTGCAATGTTTTGTTTTTGAAACTCTTCATCACACGGTCGCGTTGTGCCTGCGTCAAATCCCCATGAAGGGCATCCGCATTGTAACCATCCTTCATCAAGTGATCGGCCACGCGTTGTGTATCGATTTTTGTGCGGCAAAAAATAACACCAAAAATATCGGTGGTGTAATCTACCATTCGCTTCAACGCCAAGTACTTATCGCGATCGTCCACCATGATAAATTGGTGATCGATGTTTTCGTTGCCTTGGTTGCGCTCACCCATCGTTAGTTCTTGTGGGTTGCTCATGTAGTTCTTCGAAATCTCACGCACTTCACGCGGCATGGTAGCGCTAAAGAGCCACACATTTTTTTCTTCCGGAGTGCTTGATAAAATTTCGTCAATGGCATCTTTAAAACCCATGTTCAACATTTCATCGGCTTCGTCTAATACCACATAGCTGATCGTGCTTAAGCTCACAACCCTGCGCTCAATCAAGTCGATGAGGCGACCGGGTGTAGCCACTATAATTTGTGCACCGCGCTTTACCTTTCTGATTTGCTCAGAAATACTGGCACCACCATACACCGTTACAATGTTTAAATCTTTTACCTTCTTAGAAAAATTTTCGAGGTCGGTAGTGATTTGTACACTCAACTCGCGAGTAGGCGCCAAGATTAACGCCTGCGTAGTGCGATTGCTTTCGTCAATTAATTGGATCAATGGGAGACCGAAAGCGGCCGTCTTTCCCGTACCCGTTTGTGCCAACCCAACGAGGTCGGTCTTTCCCTGTAACAGCACAGGGATCGCCTGTTCTTGAATAGGGGTAGGCGTTTCAAAGCCCAGTAGGCGGATTGCTTCCACCAATTGCTCTGAGAGCCCCAGAGCGTCAAATGATTTCATTAAGTATTGTTTTAAAAAATTTAAGCTGCAAATGTAACCTAATTAATTGAAAGTGATATTCTTAGCTATAAGGCCCCGTTCGCAATCCAAATCATAAGTGAAGTTGGTAAGTGCTACTGTTTTGTTTCGCGGATTGTGTTTTTCCTGCTTTTTAGACTGCGTAATGAAAAATGGGAATTTTCATTGACCCTACGCCACCATCCCTTGCACAAACACTTCCACAAACTCTTTCATCTTTTTTATAATCCTCTCTCCTATTTCCCTCGCTTGCAAAATGCTGGGGCGGTCGCCAAGGCATTTTAACACTTCATCGCGCAAGGGGTCTTGGCTGCTAAAGATGTAGGCATCTATCAAGGCTTTAAATTGTTCTTTGTCTAAGTGCTCGTCATCGCAAAGCTTGGCGAGTGCGAGTACTTTTTGTTCTTGCCAGTATTTTTCAAACTCGTCTTGTATGTTGTCGGCATTGTCAATCGTAGGTAAGTTCTCATCAATAAATTTTTCTATCAGTTCGCGTTTACTTCTTAGTTGTACTTCACTGCCAAGTAAATCCATAATTGCCTTTCGCTGCTTTTCGGCTTCCGATTTTTTGGCTTGCTTTAACTTAGCCAACAGTTTAATGATGTAGGCTACATTGATTATATCGCGGTGAATTAACTCTACTTCAAAGTCGATATCATTAAGGATGGATGTCTTTTCCTTTGAATTGTCGCGCCTTACCTTGTCGCGCAGATCAAGGTACTTGGTTTCGAATGACGTAAAGGTCTCTTCATCAATTCCCAGATTCGCCCAATTGAAATCGGTAAACGACTTCAGCACATTCTTAGCTCGCAATAGGGCACGGAAAGCCAGCACAAATGCAGCCTCTTCTTCCTCGCTTACCAGCTCATCCACGCTTTGCGGAGTTGGCGTTACCTTCAATAAATCTTGCAGTGCTTCATCAAATCGTTTGGCAATGACTTCATAAGGCGGAAGTATTACTTCTTCAATCGCCTCTTTGTTGGAGAATAGTGTAATCGCTTTGTCGGTGGCTTCTTTCAGATTGCGGAAGGCCAGAATGTTGCCCTGCGATTTCTTCTCACCAAAAATACGGTTGGTTCTTGAATAGGTTTGAATGAGGCCATGATGTTTCAGATTCTTATCCACGTAAAGTGTGTTTACCTTCTTTGCATCAAAGCCTGTAAGGAACATGTTTACCACCAGCAACAAATCGAGGCGATCTTTATCATCGTTAAAGGTTGCCTTCTCTCTTTCCTTTAATCGTTTGCTGATGTCTTTAAAATAGTTTTGAAATTGCTCGCTGTCTTTGGTAGAAAAAGCCGTGCCGTACATTTTATTGTAATCAGTGATGAACTCATCCAGCTTGTCGCGGGTGTGTTTCGATTGATAAGCTGCCTGCGGGTCTGCTGCCATAGCCAATTCCTCTTCCGGTAAAAAATCCTGGGCATCTTCATCGTCTTCATTGGCACCAAAAGTAAAGATGGTGGCAATGCGCAGATCGTGTTCGCCTGCCTCTTTCTTCTTCTTAAATAGCTCGTAGTATTTAATCAGGTTATTGATGCTGCTGGTGGAGAACAGCGCAGAGAATTCTTTGTTGAATGTTTTTTGATCGTGATAAGCAATAATGTAGTCCGCTATTTTGCCCAATCGCTTTTCATCATTCAGCACTTCGGGGCGGTCAATGTCTTCTACATCAATATCGATAAGTGTATTTCCCTTCTGTTTGTATTTGCCAATGTATTCTATACCAAAGCGCAACACGTTCTGATCGCGGATGGCATCGGTAATTACATACTTGTGCAGGCACTCGCCAAACAAATCTTTTGTGGTGCGTTTGCCATATTCGTTCTTGCTAGCGTTCTCTGCAAAGATCGGTGTACCCGTAAAGCCAAATAATTGTGCCTTGTGAAAATATTTTTTGATGCGCTCGTGCGTTTCGCCAAACTGCGTGCGGTGGCACTCATCAAAAATGAAGACAATCTTCTTATCGCGCAGTTGCGTGATCTTCTTTTCAAAGTGCGCTTTGCGTATGGCGTTGTTTAGCTTTTGAATGGTGGTGAGCACCAGTTTGGTATCATCACTAAGTTGCTTTACCAGAAGCGTAGTGTCTTCAGTAGCACTTACGCTATCCTTTTTAAAGACATTGAACTCCTGCATGGTTTGGTAATCGAGATCTTTACGGTCGACTACAAACACAACTTTGTGCACACCGGGCAAATCCATAATGATCTGACTTGCTTTAAACGAGGTAAGTGTTTTGCCCGAACCTGTAGTGTGCCAAATGTAGCCATTGTTATTGCTAGTGCTTACCTGTTGGATTATGGCTTCCACGGCAAAGTATTGATACGGCCGCAGCACCATCATGCTCTTAAACGTTTCATTCATCACCACATAGTGCGAAATGAATTTGCCTAAATGATCGGGATTTAGAAATGCTGCTGCAAATGCTGTCAGCTCAGTAATCTTCCTATTCTCTTTATCTCCCCAAAAGAATGTTTGCATTACAGATTGTAACTGATTATTCACTAAATATTTTGTATCCACCGCGTTGCTGATCACAAACAACTGCACATATTGAAACAACCCGTGATTGCTCCAGAACGAATGTTTCTGGTAACGATTGATCTGATTGAATGCTTCTTTGATCTCTATTCCTTTGCGCTTTAATTCTATTTGCACCAACGGCAAACCGTTTACCAACAGCGTAACATCATAGCGATTTAAAAAAGAGCCTTGCTGATTTACTTGATTGGTTACCTGATACCTGTTTTGCGACCAATCTTCATTATTGAAGAAGCGCACGTAAAACGAAGTGCCATCATCTTTGGTGAGACTAAACCGATCTCTTAATGTCTTTGCTTTTTCGAAGACAGTGCCTTTGGCGAGGTAGTTAAGGATGGAATTAAATTCCTTTACTGAGAACTTAGTGTTGTTGAATAATTCTAATTGTTCTTTGAGATTAGAAAGCAGCACATCGCCATCATGAACGGCAACAAATTGATAACCCAAGCCGGTAAGCTGCTGGATAAGGTTGTTTTCGATTATGGCTTCTGATTGCGGCAAATTGTCTGAATTTGGATTTGTTGGATTTGAGGATTATAGGATTAGGATATCTATCTATTTTTTGTAGTCTTTGTTTTCGGGATGGTTAACATTGTACACTCTTTTGAATTCTAAACTCTTTGCTCCGAAATTAATCAGTAAACCAACGGGAAGATTGTAGGCTTGGCAGTAGTTCATGGCTTGCGCGAGATGTACATCTTCCAATTTAATGATTGCTTTTAGTTCCACCATAATTTTCTCCTCTACGAAAAAATCGACTCGCCTTGTGCCTATTTTCCTGCCCTCATAAAATATTTCCATCTCCATCTCGCGTTGAAATCCCAATCCCTGCATCTCCATTTCAATAGCCATGGCACGCTGATATATCACTTCCTGAAAACCATTACCTAATGTGCTATGTACTTTCATAGCGCAACCAATTATTTTCCTGGTGACTTCTTCGTACTTCATTGTCAATTGTCTGAATTTGGATTTTTAGGATGTTAAGATTTTAGGATTTCTTTCCATTGTCAGAATTAGGATTTCTTGGATTTGAAGATTATAGGATTTTTTATCATTTATGTTACTTACTAATATATTTTTTTAATCCTTTCATCCTTAAATCATACAAATCCTAATTCTGACAATTACACAAACATCTGCTGCAACAGCCCTTTTTTAAACGTTTGGGTTTTTTCTATTTGAATAGCCACGCTTTCTATTTTGGTATCGATAGCTGATAGGAAGCTGGCGATTTTTTGTTGCTCTTCTTTGCATGGAAACGGAATCTTAAACTTTTTTAAGTCACTTCCATTTATTGAATTAATTGTAGCGCCAAGATTTTTATGAACTTCATCTTTGTAACTATCTGTATCGAAATAATGGAACAGAAAGGAGTTGAAATAACTACGATAAACTGTCATAAAAGCGCCAAAGGCAACACCAGCATTTTCTCTATCGATTAAGGCATTTTTACCAATTAGATTTTTGCTTCCATTTCGAACGCAAATTAGAATGTCGTTTTCCTTAACTGGATTGAATTCACCAGCACTCACTTTCACATAAACATTGTCTTCAAATGTCAACCTTCTATTCTGAACATTAGATGATCGTAATACTAACACCCCGTCCGCATTAACGTCCATAGGACTATATGTTAATCCGGAAACAATATCTCCAATATCCCCCAACCTCTTCTCCTCCCACTTCGGGTACGCTTTTCCATTCTCATCTTTAAAGCGCAATTGTCTGCACTGTGATTTTGAATGATTTTTTTGATTGCCTTGATTTGACAAGCCATCATGGCCATCACCGGAATCAGAAGAATCATAGTGCAGACAAAAGAGTTGCTGCATCACTCCTTTTTTGTATTGCTCCAGCAATTCTTTTTTGCGCGTGAGCTGGTGTATCTTTTCATCTACCGCTGATAAGAAGGATGCGATTTTTTGTTGTTCGGGGAGGGAGGGGAAAATGAGTAATCCCGAAGAGACAACGTCCCAATCGGCACGGGGCATTTTAGACCCTGATGAAAGATTTGCTAAGTCAACAAAAGTATTTCTCTGAACTATTTGATAAAGAAAATTATTTGAGATCCCATTTCCTGTTAATACCCAAATTTCAGAAGAACAAACGCCATCAAAAGGTGCTAATAAGAATTTTTTGAGGTACGGCCTGAGCTTTCCAAAAAGAACATCCCCTTTGCGAAATGTATTTTTGATACTCGCCAATTCTTTGGCATTCGCAAATCCTAATAATTGCCCAGTCTCTGACGATAAATGCTCTAGCTCAATGCATTTAGTTGAACCCTCATCTCTTGCAGGGTTATATTTGCCAGATTTATTACTGACAACTTCCCCAAGTTTTTTATTAATCCAGTCGCCCTTAAACTCCTTAAACCTTAACTTCGGTACTGCCTTGCTCATATTGTCTGCACTATGATTTGTTTGATTCTTGTGATTGACGTGAATTTCCTTTCATCTTAGTTAGTGGTTATCAGTTTTCATCTTAATCATATTAATCACAAAAATCATAGTTAAGATTTGTGTGATGGCTTTGATTTTTTTGAAGTTGGCTTAGTCACTGGCTTTGCTTTTATTTTTTCTTCCAGTGCTTTGAGTTCTGCCAGATCGGTAGCATCGGCTTGTTGGGCTTCGTATTGTTTTCTTTCGGTATCAAATTTTTCGTATTGGGCTTCTACCAATTTTTCCATTTGGGCATGGCTCAGGCTGCCCGCATGCGTGAGCAGTTGTTTATCACTTAGCGCAATAATTTTATCCACGTTATCTCGCCAAAAGTCCATTAACAGGTCTTGCTTGTTCTTGGCGCGCAGTTCTGCAGTTTCCAAAAACACGGTTACTAATCTGTTCAGGCTGTCCAGTTCATCATGATTCAGATAATTTTTAGCGATGTAAATATCCTGCTTGCGCACTACGGTTCTTTTCCAACTGGTGAGCGCCATGTTGGGCGCACCGGCATTGGCACGGCTCACCACAATTTCTGCTGCTGTTTTAGAGGTAATGGCAAACAGCAATTTATTTTGCGTTTCGGCATAAAACATTTGGGTGGCTTTATCGGTGGCATCGTAGTCGCTACTCAGAGCAAACAGATCGCGCACTTTTTGGTAGAATCTTTTTTCTGAGGCGCGTATGTCGCGTATGCGTGCGAGCAATTCATCAAAGTAGTCGGGGCGGCCATCTGGGTTTTTCAGGCGCTCATCATCCATCACAAAACCCTTCACCATGTACTCTTTCAGGTTGCGGTTAGCCCATTGGCGGAATTGTGTACCCCGCTTGCTGCGCACGCGGAAACCAATGGCCAGTATCATATCAAGGCTGTAGAAGGTAACTTCGTAATTCTTGCCATCTGCGGCAGTTGTTAAGTAATTCTTAATAACTGAATTTGCCAGTAACTCACTATCTTCCAATATATTAGATATATGCATGCTGATGTTGGGCACCGAGGTGTCAAAAAGTTCGGCCAGTTGGTTTTGGTTCATCCATACGGTGCCATCTTTAGTTAAAAGTGAAACGGACGCTTTACCATCCTGTGTTTTGTATATAATAATGTTTTTTTCTTCAGCCATATTCAATGCTTTTTTAAAAGGGAGTATCAATTCCCAACTCTTTACAAAACTTTTCAATAGTTACATCAGTAGCTTTCATATCCACTTCCATCTTCTTCAATTCTTTTGCTACCGCTTTTAAGTTCACGGCTTCTTCTTCTTCAAACGTATCTACATAGCGGGGTATGTTCAGGTTGTAGTCGTTCTCGGCTATTTCACCGAGCGAAGCTACGTAACTGTATTTATCTTCGGCAGTGCGAGTCTTATACGTTTTAATGATTTTATCGATGTCCTCCGAGCGCAATACGTTTTGTGTTTTTACTTTTTCAAAATGCTGGCTGGCATCTATAAATAAAATGCTGCCGGCATCCGGCCGCTTTTTCTTTAGCACCAAAATGCACGTGGGTATGCCCGTACCGTAAAAAATATTGGAGGGCAAGCCAATCACGGCATCGAGGTAGTTCTTTTCTTTGATCAGGTACTCGCGTATGTGGCCTTCGGCACCTCCACGGAACAGCACACCGTGAGGCAACACACATGCCATGGTGCCGCCATCTGCCAGTTGGTGTATCATGTGCTGCACAAAGGCAAAGTCTGCTGTGCCTTTTGGTGCAAGCCTTCCATAAGGTGCATAGCGGTCGTCACTCATAAACAAAGGGCTGGCACTCCACTCGGCAGAGAAAGGCGGGTTGGCAACAATGGCATCAAAGCGCAGGTCGAGGTGGGCAGGGCGCTCCAGCGTGTCTTCGTTTTTAATGTCAAACTTTTTGTAGTGCACGTTGTGCATGATCATGTTCATGCGGCACAAGTTGTAAGTGGTGGGGTTGCTCTCCTGCCCGTAAAACTTGCCAATGTTTTTTTCATTTACTTCTTTGGCCACGCGCAATAACAACGAGCCGGAGCCACACGTGGGGTCGTAAACATTTTTGAGTTTGGTTTTGCCCGTAGTAACCAGGCGCGCCAATACGGTGCTTACTTGTTGAGGTGTATAAAACTCACCGGCCTTCTTGCCTGCCCCGCTGGCAAACTTGCCAATGAGGTATTCGTAGGCATCGCCCAGCACATCGCTTTCGGTATTGTGCAAATCAAAATCAATATCCTGCAAGTGCGTGAGTACTTTTACAATCAATTCATTTTTGTCGTTCTCACTTTTGCCGAGCTTGCTGCTGGTGAGGTCAAGGTCTTCGAAGAGGTTGCCAAACTCTTCTTCGCTGGCCGTGCCCATGGTGCTCTGCTCAATGTGCGTGAGAATCTTGGTGAGGTCGTCCAATATAAACTTAGGCTTGCCTTCGGAGTTTCCCCTGCGGGCAATTTCACTGAAGAGTTCATCGGGTTCAAGGAAGTAGCCGAGGGCATCCAGGGCTTCATCTTTCACAGCGGCAAGCAAGGCTTTTTTGTCTTTGCGATTCTTTAGCTGATCGTAGGTAATATTATCAGGCTTTAAAATGTGAGTGGCATAGTCGTACATCTTCTCGCTCAGGTATTTGTAGAAGATGAAGCCAAGAATGTAATCGCGGAAATCGTCTGCGTCCATTTTGCCGCGCAGGGTGTCGGCTATTTTCCAGAGTTGTTGTTCGAGTTGTTGTTTTTTGTCTTCGGCCATTCGCTTTCCAATTCGCTTTCTACTAATGAAAATAATTAGTGGAAATGTACGCCAGAAATTGCTTATAAAAAACGGGGGGTTATCAAGTTTCTCAGAAGGAAACGAGAATTATTTGAGGTTTTAAAACATCAATGAATAGTAAAGAGTCATCTCAGGGGCTGAGGTGATTGTTGATCCTGAAAGAAACCTCAGGCTTGGGTGGGTTTGAAAATACAAAATGAAAAAAAGCGGTCGGTAATAGCCGACCGCGGGGGAATTTGTGAGGAACTAAAATTTGTTTGGTGGAGCAGCCCAAGTCCAAATACGCAGTTATCTCAAAATTAAAAACGGAAAAAGGGAAAAATGATAGGATGCTGAGCATCTATCAAATTATTAAAACGTGAGAATCTTTGTAATTGGATCCATCTCTATTGTCAACCTATTATTATCCAATCTCGAGCGAACCCCTTCGGCATTGGGATTGACATCACTTATTTCAATTCTCTTGATTATGGTTCCTTCTTCGATTAATATTGAAACACGGTAAGGATATTTAACACCTCTGTTGTCAAGAGGTATGTTTGCTAATGGATAATCGAAAGTGAAAGTGCGTTGAATTTGATTGGGCACTTTAACATTTGCGACAAATTTATCAATTGGTTGATATTGATATGACTTTGCAGGAGCATACACTGTATAACCCAACCAACCTCGGCCTTTACAGTTAAATATCCAATTTGTACCACATCCCTTAAGGTTTGCTTCTACAAGTACTGCATTATCGCCAGAATAGGATGCGCCATTTCCAACTAGACCAGAGCCGCAGTTTGCCGTGTTGATAGTAATCTGAGGCGGGGTGAGCACATTGCTATTTCCCATCCAAGGGGCAATGGATATAGCCGATCAACCCTGCGATTCGCATTGCAATTTTCATCGCTTTCATAGAAGTTGTAGGTAAATGTATGAAAAGTTGGTACACTCGCTAAGGGTGTGATGCTCACATCAAGGGTATAGTCAACACGTGGGTTTGCGGAGACTAAAACAGTTTGAGTTGGCATCTTTTCATACTTGTAACCCCACCATAAGAGCCTTTTTTTCCTTGACCAAGGTTCAGCCGAAAGGTCAATTGTAGTAGGTGTTGTTATTGTTTCAAGGTAAGAGTCAGGAATCCTCACCGTCACTTGATTAGATGAAAATCCCAATGGTGTGAGTTCGGTAGCGTTGCGGCCTATTTTTAAATTGTATGGCCTAAAGCCTAAAAAATTTCCCCGGATTGCTACAACAGGTTCTTCCAACCCGATCCTAAAGACAAGTGGCGTGGGGTATACAAACCGCGGTTCTTTTTTCCTTACCAATAATGTTGTCGTATTGTAGGCTACGATATCCGCCTCCCCAGCGGCAACTCGAGCTGCTTCAATAGCACCAGCCTCCACCAAACGTATTGTTTCCTGTGACATTCGAATAAACGATTCAGTGTCTTCAACTATCCTTCGTTCTAGCGCGTTGAGTTGATCGATTGTTTCGGTTAAACGATTTTTTAATCTTCGATCCCACTGGGCAGCTAAACCATTTGCTGTCGAAAGCAAATTAGTAAGTTGAGCATGAATTTGACCTGAAACAGTTCCAATCGTAGCTTCTAAGCTACCGAGTAGACTTTTCAACCCCACAAAAGTCAACCCGATACCTATAGGACCGGCTACACGCTGTGACTGGGCATTTCGGTATAATTCAACCCGTTGGTCAGCCGCCTTTTGGTCAGTCTTTTGCATATGCGGCTGGGAGCCAAAAGGGGTTTTTGTAACATACTTTGAGATGTCATAGTCGGTCGGTCCAAAAGTCATTATTTCTTGGCGACTAAAAGTACTCACCGGTTCAAAAGTTCTACGTGAACATGAGGATGTCGCCATCAAAAGGAATAACATAAAATAGAATTCTGATTTCACGGTTTTTGGAATTAGAATTTGCAAAAAGTTTAAATCGCTCTAGATTTATTGGGTTACATCAAGAGATTTCTTTCAAATCTTTATTTTTCTTTTTGGCCTTGAGAAGTTCGTTCTGTTCTTTTAGTTTATCCAATTCTGGTTATTGACGATGACAATACTCTTCACATTTTCCTTTAATATTTTCACAGATTTGCCGTGGCTCGTCATAAATAAAATGGCTACTCCATCATCGTGTACAATGCGGCCGTTATATGAATTCGTTGCGGTCTCTATTTTATAAAGTGTCGTGTCATGTATGGGCTTCTCTGATGATGTTTGAGTTTGCACGCCTGAAAATAATTTCAACAAAATTTCCATAGGTTTAGGCATAGTGGCAACCATCTGATTTTTCAACTTAAATTTTTACTAACCGAAGTAAAAGTAGTGTGGTCGATAAGGTTCTGAAATACCCAACCATGGGTATTTTTCAATCATACAAAACCTAAAATGAATTTTTAAAAATCGTATTTGCTTTCTAAAGCGTAACGTAGTAGTTCACCTGTACCTTTCAGGTTGAGGATGCGAATCATGTTTTTGCGATGTGTCTCTACGGTGGTTTTGCCTATAAATAATTGATCGGCAATTTCTTGGTTGGTCTTACCCACAGCAATTAGTTTCAATATTTCAAGCTGACGCTTGGAGAGCAGCCCTTTTTGCATTTGAACGCCACTGGGTTGTGCAACGCCTGTACCAAAATAGCTGTTGCCAGCGTACACGGTTCGCACGGCCAACAGTAATTCGGCCAAACTAGAGTTTTTAAGAATATAACCCTTAGCACCAGCCTCCAGCATTTGGTGAACAGCCTCATCTTGGTCGAACATAGTAAAGGCAATTACCTTGATATCTGGTTGGTCTTTTAAGATACTTCGCGCGGCCGTGATGCCGTCCATCACAGGCATTCTAATATCAGTGACAACCACATCAGGTTTTTTATTTTTTACCAACTGGCAGAGCTGCTCTCCATTATTGGCAAATCCCACAAATTGAATGTCCTCTTCTTTTTCCAATAGAAGCTTCACTCCATCAATGAGCGCATTATGATCTTCCGCTATCACCAGCTTGATCATACAATTGGAATATCAATGATAATTGAGGTGCCTTTTTGCGGTATCGAATCGATGGTAACGCTGCCCCCCAAACTCTCCATTCTTTTTTGTATTGAATGCAGACCCATCGTCTCTTGAGGCTTGATTTGAGAGATGTCAAAACCAATTCCATTATCTTCAACCATCAAATTAATTGATTGGTCGTAGTGTGTTAAACTAATAACAATTTCTGTAGCGTGCGCATGTTTAATCACATTTGCAATCAATTCCTGAATCATTCTGAAAACGGTAATCTCTAACGAATTTTCCAATCGTTGATCCATTCCGTGTTCTTTCACTTCAATTTTCAGTTCATTGGAGATCGAAACCTTCGAGGCAAACTTCTTTACTGCGGGCAGTAAACCGTCCTTGGCATTAACGCCCACATTTCCCGCATGCGCAATGCCACGCACTTTTTGATACGCTTCCGAAAGAAGGTCTTCGGTTTTTTGCAACATACCCGTTTGAACAGCTTCGTTACCCTCTAAGTTAGCTTTGATGTGATGAAAGTGAAGCTTAATAGTGGCGAGAAGGCTTCCTAAGTTATCATGCAATTCACTGGCTATTCGCTGCCGCTCTTTCTCTTGCCCCTCAATCATTGCATCGATGCCTACTATCTCCTGATCCTTCAATACCTTCTCTAACTTCATGGCCTGAACCTCTTTTTCCTTTGCTTGAATTCTGTTCTTAGATCGCTGATTGGCATAGGCAAAGTAGCTGACCAAAAAAAGCAGCGCGACACCAACAAGCCCCGCTGTTAACCAAGTTCTATTTTGGCGTAATTGCAGATTGGCATTTTCTCTCTCTTGTGTTTTAAGTTCAACATTTAATCTGTTCATTTCCAGATTATTCCTTTTGTAGCCTAGGTAAAAATCCTGAACGAAAGCTTTTTTCAAGTAAAGAAATGCGCTATCATTTTTGCCAATAGCATGATTAAGAAATGAATTGTAGATATTGATGTAGTAGTTAGACCGAAGAGTATCTGATAAATTAATTTCTCTTCTTGCTTTTACTAAGTATTGCTCTGCATTCAAAAAGTTCTTTCTAGATGTTTCGATATTTACCAGTTTAATGAGAGAATTGAATTTCTTGTCTCTCAGAAATGGATAGTCGTTTGCTTGACTAATCACTTTTTTAAAATACTCAACAGATTTTTCATTCAATATGTCTCCGGATACTTCATAGGCAATTGCCTGTTCAAAAAAAACGTATGCCAATACTGGACTACTTGGATTAATTCTTTCTTTATACTCATTCAATGATTGAACTAATCGGAAGTACTCAGGTTCAGTTGTATTTAGCTTCGAATAGAAAATCAATTTATAAATGGTCAGCCAAATTTCATCATAGTAATCCGTTTTTAATCGTTCAAAGTGATCCAAGTGAGTCTTGTAGGAATCACTTATTTGCGCAATTTCCAAATTATAATACTTAAAAAATGCCAGCAAGGAAGCCTTTATCAATAAAATGTTTTCTGATCTGACAGCTAACTCATATGCCTTGTAAAAATGCCTATATGCATTTCCCTTAACCAAATCATAAAATAAACAAAAAAAGCCCTTATTTAAAGCACGGAGGCATTGCAACTCCGAATCACTGGAAGAATCCAAAACTGTTAACTTAAAATACGAAATTTCCCTTTGTCCTTCGAAAAAAAGAAGGTCTGCCAATTGAAGCATTTCAAATCGCATAAGACTATCTTTCTCCATGATCGCGTTTGACCGAGCATCAGCAAACTCCAATTGAGAAAGTTTGAGAAAAAAAAGATTTCGATTCTTCTGGGAATTAACATTGGCTGACCATAGTAACAGGCAAACCAAAGTAACAACCCTTTTTTTCATTAATAAATCAGATTCAGATCACTTTGAATGCAACGCTTGCCCACGAATCCCGCTTCAATATCCTCCCCTATCATTCCTGGCTTGGGATTTCTAATATAAAAATCTATCCCGTCTCTTTCATGAAATTCGGAGTCAAATAGAGGAGTGTTAGGTGGTTGGAATGGCCATTTACCGTTATGGTCGACCTGGTCACCTTTAGATAGGTATGTGTTAAAATCCGCTAAAGGAAAAAGCGTTCTATTGCATATCAATCGGACAGTTCCTCCCTTTGGTACTACTAATTTCACTTCAAAATCATACTCCTCTTCAATGTTACTATTCGCTCCTTGAACACCAAAATCAAAAACATTTAAACCCTCACCATTAGATTTAAAGTCAAAACATCCTGAAAAACCAATATTAATCATTCCCTTATAATTAAGTAACTTCAGATAAATTTTTGATACCTCATAAGTGACTTTGTTCTCGACTGTAACTTCATTTCCTATGAATTTACCATAGACAGCAAAAATAGTCCCGTAAAGTTGCGAGCCATAAATCAAGTGGAAGACATCTTTTTCCCCATTTACTGTGTTACGTAAATCAACACAGGTTACCAAATCTAATTTGTGGAAGTCAATCATAATAGTCTTTGTTTAAAGGTTTAACTCAAAAATAGCATGAGATCTCAAAAAAAAGTATACCCGCAAATGGGTATATTTTTAAGCTTTAGCTAAATTTCTTTGGCTTTCAGCTTTTCTCCACCGCCAAGTTGGTATCTCAAACAAGCAAGCCAGCTCATACCTTATACACAATCCTATAAATCACCCCCGCTTGGTCATCGCTCACCAACATCGAGCCATCGGGCATGAGCAATACATCTACGGGGCGGCCCCACACTTTTTGAGTGGCATCGTCCATCCAGCCGCTAGCGAAAGTAGTGTAGCTGGTGGCTTTGCCTGCTTCGTTTACTTTTACCAAGCTCAACTTGTAGCCGCTTTTCTTGGAACGATTCCATGAGCCATGCTCCGCCAAGATGATTTGATTTTTGTATTCGGATGGGAACATGCTGCCCGTATAAAATTTCAATCCAAGCGGTGCCACGTGCGCACCTAAGTTTTGTGCGGGCTGAATAAATTCACTGCAAGGTTTTTTGTCGCCAAACTCAGGGTCTTTGATGGTGCCACCGTGGCAATAGGGATACCCAAAATGTTGACCTGCTTTAGTAGCGGTATTCAATTCGCAAGGCGGAACATCATCGCCCAACATATCACGACCATTATCGGTGAACCAAATATTTTTGGTAGTGGGGTGCCATGTAAAACCAACTGTGTTGCGTACACCATTGGCAAACACCTCTAAACCTGTGCCATCGGCATTCATGCGGGTAATGGAAGCATATATCGGGTCTTTCGATTCGCAGATGTTGCAAGGTGCGCCTACGGGCACATACAGTTTTCCATCAGGGCCGAAGGCAATGTATTTCCAGCCGTGGTGCTTTTCGATCGGAAATTTATCGTAAATCACCTGTGAAGTGGGTTTATCTAATTTTGATTCGATGCCTGCAAACTTATGCACCTTGTTCACTTCAGCTACATATAAATCACCGTCTTTGAAGGCTACACCATTGGGCATATTCAAACCTGTTGCCAACACCCATTTTTTATCGGCAACCTTATCGCCATCCGTATCTTTCACCGCATACACTTTGTCTTCGCTGCGATTGCCAACAAACAAAGTGCCCGAGAGTGACAACGCCATGGAGCGTGCATCCTCTACTTCGGCATACACTGAAATAGAAAATCCTTTCGGAAGCTTGATCAAGTCCAGTGGAAGTTTGGCACTCTCCTCGGTGATGGCGGGCAACTCCTTACCTATATTTTCTTTCGTAGAGGTGTTGTTGCAACAAAGGGCAACGGTTAACAAGGCAATGAAGTAAGTAGACTTTATTTCCATGCTTTAATTTATTAAGGTTGACAAGTTACGGATGGATTCAACAAAAGAAAATCAATTTTTAGATGAATGGTATTTAAAATCTAACCGCTGAGGGCGCGAAGATCCGCAAAGGCTTATTCGGTACTACTCTGCGCTTCTCTGCGTCCTTTGCGGTTAAGTAAATTCTAGAAATACCCTCTATGCCACAGGCTCAACACATCCATGCTGATGGCCACGGCCATGTGCAAAAATGCGCCCATCCAAACAGAACCCGTTTTGTAGCTCATCATACCTAAGAACAACCCCGCACCGATCGAGCCTACACATTCTGGCAAGGGTTTTCCAAAATGAATCATGCAATACGGAATGGTCATTACAAATACGGAATATATACCGAGCTTGTCTTTCAAACCGTGGATCATAAAGCCACGAAAGAAAAATTCTAAGCCAAAAAATTGCAACAGGTACAAACACTCCCAGCTAAAAAAATAGGGAAACATATCGGCTCGATCAACCGGAAAATAAAAGGGATAAGTAGCGCGAAAGGCGGGAGAAAAAGAAACCATGACCACCACAGGCAAAATCACAGCAAGCGCAGACAAGTACACTGCAGAATAGCCAAACATTTCTTTCTGCTTCAAGCCAAAATTTCGCAACGATTGCTTAAAAACTTTTTTGATAATGAGCATCGGCACGATCAAATAAAAAAATAAGGTAACGATCGCCCAATAGGCCATCTGCCAAAAGGAAGAATGAACTTCCCGAAACAATTTCTGAAAAATAAGATCGTATAACGAGGAAGGCCTGCCATTTGAAAAATACCATTCAAGCTTTTCACATACTCAGCGTTGCCAAAAAAGCGAATGCCAACGAGGCAAAACACACTGCCAACAGCCACCCAAGCGGTAGGCCGATCAATGGATTTTACTTCTGTAAGCGAAAAGGGAAACTTCACCGTAAAAATTTGTTGGTATATTTTACAAAACTATCGAAATGTATTCATTCCTGACAGAATACATGAATACCCTTTTGTACCTTTGCGCCCTCAAATAGACCATGATTTCAATTTCCAACATCTCTTATTTCATTGGCGGACGCGCACTTTACCAAAATGCCTCTATGTTCATCAAACCTAACGACAAAATTGGGTTGATTGGCTTGAACGGGCGCGGCAAATCGACTTTGCTCAAAATCATCAACGGTGATTTAACGATCGATAGCGGCTCCATCAGCAAAGCAAAAGATTGTACACTAGGCTTTTTGAACCAGGACCTGCTCTCCTACCAAAGCGATGATGCTATTTTAACGGTGGCAATGGGTGCATTTAAAGATGCAGTAGATACGCAACGGCAATTAGAAAACACACTTCATAAATTAGAAACAGAATATTCCGATGAGCTAGTAGAGAAACTCACCAAACTGCAAGAAAAATTTGAGCAGTTGGATGGCTACACCATGCAATCGAAAGCCGAAGAAGTGTTGGAAGGGATTGGATTCAGTACACAAGACTTGCACCGGCCGCTAAAAGAATTTTCGGGCGGGTGGCGCATGCGGGTGATGCTGGCTAAGTTGCTGCTAGAAAAACCTTCGTGCCTGATGCTCGATGAGCCTACCAACCACTTGGACCTTCCCTCCATTGAGTGGGTAGAAGATTATTTGCGCAATTATGAAGGCGCGGTGATTGTGGTTTCGCACGATCGAACTTTTTTGGACAACGTGATCAGCAAAACGGTAGACGTTACCCAAGAGCAACTGGTAACCTACGAAGGCAACTACTCTTTTTATTTGCAAGAGAAACAAATGCGCGAAGAAATTCAGCAAGGGGCATACGAAAATCAGCAAGCAAAAATCAGACAAACCGAGCGATTCATTGAACGCTTTCGCGCGAAGGCAACCAAATCCAAACAAGTACAATCGCGAGTAAAGGCACTGAACCGCATGGACATGATTGAAGAAGTGGTGAGCGATGTAGCCGAAGTAAACTTCCGCTTTACCTTTAAGCAACCTTCGGGCAGGCATGTTGTAACCCTGAAAGACATTTCGAAAGCATACGGCCCGCTGGACATCTTAACCAAAACAAATGCAACCATTGAGCGGGGCGATAAGATTGCATTGATTGGAGCGAACGGAAAAGGTAAGTCTACCCTGCTGCGAATCATTGCCAACACCGAGTCTGTAGGTGGCGAGCGAACCATTGGCTACAATGTGATTTACGGATTTTATGCCCAGCATCAATTGGAGTCGCTACGCGTTGACAATGAAATCTTAGAGGAATTAAAACAAGCCGGCAGTGCCAAAACGGAACAAGAGTTGCGCGGGGTGTTGGGTTGCTTTCTGTTTTCAGATGATGATGTTTACAAAAAAATAAAAGTGCTTTCAGGTGGAGAGAAATCGCGCGTGGCATTGGCGAAGACATTGATTTCGGAAGCAAATTTTTTGTTGTTGGATGAACCAACCAACCACTTGGATTTTATTTCGGAGAACATTCTCATTCAAGCGTTGCAGCAATACCAAGGCAGTTTTGTAGTGGTCTCTCACAATCGTCACTTTGTGAGCCAAGTGGCCAATAAGATTTGGTACATCGAAGACCATCAGATAAAGGAATACCCGGGCACCTACGAAGAGTATGAATATTGGCGCAAGAAAAATTTGGAAGATGCCAAGCCGGTAGAGAAAAAACAATCAAAACCAGATACACGAAAGGAACAGAAAAAGGAGACCACGCAAAATTCTTCGCCCAACAATCAAAAAAAGATTGCTGACCTACATAAAGAATTAAAAAAAGTAGAAGACACTATTCAAAAGATTCAAAATGAAAAAGAAGCCATTGAAGTGGAAATGGCCAAGCCAGAGGTGTATGGAGATTTTGAAAAGTTGACGGTGGTACAGCAGCAATTCGAAAAAGTAGATGGGCAGCTAGAAGAGGAGAACAAAAGATGGGAGTCGATTGCGTTGGAGATAGAGGAACTCGGGGGGTAGTGATTTGGTAAGTGGTAATAATCAGTATCGGCCTAATGCCTAATGCCTAATACCCAAGCCCCAATACCCAATACCCAATCCCTACCTCCACCCAAAACCAATCTGAATCACCAATCGGTTAAATTCATTTTTGATATTCGTATCGTAGTACTGCATTCCTTGGAAAGACTGATACTCATAACGCGTGGAATAACTAGCAGGTTGTGTTTTGTACCCAACCGAAAAATTTAGATTCCATTTTTCTAATCCAACCTGATACGTAATAGCAGGATGAACCATTAAGCCACCCACTTGTTTAAAGTTGGGAAATGTATATTCTTGTCGATCGAACCAAGCCCATGCATGGCCCACATTTAATTGAAGGAGGAGGCCATTTTTAGTTCCAGCAATTTTTTCAGACAGATGTAGAAACAACGGCATCGTTTTCCATTGTTGATAGCTATCCGCACCCACTCCTATTCCTACCGAAAAACGCTTGGTAAACTGTACGCCATTAATCAGATAAGCAGATGCCGTTAGTTGATTGCCTGTGATGCAATTGGTGCACCCTGCTTGAATACCGCTCAGTACTGTACCAAAATAATGCTTTTTAAACTTCGCAGAATCCATTTTTGACTGAGCGAAAAGAAGATTTGAAATGAATCCAGCTATCAAGAAAAAAATTAACCGCATCGTTTACTGATTTGAAATCATGACCTTACTCAACAACTTAATATCTTTTGGGTTGGAATAATCAAATTGATAGATCCCATCTTTGCCCGTCATAATGGCAACGTTGTTGTAGGGAATAACATCGTAGGTATTGATGTTTTTATAGTGCGCCAATTGATTATCCGAAATTTTTAAATGGTCAGTGGCGTCATAAATCTTTAATCCATCATCGCCATCGCATATAAAAAGATTTTTATTGTCGATGCCAAGGCCGTGTGGGTTCGTCATCGGATAGATTTTTAACAACACCGGATTGGTTAAATCTTTGATATCGATCACTTCCAATTGATTGGTAAATCCTTGGCAGGTTGTGCCCGAACGCAGCGTTACATACGCAAGGTCGCCTTCTACTACCACTGGGTCGCAGCTACGCACGTGCGCATAGCGACTGATTTGAGTTGGTTTTTCGGGATCATCCAATCCGAAAATATACATACCACTTTGTGCGCCAAAAAACAATTTTCCCTCATGCGGAAAAATGGTTTCAATGTCCCACGCGATCATGTTTTTGCTTTTCGCGATGGGGTTTTCCAATGTCTTAATACTTACCGAATGCACATTGCCGGCATCGAGCATGTATAGATAATCGCCTTCGATGGTGAAGCGAGCCATTGAGCCGCCAATTCCAGTAGTAGCAGGATTACCCGGAACGGATGCTGTTTTCATACTTGAAACCTGACTAAATGCCACCACATCACTCCGCATCCAAAAACCTCCCCATGGTTGAATTTGATTTCTTGAGGTTGTGACTGTCACGTTCTCCTTTTCCTTCCAGCTAGTGATAATTCCCTTTACAGGATCTATTCCTGAACCCATCCTGTTGTATACTGAAAAAATCCCTTCCAATCGTTTTACAATTTTGATATCTGACTTGTCCGAAATATCAATGGCCAGCAAATCAATATAACTGTCGGCATAGAGAATATTACCTTTCACTGCCAAATCGTAATTACCAGGAATGTTTAGGAAATTTTTAGTGACGGGTGCCTTCGGATTACTATTATCAATAACGTGGATGCCCTTGCCCACCTCATTCACAAAAAGCCAATTGTCTTTGATATAAATTTTGCCTGCTTCTTTGATCTCTTGCGGAGCCACCACTCCTACCGAAGCTCGTATCTCAGCCGCGGTGGTATAGATCGGCTCAAAGTATGAATACTTTTGCTCAACCTCATACTTGTCTTCGCAAGCAAAAGGAATTAGGAGCAATAGTAATAATACAACGGGGAGAGCGGTTTTCTTTTTCATGGCAGAAGGTATTTATTCATGTTTGACACGTTAACCCTGAGATAGGTTGGAGAGACCAACTAAATTACGCTATGCTTTGTACAAAAACTTCTTTCCCCAAAACAAACTCGTCATCGGAATCAGTAACCAAAACAAAACAGTGATTGTAGTCAGGAAAAGGACATCGGTAATCCACACAATAGTATTTTTCATAGTTTCAACATTAACAGTAAATTATTCATCACCTATCTATAACATTGTTACACGTTCACCAAGACGTGCAACCCAGTCTCCTAAAAAATATATCTGAACCTAAACCCTACATCCCAAATCAACGGAGTGATAGTACCGCCCACGGTAGGTTTTAAAATAGAATTGAAAGAATAGCGCATACCTGGAATAACCGAAATCCGATAATGATTGGAAATTCTGTAGCTTAACTCGGTTCCTACCAACCCCGTCCAATTAAAAGTTCTGTAGGTTGAGTTTTCTCCGGCAGTTTGGGTATTGGTTGACAATCGGCTGGTTGGGTCTACCAACGAATTGCGAACAAAAATATCGCTGGCAACACCTGCATTCAGTTGTACACCTATTTTCTTGTTCACAATTAAATAACCTGCCTGCAATGGCACGGTGATAAATTCGTTGATGCTGTTTAGCTCGTATGAATTGATGGGTGCTGCTGTCGTACCATTTGAATTGGAAAGTTTGCTAGCATCTGCCGAAAATGCTTGCGCTTGGCTAGCATTAAACACCGCTTGGTTCGATGGATAGTTGATCGACTGGCTCAAAAACCCTACTCCGGAAATAAGCACCCAGCGTGGGGTAATTCGCTTTCCAAAATTTACACCATACGAATAGGCAGTGCCCAGCGATGCCGTGTTATTCTGTGACGCACTTGGTGAAAATGTACCTGCGGGCGCATTGCGCAGTAAACTGCTGGAGCTAGCTGCCCCCCCATTCGGATCATAACTTCCGGCCGAACCACTGACAGCTGCCCACCAATTTTCTTCTACTACTTTTTTAACAACCTTTTTCTCTTCATCCGATTTTAGTTCTTCAACCTTAGCAATTTTAATTGGACTCTCAATAAATGCTACCGTATCGGTTTCTTTCAAAATATTTTCGGTAGGGATTATCGCTGTCACCCCTGTTTGACTGGACCCAGTCAACTCATTCATTGATTTTACTTCTGCTGATTTTGCTTCTTCTTTTAATGGTTCTTCTACTATAGCAAGTGAGGCTTCCGTTGTTTGTTCTGTCAAAAACTTTTCATCGCCCAGTTTTTTCTCCCCATCAGTCTTAGACATTCCCTTCCCATTTTCAACCGCTTCACCCTTGCCTACCATTCTCTGTCCATTCTGACGATGAATGTCAATAACTTGAACCAAAGCATCAGGATCGCCTACTTTTCCCACCTTATTTTTATCAACTGCTAATTGTGCTTTGTCAATTTTTTCAACACTGCCTACTGCCAATTTATCCTCCTTAGCTGCAGCGATGGAGGACTGCCTACCCTGACGATAAATGTCAGCGTCCTCACCCAAAGCGTCACGACTGCCAACCTCTCCTTGCTCCTTGACTATTGTCAACTTCCCGTTGTCAACCTCCTCACCCTTGCCTGCTTCAAATTTATCCTCCGAAGCTTGAGCGAACGAGGACTGCCGACTTCCATCTTTATCCTCAAAACTATTTCGATACACAAAAACCCCACCCACACCCAGCGCAAACACCACCGAAGCAGCAGCCAACCACTTATAAAACACTATGCGCTTTTTCATCTCTCCGCTTTCGGCACGCACCAATTGCGAATCAATGTTATTCCATACCGAGTCACTCACGTTCCCTTCGGCATCGGCAAAAGCCTTCTTCCACGCTTCCTCAAATTTTCGATTTTCCGAACTCTTCATATTTCTGTTGTTGCGCCTCCAGCTTTGTCCGAAGCAAACTCTTGGCCCTGTTGTACTGCGATTTCGAAGTGCCTTCGCTGATGTTCATCATCTTGGCAATCTCATTGTGTCCATATCCCTCAATGGCGAATAAGTTGAAAACCACTCGGCATCCATCGGGCAGCGATTGAATGATGGCTACCAATTCTTCCAAACGAAACTGCGCCAGAATGACCTCTTCTCGCTCGGGCAAACTCACTTCCGTCAAGTCCACCATCGGCAGCATGTATAATTTTTGTCGCTGCGAGTTGAGTGCCGTATTGATCATAATCCGCGTTATCCACGTGCCCAGTGCCGACTCACCCCGAAATGATTTGATCGCCCCAAATACCTTCACAAAACCTTCTTGCAAAATGTCTTCCGCCTCAGCTGTTGTTTTCGCATAACGTTGGCAAATCACCATCATTTTTCGGCAATAGCGTTCATACAAAGCCTTTTGTGCGGCCCTGTCGCCTTTGGCGCAGCCTTCCAGAAGCTCCTTTTCGTTGAGCATGAACCCTATCTGCTTGTTAGACACGCGCTTTTTTCAAATGGTTGTACAGCCAAGTTAAGATTTTAGAATTTAGTTTAATCCTAACGTTACCGTCAGGGTTTTTCTCAACCATTGCTAAAGTTACCATTAACAAGCAAAAACCTTTAGCTTTGAATTATGTTTAGATTTTTCATGCGGCTCCTTCGCCCTCATGCACAAGTCATTACTGCTCAGGCCGGGCTATCCGCTACAATCTTTTGCAGCCTCCCACCGTGCCCCTGTGCAAAAGGATTTTCGCTACTATCCCTAGCCGAACGCTCGCACACAACTATTATTACATTCTTAGTTTTGTGTTCCCTCACCACCTACTCGCAAAAAACGCTCTCCTACACGGACAAAACCTACGAGTGGCAAATAAAAACCGTACAACTTTATCCCAACATCGGCAACCCGCGCGATTACCTACAGCCATCCATTGTTCCACTCGAGCACCAAATTCTACAGCTAGAGTTTGACGACATTCAAGACAATCGAAACAGCTATTATGTAAAACTCATCCACTGCAATTTTGATTGGACCAAGTCAACCCTAGCCGACCTCGACTTTCTGGAAAACTACAATGAAAACCCAATAACAGACTACATCTTTAGCATCAATACCCACGCACGCTACATTCATTACCGGTACCAAGTGCCGCCCGTAAAGTGGCCAGGCAATTATTTATTAATTGTCTACCGTGATGGCGAGGTGTCTGATTTAATTCTTTCCAAACGCTTTATGGTATATGCCAATCAAGTGGTTATAATCAAAGACACGCAATTTGCGGGCAGTGGCACTTTGCAACGGGGCAAGCAACAATTTAATTTTGATGTAGAATATGGCAGCATGGAAATCATCAATCCCATGGACAATGTGCACGTGGTGATGCGGCAAAACTACAGGTGGGACAATGCCAAATTCAACCCAACCCCTAACAATGTTAATGAAGCTGTACATCGTTTGGAGTATCGCTTTTTTGATACTGCTCAACAATTTGACGGTGGCAATGAATTTCGCTGGGCAGATTTTCGCTCGTTGCAAGCACCCGGTGCCAATACTAGCAAAATCAACAAGCTCGTAAAACCATATGAGTTGTACTTGGCTACCGATGCTCCGCGCACCGACCAATTTTATGCACAATACCCTGACCTAAATGGAAACTACTTAATCGAAAACCTGGATGTTGGCGATGCACCGTTGACGGGCAATTACCTGTATGTAAACTTTTTGTTGAAAATACCGGAAGCAACAGAACCCGTTTATGTGGTAGGTGCTTTTAATAATTATCAACGCACCGATGAAAATAAGATGCACTACAACTCGGCTGGTTTTTACGAATCGCGCCAGTTCATCAAGCAAGGTTTGTATAATTATCAATACCTAACCGATTCCAAAAAAGAAAATACCTCGCTAGAAGGCAATCACTTTGAAACAGAAAATTTCTACGAAGTTTTTGTCTACTCTCGCCCCTTCCGACCGAATGCAGATTTGTTGGTTGGGTATTACTTTTTGCAGATGAATCAGCGTTAGCTTTAGTAGAAATTGCCCAGCTATTCAATACTTCTCTGGCTTTTGCCTAACATGCCTAATTCTCAGAATGATTACTTCAAATTTTGAAACATGATACGATATTCTGTAGAGATGCTTTTCATACGCTCTAAAGTTTCCATCGGTGAGCTGTTTAAACTTATCAGGTGGATGAATCGCAGGATAGGTTGATAGCACTTTTACGGACGCCAAAATTTCCTGTTTAACCTTTAAAGCATTAGTCAATGAATCAGCACGAATATATTTATACAGTTCAAATAAAGAGAGGCGGGCATTTTCGTCCCAAAAGATTTTTCTTTTTCTCACCATTGAGAAGATTCTTTTTCCAAATCTTCGTGGCGAATAAATTTACCAGACTCTACCCTAGCTTTGGCGGCATCCAATTCGCGATTGTACTCTTCAATGGTTTCACCCAAGTACTCGTTATCCTGTATTTGAGATTGCTCTATCAATTCATGAATTGCTTTAAGCAACATCTCATCGTTTATTTGTTCCAACTTCTTAATCAAAGAAGAACGCTCAGCCACAATATCCATAAGTGATAAAGGTTTGAAGATATGATAAACCAAAGTTAATTAAATAAAATAACAGTTTCTGATTGGTCATTTACCAATGCCTAATCCCCGCTGCCCCATTTACGCATACGTCAACTCCGCATCCGTCTCGCGCTTGTGTGCACTGGCACCGGCCACGTCTAGCATGCCAAAGCCTTTGTGGGCATAGTGGCCAAAACCATTTTCGTAAATGAATTGCTGCACGGGTTGTGGCGCATACAAGGTGAAGGGAAATGTATAACCGCGCACTTCAAATTTGATGTCGGAATCGTAAAGCGGATAAATGCGCGCAAATTTTTTATGCGCAGCTTGAACACGCTCGATGTATTCTTTGTCGGGCACCAATTGAAACTTGTAGAAATCTGCCAATTGTTGAGCGGAGAATTTTCCCGACTTCTCCATCCGCTCGAGCGTATTATCGTACAACAAATCCGAGAACTCATCTACATCGGGCGAAATAAAACGTTTGCTGGCTTCATCATTGAAAGAAGATGGCAACAACACGATCGGGGAAATGCACAGAAATTTTACCGTCTCTCCTACTGCCACCGGTTCTTCCGCTTCGGTTGTTTCCGGCACCAATTGCAAATTGCCAATGAGCAATTCTTTTTGCTCAAACAAAATTGAAACCAAGTAATCTAAAAACGCTTGATCGGAAGCCGACAACACAAGCGTGACGCGTGAAGAATAAAAATGCAACCCCTTGCGACTGATTTTAATCTGTCCTTTGAGCCCAGAAAAGTTGAATTGTGTGTACGACAGAAACTCGGCTCGCTTTCCGGTAAGAATCAAGCCTTTGATGGTTTGCGCCAACAGAAATTGGTGGTGAAACGGTACGTATGCCCCACGGTTTTTCAGCGAAAAAACAATCCTGATTCTCAAGGTGATTACTACGTTTAGCTTAAAAAAAGAACCGCTTGTTAAAAAATCATTGAAGAGCGGAGAGCTAAAGTACTTAAAATGAGGCGAATCAATGAATGGGATGTAAGGTTTTCTAAACATTGAAGCGGAAATGCATTACATCTCCATCTTCCACCACATATTCTTTGCCCTCTACCGCCAATTTACCCGCTTCGCGGCAACCAGCCTCACTTTTATATTTCTGATAATCAGGTATTTTGATAACCTCCGCCCGAATGAAGCCTTTTTCAAAATCGGTATGAATGACGCCCGCAGCTGCCGGTGCTTTCCACCCCTTATGTATGGTCCAAGCACGTACTTCCTTTTCGCCTGCGGTAAAATAAGTTATCAAATGCAGCAAATCGTAAGCCGCACGAATTAGCCGGTTCAACCCCGATTCTTTCAATCCATACTCTGCCAAAAACACGGTTCGGTCTTCTTCACTTTCCAGTTCGGCAATTTGTGCTTCAATGGCCGCGCATACCATTACCACTTCGGCACCTTCTTGCTTCACTAAGTTCTTTAAATTCTCTACGTGTTGATTTCCCGTAAGCACCGCCTTCTCGTCTACGTTGGCAACGTAAATCACAGGCTTGTCCGTTAACAACAACAAATCTTCAATGGCTATTTTATCTTCAGGCGAAACCTGCAAGCTGCGTGCATTCTTTCCCGCTAGCAATGTTTCTTTGTACGCAACCAAGGTAGCCAGTTCCTTTTTCGCTTTGGCATCTCCGCTTTTGGCAGTGCGTTCTACTTTGCTGATTTTTTTCTCAATCGACTCTAAATCTTTCAACTGCAATTCGGTATCGATGATTTCCTTGTCGGATATAGGATCCACCTTTCCGGCAACGTGAATGATGTTATCGTTATCAAAACAACGAATCACATGGGCAATCGCGTCCACTTCACGAATGTTGGCCAAAAACTGATTGCCCAATCCTTCCCCTTTGCTGGCCCCTTTCACCAAACCGGCAATGTCCACAAATTCAAATGTGGTGGGTATCACTTTTTGCGGGTTCACCAATCCCTCCAAAATTTTCAGTCGATTGTCTGGCACCGAAATCACCCCTACGTTGGGCTCTATGGTGCAGAAAGGAAAATTGGCCGCCTCGGCCTTGTTATTGGAAATCGCATTGAAAAGCGTGGACTTGCCCACATTCGGCAACCCCACAATCCCACATTTTAAACCCATTTTTTATAATTAGGGCGCAAAGATAACCGCTTGGGGGTTTTTAAAAAATGGAGGAGAAAAAATTACGACCCTGGTTGAATTCGGTGTAAATACAGTTCTTCTGTAGAAATAAAATTCTTAAATCCCTTTTTCTTCAATCCAACAATTAGTTTTTTATCCCCGCTCCAGATTTTACATCTGAATTGTTTTGAATAAGCAAGATAAACTGTGTCTTTCGGGTCAATATCTGCAACCAATTTCTCAGCTAATGACCACATGGATGGACGTATTTGTTCCTCAGAAATAAAACTAATGTCTTTACAGATTTGAGATTCGGCCTCCCTTATATCCTCAAAAGAAAGACCCGATATTTTTTGAATCTTTAGATAATGTTTACCGATTTCAGAATGAAGAAAATACGGGGCGATGAAATCGAAATGGTTCCTAGAATTTATCAAAAGGTCACCAATCTTGCTGTTAACGTTGAGTATTCCGCTAAAGACAATATTAGCGTCAACAATAACTTTCACTTAACAAAACGTTTGCGGTTTTTAGTCCACCAATCTGAGTTCACCTTTTCAGCCAGTTTATCAATGTCCGATTGCTTGGCTTTGCTTTTAGAAGTTGCCTCTAAATATTTGACATAGTCAATCACCCGCTGCAATCCAAAGCTATCAACGTCAGATGAAACAGTAATCGTAATTTGGTTATTATCGTTTCGCCCTATCAGCATACTTCAAAGGTAACACTATTTGAAATTATTTTCCTACTTGCTTCATGCACCAACCCTCACTAACTTGTAACCACATTTTATGCTTAAGAAAATTCTCTTTCTTGTTGGTCTTGCAGTCACTCAAGTCAATTGCTTTGCGCAAGGCTGCAGCGATGCGGGCTTTTGTACGATGGGCGCCATGAAGCCTGACCAACCTTACAACAAAAAAGTACAATTGAGATTAAGAACGATGGAACTGAGTTTCTATCGTGGCACTACTACCCTTACGCCAGTCATTTATGTGGCCACTGCGGATTTCAATTTTAGTTTAAATCAAAAAAATACCTTTCAATTAAAAGTGCCGTACCAATTTGTAAGTGGTCGATTGGCAAATACGGGTTCGGTTGGCGACATTTCACTTTGCTTTACGCGAAATATTTTTTCTTCCGATAAATTTGATTTGAATCTTTCTGTGGGAGGAAAAATACCGACCAATCAATCAGATAAATCAGTTGATGGTCGGCCATTGCCCATGTATTACCAAACAAGTTTAGGGACTTACGATTTTATCACGGGGCTGTCGTTCATCAACCGCAAATGGTTGTTTGCGACAGGAATCCAAATTCCTCTAAATGAAAATAACAACCAGTTTGTTTGGTCTGCGTGGAACGGAACAGATGAAAAAGCCTACGTAGATTTGTACACGCAAGCCAAAAATTTGCGCAGAGGCATTGATGTAATGCTGAGGGTGGAGCGAAATTTTCGTTGGTCGCAATTCAATTGTTCCATAGGTTTACTTCCAATCTATCGTATCAATCGCGATGAATTTACCAACTCAAATAATATTCGCGTAATTCGTGAAGATGCCTCAGGCCTCGCACTCTCTGGAATTGTAACGGCAGGATATAACTTCAATACTCGTTCTGGCGTTCGGTTATTGATTGGTCACAAAATCATACAGCGAGATTTGAATCCTGACGGACTTACACGCGAGTTGGTGAATTCAGTCACTTACATTTATCGATTCTGATGAAACGTTATTTTGCAGCATTACTATTTTTGTTGTTCAGCCCTCCCTTGGTTGCGCAGGAAACCCAACTTGCTAAAATAGATGCCCTTATCAACGAAGCAAATTATTCACAAGCGCTTCAATTGATTGAATCTGAAATCAACCAAGCAGACAATTCTAAACTTCCCTTTCTTCAAAACAAAAAAGCAGAGACCCAAATCTTACAAGGCGATTTAATCAATGCAGAAGCCACCCTTGGTCAAATCAAAAACTCAAACGCTTTCGCGGAAGCGGTAACCTTTTCCAATTTTGGTTTTTTGCATCTGAACAAAGGGCGTTATGATTTAGCCCTCGAATCACTACAAACTTCGTGGAACAAATTTCAATCCATCGAAAAGCAAAACACAAAAGATGCTGCTAAGTGCTTGGCTAACCTCGCGTTGGTTTATAACACAACCGGAAAAAGCAACCAAGCCTTGGAGTACGGAACGATTGCCCTCCAAACCCGGCAAAAATTATTTGGTGAACCCAGTGAAGAAGTAGCTGCCTCTTACAATGATTTGGGTTTGATTTACACGTTGAAAAAAGATTTAGACCAGGCCTTGGAGCAATACGAAAAAGCATTGGCGATTTACGAAAAGTTGCATGGCACAAACCATCCAAAAATTGCCATCGCAGCCATCAACATCGGCATCAACTACCAGCAATTAAAATTGTATGGCGATGCCATCAATAACTTTGAAAAAGCTAAAAAAATCTGGGAAAAAATCTATCCGAACGGCCACCCCAACCTAGCCATTGTGTTGGGCAACTTGGCGGTGACTTATTCCTATTTGAATGATGAAAAATCGGCTACCGCTTTTTTCAATCAATCACTGGACATGTACAAAAAATCATATGGTGAAAAGCATCCAGACATTGCTAGCACGTACAACCAATTAGGCCGTTATCAATTGAGCAAAAAGAAATACGATGAAACGCTTCAATCCTATCAATCTGCGTTAAAAGCAAATTCGTTTTCGTTTGCGGAATTAGACTACCATAAAAACCCCATTGGCACGGAGGCCTACAACAAACAAGTAATGGTGTACACCCTACAATTGAAAGCGCGTGCACTGGAAGAAAGGCACTTCTCCAAAACATTAAAGCTAGAAGATTTGAAAATTGCGCTCAACAGTTTATACACGTGCGATTCGCTCATCGATGACATTCGGCAGCATAGCACGGATGAAAGTGATAAACTTTCACTCGGTGCATTGGCCAACGAAGTGTACGAAGACGGGGTACGCATTGCCTACACCATCAGCGACCTAACATTAGGGTCAAAAGAATATTTAGAGCATGCTTTTTACTTTGCTGAAAAAAGTAAATCGGCTGTGTTGCAAGAGTCTATTGCCGACACACAAGCAAAATCTTTTGCGGGCATACCCGATGAATTGCTGGAGAAAGAAAAAAATCTAAAATCTGCCATTGCTTTGTTTGCTCAAAAACTTGCCCAAAAACCAGTTGAGGAAGAAGAAAAAAAATTACGGCAACAACTTTTTACTGCTAACAACAATTACAATCAGTTTGTAAAAAATCTAGAGACCAACTTCCCGAACTACTACAACCTTAAATACAGCAAAAGCAAAACAACGGTGGCCGATTTGCAAAAGGCATTGAAGCCTTCCACCGCATTGGTCAGTTATTTTATTGCAGAAAGCAACAAGCGCCTCTATCAATTCATTATCACTACTAAAAGATTCAAAGTCATCAATCTTTCTTTGCCTGTTGATTTTGATCGTTACTTAAAAGGTTTTACCAACAGTTTGTTCTACAGCAACTTGCCCATCTACAAAAAATCGACTGATGTAGTGGCAAAAGTTTTGTTGCCAAAAATCACGAATGACATTTCTGAAATTGTCATCATCCCCTCGGGCAGTTTAGCCACTATTCCGTTTGAAGCATTGCCTACCAAAAAAATTGCGGGCGAGGAATTCAAAAATGTTTCTTATCTCATCAACCGCGTGGGTGTTAGTTACGATTTTTCTGCCAGTCTTTTTTTGCAAAAAAGTAAGTTGCCCGCCAGTAACGCTGCACCTTCCATTTTTTTATGTGCACCGGTTACTTTTGATGCGCACCAAAACCTAAATGCATTGCCCGGCACAGAAAAGGAAGTGATGGATATTGCCAACTTGTTTGCAGGCAAATCAAAAGAGGTGAAGTTTGCCGATGCCAACGAATCGCTCATTAAATCAAAAGAGTTGGGCAGTTACAACTATTTGCATTTTGCCACACACGGAGTTGTGGACGAGGAGAACCCCGCCAGCTCGCGCATATTTTTAAGTTCCAACACTACAGACGATGGCAATCTATACGCTGGTGAAATTTATAACCTGAACCTCAACGCCAACTTGGCCGTGCTCTCCGCTTGCCAAACAGGTTTGGGAAAGGTAAGCAAAGGTGAAGGGGTGATTGGCTTATCGCGTGCGTTAATTTATGCAGGGGCCAAAAACATTATTGTCTCTTTTTGGACAGTGGCCGATGAATCGACTGCAGAGTTGATGACGAACTTCTACCGCGAGTTGGCCTCCAACCCCAACCAAGATTTTAAAAAGGCATTGCAAAAAGCAAAACTGAAAATGATTGCCGAAGGAAAGTTCACCAACCCATATTATTGGGCTCCGTTTGTGTTGATTGGGGATTGATGTCCTCTGCCTCCATTGCTTTTATGCGTGTCATTTCAACTGGGGTACTAATTGTACCCTAATTGGTAAAAAGTTGGAGCTGTTTATTTTCTAACTATTCAATTCCGATACGGAGGAAACTCTTTTGTAAACAACTTCTTTAAACTTGGCAAAATGCGCTTCACCGCATTTGATTTTTAGTTTTTCGCTTCCTCGCAATTCCTGGCCACGACTTTTCGTCTCGGCAACAAAATAGATTTTCTTTTCACCTCTAAACACTACTGCCCAATCTGGGTTGTATGTGCCAATAGGCGTATTTATTTTAAACCAGAACGGAAGTTTAAAGAAGAACTCAATATTGTCACTGCTCTCGCAGTCTTTGGCGAATTGGCTTTCAATACCTGATTGCAGCGGAATATAATTTTCGTAAATGGTTCTTTCAGGCTTCGAGATTTCAAACGTGAATTGGTTCACGAAGAATTCAAGTTCATCATCCTGAAACAAAGTCATTTCATACCACTTGTCGCCAATCTTTTCGTATTTGATTCCGTCAATCATCAATTCATAGAGTTGTGTCCGTATGGCAGTTACGGCATAGTCCATAAACAATTGCGGATTTAGAACATACTCGTTAAGCCTTTCCGACTTTTTAAGAATTTCAAGAATAGTGCTTCTGGTTAACTCAGTTTTGCTTTGTATGTATGTTAGTAAGTCAGGAATTTCAAACTTTGCTTCGTAACTATCGGTTGAACTGTCACTTAACAAATGACTCTCAATTCCTTTATCCGTTAACAACAATCCTTTTTTAGTAGACTTTACGGATGGCTTTTTGATTTCAGGAATATCTTTTACGGCCTTGGATGCAAGTAAAACCAGTTCATCGGTTTTATATGAAACGCTGTACTTCGTGTGAAACTTAATCTTCTCCCAGATTTGTAAAAACTTAGGGTCGGCCTCAAATCCTTTTCGAAGGTTGACCGCTTGCCTGTCTCTTTTGTTTTTGGTGCGTCCAGAAAAATCTACTCCGCAATCTTCTTCAATTTCTTTTTGGAGTGCCTTGGCAAAATCTTCATACCGTTCATTGGCAATAATTGTTAGACGATTGATATTTTGCCCGAAAATCCGTTGACCGTTCTGGTCAACACAAAGTCTTAATCCTCTTCCGATTTCTTGGCGCTTTTTGATTTCCGATTTCGTTTCATTCAAGGTACAAATCTGAAATACGTTTGGATTGTCCCAACCTTCGCGTAAAGCAGAGTGACTGAAAATGAAACGTAAAGGGGTTTCAATGTCCAATAATTTTTCTTTTTCCTGCATGATGAGTTGGTAGGTATCATCATCAGCTTGCGTTTCACCTCCTGTATCTTTAACGCGACCTTTGTTGTTTTGTGAAAAATAGCCATTATGAAGTTGCTCCACTTCAAAAGAGATTAACTCTGAATAGGCTGGCTTCTTGATTTCTTCCTTATAGATTTCCTCAAACCATTCTGCAAACTTTCCTTTTACCGGATTTCCGTTCGCATCGTACTCGCGGTAATTTTTTACTTTGTCAATGAAGAACAGTGAAAGTACCTTAATGCCCTTGCCTTTGAAGCTTCGTTCTTTTTTCAGATGTTCTTCAATGGCCTTGCGAATCATGAATTTCATCACCTCATCATTCATTCCGCCTTGCGATTCGCCCATAGAAAGAAACAAACCATTTGTCATGGTAATGCTTTGGTTGCCCGCATCAATTTCATCAATGATAAAACCATCTTTATAAATCTCGCGGTTGTTGCTAAGTTTAAATATATCGTCTCCAACTTTAACGGACACTGACTTTTTAGTGACACCCTTATTGGTGTTGCAATCAATTTTAATCTTGGCCGTTATTTTGGTTTTTGTAGCACTTATCTTTTCCACCTGAATGAATGCTTCGTTCATGGCGTTTTCACTTACCACAGAATCTACTTCAATTTGTTTGACCAAACCCAAATCATAAGCCTTTACCGGATTCAGTGAATAGACCAAATTGTAAACATTGGTGTGCGTTGCCGAATAACGAAGGGTGCAAAGCGGATGAAGATTTAAAATAGCCTTTCTCCGAATTTCGGTTTCCATGTTTTGTGGCTCGTCCACAATCACAATGGGGTTTGTGCTTTGAATGAACTCTATAGGCCTTTTGCCAGTCTCGTTTATTTTATTGATAATGTTTTCGTCTTTGGCGAACGAATCAATATTGATTACCAGAATTTGAACAGCATTGCTATTGGCATAGGTTCTTAGATGAGAAACGCGCTTGCTGTCGTACACATTAAATGCAATCGCTGTATTATCGTAAAGCGATTGAAAATGGTCGTGTGTGATTTTAAGATTCTTGATGACACCTTCACGAATGGCGACTGAGGGAACAACAATCAGAAATTTCTTGAACCCGTAAAGTTTATTTAATTCATAAATCGTTCGCAGGTACACGTAGGTCTTGCCTGTACCAGTTTCCATTTCGACACTAAAATGCTTTCCGTGAACAAGCCCCTCTCCAAGTGGAGAGGGGCTGGGGGTGAGGTTGTTTCGCTCCTGAATGGTTTTTACATTGGCGAGTAGTTGGTCTTCTGTAAGCATTAAATGATTTCCGAATCCATTCTCGGTTAACAGTTGCCCGGATTGAGTCAATGTAAATTCGAAATCGCCACCATTCAAAGGCTGACCTTCAAACAAATCCGTTACCGACTTAATCGCTTCTAACTGATATTCTTGATTGCTATCGAAGTGGAGTTTCATTTCTTTCTTTTTCCTTTAGCTCCTTTCAACAAGTTCTTTTCTTCACCTTCCAATCTGCGCTGCACTTTCTTTACATCCTCGGCTGGTGGCAAATTTTCAGGTACTATGCCTCTTTTGGTAAGCATCTCTCGAACCGCCCGGCTGTTGTCTACATGTTCTTTTTCAATAGGGTTTTGTCCTTTCAAATCCTTATTCTGCACGTTCAGGCTGGTCATTTCAGCCGCTAAATCTTTGGCTTTTATGCTGATGGTCGGTAAAAAATCTGCAACCGGTCTGCTTTCGGGTACGCCCAATTTTTTCTTCAACTGTTGTGTTGAGAGCCTGAACAAAGCCTGATCACCTTTAGAGCGAATAACAGCAAAGCCCTGGTTGTCTACACCTCGCTCAAACAAAATTCCTGACAACTGCTTTTCTGTGTGGCTGAGTTTTTCACGTGCCTTAACACGCTCATACTCTCGAAGTCGTTTCTCAATGATTTCAGCGCGTCTGGTTTGAACCGCAAAATAATTCTGCGCAAAAGCTATCTGTTCTTTCCGGGGATCTCCATTTTGGGCAACTAAATAGCAAGCGTAGCGGGTAAGCATGATGTCGTCTATTTCACGTTTTGCTCCAGAACCCAGATCAACCATTTTGCTGACATCGGCAAAATGGTCGGCAACCGGATGACCACTTTGCTGGCAGGCCGTTTTTGCCTTTTCTACAACCTGTAAAAAATTCCTCCATTGCTCATATCCCAGCAGCACCTGTAAATCACGAGCAAACCAATATTCTGTGTCTCCGGTTTGCTGAACGGCAAGTTCAAAATCGGATGTGAGTTGTCTGATAGCCTCTGACTCCATATTGTTCTATTGTTAACAACACCATTTTGCTAGCGCCAGCAAAATGGTATTTATATTGTTTTAAAGTCAATACCAGCATCTTTCATCTGCAACACGGTGTTGGTCTTTAACTGGTCATTATTTGCAAAAAGAATGTCAAGTGTAACCACCTTCTTAGGTTTGGGAAGTGATTTCGTGATAACTTCTACCACTTCTGGACTCATCATCTCCAACGCTACAATCAGTTCGTTATCTTTTACAGAATAGAAAAACGGGTGCTTTTCTATTTTTTCTGCAAGGGCATAGCCAGCCTTTAATAGCAACTCATACAGCATGTTTTCTTTTTCGCTGCCCTCTTTTACCGGATTGGTAAACATTTCCAATTGTTCGATCAAATCGTTTTCTTGTCCTTTATCTCCATTATAGTTCTCTTCAGGCTCCGCAGCAATACCAACTTTTTCGCTCTGGTTTTTTATCGTAATTCCTCGCCAAATTTTGAAGTTTGAGGCAGATAGTTTGAAAACTTTAAAACCCAAGTCGAGATTTTCATTTTCAAACAAATCCTGCTTTTCTGATTTTTCCTTTTTTATTTTCTGAATGACTCTTCTGACGCGCTCTTTTGAAATATCGGCAATAGTTTTAAATCCAGATTTAAAGGCTTCGCTTGACTCATCGCACAACTCAGGTAACTGGGCGAGGATGAATTTTCGATTTCCACTTACTTCCATATTCATTTCCAAAACGGCATGAGCCGTTGTTCCAGAGCCCGAGAAGAAGTCCAGAATCAAATCACCTGAATCTTTTTCTGTTGCAATGGAGATTATCTTTTTAATTAAGCGAACAGGTTTGGGCGTACTAAAAATTTTCTTACCCATCAGTTCTGCTGTTTCCTTTTGCCCTTCATCATTGTGACCCACATCATCAAATGGCCACCAAGTGCTAGGCACAACACCTTCCTGGATTTCAGATAAAAATCTTTTTAGACGAGGTTTTTTGTATGATTGCTCAGGCCCCCAATACAATCGATTTTCGGAAACCATCTTCTCATGCTTTTCTTTGCTGTATCGCCACACGGCATTTTCGTCTGGCCAAACATCTTCATTGGTTTTTGGATGCTTAATTGGATACCACAGCGTGGGACGTTCGGTCTTGGATTTACTACTTACGTATTCGCTTGAAGACCATTCCCCTCTTGAATCGTTATCTGGATTCTGATAGCGAATCAATTGCTTTTCTGTTCTAGGCAATAGTTTCCTTTCAAATTCAAGTGATTTTTGGAATACTAAAATATAATCATGTGTTGCACTAATCCCATCATCGTCATTTGCAACAGCATATTTCTTTTGCCAAACAATTTGCGCCACAAAATTTTCCTCGCCAAAAATCTCGTTCATCACCAAACGGAGGTTGTGAACTTCATTGTCGTCAATGTGAATAAAGATTACTCCGTCATCGCGCATCAGGTTTTTAGCCAAAAACAATCGTGGGTACATCATGCTCAGCCAATTGCTGTGAAAGTGTCCGCTGTCTTTGCTGTTTTTTCTAAAGTAGCCTTCCTTCATCAGGTAGCCATCTTCGTCTTTGTCGCCAATACGTTTTTCGTAGTCGGCCTTGTTTTCTTTAAAACTGTCGGGGTAAATAAAACTGTCGTTGCCTGTGTTATAAGGCGGGTCTATAATAATGCACTTTACTTTTCCGTAGTAGGATTTTTGCAATACTTTAAGCACCTCCAGGTTCTCGCCTTCAATAAATACATTTGCGGTTGTCTCAAAATTGATTGATTCTTCAGGAGATGGCTTAAGTGTCGCTGTGGTAGGTTGTTGCAAGGCCTTAAAGGCATCTGATTTGCCAGCCCAATTCAGAGTATATCGCTCATTGGCAATTACGATGTTGTCTCCCAAGTGAGCTTTTAGTTTTTCCCAATCGAGTTGGTCTTCACTGAATAACTCAGGTAATACAGATTTTAATTTGTTGAGATTGTCGTCTTTAATGTTCAGCGATTCACCGTTCATGAGTTTACTGTGGAGTTTGTTCAAATATAAGTTTTTAGGAACTTAATTCCGTCAGTTGGCGCATGGCAGTAGCTCAGTCAAAAACTTTGGCAGTTAAATAAGGCTTCGGAGGGCGGCAACCCTCCTTCGCCACTGCCTTCGTTAAAAACTTCGGCAGTCAAAGAAGGCTTCGGAGGGCGGCAACCCTCCTTCGCCAATGCCTTCGTTAAAAACTTCGGCAGTCAAATAAGGCTTCGGAGGGCGGCAACCCTCCTTCGCCACTGCCTTCGTTAAAAACTTCGGCAGTCAAAGAAGGCTTCGGAGGGCGTGCAAAAAAAAACCACGCTTTTGGCGTGGTTCTCATCACAGTCGAAACGCTATGGCAAATAGGCTTTTACTGTGCTTTAGAGAACCGTAAAGTAGGGGCTTGAGTTTCATTTTTCCTAAAGATTTTTCAAAACTTTGTTTACCCATAAAAAAAGCCCTTTTTTACGCTGAAATCTCAATTTTTGAGGATGATAGAGGAAAACTACCGTCAGCGAGGGTTACGCAACCAACTGGTGAAGAAATTGCGTTTAAAGGGCATTTTAGACGAAAAAGTGCTTTCAGCCATCGGAAAAGTGCCCAGGCACGTTTTTTTTGACGATGCCCTGCTGACCCACGCCTACGAGGACAAGGCCTTCCCCATTGGCGAGGGACAGACGATTTCGCAGCCCTACACGGTGGCGTTTCAAACCGAGAAGCTTCACATAAAACCGGGCGACAAAGTATTGGAAGTCGGCACGGGCTCTGGCTACCAAGCGGCCGTGCTGGTGGAGATGGGCGCGAAAGTGTACACCATAGAATTTCAGCGCAAGCTATACGAAAAAACAAAAGAGCTGCTGCCCACGCTTGGTTACAAACCTTTTTTTCTTTTTGGCGATGGCAGCAAGGGTTTGCCCACCAAAGCTCCGTTCGATAAAATCATCGTCACCGCAGGTGCACCGATTGTGCCCACTGCCCTCACCGAACAATTGGCCGAAGGTGGGATCATGATTATACCTGTGGGCGACCAAACGAAACAGAAGATGGTGCGCGTCTCCAAAAAAAATGGCAAGCTGATAAAAGAAGAGTTTGACCACTTTGCTTTTGTGCCGCTGCTGGGAGAGCATGGGTGGAAGTGAAATCGAAGCGTGAGGTTGGAAACTGGAAATTAGAGGTTAGAAATTGGAAGTTCAAGGCGTTGATTACCTTTATGCTTGAAGGACTTGCAAGCTGTTTTACTTTAAGAAATGACCCTCCCACCCGACTTTGAAACACGGATGCGCGCGCGCTTACGAGAGCAGTGGCCAGCTTTTCAATTAACGTTGCAAGAAAATTCGCCCACCAGCATTCGCCTCAATCCTTTAAAAAAAAGTAAGGTACCCGAAAAAAAAATTCCGTGGACGGAGGCGGGTTATTATTTGGAGGAGCGCCCTCGGTTTACACTCGATCCACTTTTTCATGCGGGAGTCTATTACGTGCAAGAGGCCAGCTCGATGTTGATTGAACAAGGTGTAAGGCAATCGATGGAAGTAACGCAGCCCATTGTGGCACTGGACTTATGTGCCGCACCCGGAGGAAAATCCACGCACTTGTTGAGTTTGCTTTCTCCTGATTCTTTTTTGGTCAGTAACGAGGTGATTCGCGCGCGCGCCTCGGTCCTTTCCGAGAATATTCAAAAATGGGGATATGAAAATGTACTGGTGACCAGCAATGACCCCATCGACTTTCAGTTGCTGCCCGGTTTCTTTGATTTGATTGTGGTCGATGCGCCCTGCTCGGGCGAAGGACTATTTCGCAAAGACCAAGCTGCGATGAAAGAATGGTCGGTGGGTAATGTGCAGTTATGCGCCCAACGGCAACAGCGTATTGTAGCCGATGTGTGGCCGTCATTAAAAGAAGAAGGAATTTTGTTGTACAGCACGTGCACCTACAGCGAAGAAGAGAACGAACAGAATCTACAATGGCTCGCTAATAACAAGCAAGTAGAATTTGTTTCCTTAAAATTAGAGGCAAGTTGGGGAGTGGAAGAAGTGAAAAATGGAAATGTATTGGGGTACCGTTGTTACCCGCACCGGGTGAATGGCGAAGGCTTTTTTTTAGCTATTGTTCGGAAGAAATCACATGAGCCAGCGAAAAGCTTTCGGTTGAAAAATAATGTTACGCTCATTAGCAAAAAAGCAAACGAGGCATTACATGATTGGATGATGCCACACAACCATACCTTCGTTCAACGGGATGAATACATTCTTTCCGTCTCCACACCATATCTTTCAGCGCTAAACACCTTGTTTCATCTTTTAAAACCCGTGATTCGTGGCACAGCCGTGGCCACCCAGAAGCATGATAAGTTTATTCCCGAGCATGCCTTGGCCTTGTCAGTGCACGTGCACACCGATCGATTTAAGAAAATAGATCTTAGCCTTGAAGAAGCCTTGGCTTACTTACGCAAAGATGTGCTTAGCGTTGGTGAAGGCGAAAAGGGTTTTGCTTTGGTGATGTACGAAGGTGTGCCACTGGGTTGGGTAAATTTATTGGGCAACCGATTGAACAACCTCTATCCGGCTGGGTGGAGAATTATGATGCGCTCATAGGATTTCCCTATAAAAATTGTAGTTTTAGATGTTAAAATTTCTTTTATAAAAATTAAGGCTATGGCAAAACGGTTAACAAAAGGAGAGAAAAAACTATTTGGGGTGTGCAGCGGACTAGGGGAATACTTTGATTTAGACCCTACCCTTGTGCGCGTTCTTTTTGTAGTCGGTTTTTTAACTTTTGGCACCGGCCTTTTGCTGTACATCATTTTGGCTTTCGTAATGCCAGACAAATAACTTCTCAATCTACATGGAAAAATCCCATTGGTACGCAAGCAGTACCTACCCTCTTATATTTTTGTTACCAGCTTGTTTTTATTGTGGGGCATTGCACTTTCGTTGGGCGATGCTTTGAATCGGCACTTTCAAAAAGTATTGCATGTTTCGTTAGCACAATCTGGTCTCGTCCAGTTTTCACTCTTTGGTGCCTACTTTGTTATGGGAATTCCGGCTGGATGGCTGATGAAAAAATATGGTTACAAAAATGGCGTGCTGGTCGGTTTGTGCTTGTATGCGATAGGAGCTTTTCTTTTTATTCCAGCAGCCGGTGCAGAATCATTTACGTTTTTCAGAATAGCATTATTTGTTTTGGCATGTGGCTTGGCAACATTAGAGGCAGTGGCTCATCCTTTCAGCGCATCGTTGGGCGATGAGGAACGCTCGGAGCAACGAATAAATTTATCGCAGGCCTTCAATGCGGTGGGCACTATTATTGGGCCACTACTCGGTGGATTTTTTATTTTACGCGCTACCTTAACAGGAGAAACACAAGCTGATTTATTTTCTGTAAAAATACTGTATGCCGCCATTGGCTTGGTGGTGCTGGCCATTGCATTTGCTTTTTGGTTTGTAAAAGTTCCGAATGTTCAAATACCGATCGACAAAAGTACCCGCGGGTACAAAGACCTTTTCAAAATCAAGCATTTTCGGTGGGCGGCCATCGCCCAGTTTTTTAATGTGGCCGCGCAAGGTGGAACTTGGGCATACTTTATTAACTATGCCGTAAAGCACATGCCCGGCATGAGTGATGAATCGGCTGCTTACTATTTTAGTTTAAGCATGGCCATGATGTTAGTGGGTAGAATTGTTGGCACGTATTTGATGAATTTTATAGCACCCAATCGATTGCTTGCATTATTTTCGTTGGGAAGTATTCTCTTCTGCATCGGTATTTCACAACACATCGGTTGGTTTTCATTTGCCTGTTTGATTGGTTTGCAGTTTACCTTCTCGATCATGTTCCCTACCATTTTTGGTTTGGGCTTGCGCAACTTGGGCGATTTAAAAGAAAAAGCCGCGTCTATCATTGTGATGGGCGTGGTGGGTGGTGCGGTGTTCCCTCCGGTAATGGGTTGGGTGGCCGATCAATATGGGGTGGCCAACGCCTATTTGCTGCCCATTATTTGTTATGTCGTGATTTTCCTTTTCGGGATTCGATTGTATAAGGCTGCTTAGGTGTGGACAGAAGATATAGCTCAGCCGTAGATAACTATATTTTTGCTCAACGCGATGACGTGAAACTAACGTTAGAAGTTTTGCGCGATATAATTTTTGAAACGGTGAAAGCCGTAGAGGAAAGCATCAAATGGAATTGCCCCTTTTACTGTAAAGATGGGTTGTTGTGCTACATCAATTACGAAAAGAAAACCAAGAAAGTGATTTTGGGATTCGTGGAAGGCGCATCGATCAACGACAAATACAAACTCTTTAGTGACGATACCGCCCACATCAAAAAAGTCTATTTTGAAGCGGCCGAAAAAATACCGGTGGCTAAAGTAAAATACTACTTGCGCGAGGCGATGGCCATCAACAAAGTAAAGTCGAAAAATTTTATGAGCATACGGAAAAAGTAAGAGGTAATCTACCATTGCGAGGAATTCCAAGCCTTCATATTCGAGTCCACCGTACTTCAAGCCCATTAGCAGGCAACTCGTTATTCAATTGCTTAGCAGTTCTGGTAAAAATCTGACCATCCCAGCTTAAAATATCCATTGACCATTTCAGCAAAATCTATATCTTGAATCCTGAATTTAACCTGTCTACATGTCTATAACGCATACAGCCGCCAAGCCTCAACTAAGTTTCTGGCAAATCTGGAACATGAGCTTTGGCTTTTTAGGAATACAGTTTGGCTTTGCATTGCAAAACGCTAACACCAGTCGGATTTTTTCTACACTCGGTGCAGAGCCTGATAACCTAGCTTTATTCTGGTCGGCTGCTCCCATCACCGGTTTGATCGTACAACCTATTATTGGTTTCTATAGCGACCGTACCTGGCATCCAACGTGGGGCAGACGAAGACCTTATTTTGCGCTCGGTGCCATACTCGCCTCCATCGGATTGTGTTTAATGCCCAATGCGTATATTTTATGGATGGCCGTGGGCACACTTTGGATAATGGATGCCTCTATCAACATTAGCATGGAACCCTTCAGGGCTTTTGTGGGTGATATGCTGCCACCTTCACAACGTACGACTGGCTTTGCCATGCAAAGTTTTTTTATTGGCATTGGTGCAATCGTTGCCTCTTTTCTCCCATACATTTTCACCAATTGGTTGCATGTAAGCAATACAGCGCCAGATGGGGAAATCCCCGACTCCGTAAAGTATTCTTTTTACCTAGGTGCATTCATGTTATTCACTGCCGTCATGTGGACGGTGTTCACCACTAAAGAATATCCGCCAGAAGTTCAGCATCAAAATTTGCGAAACAGAGAGAAACGAAAAATTGATAATGAAGAAGGAACAAAAACACTCTTATCAAAAGTAGGAATGGTGCTGGTTCTATTGGGAACCATTTTGCTATGGATTATCAACTACATGGAATTAGAAAAAGAACTTTACGTGTTGGGGGGTGGTCTTCTTATTTTCGGAATGGTTCATTTATTAGCAGTGCTTTACATTCGGCAAGGTCGCTCCTACCTAGGCATGGTGCACATGGTAAAAGATTTAAACAGCATGCCCAAAACAATGGTAGATTTAGCTTATGTTCAATTCTTTTCTTGGTTTGCTTTATTCTCAATGTGGATTTATACAACACCTGCCGTAACGAGTTACATTTATGGCGCCACTGCTACCACCTCAACCGCCTACAACGAAGGAGCCGATTGGGTGAGTGTTTTGTTTGGTATCTACAACGGCATTGCCGCATTAGCCGCTCTGTTCTTACCAATATTAGCCAAGTATACTAGCCGAAGAGTGACTCACTTTATTGCGTTGATGTGCGGTGGTATAGGTTTGCTTTCCATTTACTTCATCAAAGACCCCGATATGTTACTCGCCTCGATGGTAGGAATTGGGATTGCTTGGGCGAGCATTCTTTCTATTCCGTACGCCATGCTTTCAGGCTCGTTGCCTTCCGAAAAAATGGGTTACTACATGGGAGTGTTTAACTTCTTCATTGTAATCCCCCAAATATTGGCAGCAACTGTTTTAGGGTTTTTGCTAAACAAAGTATTCAACGGTCAAACCATCTATGTTTTGGTATTCGGTGGCGTTTGTATGATAATAGGTGCGTTATTGTCACTTAGGGTTCGCTCATCCGAAGAAGTGGTCATCAAAAATTGAGTAACTTGCTCCTATGAAGAAGCTTAGTGATTTGTTTGTTGTTTTGGTTGTCGTTTAACTTTTTGAAGGGGCATGAAATCACTGCCACGCTCAGTTCGTTATACGACACCACCAAAAGCGCTACCGTTTATGCCAAAACAACGAAGGCCGCAGTTAGGACAGTTGGCACAACTTGATTGACGATGTGCTGGTGGATTTGTTTGGGAAATAGTTAGTAAGTGGTTGTTGGTGAGTGGTAGTTGGTAGTTGGTGGCCGGTAATGATTGTTCTATGGCTGGTAATCGGTTTTTGGTAGGGTCGGCACAATCAAAAATCACAATTCACCAATCACAAATTAAAAATCTTTCACCGAACACCACTTACCAATTACCAAAGTTTTACCCATCCAAGTTTCCGGATTACGAGTCAGTTGGGTAACTTCAAGCTAAATTTAGCTGGCTATGAAAGATCGGTTTCTGGCAATCCTTGCCCTTTTCTTTTTGTTTATCCTCTTCGATTCATGCTCTTCTGGAAAAGCTGCCTTAAAGCAAGGCGATTATTACGATGCTGTAATAAACTCAGTCAATCGCTTGCGCGGAAGCCCCACCCATAAAAAGGCTACCGTTGTTTTGACACAAGCCTATCCGCTGGCCGTAGATTTCATCAACATGAGTATCCAAAACGGCATCAATTCCGACAATCCACGCAAGTGGCGCAACGCAGTAGACGGTTACACTAAAATCAATAATCTCAACGACCAAATAAAAACCTCGCTGGGCGCGATGAAGGTTATCACCAACCCCGTAACCAAATTTAAAGAGTTGGCCGATGCAAAGCCCAAGGCAGCTGAAGAGAGCTATCAAGATGGCATTCAGTTCATGATGAAAAACACGCGAAACGATGCCAAGCAAGCTTACTTCGCATTTAAAGAAGCCAATGGCTATGAACAAGGCTACCGCGAGGTAATTGAAATGATGAATCAAGCTGAGTTTAACGCTACGCTACGCGTGGCTTATGAAGAAATCAATGCCTCGCGCATCAACTACGGCAGCTTTCAGCCCATCATCAATTCATTGCAGCGGCAGTTTTTGTCCTTTAAACCGGTAGCCCAACGCGATACGGTTCCTCCTCAGCAAATACTACGATTGGTCTTCAATAGGTTTTATCAGGACAACCGCGCGATGCTTTCATCACGAACAGAAAATATTGAGCGAAGTATAAAGGTAGGAGAGAAAAAATTGCCCGATGGCAAAACACAAGATGTGATGGAAACCGTAAAGGCCACTTTAACCATTTATACAAAAGTAAAAAATGCCAAAAGTGAGGCTACTCTTACTATCACCGATGCATCCAACAATTCGTATTTGCAAAACACCACCGTAGATGGGGTTGCTCGCTGGCAGTATGATTGGGCGACCTACAAAGGCGATGTGCGTGCACTGAATGGTGACCAAGCAAATTTGTGCAAACGAGCAGAAGGATACCCTAACGATGATAACTTATATCAGCAAGCGATGAGCAACCTGCAGAACAATTTGACACAGCAGTTGAGAGGGTTTTATAGTAGGTATTAGCAATACTTTTGACAAAGGCACGACAAATATGCACCGCTCTAAACCATTTTATCCTAGTTTAAGTTATAAGACCTAGCTATGATAAAATTACTAACCGCCTTTGCTCTGGTGGCAATTCTTCAGGCAAAGGCACAATCTCAAACTAAAAAAGTGGAAACAACTAATGTACAAACCGCCACCTTTGGCGCAGGCTGCTTTTGGTGTACCGAAGCGGTGTTTTTAAACGTAAAAGGCGTCACCAAAGTAGTATCGGGCTACACTGGTGGCAAAGTCAAAAACCCAACCTATCGCGAGATTTGCACGGGTATGACCGGCCATGCCGAGGTTACCCAAATCACATTCGACCCTGCGGTGGTTTCGTTTGAAGAGCTGCTGGAAGTTTTTTGGAATACCCACGACCCTACTACCTTAAACCGCCAAGGCGCTGACGAAGGCACACAGTATCGCTCAGCCGTTTTTTATGCCGATGAAAATCAGAAAGCTCTTGCGGAGGCTTATAAAAAACAATTGGAAGCATCGCATGTGTATAAAAACCCGATTGTTACTGAAATTACAACCTTGACCACTTTTTATCCTGCTGAAGACTACCATCAAAACTATTATGAGCTGAACCCCAATCAGGGCTATTGTCAGTACGTTATTCGGCCAAAGGTGGATAAATTCAAAAAGCAATTTGCCGATAAGCTAAAAAAATAATGTTTTATTGGGAGTTGCTAGCCCAATCAGATTTTAGCACTTAATCGCGCTTAAATTTTTTTTATCAAAGAATGTAACTCCAATAACCATTCTCCGTTCTTATATGCAGAGTAGAGTAATTCTCTCATAGGTTTAGGTTTAGGTAACAAAAAACCCCTCAGACGGAGGGGTTTTTTGCTGTAAAGAGTCTTACTTCCTTTTATACTTTGTAATATCTATTGCAACTTTCATAAGTCGACTAATTTGACCTATCGGATTTCGTAAAGGTGAATAAGTTGCCAAAGTCCAAACCTCTTCACCATTTTTATTGATTCTTCTAAATTCGCCTGACTTTGCTTTGCCAACGGACAAGTCTTTCCAAAATTGACGATAAGCATCCGTATTTCGTTCTTCCTTTGGCATAAAAATGCTGTGATGCTCACCAACAATCTCATCTAAAGAATAGCCCATGGCGTTCAAAAAGTTATCGTTTGCCTTTAAAATATTTCCATCGGTGTCAAATTCAATAGTGTTAAAACCTTCATTAACGATAGCAACGATAGACGCAGATTCAGACTGACCACGCTGCATTTCTTCTTGAGTGGCTTGCAACTCTTCCATGTTTTGGCGCATCTCTTCTTCTTGCGCACGCATCTCTTCTGTCATCTGTTGTGACTCGGCCAATAACTTGGTGGTACGGGCATTTACCTTTACCGAAGAAACCGTTGATGCAATGCTTTCGGCAATGCGTTTTACAAACTCAATCTCGTGCTCTGCCATTGCAGAGAAGGAGGCGATTTCTACCACACCAAAAATCTGATCGTTCACTTTTAGCGGCATGATCAAAATTGAAGTTGGGTTGGCATCGCCCAAACCAGATGTGATGCGAATATAATTTTGCGGAACATCGGTTAAGTAAATAGTGTCCATCTCTTGCCAAGCTTGTCCGGCCAATCCCTCCCCTTTGTAAATTTTTTGATTGACGTGCTTTTTCTTGTTCCAGGCATAACACGCCAACATGCTCATGGTTTGCTCATCGCCATCGGTTACGTCATCAATAATATAGAGCGCTCCTTGGTTGGCCTTGAGGTATTTTACCAAACTTCCAATAATCTCATAGCAGAGCTTTTGAACATCCGAGTTATTGCTTCGCAAAATTTCTGCAAACGTTGCCAATCCTTCCGATGCCCACGCACGCTTCTTATCTTCTTCGGCCACACGGGCCAAATTGTTGCGCATGTTAATCAATGCATTGCCCAACACATCGTGCTCACTTAAGGGGGTAAAGTCTGAAGCATAATTTCCCTTACCAATATTTTCAGCAAAGCCGGTTGTAGCTTTTAATCCATTTACTAAATTATCGGTGGCAAAGGCCATCTCGCCAATCTCATCATTACTAAAAATGCGGCCTTTGTCTTCCACCAACTCGCCTCTGCCAAGTTTTACAACCACTTCTTTAATGTAGTTGATGGGCACTGTTATAGATCGAATGAGCAAGTAGGCACATAGAAGTCCTAACACCACAATGGCGCCACCTAATATTAGCGTGATCCGAATCAAATTACTGGTAGACGAACTCATGCTATCGGATGATTTCTGAGTTAATTTTTCTTGATTTAGTCTAATGGCGGAAAGCAATTTGATGATATCATTGGATTGTGGAATAATCACTTGATCCACATAATCACCCGCCAATAATTTGGTGGTGGGGTCCTCATAGGAATCAAAACCCGTGAGGGCATTCATGATGTTTTCTTCCGTGCCTATGAGTAAAGTATCGAACTTGTAAAGCGCCTTGGTCATCAACACTCGCTGCGCGCTATCTTTCTTGAACGTTGATTCCAAACTATCGGCATCCCAATTCACCATCAGTTTTTCTATCTTTTCCTTCAATCCTTTATACTCACCATTAACGATGGAGCGCAAGGCATTTTTGTCATCATCGTTGGTTTGCAAAAACACCCAGTTGGTAGCCAACATGCGCGACCGGTGCACCAACGTAATCAATTCATTAATGGCATCTCTTAACGGGTTAACCGTTTCTTTTGACACCATTACATTATTATTGATGGTATTACCTGTGCGGAAGATAATGGTGGCATTGATGGCAAACAGCACAATCAATATTAAGAACCCACCAAAAATCTTATTGCCAATGTTCAGCTTGATATTCAGGCTCTTTTTTTTCGAAGGATTTTCCATAGCTAAAATGTAAACATGATTAGAGTAAAATGGCCAATCGAGTAAGTTCGTTAGCGGCTTTCAATTTGTTTTTTACTAAGGCATTTTGATTAAGTTCAAAGGCCAGTTTTCCATCTTTCAACACAAAGTTGATATGGCTTCCTTTTTGGGCCAAGCCATCTTGCTCTGTTACCACCAAAGTAGAACCGGTGCCAATTTTTTTAAGCACCTCTGCCAAAGAAGCCGATTGTGCTGCAGGTAAAACTAGGATGTGACTTTTATTTAAGTCGGCTATGGTTGCCAATTTGATTACCTTAATGGTTCTGTCGCCCAACTTCTTTTTAGATGCCATTTCGATAAGCTGATCGAAGAAGGGGGTTTCACCAAGCACCGCAATCTCAAAATCACCAACCCTACTCTCTTCTGGCCATTGAATCATCCTCGCAAAACTGTGAACATATACCTTCTTGGTTTCATAGTTTTGGGCCTGAGCGAAGAAACTCACTGAGCACAGAATCAGGAACAGCTTTACTCTCATCGGGGTTGGGTAATTGTATTAGTAAACATCAAAAGTACATTAGTTATGCCTAAAAATTGTGGAAAAAAAGGGATTTTCCAACAACAAATAGGTTAAAGATTGAAAAGGGATTTGTCCGCCTGGTGACGGCACTGGCTTCTTTTAAAAACATTTTAATCCAAATCTGTTTATTGAACGTATATCTCACCATCACTAAATATAATGAAAACAATGATGAATCTAACTCTGGCTGCCCTTTTATTGACCACTGCCCTATCGGTTAGCTGCCAAACCAAAAACAAAGGTGCTGATGCTGAAAAAGCAAAACCGAAAGCCTACCTGGCCAAAACTGAGATGGAATGGAAAAAACAATTGACTCCAGAACAATTTGAGGTACTTCGACAAAAAGGCACGGAACGAGCTTTTACGGGCAAGTTATGGGACAACCACGAGCGCGGAACCTACTATTGCGCTGGCTGCCACCAAGCCCTGTTCGCATCCGATACCAAATTTGAATCTGGCACTGGCTGGCCAAGTTTCTATCAACCAATCGATAAAAAAGCAGTAGATGTTGGCACTGATACAAGTCATGGCATGGTGCGTGATGAAGTGGTGTGCAGCAATTGCGGAGGTCATTTGGGCCATGTGTTTAACGATGGTCCCGAACCAACCGGCTTACGGTATTGCATGAATTCTGTTTCGATGACCTTCGAAAAAACCGAAAAGAAAAAGTAAACCAATTTGAAAATTAGCCAATTTGAAAATGGGATAGAATCTCAGGTTATTTGGTTAGTTTTAAAATGAGAATTTGAAATAACACAAAGCTTTGTGCAAAAGACCAATCTTCAAATTTTCAAATTAATCATCATTTTCAAATTGATTTTATGTGAGACTGGCCTATAAAGGCACGTCTATCATCATCGATAAGCTGCTCTACCAACCCAAAAATTCGTTGGTCAACCAAAGCATCAATGCCAAAGAAAATTGAAGAACCGCTGAATGGTGATGGCTTTGGTGTAGGCTGGTATGTGCCAGAATTGAATCATGAACCCATTACGTTTGTTTCCACCAACCCAGCGGGTAGCAATCGAAACTTACCTGACCCCCAAAATAAAAACCGATTGCATGATCGCACTCGTGCGCGCGGCCAGCGTAGGCGATGTATCGGAATCAAATTGCCACCCGTTGCGAACATAAAATTGATGTGTTCGCACATGCGTTTGGTTGCTGGTGACCTCCCACTTCATGCAGCCATTCTTCACTAAAATTTTTTCTCTTCTCTCAAAGTGAGGTTGGGATACCCAAGGGATAAGTGATTCTTTCACTTTTAGTGGCATCTTGTTCTTTTGCTTGACGGATAATCACTCATTAAAAATAGAGAATAAAAATTCTATTTTTGCCACAAACAATTAGACTGTGCAATATTCTGTAGTAATAGTAGGAGGCGGAATTGTAGGCTTGGCTACTGCCCTCCAGTTGATCAAAAAGAAACCGGATTTAAAAATTTTAGTGCTCGAAAAAGAAACTGAACTGGCCAAACACCAAACGGGCAACAACAGTGGTGTCATTCACTCGGGCATCTATTACAAACCTGGCAGTTTAAAAGCTACCAATTGCATGCGAGGCTACCATCAACTGATTGCTTTTTGCCAAGAGCAAACTATTCCATTTGAACTTTGCGGAAAAATAATTGTGGCTACCGATGAATCAGAGAAGCTGCTTCTGCAAAATCTTTTTGTTCGGGGAGAGCAAAACGGATTAAAAAATTTAAAAAAACTTTCGGCTGGTGAACTGAAAGAATACGAACCGCATGTAAATGGCATCGAAGGAATTTTTGTTCCTCAAACGGGTATTGTGGACTATAAACTCGTTGCCGAAAAATATGGTGAAGTTCTTCGCAAGCAAGGTGTAGAAATTCATCTAGGCGAAAAGGTAGTGAACATCTCAACAGAAAAATCAACAACCGTTATCACCGACAAGAGTTCATACACCACCGAACTCGTTATCAATTGTGCGGGGTTATACAGCGACAAAGTAGCGCGACTAACGGTTCAAAATCTAAATGTAAAAATCATTCCTTTTCGGGGAGAGTATTATAAATTGAGAAAGGAAAAAGAGTATTTGGTGAAGAGTTTAATTTACCCGGTGCCCGATCCGAATTTTCCTTTCTTGGGTGTGCACTTTACACGCATGGCCAAGGGCGGTGTAGAAGCTGGCCCAAATGCGGTGTTGGCATTTCAACGCGAAGGATACAAAAAATCAGATGTGAACTTAAAAGAGTTGGCCGAAACATTGGCGTGGCCCGGCTTTCAAAAAGTAGCAGCTAAATATTGGCGCACCGGTTTTGGCGAAATGTATCGGTCGTTTTCAAAAGCTGCGTTTACCAAGGCCTTGCAAAAACTCATTCCCGAAATTCAACAAGAAGATTTAGTAGAAGGTGGTGCGGGCGTGCGGGCGCAAGCGTGCGACCGCGAAGGGGGATTGGTAGATGACTTTCTGATTTTGGAAGGAAAGAACGTAATAAACGTATGCAATGCGCCTTCGCCTGCGGCAACATCATCGCTGGCCATTGGCGAAACGGTATCAGGGCTCGCTTTGAAGCGGTGGTGAAAAAATGCGAAAGGCACTGCTTGAATGCCCTATACTTTAATCAACTCGTAGTAGCGCTGATAAACTCCGCCCACGGTTAAGTAGCCATTCCAACTACCGCACGAAAAAATACGTCTTTCAAAACTGGCACTGAGCTCTCTGCGTGGCACCATACCTGTCGTGAAATCTTGTGCCGCGCGATATTTAAGCGTTGCACCTATCTTCTTATTTTATTGGTAGATTGAGCAAAGATGGCATGCGTTGATTCGAAGAAAGAGCCCTTGCCACCAAAATTCTCGTGTATCAGCACACCGACTACCCTACCAATTACATGGCGCGTAGCAACGATGTTTAGTTGCAATATCTGCCAATCAATTGCTTTTTCTATTTTTACGGCTGCTTCAGCCAATGGAAATACAACTGCCCACTCAGCAACGCATCTACTTTGCCTCCGATTTCCACTTGGGGGTGCCCACTGCAGAATCCAGCCTTGCACGAGAACGCAGAATCATTGCTTGGCTGGATGATGTGAAGAAAGACGCCCACAGCATTTACTTGATGGGAGATATCTTCGACTTCTGGTTTGAATACAAACACGCCATCCCCAAGGGATTTATTCGCTTTCAAGGAAAACTGGCCGAGTTGCGGGATGCTGGTTTGCCCATTTATTTTTTTACCGGCAACCACGATATGTGGCTGTTCGATTATTTTGAAAAAGAATTGGGCATCATGATTTACCGAGAACCACAAACGCTAATGGTGAGTGATAAAAAATTATTGATTGGCCATGGCGATGGCTTGGGGCCTGGCGATAACTTATACAAGTTTCAAAAACAGTTTTTTAATAGCCCACTTTGCCAATGGTTGTTTGCACGGATACATCCCAACCTTGGAATGGGAATTGCCAAATTTTGGAGCAAGAAAAGCCGCTTGGCCAACACCAAGCGCGAAGAAAAATTTCGCGGTGAAGAGAACGAATTTTTACTGACGTATTGCAAGGAGCAAGAAAAAATCAATCACCACGATTTTTACATTTTTGGTCACCGCCATTTGCCACTCGATTTAAAAGTAGCCGAAAACAGCCGGTATATAAATTTAGGCGAGTGGGTACATTTCGATACGTACGCCACGTTTAGCAATGGAAATGTGGAACTAAAAAAGTTTGAAGGAAAATGATAATGAAGTCATCGTTATGGCGGGGGACTAGCATCGGGAAGGCGCGATTGGATTCACGAAGCAATGCCCTTTTCAAAAATCTTCATTTTCGCTCAATTCTGATTAGACTAGTCTTCATTATTCTCTTTTTGCAAATCTCCCTTCTCACCTCTCCCATCTGCTCCGCACAAGCACCCACCAAAAAAATAAAAGAATTCAACCCGGGTGAAGTGAAGGCTGCCACGGTAGATCGGCTCGGAAATTTTTTTCTTGTTTTGAAAAACGGGAAGGTAAACAAGTACGATGCCAACGGAAAACGGGTAGCTTCTTTAAAAAGCAAGCGGGTTGATTTGATAGAGCCCTGGTTCCATCCGAGCATTTTTGTTTTTGACCGAGCAAACAAAAAGTTTTCGCGCTACGGTCGTTACTTTGAGAACCCGATCGAAACTGACATAGATGCCTCGTGGGCGATTGAGCCCTACTTGGTAAGCATTCGGGCAGATAACCATGTTTGGATTTTAGACAAGGCAGATGCCACATTGAAGCACATCAACCCCATGACGGGTGCTACGGTTTCAGAGATTCCGATTGATACCGCACAATTTAAAACGAAGCCATTGTTTACACACCTCCGCGAATACCAAAACATGCTTTTTGTTCTCGACCAACAATCCGGCATTTTGATTTTTTCGATTTTGGGCAAACAAATTGAGCATATTCAAAAAAAGGGAATTCTAAATTTCAATTTTGTGGGCGAAGAATTGTATTATGCCGATGGCAACACACTAAAATTCTTTGACTTGACCACCGAAGCTACGCGTGAAGTGAAAGTAGAAGGCACCCATAAATTTGCCTTGGTAACGGATGAGCGCATGATACTGATTGATACCAAAAATAAAGTGACCCTGTGGGAGATACCGTTGGCCCCCATTGATTAATTCATTAGGAAAAATTGAGAATCCCTAACCCTACCCAGTCTTCAAGCCAAAGGCCTTGTAAATCTTAGTTTCGAATCAAGTGAATCAACTAGCCTAAATGGGCCAACAACTTTTAACTGATTTTCCGTTTTGTTAATACATACCAACTCCGTTTCAAACCAATTATTGAATAATCGATAAAAGCTTTTGACAGACTCAAAAGTCGTCTCGCTTTCATATTTTTTTTTAACCCTGGTTCCATTCATGGTAAAAAAATTTTCTACCATGTCATTCACTCGCTCTATGTCTGTTGGGTTAGTAATTATCAGTTGAACCCTTCTTGCACCAAACGTTACACCAAAAGATAAAGTGACTGAATAAAGAAATATGTTTGGCCACCAGTCATAGGATTTCAACTCCAATGGGTTGGCTGATGTGAAAATGTGAATCAATGTTTTCAAGGCAAAAAATGAAATACTCAAGAGCATCAAGTATCCTAGAAATGTTTTGAGCTTGGGACTTAAATAGGTTGATTCGATTTTCATGGATGGCTGAAGGATTTGATTAGATAAATTTTTGCTGGTTTCATTCAATAAAAATATAAAAAACTACACTTACTGTGGACTATCCTTCGAAACACATGCTGCGATATAGGTGAAAAAAAATATTTACGGGCATTACAATTGCGGAAATGATCTTAGTCAGTACATTTATTTTATCAAAAAATGAATAGTATAATTAAATTCGAAGCCACCCAGCACCACGGCAAGCCAGTGATTTTAATACGGTTTGACTATGATGCCGGTTTGATTGCACGTGTAAAAAAATTGACGGGCGTGCGGTGGAGCCAATCGAAAAAAGCCTGGTATGTAATCGATTCGCCCCACTACCGGCAAAAATTCGGTTTGCCCCCGTTGCTAGTGGGCAAGGAAGTGCTGAGTTACGTTCACCCGATGAACCAACCTGCGCTCATTCAAATGGCCGAAATGCTTCAGCTAAAGGCCTATAGCCCCAACACCATCAAAACCTACATTAATGAATTTGCCCAACTGTTGCACGTGCTGAAAGACAAAGATGTGAGAAGCATGGATGGAACTCAGATAAGAAGTTATTTTCTCTATTGCACCAACCAACTAAAACTTTCGGAGAATACGTTGCACAGCCGGCTAAATGCTTTGAAGTTTTACTTTGAACAGGTGCTGAAGCGCGAACGCTTTTTTGTGGAGATACCACGCCCCAAAAAACCGTCCACTTTACCCAAGGTGATTAATGCAAAAGACATCAAGAAACTTTTGGAGGTGACCACCAACCTGAAGCACAACACCATGTTGAAATTGTGCTATGGCATGGGCCTGCGAGTGAGTGAAATCGTAAACCTGAAAGTAGCCGATATAGATGGCAAAAGCAAGCACGCGCTGATTGAGCGGGCGAAGGGGAAAAAAGACCGCTATGTAAATTTACCCATCAGCCTAGTAGAGCAACTGCGAAATTACTATAAGGAATATCGCCCTAAAAAATATTTGTTTGAAGGCCAGTATGGCGACAAGTACAGCACACGCAGCGCGCAAGAGGTTTTTAAATTGGCCTTAAAAAAGGCAAATATCAATAAGGCGATAGGCATCCACGGGCTGCGGCATAGCTTTGCCACGCACCTGCTAGAAAGCGGAACGGACGTAACATTTATCCAGCAATTGCTGGGGCACAATAATGTGCATACTACCCTGCGCTACACCCATGTGAGCCAAAAGAGCCTAAAAAACATAAAAAGCCCACTTGATAACCTGTAAAATAAGCCTCGTATTTTGTATTGTTAAACTAGGCAAGAAGCCCATGACAATACAAAATGCGCAACTTTAATTGATAATTACAAACCCCCATGAGGATTCAGCATAAATGATTGAATGTCAAATTTATAACAATAAAATAGACAATTGACTTTGATAGAATTTACAAATTTATTAACATTGTTGGCGAGCCGAGAACTTGCGTATATTATATAGTTGGCGGTAATACCTCGACAGAGAAAACGTAGGACAAATGAGATTTATTCTTCGACTTAAACACTGGCAATTATTTTTGTTGACGATTGGAGTACCAATCTTGGCTGACATCTTAGGTGTTTCTGGACACGGACAAACTTGGTACGCTGAAGTAATAGTGGGAATGATAACTGTTTCGACAGTGTTTAGCTGGATTTGGACAATTCCAAATGGACTCTATAAGCTATTGCCCGTTGGACACAACTTCCGACTTTGGAGATTTAGAGTTGCATTTCTATTGGCGCTGACACTCTTAATTTTTATTTTTTGGTTAACAGAAAATGAAAATTTTTTGAGTGGTGACGACTTTTTAATCTTAGTATTCACGGGAGTTCCAATCTATTTGGGACTAATGGTTTATTCTGTGTTATTCGCAGCTAAGACACTTAAAACAATTGAATTGGGACGACTTGCAAAGATTAACGAATATGCCGTAGAGGCATTTCTAATATGGATGGTTCCACTTGGAGTTTGGTTCATTCAACCAAGACTCAACGAACTGGCAGATTAGTAAACAGTCAGAGATGGTACTACCGCCAACAAAATGTTTGCGCAATGGTGCGGTGCGGTGTAGCTCAAAGTTTTTATCTTCGTCCAAGTTTGGTTTCGTGGGATAGGACGCGGCTTCGAAATCGCACCACTGCGCAAACACACACGTTGTGCACAATTTTTTTACTAAATTACCGAACAAACAAAATACCCTGACTATGAAGCATCGGAAAAATTATTTTATTAAATCTTTATGTTACTTGACGATTGTTCTTTTGTTGACAACCTGTAACAAGGAAGAAACTTCAATTAAAGATAATTGGACAATTGTAGAAATAGACCCTTTAAAGGAGGTATCTCTGGAGGAGAAAGTTAATTCAATTTTCTCCAGCCCCAATGGACGTAAAGCAACCCAAAACGGTATTGTATGGGACAAAGCAATAAAAATAGTTGACCCTCGCAATGGCAAAGCCCGCTATACATTTAGGTATACTTCTGATAGCCTGAATCAATTTAGTAATTTCATTTTGACCGAAACCAAAACAGGCTTAACTGGATTCATCATTATCTATGAACCCGCCAATGATTGGTATAAGAATGGTAGCGACTTTGCAAAATTTACTGGCAAATTATTGAGTCTTGACCTCAATGGTATTGTAACTGGTATGAGCTTAGTAAAGGATGGTAGAACAGTCAAAGCGCTATCAGGCAAAGGTGGCAGGACAAATGATCTTCCCCCGTTTCCTGAAAGTCCTGGATGTTATGAACTTGTACTTAGCACAGCTACTGGAAGTTATTTTTGGGCTCAGAGAGCATGCGGTGGCGGAGGTGGATCAAGCTCTGAAACAGGCAGTTCCTCAAACGGAGGTAGTACTAGTGGAGGATCAGGTTCGGGAAGTACTGGTGGGAATGACAGTAACTATGGAAACAATAACTCTGGAGGTGGCACATATGGAGGCGGGACAAATGGAACTGGTGGCGAAGAATTTGGGGATACCCCAATTGGTGTATACTATGACTGGCCGGGAAGCGATCTTGGATACCCAAAGAATTGGTGGTTAGATGACCAATGGTTAGATGAAAATTTTCAGATTGATCCGTATGACCAGTTCAAAAAACTGACTCAAGCAGAAAAAGATTTAGTAAAACAATTTCCTCAGGAGGCGTTGAAGATTAAGAAAAACAGAGACGTTGCAACACAAAAAACAATATCGCAGTTTAATGAAAATGGTCATAATAATAAATCTGATGCTTTCCGGCACGCATATTTTCAAGGACTCAACACTTATTCTGTGGGTGCACAATTAACGAAACTGTTCGCTGACGCACATGAATCTGAAACCCCGATTTCTTTGAATCTTGAAAAGCAAATGGATTTGCATAACAATGAAAAAGGAATAGATTACGGTTCAAATTGTCCTTGTGACATTGAACTACTTGAATATTATGTTCTTGAAGGATTGGTTAAAGGTGAACTCAAGTATCTGTCACCGCTAGACCCAAGTAATCTTATCATTCCCGGAGTTACTCAACTAATTCCTACAAACCAATAATCTTGTTTATGAAAAGAATTCTATTGCTTCTAACAATTATAAGCTTTTCCTTTTCGTGTGACAGCAGACGTGGCTTTGACATCCCAGATGTTTCAAAACCTTATGAACAAGTTATTTACTCTAAAGAAAGAAGTCCATCAAATGTCAGAATAGATATTAAAGGGGACATAAATGGAGATTTTACTTTGAACGAACTTAACTTTGACAAAGGAAAAATAGATACTACATTACTCCTGGATCAGTACTCCGACTCACTTCGTATTAAGTATACACCTTCCAACGTTACTTCTGGTCAGTTGCGAATCGACTATCTTTTCTAGCTAGAACTTGTAAAGCAATTATGCAAAAACGAGACTGGTCATAAACTATTAGATAAGAGAAGAGGTTGTAAAAAACTGTGCACAACAATGTATTTGCGTCAAGCGGGGTTGACGCGTAATCCACGTTTTCGTATCTTTAATGCGTTCGGTGTCGGGGACAAGGCGTGGCTTCGGAAGCCCCGCTCGAACGCAAATACTCACGTTGGCGGCAAGCCTCGGACACCTCGCAGACGAAGTGCAGTAGCGACAAGAAATTTAAAGAGAAATGACAGAAGAGCAAATTACTATACTTTTTCAACGTATTGAAAAAATAACTAATGAGCAGAAAGCATCATTTGGACTTATGACAGCTAATCAAATGATTTGTCATTGCACTGACCAGTTACGCATTGCTTTGGGGACAAAGACGTTAGGTGAACAAGGCACTGTTGACCCGCTTGAGATTATCAACTTAGCTAAAACTGGACGTCCAGTTCCAACACCAAAAGGACTCGGACAAGTTGAAGGTGACGGAACGACACCGACAGACTTAGAAAACGATAAGCAAATTTTAAAGAAGCATATTACGGGCTTTTCAAAATTACCTGACGACTTTGACTATCCTTTACACCCGTACTTTGGCAAAATTGATAAAACACGATGGACAAACCTGGTTGTCTATCATCTCAACCATCACTTGGGACAATTTAACGCGTGACTGATGAGCAGACGAAATGGCCAGCCGCCAACAAAAGCTTATTGCAAGCGGGCGGGACTGTGCGTCATTGAAGTTTGTTGTTCTTTATTTATCTTTATCTCGTTGGACAAGGCGCAGGTTTTAATTGCCCGCCAGCAATAAGCTAAACGTTATGCACAATACCGTGGACGTCCCTTGATATTGACAGTGTTACTATTCAACTATTCTTGCCGACAATGCATCATCTGAAGGTCACCTAAACCTTGGAGAATGAGATTGACGTTTCTTGTATTACTTGCGACATTGCTTTTTAGCACTTGCCCTCTTTCACAGCGGACGGATAAAAAGGTAAAGAGAACTGAGCAGAGAAGTTTTTTAATGCTGCAGAAAAAGAATAAGAACAAGAACGTATTTTATGAGAAAGGCGATGTTATTTCTTTTCAAGTAAAGGGACGGAGATTAAAAATTACTGGACAAATTATTGATTTCAAAGACAGTGTTATCGTATTTCAAGGCTACGAGGTTAAAGTTTCTGAAATCAAATGCCTTTACATTGACGAAAAGACAAAATGGTGGTTAAGATATAAAATTGCTCAACTATCATTTATAACTGGGACGGGTTATCTAGCGTTGGACATCATCAATACGGGAAAATTAAACCGGAACACAATGGCGATGAGCGGATCTATAATTGGCGTTGGACTTCTTGCAAAATTGTTGATAAGCAATAAGATAAAGATCAGGGGACGGACTAAACTACGAGTATTGATTTTGTGACGAAGAATAGTTTAGGGATTGGTACTGTGCATAACAAAAGCTTATTGCAAGCGGGCGGGACAGTGCGTGATTGAAGTTTGTCGTTCTTTATTTATCTTTATCTCGTTGGACAGGGCGCAGGTTTTAATTGCCCGCCAGCAATAAGCTAAACGTTATGCACAATGCCGCGGGACAGAGTAGTGGCCTCCCGCATTGGCACATTTGCTTGCCGCTCATTCCAGCGCGACACCAAAGCAAGCAAAAGAGCCAATCTTTGCCACGCTCGATTGGACAATTGGGACGACCAGATTACGTTTTATAGACACTCATCAATAAACCTGCCATGATTGCTAATAATATCAAAATTGTTTTTCGTCAGCTGACAAGAAACAAATCATTCTCACTTATAAATCTTATTGGATTAATTACAGGACTAACAGTTTGTTTATTTATCACTCAATTTGTTTGGTTCGAGTACAGCTTTGAACAATTTAATAAGAATGCGGACAGAACATACCGTGTAAATCTCTACAATACCTCTAATGGCGTTTTTGAAGAAATTTCAAAGGGAACGGTATCGGGACTGGCTTATGCTATTAAACAAACACTTCCGGATATTGAGGCAGTTGGGCGACTTAGTTCAAAAGAAGGAGCCGTTGTGTCTAACCCTATTGAGAAGATAAGAAATTTCGAGAGTCGTATTGTCTTTGCTGACCCCTCAATTGTTGACGTTTTGGCAATCAATGTTCTTTCTGGTGATAATCTCAAAGTTCTCAAAACTGCTCAATCCATTATTATATCGAAGTCCATCGCAAGTAAATATTTTGGCAACGCTGATGCTGTCGGCAAATCTCTTGAGATTGGTTTCCCTGGTGCTAATATTGAAATGCGGCTATATGTTGTAGATGGCGTTTTTGAAGATATCCCAGCAAACGCTAATCAGCAGTTTGACATTGTATTGCCACCTAAAAACGAACAAGAATGGAATGAGAACTGGGCTTGGAGCAACGTAACTACATATCTGCGCTTGAATCCCAATTCTAGTCCTGAACGCCTAAGGGAAGGACTGGCAAAAATTGTAAAACAATATCATCAAGACGATACTGGCGACAAGTATTTATTAGAGCCCATTGGTGACATCCGCTTGCACGCTTTGGATGGAAGTGGCAAAGCAACAATGGTAAATTTCTTTCTTGGATTAGGTTTGGTTGTTTTGATGTTGGCATGGTTCAACTACATAAGCCTTTCTACTGCTAGACTTTTGGAAAGCATGAAGGAGGTGGGCATTCGTAAACTTATCGGAGCCAGTAGGAAGCAACTGATTTTCCGATTCCTTACTGAATCATTTGTCTTTAATACAATTTCGTTTTTGTGTGCGATTTTGTTGTTCGTGATTGTTTGGCCACTGGCAGCGACTTACTTCAAGATACCATCTTCCGAATTAATTCTAGAGATACCGCAGGTTTACTTGTTTCTATTGGCCGCATTGGTAGCTGGAGTTGTGATGTCAGGGCTGTACCCAGCTATTTTTCTTTCGTCATTTAAACCGCTTCAATCTATAAAGGGAAAACTCAACGAATTCACTGAACGCTCAACACTAAGAAAAGTGTTGGTAGTAACTCAACTCACCGTATCGTTAATACTGATTACAGCAATTTTTGCTATTCAAAAGCAAATTGACTTTATCCGGAGTCAAAGTCTCGGAATCTCATTGGAGCAAACTTTAATTATAGATTCGCCCGTACTAACGGATGCAACAACGGTCAATAAATACGAGCCGTTTAAAAACGAAGTTCTTCGATTACCCTCGGTGAATGGCGTTACATATGCCTCAAGTTTTCCCGGGTCTGAAATTGATTGGCATAGAGCTGATATTACATTGAATGAGGAGAATGCTCCTTACCGTTATAGTAGTCGTATAGTAAGCATAGGGACTGAGTTTCTGGGCGTTTTTAATTTGGCGTTGTTGACTGGGCGAAACTTCAATCCAGACCTTGAAAGCGATAGGAAAGCAATGTTGATTAATGAAGAGGCTACCAAAATGTTTGGATTTAAGGGAGTAGAAGATGCTATAGGAAAAATTATCTTTATTGGAAGCAGACGATTTGAAGTCATCGGAGTAATAAAAAATTATCACGTTAGATCGCTACAGCATCAGCTTCAGCCTCTATTATATATGCAGGGTTATCCCAAAAATCCAGCTTATGCGATCAAACTTGCTGGTCAGAATTTTACAAGTACAATCTCAACTATTGAAAAACAATGGAGAGAAACTTATCCGGACAACATATTCAGTTATTATTTCTTAGATGAAAAATTTGACATGCAGTACACAACGGTCAAGCAAATTGGAATGATAGTAGGCGTATTAACATTTCTGGCTGTTGTTGTTTCATTTTTGGGTTTGTTCGGATTGTCATTGTATACCGTTAACCGTAAAACCAAAGAGATTGGAATAAGAAAGGTACTTGGAGCCTCTTCATTTAGTATTGTTTCACTTCTATCAAAAGACTATGTCAAGTTGGTAATAATTGGATGTGCCATTGGACTTCCTGTAGGCTATGAAATGATTAAAAAATGGCTGCAGACATATGCGTATCAAATGCCTATAAATGCATCACTGTTTTTAGTTCCAGTTTTGATCCTTGTACTGCTGACGACTCTGACAATAAGTGTAAAGACAGTAAAATCTGCAAGCACAAATCCGATCGACAGTTTGAGATATGAATAGAAAACGTGGACTAGGTTTCGTGGCCCACCACACCAATGCCAGTGCCACACATGCCAACACGCAACCAAAGCACTGGCATCCGTGTGGTTAAGTAACGGTCGACTGCGGCACATGTGCATAACAATGTATTTGCGTCAAGCGGGGTTGACGCGTAATCCAACGTTTTCGTATCTTTAATGCGTTCGTTGTCGGGGACAAGGCGTGGCTTCGGAAGCCCCGCTCGAACGCAAATACTCACGTTATGGCCAATTTGCGGGACGAGTGTGCATCCCCAATTTCGGTGACGACAAATGCCGACTGACTTCTGCTCGCTGACAATTCATAAACTTTCCGAGGACTTTGCTTCAAACGACTGACGGAAAATTTAAAAAATCAAAGACACCTTTTTAAACCCTTTTCTTGCGGACGCTTTTTCTCGTTGACGACCCGTCTCGGAATTATCTGCAATCGGACGACCCATTCTCGCGCGACAACTCTTAATGACACTTTCTGGCGGACGACCAAAACTCTTGCGCTGGACGACTTGCTCGCAAAACTTATCGGTGGACATTTTTCCTTTTTCACGGTCGACACTAAAACCCTAAGCTCGGTTGCAAACTGGCCATAACACAGGCTTGCAGAAAAGCGGGCGGACTGTGCGTTAGGAAAGTTCAGTGCGTTTCATTTATTTTATCTCGTGGGAGAAGGCGCAGGTTTTTAATTGCCCGCCTTCTGCAAGCCTAACCGTTGGCGGTAATACCTCGACAGAGAAAACATAGGACAAATGAAATTTATTCTTCGACTTAAACACTGGCAATTATTTTTGTTGACGATTGGAGTACCAATCTTGGCTGACATCTTAGGTGTTTCTGGACACGGACAAACTGGGTACGCTGACGTAATAGTAGGAATGATAACTGTTTCGACAGTGTTTAGCTGGATTTGGACAATTCCAAATGGACTCTATAAGCTATTGCCCGTTGGACACAACTTCCGACTTTGGAGATTTAGAGTTGCATTTCTATTGGCGCTGACACTCTTAATTTTTATTTTCTGGTTAACAGAAAATGAAAATTTTTTGAGTGGTGACGACTTTTTAATCTTAGTATTCACCGGAGTTCCAATCTATTTGGGACTAATGGTTTATTCTGTGTTATTCGCAGCTAAGACACTTAAAACAATTGAATTGGGACGACTTGCAAAGATTAACGAATATGCCGTAGAGGCATTTCTAATATGGATGGTTCCACTTGGAGTTTGGTTCATTCAACCAAGACTCAACGAACTGGCAGATTAGTAAACAGTCAGAGATGGTACTACCGCCAACAAAATGTTTGCGCAATGGTGGGGTGACGTGCAAGCTATAAGTGTTATCTTCGTTCAACGTTTGCCCACGCGGACAGTGGCGGCTTCGAAAGCCCACCACTGCGCAAACACAAACGTTGGCGGCAAGGCATGACAAAGTGTGTACAAATTTAGACGGACAAGCAGATGATAACAATTCAGGAGTTATTGTTCAATCGCGGACTCGACAGACAATCAAGAATCAAACTTGTAAGACATAAAGATTCAAGAATTGACCTCTATAACGCTTACAGAACAAAACGAGAAATATTCTTAAAGTACCAACAGCAACAAGCTAAAGAAGTCTTTAATGGTGTTGACTACATAGTTTCTTTTATTGGAGAAGAAGGACTTCTTTCAAGGTTTGTAGGAGTCTATAAAGTTTTACGCTGCCGACATCTACCAAAAGTGCAAGTGAGTGTTATTGACACTCCTTATAACATTGAATACGACTTCGAAGAAATACTAAATTTCGATGATTTAAAAGAAAGAGTTATCGTAAAATGGAGCAATGCTATTTCTTGGCATCAGTGGATTAAAAACGAAATGGAAGTTATTGAAATACACCCGGGACTTCACTACAAGCATTTCACTGACTACTCTGACTTCATTTTGAACTTCAATGAGCTAAAAGAAATTGTCACAAACGGGTACAACGACTGGAAAAGAATGCTTTCTGGAGCAAAAGGAATATACCTAATAAGTGACTCGAAGACTGGTAAACTTTACGTTGGGTCAGCTTACGGAGAAGAGGGTATTTGGGGACGATGGAATTCCTATGTTTCGACAAACGGACATGGTGGAAACAAGCAATTGAAAGAATTGATTCTAAAGAAAGACGGCTATGCCGAGAACTTTCAGTTTTCAATTTTAATGATTTTACCAAAGACAATAACGGCAGACCAAGCAATTGAGAAAGAACGACTTTTTAAAAATAAATTGGGGACAAACTCATTTGGACTAAACAGTAACTAGTGACGAGATGCCCAGCCGCCAACAAAATGTTTGCGCAATGGTGCGTTGACGTGTAGCCCAAAGTTTTTATCTTCGTTCCACGTTTGGTGTCGGGGACAGGACGCGGCTTTGAAACCGCACCACTGCGCAAACACAAACGTTGGGCGCAATAATTACTTTTTGATAACAATTCTCCTATATGAGACATTTTTTTGTAATCCTCCTTTTCCTATCAAGCAATTTTTCATTCGGACAGAGAAGTAACTTTCGACCATTCAAAATGATAATCGTTTCACCTGACACTGCAATAATAGACGAGGGACTGAAAATCTTCGTGGACACCGTTCAGGCAGATTATCTGAAAATGTATTATAACACCATTAAACAAATGGAACGCTTCGTGAATTATACTGATGATCAGAAAATGAAAAAGGAGTATGAGGAAAAAATCAAAGTAGCCAAACAATCAGAGCAAGAAGTCAAGAAATTTAAATATTTTGAAACAATCCCGGATTACTCATACTCCGTTCTTCAAATGTACTTCAATGAGTATCCTCCTAATTCGACTTTTCAAGTTGTAAGAGCGCGGGACTTGAAATCAAAAAACTTAAAAGATATTGCGGACAATTACAAAGCGGACTATGTGGTTAGTTACAAAGACATTCATACCAACAAGCTGGACAATGGACTGTTGACCATGAATGTCACGACTATATTATTTGCGAACAAAGATTCAAAAGTATTATTTGAAAAGCAGGGTAACGGTGACATGAATAGTTACGGTGACATGTGGACATGTATGAATCCGCTAAGTTGTTTACTAATTACGAGTGTTAAATCATCAACGACTGACATTTTTGAAACTGTAAGTAAGAGACAGAAAAAGTAATTACAGCGCCCAACAAAATGTTTGCGCAATGGTGGGGTTTAGTGTAAGCTCAAAGTGCTATCTTCGTTCAACGTTTTGTCACGTGGGACAGTGAAGCGTTTCAAAGTCCCACCACTGCGCAAACACAAACGTTAGCTGCAAGTGTACAAACTGACAATAAATAAAAACAGAAAAATGACAAAAAAAGATTTAATAAAACGATTAAATTGGTATTATCCAATGGAACGGATGCACGCATTTATTACTTTCCCATTAATTGCAATCTATTTGCTCTTTACTAATTCATTTCTTGATATAATATTTATTTTATATGGCTTAGTTCTGTGCATTTTCATATTGTTTCAAGGACAACATTATTGGAAGCTAAAACTTAATAGGCTTACAGGAAAGCCATTTGACCAAAACAAGAATCTAATATTTTTTAGAAAATCGAAAAAAAACAACCTTTTTATGATAGGTTTAATTCCGTTAGTATTTATTATCCAGCTATATTTTAACAATTGGGAAGTGAAAACAGAGAATTTGATATTTTGGGCAATCATTGCAAACGTTTTTGGCATTCTTGAACACATCAATTATTATAATAGACAATTAATGATTGACAACACATCTGATTTAAACTATGTAATTAGAAACCGAAAACTTAAAATTGCAAGTTTGGCTAAGGACTTGTCGGAAAATGAAATTTAAAACACCAGCAGCTAACAGCCGTTTTGCAAAAGCGGGGGTTTGGTGCTTCTATGAAAGTGAAGTGCTAAATTCAAGCTTTGTGCATCTAATGAAGTTTAGTGCTGGAAATCCCCGCCTTCGCAAAGCGGCAAAACGTTGGCTGCCATTTTCGGGGACGACTAGACAACATGGACAATTCCGACACAAGTGAGCCGTTGTTATCACAAAAAAAATAAAATGACCATCAGACTATTTTTTCTTGTACTGATTATTCCCATAGTCGGTAACTCTCAAAATGTCATTTCGGGGACTGTTGTAGACAAAACAACTGGTACACCGATAGAATTAGTAACTATTGGAGTTGTCAAAAAAGGAATTGGGACAAATACTAATTCGGACGGACGATTCAGACTCATATTCAATGAGCTTGACAAAAATGATACAATAAGGTTTTCAATGATTGGTTATGAATCCGTATTTGTACCTGTGCTTAATTTTATTGACAAGCAAGAAGTAAGATTAGATCCAAAGACATATTCACTAGACGAAGTTACGGTAAGGGCAAAAAAGTTAGTGCCAAATGACATCATAAAAAAAGTTATTGAAAATAGAACGCGAAATTATGACAACAAACCGTTCAAGCTAGAAGCATACTATCGGGATTTGAGAAATGTAAATGGCAAGTACGATCATTTAATTGAGGTTGCCCTAAATGCGTATGGAAAGGGGATAGATAATTATCATCAGACGATTGAGTTATTGGATACTAGAAAAATTGACCTAATAAGATTTGCTCACGAGGAGAATTTACTTAACCAGATACTCAGACTTGACTACATAGCAAATAATGAAGGGTTTATAAAGCTTTCTGATTTCAAAAAGAGCAATTACAAGTTTGAAGACATTCGACTAGAGAATGGTAAAAATGTATATGTGATAACCTCAGGAGTTTTCCCTGAGAGGAAATATACCTTCTATATCAATGAAGAAGATTATGCAATCACCAGAATAGAGATGGAGGATTGGTATGCTGAGAGAGGAAAGCTATACACAGGACCAATTGATAAAACGCATCAATTTCGACTAAGGCGCTTTAAAGTGATAAATATTTATAAACGCTTTGAGGAAAAATACTACCCCGATTATCTTTCTGCGCTCTGGGACTATGATAAGTACAACACTGCAACAAAATCAATTTATGAAAATAGCAGTTGGTTGCGTGAATTGCGAGTAAATCAGATTGTTGCAAGAAACACAACGAAACCCGATCCTTCAAAACTAATGACAAAGTTTGGAGCAGCCATTGATGATCAAATGACGCAATACAATCCTGACTTCTGGAAGAATTTTAATGTTGTTCCGCTGACTACACAGATAATCGCTGATTTAGAAAGAGAAGGTGCAATTGAAGAACAATTTATTAGAAATGGAAATAAGGCGAGAAAGAAAAAGTCATTCAAGTGTGACAAAGACTTATCGCCTACCGAAAAAATAATTTGCCTAATCGAAAATTATCAGAATCAATATGATATACCTGGTGCTCAACTTGCAGTTTCGGTTAATGGAAAACTTGAAATCTCAAAAGCATTTGGATACTCAGATCTAGACAAAAAAATTAAAGCAACAAATGAAACACCATTTCGAATTGCAAGTGTTTCCAAGACGTTAACTTCTGTTGCGGCTTTGAAACTTATGGAGGACGGGAAATTAAATTTAAATGAGGCTGTACAAACTTATGTTCCCTCATTTCCACAAAAAAAATGGAATATAAACAGCCTTGAACTCTTAGGAAATACAAGTGGAATCAGACATTACACAGACAACGAAGATTTTTATAGGGACAAACAATACAAATCCGTAACTGAATCAATAGAAACATTTAGAGATGATTCCCTTCTTTTTGAACCGGGTACAAGTTTTTACTATTCTTCCTATGGATTCAATTTATTAGGAGCAGTAATTGAAGGAGCTTCTGGAATGAACTACTTGGATTACCTTCAATCAAATATTATAGTTCCTTCTCAAATGAAGTACACGTATGGTGCACGGGCAAATAAGAAAATTGAAAACGAAAGTGAATATTACTTTTTAAAAGATATTCAAAGGGTAAAGAGTCCCGAAGATAATTTAAGTTACAAATGGCCATCAGGAGGAATTGTATCCACGGCAGAGGATTTAATCAAATTTGGGACAGCCCTGCTAAATGGCGACATCCTTAAAAAGGAAACTTTCCAATTACTTCTGACAACTCAGACCACTAAGACCAATGAGAGTACGGGTTATAGTTTAGGCTGGTTTGTCGACACAGATAGCGAAGGCGAAATAATGATCCATCATTCTGGGACAGCTCCGTCATATAGTTCCCATCTGTTAATTTATCCAAAGAAAAATATTGTCATTTCATATTTAGCTAACACGGGGACAGACACTTATTTTGACAAGGACTTAGCTGACCAGATAATTGAAATTATTGAGAGTCGGTAAGAAAACGGCAGCCAACAAAATGTTTGCGCAATGGTGCGTTGACGTGTAGCCCAAAGTTTATATCTTCGTTCCACGTTTTTGTGTCGGGGACAGGACGCGGCTTCGAAACCGCACCACTGCGCAAACACAAACGTTAGCGGTAATTTTATAAACGACACAGACAGACAATGAAATACTGTACAAAATGTGGTAAGATACTTACCAAAAAAGTAATTGACCAAAAAGAACGACTTTGTTGCATTGACAATAGTTGTGGATTTATTTATTGGAATAATCCAATACCAGTTGTTGGAATTGTTGTTGAAACAGACAAAGGAATTGTTTTAGCTCACAATAAGCTAGCACCAAAAGGAATTTTTTCAATTATTACAGGCTTTTTAGAAGCAGACGAAACACCAGAATTAGCCTCTCAACGAGAAACAAAAGAAGAACTTGGACTTGACACAATTGAAACAAATTTTCTTGGTGTATTCCCTTTTCCGAAAGCAAACCAAATTGTAATAGCTTATCACATTACTGCAAAAGGACAAATAGAATTAAACGAAGAACTTGACGAATATAAAATCGTACAGAAGGCTGAACTTCTTGACTATTCAAAAAACAATAAATTTGAAGTTCAAGAATGGTTAAACAAACTCAACGTATTAGCATAAACAAATAAAAATGAATATAATAGGCAACAAATTTAAAATTGACTTGGGAATGGCAAAGGCTACTTTGGATATTCATAGTGACACTTCGCTAACATTTACTATTATAGAACAAAATGGTAACGCTGTTAACATAAGTGAAACTGTTGAAACGAAAATGGTAGAACTAAGACCACAACTATTTCAAGTAACTTGGAAAGAAGAAAATGGCAAGACAATTACCCAAGTTCAAGACTATGAAAATGAAATTGTGTATTCAAATGTTACATTGCCAAACGGACAATTTGTAAATTTGAAAGGAACGTTAAAACAAGCATACAAATAAAAACTACCGCTAACAAGGGTTTGGCAAAATGGGGGCAGAAGTGCTAAATTTGAACATTCGTACTTCTATCAACATTTGTGGTTTATTGAACATTTGTGCTTCGATTTCCCCCACTTCGCCAAGCCCCGAAACGTTGGCGGTAATTTTTTCGGACAGCATGGACACATTTAAAGTAAAATTTAATCCGATAATTCCCTTAGTTAGGTTCATTTGGACAGTTGCAGCAGGTGCTCTACTGACAAGAATATTTTATGTGTGTTTCACCAATTACGGGACAGACACGACAAGAGCAATTTGGATTTTCATAATAGGAGTACCTATTGTTGGGACTCTTTTTTATATTCCACTTAAGGGACTTTTTAAGAATTCTAAAATTTACTCGGTGACAAATTCTCAATTGATAGTAACGGACATTTTAAAACTCAAAACGGAGAGAATTAAGAAAGAGAATATAAAGGGATTTAGTGACTCAAGAATTGAATATAGAATTGGGACATTTAAGCAGCTAATTATTTATCTCGCGGACAACAGGAAATTTGAAATTATGCAATTCGAGCAATTCAACTTCAAACAAATTAAGCCGACAATGATTGACATCGGATATAAATACTTAGGACCTGAACCCTATACTTGGAAATGGTTTGACTCAAGAGTTTATTATTTCGAGTAGAAAAAACTACCGCCAACAAAAGCTTGTGGCAAGCGGGCGGGACTGTGCGTCATTGAAGTTTGTAGTTCTTTATTTATCTTTATCACAGTGGACAGGGCGCAGGTTTTAATTGCCCGCCTGCCACAAGCTAAACGTTATGGCCAATTTGCGGGACGAGGGTGCGTCCCCAATTTCGCTGACGACTAATTAGTAGACGACTTACTTCTGCTCGTTGACAATTCATAAACATTACGCGGACTTTTCTTCAAACGACTGACCGGAAATTTAAAAATCAAAGCCGCACTTGTTTAAACTTTTCTCTTTGTGGACTTTTTTTGCTCGTTAACGACTCGACTCGGAAAAATTTGCAATCGGACGACACGTTCGCGCGCGACAACTCTTAACGACACTTTCTGGCGGACGACCAAATTCTTTCGCTGGACGACTTGTTCGCAAAACTTATCGGTGGATATTTTTCCTTTTGCACGGTCGAAACTAAAACCTTCAGCTCGGTTGCAAACTGGCCATAACACAGGCTTGCAGAAAAGCGGGCGGACTGTGCGTTAGGAAAGTTCAGTGCGTTTCATTTATTTTATCACGTGGGAGAAGGCGCAGGTTTTCAATTGCCCGCCTTCTGCAAGCCTAATCGTTGTGGGCAAGCTAGCGTGCAACTTCAACAACTAATGACTGACGAACAAATAAACGAACTCGCAGACGCCTTGGACTCTGGATTAAGGTGTTTTGTTCACAAGGAGAAAAAAGCAATTGTGACGACTCCTGATACAATAAACAATCCCGACAGCGATTCAGAATGGTGGGACGAGGCAAATGAAGAAATCGAAAACAATTTTGACAGTTATGTAGAAATCGAAAAAATGGATAGCCATGAATCATTTCGACTACTGGAAAAATTTATAAACACGATCGACAACTTACCACTTCGTGACAGACTTGAAGAGGCATTGAGACGACCAAAACCATTTGCAAACTTCAAATTGACCATTGATAATTCTGGACTCTACCGACAAAAATGGTTTGACTTTAAAAACGTTCAATTGATTGAATGGGTAAAGGGACAATTAATAGTAAATGACCTGTGAATAGCCTGCCCACAACAAAAGCTTATTGCAAGCGGGCGGGACTGTGGGTCATTGAAGTGTGTGGTTCTTTATTTATCTTTATCTCGTTGGACAGGGCGCAGGTTTTAATTGCCCGCCAGCAATAAGCTAAACGTTATGGCCAATTTGCGGGACGAGTGTGCATCCGAAATTTCGGTGACGACAAATTAGTAAACGACTGACTTTTGCTCGCTGACAATTCATAAACATTACGCGTACTTTTCTTCAAACGACTGACGGAAAATTTGAGGAACCAAATTCGTTACAGTTGTAGACTTTTTCCCTTGGGACACTTTTGAACGTTGACGACCCGCCTAGGAATCATTTGCAATCGGACAACCTGTTCGCGCACGACAACTCTTAACGACAATTTCTGGCGGACGACCAAACTTTTCCGCTGGACGACTTGCTCGCGAGAATTCTCGGTGGACGATATTTTCTTTTGTTCGGTCGACATTGAAACCCTAAGCTCGGTTGCAAACTGGCCATAACACTAGCTTGCAGAAAAGCGGGCGGAGTGTGCGTTAGGAAAGTTCAGTGCGTTTCATTTATTTTATCACGCGGGAGAAGGCGCAGGTTTTAATTGCCCGCCTTCTGCAAGCCAAATCGTTATGGCCAATTTGCGGGACGAGTGCTCCTCCAGAATTTCGGTGCCGCCAAATTAATAGACGACTGACTTCTGCTCGCTAACAATTCATAAACATTACGCGGACTTTTCTTCAAACGACTGACCGGAAATCTAAAAATCAAAGCCGCACTTGTTTAAACTTTTTTCTTTGTGGACTTTTTTTGCTCGTTAACGACCCGACTCCGAAACATTTACAATCGGTCGACCCATTCTCGCGCGACAACTCTTAACGACACTTTCTGGCGGACGACCAAACTCTTTCGCTGGACGAATTGCTCGCGAGACTTCTCGGTGGACGATATTTTCTTTTGCTAGGGCCGATATTAAAACCTAAGCTCGGTTGCAAACTGGCCATAACACTAGCTTGCAGAAAAGCGGGCGGAGTGTGCGTTAGGAAAGTTCAGTGCGTTTCATTTATTTTATCACGTGGGAGAAGGCGTAGGTTTTTAATTGCCCGCCTTCTGCAAGCCTAACCGTTGTGGGCAATTTTTCGGGACGATTAATCACACTATGAAATACGGACTATTTATTACACTACTTCTGACGGCAAGTTCATTACTAGGACAGAATATTTATACAGCACTACATCTTAACCGACCAGAAGACGTTAGAGAAAATAAAGAAATCAAGGAAATATTAGAGGAGAACATATTTATTAACTCTTCAGGACAAGAAATCAAGAAGAATAAGAAAACGATAAATCATAATCATCTCGTTCAGACTGAGGAAAGATTTGACGACCAAGGCAAACTTACCGACAGGTTAACAAGAAAATTTGACTCACTTGGACAAAAAACTATATCCCGACAATTTGAGCGTTGGAATAAAGTAATTGGTTACTCTTTAGAAATAGCATCTTACGAGTATGACTCTAACGGTTATTTGGTTAGTATGACTGACAGAAACTCTAAGGGACAAACCATTCAACAAGCCATCTTATCAAACAACGAGAAAGGACACCCCTTAAAACTGGAGTTGTATGACGGTAACGGAAATTTATATGGAATTGAAGTGGCGACATATAATTATTTAACGAATAAAGCATTAACAGCAGTTAAAGATAAGATTGGAAAAACTCTTTCATCAGACTCTACAACTATTGATTTCACTAAATCTAAAGACTTCCCACGACAAGGCGACATATTCAATGAACATGGGGACTTAGTAAGTTCAAAGAATTACGAATATCAAAGAAAGTATGACGAATTTGGTAACTGGACAACTGAGACTATTTATAAAGTGACAAACGGAAAGAGAAAGAAGGACAGGATTTTTAAAAGAAAAATTAAATATTCGGAGTAGAAAAACTGCCCACAACAATGTATTTGCGTCAAGCGGGGTTGACGCGTAAACCAACGTTTTCGTATCTTTAATGCGTTCGTTGTCGGGGACAAGGCGTGGCTTCGGAAGCCCCGCTCGAACGCAAATACTCACGTTGGTGGCAATTCGCGCAGCGGCACTTGGTAGAGAGCCATTTCAGAACTGATTTTGCGGCCCACGAAATGGAGAGAAGGACAGTTCACCTACGATGACGGCACCGAGCGCTTTTCATGGACAGTGACGAAGCCACGCCCCGGGGACAGCTCGCGGCCTTTCGTACTGAACCAACTGCCACCAACAATATGTTTTCGTCAGGCGGGGGGAAGTGGGTTTTGAAAGCTGGCGGTTTTGCAGTAAGTTCGTCACGAGGGAAAGGGCGGCATTTCAAAATCTCCGCCCGAACGTAAACATGGACGTTAGTGGCAATTTAGCCTGCTCCAAAAGTGAGACTCTATGACAAAGAAGTTTATCCATACCGACAAGAAAATAAATGGACAGAAATGCAAAAGCGAATTTCTAATTCCTGACGTGTTTGACGACAAAAGTAGACTGATTGGAATTAAGAGTAAGATGGTTTACGACTTTGGACTGGTAATTTACACCGGAGTTGACCTTGACGAAAATAAGGTACTTGACAAACTTGCTGACGTGACATCTTTAAGTACTGACGAGAAAGATAAATATTCCCAAATCTTGAAAGACTATCTAAGCCAGATAAAGGACTGCAAAATTGGTAAGGTCGTGACTCTGGACGACAACTTTAAATTAATTGAAGAACAATAGAACTGCCACTAACATTATATTTGCGCCAGGCGGGGTTGACGTGTGATTCAAAGTTTTGTTATCTTTATTCCGTTTGGTGCCGGGGACAGGACGCAGTTTCAAATTCCCGCCCGATCGCAAATATTCACGTTAGCGGCAAGCGAGGCTTCGATATGAAAAAAGTGTTAACAATTATCTTTGGACTAGGAGTCGTAGGCTATTTAGGACTTTACGTCTATTTCTATTCTACACAAGGGGACAGGTTTAAATCAGTTAAACTATCATCAGACTTTAAATTCAAGTTTGACGTCCCTTTCGAAGAACTGAATTTTAAATCGAAAGGCGGAGGACAAATCAATTCGTTGCTTTTTAAGAAGGACAGCTCGCGTGGAGTAGTATGTTTTTGGAAAGGCAATGGTGAGAATCTTGACAGGTGGGGACTTATGGCTCCAATGTTTTTAAAATGCAACTACGACATAATTATTACTGACTACAGACAACACGGAAAAAGCACAGAGAAATCACGCTTGACAATTTCTATTCCGACTCGCAGACAGTTTATGATTTTCTAAAATCGAGATACCAAGAAAATAAAATTGTAATTGTTGGTTACTCCCTTGGGACAAGCATTGCATCGCATCTGGCCATCGATAACAACCCCTTGATAACAATATTGATAGAACCTCGGGAGAAGTTTGTCAACGAGTACTTAGACGCGTTTTTTTTTCCGCTTCCGAGAATTAACAAGTTCTCGTTTAGGACTGATTTAGATATTCCGAAAACAAAAAGTGAAATTGCTATTATTTCTGGGACAAAGAGTGATCTTCACCGAGACGCTCTTGAGCTTAAAAAATTATTGAAACCAGACGCCCAATATTTTGACATAAAAGGAGCGACACATCAAACTATTTTAGGGGACGAAGAATTTGAAAAAATAATTTACGACCTACTAAATAGGACTGCCAGCCGCTAACAAAAGCTTATTGCAAGCGGGCGGGACTGTGCGTCATTGAAGTTTGCGGTTCTTTATTTATCTTTATCTCGTTGGACAGGGCGCAGGTTTTAATTGCCCGCCAGCAATAAGCTAAACGTTGTGCGCAAGCTTTTTAGATGACGACTAAGTATGACATTAAGAACAGACTAAAGGAGTACTTCCCGATAATTTTTGAATTAATTGGGGAGAATAATTTAGACTGGCGGACAATTGAGAAGCGGTTTGGAGAGAAGCTTGATGAGCACATAAAGAAATTTGAGCTCACGGGACAACTAATTCGAGTTGAGGCATCTCTTTACCATATAATAACGGCCTCAAAAGAGGGAAAAGACGAGGCAACAAGACTTCTCGACTTTATCACGAAACTATTTCAAGAGTTAATTGCACGACTTGACAAAGAGGAAAGGAAGTTGATTAAGAAAAACATCTTTGACCTTTTGACAAACATAGACATGAAGTATCTTAACTTTCTGGGAGAACTTTGTGTTTTAAATCAAGTCAAGAGAAATACAAAACTAAAATTGATTGCAACAGAGCAACCACTCGACAAAAACAAGAAAGACGGAACCAAAATTGACTTTGTTTTCTTTAACGCGGACTCTGATAGAAAGCTTCTGGTTGAAATTGTTAACCTTCACATTAACGACAACGTGACTGGGACAGACAACAAAATCGAAACGCTACTTGACCAAAAAATAAAAGGAAAACTGAATAGAAAAGGTTTAAAGACGACTTATGAGTTTCTCTTAATACCTGTGGTTTGGGGACCGATTGACGACATAAAACGATTGATTCAATACTACGAGACATATCAGCCTCAATTTAAAAACACAAGTATTCCAGTTTGTTATATGACGTTTAGTGACAATGTTGGAAATCGAGTTCATAAATTTGGGACAATTGACACGATACTCGAATAAAAAGCCAGCGCACAACAAAATGTTTCTTCAATGGTGCGGTGAGGTGTAATCCAAAGTTTATATCTTCGTTCAACGTTCTGTGTCGGGGACAGGACGCGGCTTCGGAAGCGCACCACTGAAGAAACACAAACGTTGGGTGCAAGGCGTGGACACCGCTTCGGACAAAGGGAACAATTGGTTTATAGAAACAGATTTACCGACATAAATTAAATGTATGAAAATTGGGCTATTTGTATTTCTGGGACTTTTTTCAATATTGATATCCTGTGACAAGGACAATGATGCAAATGAAAACCAGCTCTTAACATCAAGAGCTTGGGGTAAACCAGAAATTGTACATAATCCTTCGGGTTACTATACACTGACGACTTGCGGTGAATCCTATACATTCACATCTGATGGGCAATATAAAAGAACCAATGACTGTAATAGTATTGTTATCAAAGGTACTTGGACTTGGAATAAAATTGGCAAGGAAATCAAGCTTAAAACGCTCTATAATGACATCCCACAAAAGACATACATCATAACCATATTAGAACTTTCCAACTTGATACTTTACACCAAAGAAAGAGAAGAAGACGAGCCTGTGGAGACAAATAAATATTGGGAATTAAAGTACAGGCCCCGCACAAATTGAATGTGGGCACTGGACATTTCCGTTTGACCGTAACTTATTGGCCGACTTTGACACGTAGACTAATTAACTTGGACGAACGATCGGGGCTCTGTAAAATATAACGGTAGACCGAAACGCCCAGCACCCAACAATGTATTTGCGTCAAGCAGGGTTGACGCGTAATCCAACGTTTTCGTATCTTTATTGCGTTCGGTGTCGGGGATAAGGCGTGGCTTCGGAAGCCCCGCTCGAACGCAAATACTCACGTTATGGCCAATTTGCGGGACGAGTGTGCGTCCCCAATTTCACTGACGACAAATTAGTAGACGACTGACTTTTGCTCACTGACAATTCATAAACATTCCGCGGACTTTGCTTCAAATGACTGACGGAAATTTTAAAAAATAAAAGACGCCTTTTTCAACTCTTTTCTTGCGGACACTTTTGCTCGTTGACGAACCGTCTCGGAAACATTTGCAGCAATTGGACGACCCATTCTCGCGCGACAACTCTTAACGACACTTTCTGGCGGACGACCAAAACTCTTGGGCTGGACGAACTTATCGGTGGACATTTTTCCTTTTTCACGGTCGACATTAAAACCCTAAGCTCGGTTGCAAACTGGCCATAACACTAGCTTGCAGAAAAGCAGGCGGAGTGTGCGTTAGGAAAGTTCAGTGCGTTTCATTTATTTTATCACGTGGGAGAAGGCGCAGGTTTTTAATTGCCCGCCTTCTGCAAGCCTCACGTTGGCGGCCATTTACCATGAACAGACTGATTATCTTATTGACACTGTTATCCTTTAGCTCCTTCGGACAAGAGAAGGATTTGAATCTCGATAAGTATTTATGGGGACAAAATCGGAACTTTGTTGACTCATTCATAAAAGCTGGACAAAAGGACTTTTTCTTCGTGGACAGAATGTACCCTGGACTAGTATATTTAAAGAAGTACGACAGCTGTAGGGACGAGTCTTTCTTAAAATTCATCCTAGTCAAGGCTAATAATTCAAAGAAATATGAATTCACTAAGTACGATAACTGTGGACAAACTCGCTTGACAACTGACTCAAATGCTTTACGGTTCTTTGAGAACAATAGACATCAAATAAAAGCGGACTCGATTGACCAGAGATTTTACATAGACCACACTGTCTTTTACTCTATTTATGAATTTAGAGACGGCAAACTCCGGACTTACAAACATTTTTGTAAAGAGTGTGTTGACGAGGACGATGACCAGTCGACAAAGACAAAAAACAAAAATTTAAAATTGTATAAATTCCTAATCATGCTGGACAGCGAACTATCCGAGTTGATTAAATAAACGGCCGCCAACAAAAGCTTGTGGCAAGCGGGCGGGACTGTGCGTCATCGAAGTGTGTAGTTCTTTATTTATCTTTATGGCGGTGGACAGGACGAAGGTTTTTATTTGCCCGCCTGCCACAAGCTAAACGTTAGCGGCCATGCGTTTGGACAGACCAGAGTTAACTATTAAGAACTTTAACCACGGACATTCATAGAGATGAATTTTGACCCTCAAGGATATAAGATTGCAAGATGGCTGATTGTAATGCTTTTTGTGATGTTCTATTTCTTTGCATATTCTCTAATCAAGGACTCCTTCAAAACGAGAAAGGATTTCAAAGTGATTAGCGGACGTGTTACAGAAGAAGGGAACACAAAAGTCAAAGGCGTTCGTGGTGGATACAGTAATGTTTACTATTTCGGTCTGACTAATCATCACCAGTTTTTAGGCGTTGGAACAAATGAAAAGTTAATTCCGATTCTTGACGATAACTTTAGAGGACTGAAGGTCGGGGACTCAATACGAGTGACGTTTGAGGAGAATTGGGCGACAAAGGACGAACCGGTTAACCAAGTAGTTAAAGAGATTGTAAGGGACGGGAAAGTTATCTATGACATCATGCCGAGGACAATCTGGAATGGAAGAATGAAACTGGGACTAATTTGTTTAACAATTGGGACTGTAATCTTGATTGTGTTCTTGATTTTGAACAGAAAGTATTATCGTATAATTAATAAAGTTAACGGTTGACAGAAACGCACAGGCCGCTAACAAAATGTTTGCGCAATGGTGCGTTGACGTGTAGCCCAAAGTTTATATCTTCGTTCCACGTTTGGTGTCGGGGACAGGACGCGGCTTCGAAACCGCACCATTGCGCAAACACAAACGTTATGGCCAATTTGCGGGACGAGTGCTCCTCCAGAATTTCGGTGACGCCAATTAATAGACGGCTGACTTCTGCTCGCTGACAATTCATAAACATTCCGCGGACTTTGCTTCAAACGACTGACGGAAAATTTAAAAAAATCAAATACGCCTTTTTAAACTTTTTACTTGGTGACACTTTTGCTAGTTGACGATTCGTCTCGGAAACATTTGCAGCAATCGGACGAATCATTCTCGCACGGCAACTATTGACGACACTTTCTGGCAGACGACAAAACTCTTGCGCTGGACGACTTGCTCGCGAGACTTCTCGGCTGACATTTTTTCTTTTGCACGGTCGACATAAAAACCATAAGCTAGATTGCAAACTGGCCATAACACAGGCTTGCAGAAAAGCGGGCGGACTGTGCGTTAGGAAAGTTCGTGGCGTTTCATTTATTTTATCACGTTGGAGAAGGCGCAGGTTTTTAATTGCCCGCCTTCTGCAAGCCTAAACGTTGGCGGCCATTTTCAGGACAAGTGAGTTACGAAAATTGAATTGCGTGAAACTTAGTAAGACAACAGTATTAATTGCATTTTCGACTCTATTGACAATAACGTCAATGGGACAAGGGACCTATTCAATCGGGGACAAAGTAAAAAGAAAAGACAAAGTTGATATATTGACTGCACCATCAATCCAAGAACCTTTTGCGAGATTCATTGAGAAACAATTTATTCTGAATGTTAGTAAGGCGGACTTATTAAAAGCGACAAAGGAGACGGCTGCTCTCTTTGACAAAGACGAAGTCGAAATGCTTGAAATGATGAATAAAATCGTGAACTATCTAGACACTTGTAGTAATCTGACTTTTGAGTATATATGGACAAAAAAGAATGACCAGTATGATTCTTCATGGACAGATGTGAAGAACATTCGAACACTGACTGAAAATTATTTACGGGAGGGTGTTTGTTCAATGATTGAAAATAAAAGAATATTAATAGAAACGAAAACGGCTGATAAGGACAAATTCTACTTGACAGGAGTGGCAACTAAATTTGGTTATGCAAAAGGAGTTTTTACCACAGACGACCGATTGATTTGGATTTGCCCACCTATCACAGTGGAGTAAGAAAACGGCCGCCAACAATGTATTTGCGTCAAGCGGGGTTGACGCGTAATCCAACGTTTCGTATCTTTAATGCGTTCGGTGTCGGGGACACCACGCGGCTTCGGAAGCCCCGCTCGAACGCAAATACTCACGTTAGCTGCCATTTTAGATGAAGACGAGAAAGATTGTTTCCTTTAAGCAGACATGCCCGACAGTTGACTTTTCATTTGAATTAGTCACGACTGACAATTCCTATTTCCCTAATATTTTGATAATGACAGTTCTTGGGAGCTATCGAGACGGTTCAACCGGTGACGATGACGCAAAACTGATCAAAGGGACGATGGACATGGCAGTTAACATTTGGCGGCCACTCGCGGTTTTGCTTGACCTTTCTGAATTTCAATACGAATGGGGCGACTCCATTGTTTTATTTCTTGACGGACCAGACCCACAACGACCAATTGCTATTGTAGTTGGACCTAAGTGTCGACAGGCAATGTCGACTCTTAAATTTGGACTACATACAACCAAGGACATTGTTGATAATGTTGAAGTATTTGACGACAAAGAAAAAGCAATAGAGCATTTGGAGAGGAAGGAAAACGGCAGCTAACAATGTATTTGCGTCAAGCGGGGTTGACGCGTAATCCAACGTTTTCGTATCTTTATTGCGTTCGGTGTCGGGGACAGGACGTGGCTTCGAAAGCCCCGCTCGAACGCAAATACTCACGTTAGCGGCAAGCCCAAGACGACCTAAAAGACGAGGTATAATTATGAGTTATTTTCAATTCAGTCCTGACTACGCATTGACGAATTACATTGATGCCTATTGGTATGCCAAGGGGGACAAAAATGAATTAACGACAGAGAAGATTTTGCCAGACGGATGCGTAGACATAATTTTTAATTTGGGTGAAAATCATAAGGCCGATGACAACGGCTTTATAATGAAAAATGAAGGAGTCTATTTGGTAGGTACAATGACTCGTTTCAAGAATACAATTACGACCAGTGAAACAGATCTTCTTGGTATCCGCTTTAAACCTGCTGCCTTTTCTGCTTTCTACGAATTCGATTCGCTTCATGAAGTGACTGACCAAAAAATAGAATTGGACAAAGAGTTCCTGCCTGACTTTCAAAAAATAATGGAAGATTCAGTTCTATCTCTTAATCAATTTTTCTTAAACAAGCTTTCAAAACCAAATCACAACTTGTTTCAAGTTATTAATGATATCCTCAAACACAAAGGACAAATTAGTTTACAAGTGTTAGCGTTGAGTCATTTTACTACTATTCGACAACTTGAAAGAGGATTTAAGAAACATGTCGGGATAAGCCCTAAGGAATTCATCAACTTGGTTCGTTATCAGTTCGCTGTTTCAACAATAAAAAGTAAATCAGCTAATCAAAGTCTATTGGACATAGCTTTGGAGTGTGGGTACTACGACCATTCTCATTTGACTAATGAAGTAAAGCGGTACACGGGAGTATTGCCATCGCAATTTTAATTTTGTCGTTTTTTTCCAAAGCAAGCGAGCAAAATTTAGTGTTATTTTGGTCAAAAAATAGCCAACAATGAAGATAACAATCGCTACTCTGCTTGTAGGTAGTCTTTTGACAGCATTTATAATTCAACCAAAACAAAAAAATATGGAGATAAAATTTTCTTATACTATCCTCTATGTCAACGATGTAGAAAAATCTATTGCTTTTTATGAAAAAGCATTTGGTTTTACAAGGAAATTTGTAACACCCGAGAACGACTACGGAGAACTTTTAGTTGGAGAAACAACTCTTTCATTTACATCGACAGCACTTGCAAAAGCAAATTTGATAGACGGTTTTATTGAGAGCAATTTGACAAACAAACCATTGGGAATTGAAATTGCCTTTACAACTAAAGATGTCGATGCAGTCGTTAAGTCGTCCATTGAAGCTGGAGCGACACTTGTTGTGGAGCCAAAAGCAAAACCTTGGGGACAGGTCGTTGCTTACGTTAGAGACTATGATGGGTTTTTAATCGAAATTTGCACGCCAATGAATTGACTACGTAACATAGGACGCCCAAGTCGGACTATGAATTGATTGATAGGGCCAGCCGCTAACAAAATGTTTGCTCAATGGTGCGGTGACGTGTTACTCAAAGTGTTATCTTCGTTCCACGTTTTGGTGTCGGGGACAGGACGCGGCTTCGAAACCGCACCACTGCGCAAACACAAACGTTGTGGGCCATTTTTTTTCGATTAACGGGACTACTATTGACAAGATAAAAATTAGCTATCGGACTTTGGAAAGACTACGTTTTGGACTGATGATACTATGAGACTATTTACGCTTTTTATTGTCGGACTAATTGCTTTGGGTTGTAAATCAAGTAATGACGATTTCGACCCGTTTGACAAGGACTTTAAGTTTCATAACAAAATGAACGTGGCTGAATGTGATACAATATGGGACACTTGTGGCTATTGGACGTTCGAGCACGACAACAAAAATGGGCTTAAGACATTTTATGGGTTTTTATTAGAAGACGTAGTAGGCAAAGGCTTCTCATTAGATGTAGATAGAATCAACTCGACAGAGTGCGACTCGTTATTTTATCGTAAGGACTTTGATAATATTATGAAAGAATTATTTATGCAAAATCCAATCGACATCGAAAAAATAAGGCCACGACTGCTTGGACTAGGTGTCATAAACATTAAAATAGTTTCGGACACATTAGTTCCGTACAAAATAGAAATTACCAATTCAGAGAATAAGATTTTCACGGCTTGGTTACGAGGTGACTGTGACTGGCAAGGGCAAGTAATACGACATATTGACTTCACAAACTTAAAGGACGAATTAACGAACGAATAGTACCACTGCGGCCATCTGGCAAATATTTGGACTTCCAGTAAAAATTCGGGTGTAAAAAACGGCCCACAACAATGTATTTGCGTCAAGCGGGGTTGACGCGTAATCCAACGTTTTCGTATCTTTAGTGCGTTCGGTGTCGGGGACAAGGCGTGGCTTCGGAAGCCCCGCTCGAACGCAAATACTCACGTTGGCAGCCATATTTGAAATGAGATTGGTCTACCTACAAATATTCTTACTGACAATTGGGACAGCGTACACTCAGGGCGACTGTATCAAATATCCTGAAAACTACATACCAAAGGACTTAGATGACGCCTTGACATATCTAAATTGTTCTTGGACGGATAAGAACAAAGAAGATTTTAAGTCAAAGGACGAAAGTGATGCGGTTACAGAACTACACATGGGGACAGGCCTTGGTATAAGGAATGGATGGGAACTCTGGAAGGCGAAGAACTCGCTCTATCGATTTTTTAAATCAAAGGGAATTTTTCATCCCGATGACATTTCTTCAATTATCTTAACTTCTTTTCATCGACAATTGAATAAAAGGCAAATCGATTTGGAAAATCAAATTCAGCATCACAAAGACTATTGGAAGAATGTGAAAGAAGAAAGCAAAAAACAGGCAGAGAAGAAAAGCGAACTAGATAAAGCAGAGTTTGCAACTTTTCAACTCGGAGACAAAGTAACGATGAAATTCTCTCAAAGTAAACAACCAAACTACTTACACTTATTTAACATCAACAAAGACTCTTTATCATGGGACGACAACGGGAGAGTTTGTTTAGTTCACGGACTAGTCAGGGGAAAAAAAATCTTAAAGAAGTATGACTATATCTTAGTCATAGAACTGGTTGACATCTGTGGAGCTAAGAAAGCGTTTTACGGTGACGGTGCAAAAGACAATTTAGTAGTTGGGAAAAGGATTAACTACAATATTAGGTACTATAATATAGCGAAGGACTGAAATACGGCTGCCAACAACAGCTTGTGGCAAGCGGGCGGGACTGTGCGTCATTGAAGTGTGTAGTTCTTTACTTATCTTTATCACGTGGGACAGGACGAAGGTTTTTATTTGCCCGCCTGCCACAAGCCAAACGTTACCGCCAATGCTAAAAAAAGACACACAGACAGACAGTTCACAACTTAAAAATTAAAAAATATACAGATAATATGCTTTTTAACTCATTAAACTTTGCAATATTCTTACCGATTGTTTTTATACTTTACTGGTTTGCGACAAAAGGAAATTTAAGACTTCAAAATATTTTACTGCTCGTTTCAAGTTACTTTTTTTATGCTTGTTGGGACTGGCGGTTTATGTTTTTACTTATCTTCTCGACCTTATTAGACTATTTTACTGGCATCAAAATCTACGAGGCTACAAACAGGAGAAAGAAATTATTTTGGTTATGGCTTAGTATTGGTGTAAATTTAGGTTTTCTTGGAGTTTTTAAATATTACAACTTTTTTTCTGCTTCATTTGCCGATGGACTACAACTATTAGGTTTTAAAGCAAATTTAGGTTCATTACAAGTAATATTACCTGTAGGTATTTCTTTTTATACTTTTCATGGTTTATCCTATGTGCTTGACCTTTATAAAAATAGAATAAAACCAGAAAGAAACTTTATTGACTATTCTGTTTTCGTTAGCTTTTTTCCTTTGCTTGTAGCTGGACCAATAGAAAGGGCAACCCATCTTTTACCTCAAATTCTTAAAAAAAGGGAGTTTGATTATTCAAAAGCGGTTGATGGATTACGACAAATATTATGGGGTTTATTCAAGAAAATTGTCATAGCTGACAACTGTGCAGAATATGCAAATACAATTTTCAATAATTCAGCGGATTATTCAGGAAGTACGCTTGTTTTGGGTGCATTATTTTTTACTTTCCAAATCTATTGTGACTTTTCAGGTTACTCTGATATTGCATTAGGTACAGCCCGATTATTTGGAATAGACCTTTTAAGGAACTTTGCTTTTCCATATTTCTCACGAGACATTGCCGAATTTTGGAGACGTTGGCATATTTCGCTATCCTCTTGGTTCAAGGATTACCTCTATATTCCATTAGGTGGCAGTAAAGGCGGAATGTGGATGAAAATTCGGAATACCTTTATCATTTTTCTTGTAAGTGGTTTCTGGCACGGTGCAAATTGGACATTTATTGTTTGGGGCTTTCTAAATGCTCTATATATAATGCCTTCAATTGTATTCAACACACACAGAAACAACCTTGATATTGTGGCAAGAGGTAAATACCTACCAACAATACGAGAGTTTTTTGCTATTGGAATTACTTTTAGCTTAACTGTATTTGCTTGGATTTTCTTTCGTGCTGCCAATGTAACGCATGCTTTTACTTATATCTCTGAAATATTTTCCAGTTCATTGTTGACAATACCCCATTTTCCAGGGATTGGGAAAGCAGTGCCAATAGTTTTTCTGACAAGCATATTTTTAATCGTTGAATGGCTTGGGAGAGAACAACAATATGCAATCGCACATTTAGGAACAAAATGGTATAAACCTGTAAGATGGGCAATGTATTACTGTATTATTTTAGTCATTTACTTCTTTGCAGGTTCAGAACAACAATTTATTTATTTCCAGTTTTAAGATTATGAAGAAATTTTTAATTAATTTAATTCGTTTTGCAATTGTTCCTTTACTTATAGTAATTATTTGGACATTTGTTTATATTTCCATAGACCCTTTTAAAGTTATTTGGCACTATGACAGATATGTTGAGAATAATGCCAAAGCTTATATTGTTCTAAATCAAGATTATGTTTCCACCAAAACATTTGACAATAACTACAAAAAATATTTGTATAATTCATTTATCTTTGGAAATAGTCGCTCAATTTTCTATCAAATCTCTGATTGGAAAAGTCATATTGGTCAGAAGAATAGTGGATTTCATTTTGACGCGTCAGGTGAAGCATTATACGCATTGCATAAAAAAATATTATATATTGACAGTAAAAAAGCAAATATTGACAATGTGCTATTAGTTTTAGATAATGAACTATTAAAGAAAGATAAGCCGAATAATGGGCCGTTATTCGAAATTTCACCTCAGTTAGAAAATAACGATAATTTCTTATCTTTTCACTTTACATATTTCAAGGCATTCACTTCACCTAGCTTTTTTATTCCAGTAATTTACTTTAAGCTAACAAACAATGTACCTCCATTTATGAAAGGTGCTTTGGATTATAGACAACGCAGTGTTGACCCAATTACTAATGAGCTACAATTTGAAATATTCGAAAAAATGATTGATGATGGTAAATTTTATACAAAAGAAAAATTAAACCTTTTTTATGAAAGGGGTGCTGTGCAAGTATATTCTCAACCAGCAATATTTTCTTTGCAGAAATCAATGTTAAAAGACATAAATAATGTTTTTCTTAAACACCATACAAACTATAAGATAATAATAAGCCCACTTTATGACCAAGTAAAATTAAATCAAAATGACTTACAATATCTAAAAAAGCTATTTGGTGAAAAAAATGTGTTTGATTATTCTGGTATAAATAATTACACTAGAGATTACACTAATTTTTATGAAACTTCTCATTATCGGCCACATGTTTCAAGAAAAATATTAGATGAAATATATAATAAAGAATAAAGCACATGGCGGTAACAAAGGCTATATGCAATAAGGGTTTCATTGGTAATTCAAGCATTCTGCCCCGCTCAAACTTCGGTGTCGCGGGACAGGTATGCAGCCCGCAATCCCTTACTGCATATAGCCTCAGCCGTTATGGCCAATTTGCGGGACGAGTGTGCGTCCCCAATTTCGCTGACGACTAATTAGTAGACGACTGACTTCTGCTCGTTGACAATTCATCAATATTCCGCGGACTTTGCTTCAAACGACTGAAGGAAATCTAAAAATTGAAGCCGCACTTGTTTAAACTTTTTTCCTTCGGGACATTTTTCTTCGTGGACGACTCGCCTCGGAATCATTTGCAATCAGACGACCTTTCGCACGACAACTCTCAGCGACACTTTCTGGCGGACGACCAAACTCTTTCGCTGGACGACTTACTCGCAGACTTTTCGGTAGACGATATTTTCTTTTGCTCGGTCGACATTAAAACCTAAGCTCGGTTGCAAACTGGCCATAACACTAGCTTGCAGAAAAGCGGGCGGAGTGTGCGCTAGGAAAGTTCAGTGCGTTTCATTTATTTTATCACGTGGGAGAAGGCGCAGGTTTTAATTGCCCGCCTTCTGCAAGCCTCACGTTATGGCCAATTTGCGGGACGAGTGTGCGTCCCCAATTTCGGTGACGACAATTAATAGACGACTGACTTCTGCTCGTTGACAATTCATCAACATTCCGCGGACTTTGCTTCAAACGACTGACGGAAATTTTAAAAAATCAAAGACGCCTTTTTCAACTCTTTTCTTGCGGACGCTTTTGCTCGTTGACGACTCGCCTCGGAAACATTTGCAGCAATCGGACGACCCATTCTCGCGCGACAACTCATAACGACACTTTCTGGCGGACGACCAAACTCTTCCGCTGGACGACTTTGCTCGCAAAACTTATCGGTGGACAATTTTCCTTTTTCACGGTCGACACTAAAACCCTAAGCTCGGTTGCAAACTGGCCATAACACAGGCTTGCAGAAAAGCGGGCGGACTGTGCGTTAGGAAAGTTCAGTGCGTTTCATTTATTTTATCACGTGGGAGAAGGCGCAGGTTTTAACTGCCCGCCTTCTGCAAGCTAAACGTTGGCGGTAATTTTGGCCTGGACAGTGAAGTGCTAACGAAAATGACCAAGGACAACAACGACTGACCGATGAACAAGAAACCGATAAAGGATTAACGACATGGGACTACTCCTTGGACTGATAATTCCGACCTTGACAATTTTTACACCTTTGACAATTCTCATTCTGATTGGACGAAGGAAAAATAGAATCGACCGGACTGACTTTGGAGTTGCAATTCTCGGATGCTTTTTGGTCGGACTGATTGTTCCCATTGTCGCGACATTTCTTTCTGCTCGTGGACTTGCTTACAATTTCGGACCAGGCGACCCAAAATGTGTGACTGGAGCAGCCGTGTTTATCTTCTTCGGGTACCTAATAAACTTAATTGGTGTACCTATTGCTGGGATAGTTTTATTTCCACCAAAACGGTTGACAAAGAAATTGGAGTAAGGCCAAAACGAACCGCCAACAAAAGCTTATTGCAAGCGGGCGGGACTGTGCGTCATTGAAGTGTGTAGTTCTTTATTTATCTTTATCACGTTGGAAAGGGCGCTGGTTTTAATTGCCCGCCAGCAATAAGCTAAACGTTATGGCCAATTTGCGGGACGAGTGTGCATCCGAAATTTCGGTGACGACAAATTAGTAGGCGACTGACTTCTGCTCCCTGACAATTCTTCAACAACGATGACTTTGCTTCAAACGGCTGACGGAAAATTTAAAAAATCAAAGACGCCTTTTTCAACTCTTTTCTTGCGGACACTTTTGCTCGTTGACGAACCGCCTCGGGAACATTTGCAATCGGGCGACCTGTTCGCGCGCGACAATTCTTAACGACATTTTCTGGCGGACGACCAAACTTTTTCACTGGACGATTTGCTCGCGAGACTTCTCGGTAGACAATGTTTTCTTTTGCACGGTCGACTTTAAAGCCAAAGCTCGGTTGCAAACTGGCCATAACACAGGCTTGCAGAAAAGCGGGCGGATTGTGCGTTAGGAAAGTTCAGCGCGTTTCATTTATTTTATCTCGTGGGAGAAGGCGCAGGTTTTTAATTGCCCGCCTTCTGCAAGCCTAAACGTTATGGCCAATTTGCGGGACGAGTGTGCATCCGAAATTTCGGTGACGGCAAATTAGTAGACGACTGGTTTCTGCTCGCTGACAATTCATCAACTTTCCGCGGACTTTGCTTGAAACAACAGATGGGAAATTTAAAAAATCAAAGCCGCACTTGTTTAAACTTTTTCCCTTGTGGACAATTTTTTGCTCGTTAACGACTCGCCTCGGAAACATTTGCAATCAGAGGACTTTTCGCACGACAACTATTGACAACATTTTCTGGCGGACGACCAAAACTCTTGCGCTGGACGACTTGCTCGCGAGACTTCTCGGTTGACATTTCTTCTTTTGCACGGTCGACATTAAAACCCTATGCTCGGTTGCAAACTGGCCATAACACTAGCTTGCAGAAAAGCGGGCGGAGTGTGCGTTAGGAAAGTTCAGTGCGTTTCATTTGTTTTATCACGTGGGAGAAAGCGCAGGTTTTTGATTGCCCGCCTTCTGCAAGCCAAGCCGTTGCGTGCAATACTGGGGCTTCGGAAAAAGTGAGCAATCAATTACAAAGATAAACTTCATATCAATATTAAAACCTATACCATGACACAGAAACATCTTATTTTTACAATTGGACTCTTTATACTTTCAATTGGGGCAATAAAGGCTCAAGATAGTTTGCCAATAAATTTGGACTCAGTTTATTCAAGGGTTGATGTCCTTCCAGAATTTCCGGGAGGAATGAAAGCACTTGGAAAATATGTGGACGGAAAAAATCATTATTACCCTGAACAAGCAAGAAAAAATAAAATTGAGGGTAAGGTAATTATTCAATTCATTGTCAATGCTGACGGAACGTCAAGTGATTTTAAAGTAATTAAAGGGATAGGTTATGGTTGTGATGAAGCGGCTGTTGAAGCATTCAAAAAGATGCCTAAATGGAAACCAGCAACAATCAACGGACAACCTGTTAAATTTTTGACACAAATGGCATATCTATATGGGTTATAAATGACCAGACAGAATTGCGTAGATATTAATTTTATGAAATACTCATTAATTAAGAACTATCTGATAATACCAGCAGTATTAATCATTCTATTATCGGGCTGCTCGCATAAAAACATTGCTACGCAACTGCCAACGTTTGAGCATTCTTCTACTGCAAAGCTTTTAATTAACAAGCATTGGTTAGAAGGTGATGTATTGTTAACCGAGCATCCTGATACAACTGTTCGTAATATTACTTTACAATTTCCAGCACCTGAGCGCGATGACATACTTATATTGAGGGAGGATGGAACATATCTCTATGACGAAGGAGCTTCGAGGGATAAACCAAATGATAAAAGGATTTTTTCACATGGTACTTGGCAAGTAGTTGAACAGAATAAGCGCTTGCTGTTGACTGCTAATGGTTCAATTAATACATATGATATATTGGAAATTACCGACAGCACTTTGGTGCTTAAATTGAACATCACACAGCGTTCACGTTCATATGCCTATACGCTATATTTTAACATGATAGAAGGAGACGAGGGTTCTAATTAGGAAAACGTTATTGCATTGGACGGATTCGTCTGACTATACAGCAACTGTAGACTTCAATTGAAAAATAATCAGGTCTTAGTCACAACGCGATTAGGCTTATCGTTCATTAACGTAACGGTCAGACTAAAATCCGTACTGCACGCAACAATGTATTTGCGTCAAGCGGGGTTGACGTATAATCCAACGTTTTCGTATCTTTAATGCGTTCGGTGTCGGGGACACCACACGGCTTCGGAAGCCCCGCTCGAACGCAAATACTTACGTTGTGTGTCATGCCGCTAGACACGCTAACAAGGTTGCCCCTGCTCGCGGACGGGCTCAAACCCAACGCGCCACGGGGCAAGCCGACCCGCAAGGGAGAAGTGGCACATTGCCTTGCCGCACTTGCGACCGCGCGACCAAAGCAAGGCAATAAGCCACGTGTGACGACCAACTGACACATAGCAGACCTATGTGCAATTACTATTTTATATTTGGTTATACTAAATGGCATGTCGGACGGAGAAAAACTTCATAAGATTTTAGAATTTATGTCTAAGGTTCAGACAATTACTATTTACACAGAACCTATTACTATAACTCATGGACGAAAATCAACATATACACATGAGGAATTATTGAATGTTTTTAAGCAAAATTTTTTCAAAAACAAGATAACAGTAGATGAAATAAGTCGACTATGCGCGATCCTTACAATGGACGGACTTGGTAAAGTCATGAAAAAACCTGGATTCGAAAATAGTATTCGCGGGACTATCGGCATAAATATTGACCATGTAAAAGTAAGTGAAGCATACAGAGACAGAAAATATCTTGCCAATGAAAAACCACTATTCATCGACAGTCCTGCGGGTAAATGGATATTAGCAATTTTCGCCATACTAAGTTTTTTTGGATTTGCGACTATTTATGAGATGTGGCTAGGTGGTACAGATGAATCAAAAAGAATACCCACCCAGACAAAAGAAATACAACAAAAAGAGCCTTCAGAAAAGATAACAACTGCCGACTCAACTGATAAAGCAAAGCATCAAAACGACTCATTGAATTTGAAATTAAAGGTTGACAAAAAGGAAAAGAAATGACCTCACGCCACACCAACTTGCAAGCCGCACATTCCACGCTCGACCAAAGCTCGACAAGTCCGTGTGGCTCACATCATGGAGGTTTTGCGGCACGAACACACAACATTATGCTTATGCAATAGCGGGGTGACGTGTTGTTATTTAGTTTTGTTTTCATAACTTCGTTTCGTTTTGTGGGACGGAGCGCAGTTTCAAAATCCCGCTACTGACATAAGCATTTATCGTTGGCGGTAATACCTCGACAGAGAAAACATAGGACAAATGAAATTTATTCTTCGACTTAAACACTGGCAATTATTTTTGTTGACGATTGGAGTACCAATCTTGGCTGACATCTTAGGTGTTTCTGGACACGGACAAACTGGGTACGCTGACGTAATAGTAGGAATGATAACTGTTTCGACAGTGTTTAGCTGGATTTGGACAATTCCAAATGGACTCTATAAGCTATTGCCCGTTGGACACAACTTCCGACTTTGGAGATTTAGAGTTGCATTTCTATTGGCGCTGACACTCTTAATTTTTATTTTCTGGTTAACAGAAAATGAAAATTTTTTGAGTGGTGACGACTTTTTAATCTTAGTATTCACCGGAGTTCCAATCTATTTGGGACTAATGGTTTATTCTGTGTTATTCGCAGCTAAGACACTTAAAACAATTGAATTGGGACGACTTGCAAAGATTAACGAATATGCCGTAGAGGCATTTCTAATATGGATGGTTCCACTTGGAGTTTGGTTCATTCAACCAAGACTCAACGAACTGGCAGATTAGTAAACAGTCAGAGATGGTACTACCGCCAACAAAATGTTTGCGCAATGGTGGGGTGACGTGCAAGCTATAAGTGTTATCTTCGTTCAACGTTTGCCCACGCGGACAGTGGCGGCTTCGAAAGCCCACCACTGCGCAAACACAAACGTTGGGTGCAAGGCGTGGACACCGCTTCGGACAAAGGGAACAATTGGTTTATAGAAACAGATTTACCGACATAAATTAAATGTATGAAAATTGGGCTATTTGTATTTCTGGGACTTTTTTCAATATTGATATCCTGTGACAAGGACAATGATGCAAATGAAAACCAGCTCTTAACATCAAGAGCTTGGGGTAAACCAGAAATTGTACATAATCCTTCGGGTTACTATACACTGACGACTTGCGGTGAATCCTATACATTCACATCTGATGGGCAATATAAAAGAACCAATGACTGTAATAGTATTGTTATCAAAGGTACTTGGACTTGGAATAAAATTGGCAAGGAAATCAAGCTTAAAACGCTCTATAATGACATCCCACAAAAGACATACATCATAACCATATTAGAACTTTCCAACTTGATACTTTACACCAAAGAAAGAGAAGAAGACGAGCCTGTGGAGACAAATAAATATTGGGAATTAAAGTACAGGCCCCGCACAAATTGAATGTGGGCACTGGACATTTCCGTTTGACCGTAACTTATTGGCCGACTTTGACACGTAGACTAATTAACTTGGACGAACGATCGGGGCTCTGTAAAATATAACGGTAGACCGAAACGCCCAGCACCCAACAATGTATTTGCGTCAAGCAGGGTTGACGCGTAATCCAACGTTTTCGTATCTTTATTGCGTTCGGTGTCGGGGATAAGGCGTGGCTTCGGAAGCCCCGCTCGAACGCAAATACTCACGTTACCTGCCATATAGAATGACGCCCAACCAAAACAAAATAGAGGGGGAAATCTCAATCGCGAAAATGGAGAAGATTATAGTGACTCTTCCATCGCTGCCGACTTTTTTTTCACAAAAGCATACTGTCTTAATTCATGGAATGGGCGGACAAACAAAATTATTTTACAGGACTCTGCGAACAGAAAAATCTTTAGATTTATTGTGGACAGACTTTAGCAGCAATTCTTGGTGGACTTTTCTTTTGAGTTTTGTGCCCGGACAATCTGGACTTGTTCAGGTTATTGACCGACATCGTATTGACAGCTTATTTCTGGACATTGGATCCCAATCTACAGCAGGACTCTACTTCGTTCCAAACCACAAGACAAATGAAATTCTCAAAGACGTTGTGCAAAATAGAGATCAAGCTGATATTGCATCAATTTTGACAGGGGAAAACGACTATTTTTTGCTAACAGTAAATTTTGACACAGAATACGAGGTGAACTCTGACAAGTTTTATAGACAATTCATTTATGGCGACAATTTAAATTCAGAAATAAGAGATGTTTTATTAGAGGCTGATTAAATACGGCAGGTAACAATAAGTTTGCGCAAGGCGGGGCGGACGTGTGGCTTGCAAAGTCGGTGGTTATTTAGTTCTTTTATCATGTGGGAGAGAACGCAGGTTTTAACTTCCCGCCCTGCGCAAACTTTAGCGTTGGTGGCCATGTGGCTAAAAAGAGACGACAAATAAAAAAGTAACTATGAGACAATTTATTTTGACAGGATTAGTAACAGTAATTATGACCTTGACTTATGGACAAGATTTAAAAAACGAAGACAAGGAATTAATAAAGACCGAAATACAAAGAATGTTAAAAAGCGACCAAAAGTATCGTTCATTATTATCTTACGGGACATTAAGACAAGAGACAGCTGACAGTATCAAAAGTTTATCAAATGATGAGCAAATGAAATTCATGATGAGTAATAAGAAGAAGTTGGCCAAGAACATATCCGACTCATTATGGACGATGCAAAATAACTTAGACTTGGAAAACATAATAGCTCTTGAAAAAATCGTGACAAAATATGGTTGGCCATCAGACAATAGACTTGGCGACAAAATTTCGGCCGAAGTACTGCTTTTTCATACACCGACAAAAAAGATAGAGTCAATGGAGACACTTTTACTTAAAGAAGTAAAGGAGAAGAGAATGGACCCTAATCAATTTGGTATGTTCGTTGACAACATGAGATTAAAGCATGGAAAGAGTCAGTTATATGGGACAAATATTGAATTTAGTAGAGAACTAATGAAAGAAATGCCTCCTACTGTAGACGATATTGAAACGACAAATAAAGCAAGGAGAGAAATTGGACTTGAGATACTTAAAGAAGGAGAATATAGAACTAAAAAATAAGTTCTTCAGACGAACAAGAGAACGAAAGACGCAGCTAAGAATGAAGTGAGGAGAATGCCACACAGCCACCAACACTATATTTGCGTCAGGCGGGGTTGACGTGTGGTTGAAAGTTTTGTTATCTTTATTGCGTTTCGTGCTGGGGACAAGACGCAGTTTCAAATTCCCGCCCGATCGCAAATATTCCCGTTGGCAGCAATGCCGCCCGACAAATTGTGAGACGACTAATTTTAATGGACGAATAAGTTTTGGGTAAGGCCGCATGACAGAAAAATTAACTGAAGATGACATTAGACTTGTAGAGAATTTAAATCTCTTAAGACTTGATAACATTGCTTATAACGCGACTTTTGCTGTCGGACTCTTTTATTCATTCTTCGTAATACCATTCATACCTTATACCGGTTGGAAAAAGAGACCCGAGACTCCGCCAAAGGACATGGACGAGTATTTCACCCGCCTAATTCCATTTATGATAATAGGGTTACTCGCAGTTGTTCCTCCAATTATCAACTGGATAATTAAGAAAATCGAACTAAGAGACGGGCCAAAAAATATTGTTGAGGGAAAGGTGCTACTTAAGACAAAACTTGTTTTTAAAAGAAAGCTAATAATTTTTATACCTTTCAATATTATAATTTATAGGCGGACTTATCATTTTATGGAATTGAGTACTGGAGACAGAGTTAAAATGCAATTGACGTCACTAGGCCGACTTTTCAAATACAAGAGAATCGACTAGTCGTTTGGTGAGAAATGGCACAGCTGCCAACAATATATTTGCGCCAGGCGGGGTTGACGTGTATTTCAAAGTTTTGTTATCTTTATTCCGTTCGGTGCTGGGGACAGGACGCAGTTTCAAATTCCCGCCCGATCGCAAATATTTACGTTGTGCGTCATTGCCTAAAATCGGACAGACATGTTTGAGAAATTGAAAATTAAAATGTTCGGGGACCAACCGACACCTAATATCACCGACAAGATTTTGGACAGAATAATCGAAAAGGACTACTCTAACGACTTTCATGAAATAAAAAAGAAACTGGAATTAATTGAAAGTGACTCAAAGAAAGGTAAGAACAGATTTGCGGCAGCAGTTCTTAAACTTGCGGACAGAGACTTGACCAAGATTGACTCATTAATAGAAGTGTGTAACAACGACTTTCGGGACGTTATAATGCAGGCCGAGTATCCAAGGACTTACAAGGACGACTTTGACGATATGGACGAGGTTGAAGAAAAGAACGCGTATTTGGACGACTGGACGGATTACTTAAAGTGGTTGAATAAGTACTGAGAGAGGCAACGAACGCACAACAAAATGTTTCTTCAATGGTGCGGTGAGGTGTAGCCCAAAGTTTATATCTTCGTTCAACGTTTTGTGTCGGGGACAGGACGCGGCTTCGAAAGCGCACCACTGAATAAACACAAACGTTGTGCGCCATAGTTTCCGGACTACTTAGACATGAGCTATAAAGATTTACAAAAGGACGACAGAATTTTAGAAATTGTAAAATACCTTTTTGACAAATTTGGTGACGACTGTTTTAAAATCAGAGACTATTGGGACGCAGACTTATGTGCAATAGGACTTTCTGACAACTCGGAAAAGTACCTTTTCTATATTTCGACTTAAAACAAACAAGAGGACCATTACTTTATCTCGTTAGAGAATACGACCTCGGGAGACGACTTCCCATACGAATCGGTCGGGGACTTTGACGAAGTAAAACTGAACGAACTTGAACGACTTTTTAAACAACATTTGAGAATATAAACTACGGACGCACAACAATGTATTTGCGTCAAGCGGGGTTGACGCGTAATCCAAGGTTTTCGTATCTTTATTGCGTTCGGTGTCGGGGACAGCGCGTGGCTTCGGAAGCCCCGCTCGACCGCAAATACTCACGTTATAGCCAATGCTAAAAGACGACACCGACAATGAAAATAGAAAGAATTGTAATCAGAAATTTTAAGAGCGTCAAGCATATTGACATTGCCTGTTCGTCAAAAATAAATGCTTTCATTGGAGAGAATAGTGTCGGTAAGAGCAATATTTTTGACGCAATTAACTGGTCGCTTGGACCCGTTTACCCTTCTTTCAACTCGACACTTCCGCAGGACCATTTTATGGGCGACACTTCTAACGACATAAAAATCACATTGTGTTTTGACGATGGAAAATATTTACAACTTGCCGAAAATTGGATTGACCAAAGACAAAATCAAAAATCAGGGCTAAACTTATCAGCAAATTACATTACAGACATTGAAAGACAAAAATATTGTTCTGCATATCTCGGAGTTGATAGGTCAATTTTAGATTATTCACCTTCAAACAGGTGGTCATTAATGGGACGTATTCTTCTTGACATAAACCAAATGTTTAAGCAACAAGAAGTAGTGAACGAAGAAACTGGAGAAGTTCAAAAAAAGACTGATATTTTTAAGACGGAAATTGAAAAGATAAGGGACGAAATACTGTTTACAGTTGAAGACCAAAATGGAATACAAGTAATGAAGAAATTCATTGAAACTCTTCAAAAGGAAACAGCTAAACAATTAAACCGACCTGAGAATGAACTAAAAGTTGACTTAAATCTTTATGACCCTTGGAATTTTTTCAGGACACTTCAACTCGTAATTTGCGAGAATGATACAAACCTATCCTTTCAGGCTTCCAATCTTGGAATGGGTGTTCAAGCATCAATTTCAATAGCGATATTAAAAGCATATTCACAAATCAAACTTCAAAATAGCACACCATTATTTATAGACGAGCCAGAACTATTTCTTCATCCTCAAGCTCAACGAAATTTTTATAAAGTTCTTTGTGAATTAGCAGAGGCAGGGACACAAATATTCTTTACAACACATTCCCCCGACTTTTTAAATGTCGGTAGATTTAATGAAATATTCATTGTTCGCAAAAACGCAACAGATGGAACGTATGTAAGATGCTCAAAACCTCAGTCATTCGTAGAAGACTTAGCCGTAAGAAAAAACATTGTTTCATCAGACGATGAAATTATGCTTCATTACAAAAATGCCTATGAAGAAACTGGCGACACTCAAAAAGCTAATGAAGCATTTTTTGCTAAAAAAATAATCTTAGTTGAAGGACAAAGCGAAACACTTTTACTTCCATACTTTTTTGAAAAAATCGGCTACGACTATATTGGTAAAGGCATAACCATAGTTCGTTGCGGAGACAAAAGTGAATTAGACCGATTTTACAGACTATACACAGAGTTTGGCATTCCTTGCTTTGTAATTTTTGACGGTGACCACCAACACGTTGGAACAGCTGACGAAGGAGACACAATTCTCAAAAATCAAGCATTACTTTCATTATTTGGTTTAACCGCAGACTTTCCAGATAATTTAGTTCACGAAAAACATCTTGGCTTTTTAGACACATTGAATGAAAACTTAGGAATAGCAACAGCAAAAAAAGGTTTGAAACTCTACAAACACATCAAACAAAATATTTTAACAGCCGACAATGTTCCGAATTGGGTAACACAAATGACAGAAGCGATTGAATTATTGCAAGACAATACACCAAGTGTTTTACTTAAACAACCAGTAGCACAAGTATGACAATAAAACTAAACCGACAGAGAAGCACTGGCTATAACACGGGTTTGGCAAAAGTGGCGGTTCAGTGCTCCGCAGACACATTTGTGGTTAATCAAAGTTTAGTTCTCCGCATCAACATTTGTGGTGAAAATCGCCACCTTCGCCAAGCCCGAAAACGTTGGCAGTAATTGGTTCGGGACACATGAGATACACAACAATAATATTCATAGCGTTTTTAACTTTTTCCTGTGGACAGCGGACACTTACTGACCAACTCGAAAAGGAAAGAATTGAAATTGAAAACAAGATAGCGAACGACAAAAATAAGTTAGTCGTTTTAGTTAAGGTAACGGGACAGACAGACTTAATAAAAGTAATTGAACAAAATTGGCCAGACGACATTGAGACGACTTACAATATTCTGAAAAACCAACGCGGACAGATTATTTACCTTGGAGAGTTTCCGACAAGCGAAAGTGGAGATTGGTCTTTGGGACTAAAACACTACTTCGGAGACAACGGAAAACTAATAGCATTTGAGAAAAGACTCTCTTATTTCAACGTGGACTGTACTGACGGAGCAGTTATTGAAACGATAATTGAACTTTACGACAACGATTTTAAAGTAGCAAAAACTTCAAAAACACAGACGGACAATAATGGAAAAGAATTAAAAGTTAAAGATTGCGAACATGCTTACAACTGGGACATTGATAAACGAGGGACGGTGACAGAGTTGGTTCAATTGAAAAAGATTAGTGTATGAACCAACTACTGCCAACAAAATGTTTGCGCAATGGTGCGTTGACGTGTAGCCCAAAGTTTATATCTTCGTTCCACGTTTTGTGTCGGGGACAGGACGCGGCTTCGAAACCGCACCACTGCGCAAACACAAACGTTATGGCCAATTTGCGGGACGAGTGTGCATCCGAAATTTCGGTGACGACAAATTAGTAGACGACTGACTTTTGCTCGCTGATAATTCATAGACATTGCGCTGACTTTCCTTCAAACGACTGACAGAAGATTTAAAAAATCAAGGAAACGCTTTTTTAAGACGTTTTCCTTGGGGACACTTTTGCTCGTTGACGAACCGTCTCGGGAACATTTGCAATCGGACGACCCATTCTCGCGCGACAACTCTTAACGACACTTTCTGGCGGACGACCAAAAATCTTGCACTGGACGATTTGCTCGCGAGACTTCTCGGTTGACAATGTTTTCTTTTGCACGGTCGACACTAAAACTTTAAGCTCGGTTGCAAACTGGCCATAACACAGGCTTGCAGAAAAGCGGGCGGACTGTGCGTTAGGAAAGTTCAGTGCGTTTCATTTATTTTATCACGTGGGAGAAGGCGAAGGTTTTTAATTGCCCGCCTTCTGCAAGCCTAACCGTTATGGCCAATTTGCGGGACGAGTGCTCCTCCAGAATTTCGGTGCCGCCAAATTAATAGACGACTGACTTCTGCTCGCTAACAATTCATAAACATTACGCGGACTTTTCTTCAAACGACTGACCGGAAATCTAAAAATCAAAGCCGCACTTGTTTAAACTTTTTTCTTTGTGGACTTTTTTTGCTCGTTAACGACCCGACTCCGAAACATTTACAATCGGTCGACCCATTCTCGCGCGACAACTCTTAACGACACTTTCTGGCGGACGACCAAACTCTTTCGCTGGACGAATTGCTCGCGAGACTTCTCGGTGGACGATATTTTCTTTTGCTAGGGCCGATATTAAAACCTAAGCTCGGTTGCAAACTGGCCATAACACTAGCTTGCAGAAAAGCGGGCGGAGTGTGCGTTAGGAAAGTTCAGTGCGTTTCATTTATTTTATCACGTGGGAGAAGGCGTAGGTTTTTAATTGCCCGCCTTCTGCAAGCCTAACCGTTGCCGGCAATTTTTAATGAAGAGACTGCTAACAATTATATTCGTAACGACAACGACTCTTTCACTCGGACAAGAGCAATATCCATTCGAAAAATATCAAAAAATAAAATTCGCAGAGTTTAAGGACTGGAAAGTTTACAAAAGGACTGACAAAATAGATTTCACACTGACGATTCCCAACTTTTTCGCTAATAAAGACTCCCTAACAATTCAACTAACATCTTTCGAAGCTAAGTGGGACAGTTCTTACATAAGAATATTTAGAAACAAAAAACAGATTCAAAAAACATTTGAGCCAATGTTCTTCACGGACATGAATGTACCACATAATTCAATAAGGACTCTGGACGTTAACGGGGACAATCAAACGGATATTAAATTGTTGATTCCTTATATGGGTAACGGACTTGCATCATTGAATGAAAGGGTCATTTACTTATTTCAAAAAGGTGACGGACTTTTTACAAAAATATCCTACATGGACAAAATGGGAGTTCATATGACCGAGCGTGACTTTGACAATGATAACAAATTCGAAATCGTGACAATGACATTAAAAGGACATGAAAACCATAATTACTGGACTTTCAATATATACGATTTTGAGGACGGAGATTTAGTAAGTCAAAATGAAAGATTTGGCTACCCAATAATGATTCAATTCCTCTTTAAGGACAATCACAAAGTGACGGACAAAATATCTCCTCAGAAAATGAAGACGTTCGGAGACAACAAACCTGGAGACTATAGCAAGGAGTGAAAAACTGCCGGCAACAAAATGCTTCTGCAATAGCGCGTTGACGTGTAAGCTATAAGTGTTATCTTCGTTCAACGTTTGGTGTCGGGGACAGGACGCGGCTTCGAAAGCGCGCTACTGCAGAAGCACAAACGTTAGTGGCAATTTAGCCTGCTCCAAAAGTGAGACTCTATGACAAAGAAGTTTATCCATACCGACAAGAAAATAAATGGACAGAAATGCAAAAGCGAATTTCTAATTCCTGACGTGTTTGACGACAAAAGTAGACTGATTGGAATTAAGAGTAAGATGGTTTACGACTTTGGACTGGTAATTTACACCGGAGTTGACCTTGACGAAAATAAGGTACTTGACAAACTTGCTGACGTGACATCTTTAAGTACTGACGAGAAAGATAAATATTCCCAAATCTTGAAAGACTATCTAAGCCAGATAAAGGACTGCAAAATTGGTAAGGTCGTGACTCTGGACGACAACTTTAAATTAATTGAAGAACAATAGAACTGCCACTAACATTATATTTGCGCCAGGCGGGGTTGACGTGTGATTCAAAGTTTTGTTATCTTTATTCCGTTTGGTGCCGGGGACAGGACGCAGTTTCAAATTCCCGCCCGATCGCAAATATTCACGTTGTGTGCAAGCCCTTTTGACAGATAAGTTACATGGACAAGAACGTCACTTACGACAATAACGAGGCGAATCTATCAAATATTGAGATTTTAGATTCTGAAAGAGAACTAAGATTGACTCTTTATCTGACGCTTTATAAACGACTAGAGACATTCTTTGCCAAAAGAAATATAAAGATCACACGGGACACAGAATTAAAAACAATTTTAAGTGCTAAGACTATTCAAACCGACTGGGAAGAATTGAATAGTATTGGGTTGCCAATGCCGATGATGAAAATGCCTAAGTTTCTTAACTACATCGTTGCATTTTACTTGGTTTGTGTTTCTTTATTGGTCTTTACTTTGGTGACAAAGTACTTTCGTTTTATGGTCGTACTTTGGGATCTTCCGATAATTGGAATTATTATCACGTTGACAGGCATACCGATTTCATATTTCATGTTTATTTTCAAAAGGAACAGACTTCCCTGCGACACGGTTGACGAACTTATTGAATACATTATTTCTATACATTGGACAGATTTGATAAAGGACGACAACAGACTTATCAAAGAATTCTTAAGACAAGAAACTAGTTTAAGTTGACGGGCCAGCACACAACAATGTATTTGCGTCAAGCGGGGTTGACGCGTAATCCAACGCTTTCGTATCTTTAGTGCGTTCGTTGCCGGGGACAAGGCGTGGCTTCGGAAGCCCCGCTCGAACGCAAATACTCACGTTGTGGGCAACCGCATCAGACAACTAACGACTAACGAACCAAGGAACTACTTGTTGAGATGGAAAGTATTGAAATAAAGGGAGACTGGATTGGCTATTATACATTTGACAATGGCTATAACGACTGGGACAAAGAACAGAGAATACCATTTCGCCTAACAATTGAAAGAGGCATATATGAGTTTGTTGGACGAATTTTCGAAGAAGCAAAGTTTGGTGGAATTGATGACGACATTGTAATAAAAGGGCGACAAAATGGTAACGAGATTGAATTCACAAAGTACTACACACTAGAACACTACCTAGACGAAAATAATCAGTTGGTTTCCATAGAGAGCGAAAACCCAACCGTTGTACACTACAACGGCAAGTTTGACGACAGCGACAAAAAATTTAAGGGTGAATGGGAAATACCAATGCTTCAAGAGGACGAAGACGGAGTACTTCATGCCGACAATTCCTCTGGCCACTGGGTTATATGGAGAGAGGGATAAATGCGGCAGCCCACAACAATGTATTTGCGTCAAGCGGGGTTGACGCGTAATCCAACGTTTTAGTATCTTTAGTGCGTTCGCTGTCGGGGACAGGACGCGGCTTCGAAAGCCCCGCTCGAACGCAAATACTCACGTTGTGGGCAATATTTTGCGACTGACAGGAGTTTAAAAAAAGATAGAGAATGGAAAACAATTTTACAGAGATAATGTCCAAGCGGACAAATGAAGAGCTTGTAAAAATAGTGACTGTTGACAGAGACGGGTATCAATCAACGGCAATTGAGGCAGCCGAAAAAGAAATAGGAAAAAGGAACATTGACGTTCAAAAAATTGAGGAACTAAAGACTGTTATTACTAAACTCGCGGACGAACAAAAACAAATCGACAGTAAAAAGGTAAACTTGCCAACGAGATTTCTGCATTTTGTTATTGACACATTTGTATGGTTGATATTTATAACAATAATTGGCTTTCTCTTTGACCCTTGGCTGAAAGGTTCTGATCAAAATCTTCTTGGATATTTATTGTTAGCAGTTTCCTATTTCGGTTATTATGTTTTCATGGAAACTAAGTATCAAAAGACAATTGCAAAATTCATCACAAAGACTAAAGTAATAATGACAGACGGTAAAAAGCCAGAGACTGGTGACATAATTAGACGAACAGCTTGTCGACTCATACCGTTTGACCGAGTTTCATATTTTTTCATGGCCAACGGGTTTCACGACCATTTATCAAACACGACAGTAGTAAAAGACTAGAATATTAAGGAGTTGACAGAAAACACTGCCCACAACAATATATTTGCGCCAGGCGGGGTTGACGTGTGATTCAAAGTTTTGTTATCTTTATTCCGTTTGGTGCCGGGGACAGGACGCAGTTTCAAATTCCCGCCCGATCGCAAATATTTACGTTATAAGCCATTTTGACCAGACCGAACATGGGAAGTTGGGGAACAGCAATTCGAGACAGTGATTCGTTTGCAGACGTCTATCACGAGTTTTTTGACAAGTATAACAAAGGCGGCAAGCCTGACGATATCTCGAAAGAAATAATGTCTGACTATGCTGAGCTTTTAAACATCGAGGAAGAGAAAAATGATTTTTGGTTTGCACTTGCTTTAGCTCAATGGGAAACAAAATCACTTGATAACAATGTGCTTTTGACTGTTGAAAATATTATTGAATCAGGTGCTGATTTAATTTTATGGAAAACAAATGGTGTAACTGAGAAAGACCTACAAAAAAGAAAAATTGCCCTTGATAAATTCCTACAAAAACTAAAGTCCGACAGACCAAGGCCAAAGCCCCGTGTAAAGACAAAAGTTAAAAGTGCAATATTTATGGCGGGTGACTGCTTGACTTTCAAGTTGAAAAACGGAAATTATGGAGGTGCTGTTGTAATTGAAGCAGATAAAGATGCTCAAAGTGGTTGCAATCTAATTGCGACAACTAGACTTAATCAAAGAGAAAAACCAGTCCTTGACGATTTTAGAAATGCGGAAGTACTTGTGAAATCATTTGGAGGTTTTTGGTTTGAGGAGACGCAAGTCTACTGGCACATGCCTGACTTTTATTACACACTCTACCTAAATTTAAATGAACTGATAGGTAACTTAGATACTCAATTTGAATATGACAATAGTAATCCTGACGGGAGAGGTTATCTTTTTCGTCCGTCAATCACGACTGGTTGGGACTTCGCGCAGGACATGGACTTGCAACTTGAACATGAGCTTTCTCAATCAAAGCCGACAAAAAAAATATACATCAAACAATTAACTAAAAACGGCTTATAACAATATATTTGCGCCAGGCGGGGTTGACGTGTGGTTCAAAGTTTTGTTATCTTAATTCCATTCGGTGTGTGGGACAGGACGCAGTTCCAAATTCCCGCCCGATCGCAAATATTTACGTTAGCGGCCAGTTTTATGGAGACAGCAATTGTACTTGGACTAATTTACGTAACGACATTAGTGTTGAATTTCGTTAAGAAGGACTGGCCGACAACTTTCAGAACCATTTTGGTACGCGGACACATTGTTTTCGTGGGACTGACTATCATTCAGATAATATTACTCACGACAGGCGGACTGACTTTCAGGGGAATATATTTCGACAGAATTGTTTTCTGGGGATTATTTATCAGCGGTGGACTATTTTTTGCCTTATTTAAAGGAAGAACTATTTTGGCTAAAATTTACTTCGGTACTTACTTGTTCTATCCACTAATCGCAGCGACAACATTTCTCATTGACAGGATAATGTTTGTATTGTTTGCAAGTCCATTTTTGGTTTCATTAATATTACCTGAGACTTACTACAAAGACCACAAGTTTGAATTAAGGAATAATAGCGGACCTATGGCTCCCCGACAAATTATTTTGATTGAAAAGAACTGGCTGACTGAAAAAGAAATTGGAAAAACAGAATACAGGGACGGAGAAATAAAAGGAATAGAAATACTAGGTGCAACGACTGACTCAATTAACGCCAGACTAAACTACGGACGGAGAACGGAATTGGTGACGTTTAAAACCGGCCGCTAACAAAATGTTTCTTCAATGGTGCGGTGACGTGTAAGCTATAAGTTTATATCTTCGTTCCACGTTTAGTGTCGGGGACAGGACGCGGCTTCGCAAGCGCACCACTGAAGAAACACAAACGTTGGCACTCATTTCTGGACAAGGAACAATTACGACAATACTACATGAAGACTAGTTTTACATTGGCTCCACTTCTAACACTGACAATGTTTGCATTCGGACAAAGTAAAGATGACATTATTAAAGAGTATGTTGACTCATTTAACAAGAGGGACATAGAAAAATTTGTAGCTCTTTTTGACGACTCAGCCAAAATAGTAGCATTTCCAGACATGATTAGGGAAAAGTCAAAATCAGAAATAGAAAAAACTCACTTAGACGCATTTAAATCCAAAGAAATGAGCGGAGAAATTACAATTCTGGGAAAGACTGAAATAAATGACATCTATATTGTTGAACAGAGTCTAAGAGGTTTTAAATCCGAGCCTGTCGACCAATACTTAATTTTTAAATTTAGAGGACATAAAATACTCGAAATATATTGCCTACCCAAGAACTTTAGTTGGAAACGATTTTGAGTATTTTAAACTGGGACGGTGAAAGAAACGAGTGCCAACAATGTATTTGCGTCAAGCGGGGTTGACGAGTAATCCAACGTTTTCGTATCTTTAATGCGTTCGGTGTCGGGGACAGCGCGTGGCTTCGGAAGCCCCGCTCGAACGCAAATACTCACGTTGGCAGTAATTGTAACGAGCCGACCGCATTGACATAGGACAAATATTAAATGAAACAAATTTTCTTTATTTTTTCAGTAACTCTACTCCTGACAAGTTGCTTGACAAATAAACCTTCATCAACGTTACATTTAGACACAAAAACATATGACTTCAGGTTGGACAGTTTAGAAATGTTTGACAATTCTCGTAACAGAAAAATACCTGTTGCGTTTTTCCAACCTAAACCTGACAAGAGAATTAAAAATCAGCAAGTTGTTATTTTTAGCCATGGCTACGGACAAAATAAAGGTGGCGACAACTTGTGTTACTCCTACTTGACAGAAAATTTAGCATCAAAAGGGTATTATGTTGTAAGCATTCAACACGAATTGCCGACAGATGAACTTTTGCCAATGGACGGGAATTTGCAAATAACAAGAAGATCAAATTGGGAAAGAGGTGCTGAAAACATTTTGTTTGTGCTAAAAAAAATGAAAGAGATAAAGCCTGATTTAGACTATCAACGCCTAACTTTAATTGGACATTCTAATGGAGCCGATATGACAGTTTTATTTGCTCACAAACATCCAGAGTTGGCATATAAAATTATTTCAATGGACAATAGAAGAATGCCCTTGCCAAGAATTTCTAAACCTAAAGTTTACACATTACGCTCAAACGATTTTCCAGCAGACGAACAAGTTTTACCGACTATTGACGAGCAAATAAAATATGGAATAGTAATTCAACAAACACAAATAAATCATAGCAGCATGGACGATGACGCAACGACAACTGAACGAAAAATAATGAACGACTTTATAGAAAAATATTTGAACGAGAAATAACAACTACTGCCAACATTGTGTTTATGCCAGCTGCGGGTGACGTGTTTATTTGAAGTTTAGTTTTTATATTTCGTTCCGGCACGTGGGACAGTTATGCGCTTCGAAAGCCGCAGCCGTCATAAACACTTGTCGTTATGGGTAATGCCGCCTGACTGCCCGCAGAGTTGCCTTGCCCCCGCGGACGGACACGTGCCAACGCACATGCAAGGCAAGCCAGCGCACGGGGACAGACCAGCGCGCATTGGCACATTTGCTTGCCGCGCAAATGCCACGCGACACCAAAGCAAGCAAAAGAGCCAACCTTTGCAGACGCACAAGAAAGACTATTAAAAAAGTAAATAAAAAATATGGAAATTCTTATCATCATAAACATTTTGACCTCGCTAATAGGCAGTAGTTGGTTAATTTATATGGTTAGACACCAACGACAAATCATCAAAGACCAATCAGAAAAACTAAATGAATTAGAAAAATACACGACACTTTTTAAGCAGTTAACGCAGATAATCGAGCCTAACAATGTTTTAAAATTATTGGAAACAAAAAAGAAGTTAATGGAACAAGAAAACGAAGCCTTTAGAAGACGTCTAATTTTAGATACAAATAATAAATTAGGAAAGGAATGGGGTGCTGTTCTTGAGCGACAAATAATTCCAAAATATAATGACATCATTAAAGAATATGGTGACTTCATCCTTTTCTACTTACAAAACGCTGACTTTAAAAGTGAAGATGAAAAAAATGGTTTTATAAGAATGACTTTTCCGAAAAGTTCTGACTTGCTGCTTGATTTCCTTGGCCAAGGAAAGAATCCAGCTCAAACTGAATAGTCCGACCTTTCAAAAAAAAGTATTCTTCAATTGAATAAAATCCGTATTCGACAACCCAGCCAAATTCATTATCATAATCATCCTTATTGACAAATTCATAAACTTTTTTCCATTGTTTTTCAGGCTTCGAATCCGCACCAATGGCATGGCCGCGCTTTCCACCTCGCTGACCAACGCCAAGCCATCCGTGCTTAATTTTGTGCAAGGCGGCACTAACCCATAACACCATGTTTGCGCAATGGCTGGGTGAATCGGTAATCATAGTTTTGTTTTTCATAGTTTGTTTTTATTTCGTTCGACAATTATTTACTTTTAATCCAGCCACTGACGCAAACATTTGTCGTTGGGCGCAAGCCGTTAAGGACAGACAAGTGATAAACGATTTAGAGAAACATATAACCTTTGACAAGCCGCACATTTACTGGCGTTTTGACGACAAGTTAGACGTCCTAAACAAAATCAAAGTCATTGACGAAGCAGCAGCGAGTTTAATTTGGGACAGACTTAATACGGGCAATTTTATTACGGACTACGCACTTAACAAGGACAGGTTCGATACTTTTGAAACAATAGAGTTTGCCGACAATTACGACTCGGTAACTAAAAGATTGAAAGAATTAGCGCAAACAAATGACAACATTGTGTTGACTTGGTTTTCAGCGCAACATACTCTTTTAATCGACTTGAAAACATTTACAGACAATTGGGACGACTTCTTTTATCCTTCATCGGACGACCTTGTTGTTATTCATAAGAACTGGGACTGGATAATTTATATTGCTCACTTTGAATCATTTCAGATTGGACAAGGAATAAAGACCAAGTGATAATGGCCAGCGCCCAACAAAAGCTTATTGCAAGCGGGCGGGACTGTGCGTCATTGAAGTTTGTGGTTCTTTATTTATCTTTATCTCGTTGGACAGGGCGTAGGTTTTAATTGCCCGCCAGCAATAAGCTAAACGTTGGCGGCAACTGGCGCGCACAGCAAAAAGAGAGCGTTAAACTGAAAGAATTAGCTTCGTGACGTAAAATTGAAAGGGTTAACAACCATTTGACAATAATGTGTGTCTAACGACAAAAAAGAAATAATGAAAAGATTACGTGTATTCTTCATATTCGCAACCATAGGATTTACACTATTAATCTCATGTGAAAAAGATGAACCGAAATCAAAAATTAGATTATGCGCAGACAATGGAAATTTCTACTATTCGGGAGGAGGGAAAATATATCTTGGAAAACAATCATTGTCCGAGATTTATATTGTGTTTAAACAAGAAGAAGTAACAAAAGGGTTAGCAGATTCTATATTGAGTAAATATCCCTTCATAACCAATAGCACCAAAGCAGGTAACAATAACTACCATGAAATTTGGGGAAGAATCAATGAAACCTTGACTGACTGCACTCAAGTCAATGATTACTTAAAAGAATTAAACAAAGACGATGAAATATTTTCAGCTACCCCAATATTTTACACAAATGAGAACGACCCAAATTCATATTTTGTTGTTTTAAGTGAAGTTCTAACAAAGCATGACGAGAATATTGTTTCGGAATCTGACTTTAAAGATTATGCCGAGACAAAGAATCTGGAATTGATTAATGCAAAGTATTCTACTCAATATTTTAAAGTTAAAAATGTTGCGACAGGTTTTGAGTCTATAGAAATCGCTCAACAAATTTATGAAAGTGGACAAGCAGAATATTCTCACCCAAATTTTATAGTAAAGATTGAACTGCATTAAATGGCTTTGCGGACATATCTCAACATGTAAGTAAATTCAATTTCGCAGACAGACAAGAAATATTTCGAGAAAAACTTCGTTACAAGTTTATTCACAGTGGACAAGTTTCGACTTCGTAGACGATGTTGAAAATCAATGCCAGCAGCCGCCAACAAAATGTTTCTTCAATGGTGCGGTGAAGTGTCATCCAAAGTTTATATCTTCGTTCAACGCTTGGTGTCGGGGACAGGACGCGGCTTCGGAAGCGCACCACTGCAGAAACACAAACGTTATGGCCAATTTGCGGGACGAGTGCTCCTCCAGAATTTCGGTGCCGCCAAATTAATAGACGACTGACTTCTGCTCGCTAACAATTCATAAACATTACGCGGACTTTTCTTCAAACGACTGACCGGAAATCTAAAAATCAAAGCCGCACTTGTTTAAACTTTTTTCTTTGTGGACTTTTTTTGCTCGTTAACGACCCGACTCCGAAACATTTACAATCGGTCGACCCATTCTCGCGCGACAACTCTTAACGACACTTTCTGGCGGACGACCAAACTCTTTCGCTGGACGAATTGCTCGCGAGACTTCTCGGTGGACGATATTTTCTTTTGCTAGGGCCGATATTAAAACCTAAGCTCGGTTGCAAACTGGCCATAACACTAGCTTGCAGAAAAGCGGGCGGAGTGTGCGTTAGGAAAGTTCAGTGCGTTTCATTTATTTTATCACGTGGGAGAAGGCGTAGGTTTTTAATTGCCCGCCTTCTGCAAGCCTAACCGTTGGCGGGCATTGTAAAAATGAAGATGAAACTATTAATCTTAGGACTGCTATTTGGACAGATCGTCAATGGACAGACAGGTCAGGGCTACATCGACTACGAAAAAGCTAAAATGATATTCCCTCAATATGCTGCTGGACAAAGAGAAGTTGGTGAACGAACAAAGCAATTAAATGACACTCTTGCCTCTCTAGCTTACGATATAAAAAAATATTTTGATGGTGATTACCCTCAGACCTTAATGTCCGACTCAAGTTTCAAGAGGAAGTTAGAGGACAAAGTAAATGAATTTCAAAAGAAGATCGGAGATTTTCAAGATTACGCAAAAAGAGAAATAGAGAGGACGAGGGAGAATACCGAAATAAATCTCAAACTCGTTATCATGAAAGAATTAAAACAATTCTCCTACGACAATCATTTGGTTTGCGCGCCTGACAAGAAATCAATACTTTATTGTGACGACTGTAAAGACTTCACGGAGGCCTTTATTCAATATTATAAAAGGAAAAGGAGGTAACAACGACCCGCCAACAACAAGTTTGCGCAAGGCGGGGCGGACGTGTGGCTTGCAAAGTCGGTGGTTATTTAGTTCTTTTATCATGTGGGAGAGAACGCAGGTTTTAAATTCCCGCCCTGCGCAAACTTTAGCGTTATGTGCTATAACCGACCACCTATAAAATAAAGAGTATGAAATATCTACGTGTTGCTGCAGTAAGCCTTCTTTTAACCAGCTGTGGTGGACAAACAAATAATGATTCAAAAAATACGGCTGACACAATTCAGCAGGACAGTTCAAATATCAATGCGGGTGGTAGCTTAAAATACGATGATTCCAGAGAAGATTTGAAGTACAAGTTAAATGATACTTTAGAAATTTCAAAATCTTTTTACTTCTCTGAAAACAAAACAAAGGACATTTTCCAGCTCACAATTTATCCTGGTTTAATTAACAACTCAAAATCCGATTTTAAAATCATTACTAGTGAAGGTGTTGTGATTTATGAGCAAGTTTTTGATTCATTTTATTTTACTCGAGGAGTTTTTGTGCCGGATTCTGTTCCTACTGCTGAGCAAGGTTCATATGATCAGTATCTAAAAAAATATAAAATGTCATTGACTCAAAAGCAGTATGATCGACATATAAAAAAGAGAATTGATCATTTTTTCGATGGGACTTTTGTGACGAAAGAAGTTTTAGAACAACTTAACGGATGGGATGACGTGGACAAAACTGTATTGAAAGAAATATTGTCTGACACGACAATAGTAGTAGCGGACATCGCTTGTTACGACTGTGATGAAGGCGGCTCTATGATCTATTTTTCGCGGACAAAGAAAAAAATTGAGACTCTTGTTAGCCATGACTAAAGACAAGAAGTTACAGCACATAACAAAAGCTTGTGGCAAGCGTGCGGGACTGTGCGTCATTGAAGTTTGCAGTTCTTTATTTATCTTTATCACATTGGATAGGGCGAAGGTTTTAACTGCCCGCCTTCCACAAGCCAAACGTTGTGCACAATTTTTTATTGACGAGTAGACTTAACTATAAATGGACATTGACCACATTTTTATATTCACAGACGACAACGGCAAAATTGCTGACAAACTTGTAGAGTTTGGACTCGTTGAGGGCAGCAATAGAGTTCACGTGGGACAAGGAACTACAAATAGAAAGTTTTACTTTGACAATTTCTTCCTGGAAATACTTTGGGTTCACAACGAGCAAGAAATAAAAAGTGACTTAGTTAAACCTATTGGACTTTGGCAACGCGCTGACTATAAAAGAAACCAGTTTTCACCGTACGGACTTTGCATCGTAAAAAGTGACGACAATAACGGACTGTTTGAAAATTCATTTGAATATCAGCCGGACTATTTTCCAAACGGTATGACAATTGAAATTCTTAGAAATGAGAATCAACCTCAGCTACCATGGACTTTTAGACTGCCGTTTAAGGGACAAAAGAAAAACGAAAAAGAACCAAAAAATCATAAGAACGGAATAAAGAGATTGACGAAAGTGAATTTCAATTACAAAAACTCGCAGACAGACAAGTATCTTAACTTTTTTAGCGAAGAATCAAATATTGACTTTACTGTTTCAGAGGACTATGGAATGACGCTTACATTTGACAATAACAAACAAGGACACAGAGAGTATTTTGCGGGCTTAAAATTAACAATCGAGTATTAAAAAACTGTGCACAACAATAAGTTTGCGCAAGGCGGGGCGGACGTGTGACTTGTAAGGTTCGCGTTTTTTTAGTTCATTTATCTTGCGGACAGGGCGCGGGTTTTAATTCCCGCCCTGACGCAAACTTTAGCGTTGTGGCCAATGCTAAAGAGCGACTGAGTTATCATATGAGAAACGGACTATTTATCATTCTGAGTTTATTTTTTCTGGACGTCTTCGGACAAAATATTGACCCGTTCAAAGAGCGAAATGACAGGGTAAAGCAAAATAGAATCAATCAAGGAGTAAGGATTGTAAGAATGTATGTATATCCTGTTGATTACAAAGGGAAAGTAAGTAAAAAGGGACAGTTAAGAAGTGAGGAGATTTATAATAAAAAAGGTAAATCGGTTAAGAGTAGTACATATTTCCCAAACATGACAATCATAAACGAAACTGAGTACAATGACAAAGGGTTGGAAACGAAAATGACAAGTAAAAATGGTTCTGGACAAATTCGTCAGACTCTGATGTATGAATATGACGACAACGGCAAATTAATAAAAGTTAAGTATTACGACACAAACGGAAAACTATCCTCAATTAAAGACATTCAGGACAAACCAACTAACGATGGAACTACTAGTTTTAATGACAAGGGGGAAGTAACTGCCAAGACAGAATCTCAATACGATTCGGTGGCTCGTACTTATACATCAGTTTTATTGTCGCCATCTGGAGACTTAAAGTATCAAAATAAGTATTGGTTTAATGAAACCAATCAAATAGTTGAGTGGTCAGTGATAGACAATGTCCAGAACAAACGTTTTGTGACGAAGTATAAATATGATGAAAGAGGAAATGAAATTGAGGAACACAGGTTTTCTATCGATGGACAACCGACTCAAAAGTTTATAACCTCGTATAATGACAAAAATCTCAGAGTAGAGAATATTTGGTATGAACCGTATGACAATATGAAACAAATCTCCAAATACGAGTATGAGTACTACTAGCACTGGCCACAACAAAATGTTTGCGCAATGGTGCGTTGACGTGTAGCCCAAAGTTTATATCTTCGTTCCACGTTTGGTGTCGGGGACAGGACGCGGCTTCGAAACCGCACCACTGCGCAAACACACACGTTATGGCCAATTTGCGGGACGAGGGTGCGTCCCCAATTTCGCTGACGACTAATTAGTAGACGACTTACTTCTGCTCGTTGACAATTCATAAACATTACGCGGACTTTTCTTCAAACGACTGACCGGAAATTTAAAAATCAAAGCCGCACTTGTTTAAACTTTTCTCTTTGTGGACTTTTTTTGCTCGTTAACGACTCGACTCGGAAAAATTTGCAATCGGACGACACGTTCGCGCGCGACAACTCTTAACGACACTTTCTGGCGGACGACCAAATTCTTTCGCTGGACGACTTGTTCGCAAAACTTATCGGTGGATATTTTTCCTTTTGCACGGTCGAAACTAAAACCTTCAGCTCGGTTGCAAACTGGCCATAACACAGGCTTGCAGAAAAGCGGGCGGACTGTGCGTTAGGAAAGTTCAGTGCGTTTCATTTATTTTATCACGTGGGAGAAGGCGCAGGTTTTCAATTGCCCGCCTTCTGCAAGCCTAATCGTTAGCTGCAACCCAAATAGACACGAGAAGACATAAAATTAATAAGACAAAATATTATGACAGGACACATATTCTTTTATTTAGGACTTTCACTTTTGACAATGCACGAAATGGACGCAATTCGTTGCCGAGAATGGCGAATTTTTCCAGGACTTTCAATGCTCAGTGACAAACTTGGACACATAATATTTGTTTTCGCACATATTCCTTTATTCTACTTTATATTTTGGCAGCTGACACACAGCCAAGACATAGAAGCGTTTATAAAGGGGTTTAATATTTTTATGATTGTGCATTTAGGGCTTCATATTTTGTTTCTTAAACACAAAAACAATGAGTTTAAAGATTGGATTTCTTGGACAATTATAATTGGTGCAGGCTTATGTGGACTGCTTGACTTAATCGTTTAGGATGACAATCAAAAATCTATATTCCATAGCATCTTATAATTAGACAGCAATAATGTAACGACAGAACTCAAAAAACCAAAGGACAGAATGGGCAGCAGCTAACAGCACCTACCCAAAAGGCGGGGTTTCGTGTTCCAAAGACAGTTTTGTGGTTAATGAAACATTAGTTTTTCAAATCAAGTTTTGTGGTAAAAGTCCCGCCCTTCGGGTAGCTGCAAAACGTTATGCGTCATATTACAAAACAACTAGTAGACAATGAAAAAACTTATTTACATACTTTGCCTTTTGACATATTTTTCAGCTTTTGGGCAAACTAAGACAGCACAAGACTTTGGCTTTAAACATCTTGTTTACAAATACAAAACAGATAACGTTGATGTTTTAATCAAATCTAAAAAAGGGGAAGAAAACATTCCTAAACCACTCTTCTTTTTTTGTCAGGGCAGTTTGCCAATACCGTTAATATTGTTCCAAGGAAAGGATGTTTATGGCACTTTCCCGTTTAACCCAGACAGCCTATCTAATAAATATCATTTGGTTATTGTTAGTAAACCATACATACCACTCATAGCAGATGTAACATTTCTGAAACCTGATTTCACTTATGCTGACAGTACTGGCAAATTCCCAAAAGATTACAGTGACAGAAATTTATTGAGCTATTACGTTCCGAGAAACATTGCAATCGTAAAATATTTACAACAGCAGACTTGGGTATCAACGAAACAACTTGTTATTGCAGGCCACTCAGAAGGTAGTACAATTGCGACAAAAATGGCAATTGAGTTAAAAAATGTAACACATTTAATTTATTCAGGTGGTAATCCAATGGGTAGAATATTGTCTATCATTGAACAGAATAGAGCATACGAAACAGACACAGACAGCACAAAATATGGAGAAGACAACATAAACTATTGGGCGGACATTGTGGCAAACAAAAATGATATGAGTAGTTTACAAGGCGACACTTACAAAGGCACTTATGAATTTTCTGAACCAATGATTACTTATTTGGAAAAATTGAAAATTCCTGTTTTAGTTACTTATGGCACAAAGGATTGGAGTTCGCCATATAACGACTTTTTGCGAGTGGACATAATCCGACAAAACAAACGGAATTTTACCTTTAAAGCATACATTGGCACAGAACACAACTTTTTCCCATTGACAGAAGACAATAAACCAGATTATAATATATTCAATTGGGACAAAGTAGCAAACGATTGGCTAAAATGGTTAAACGAAAAATAAATACGAACGCATAACACGGGTTTTGCGTCAGGCGGGGTGACGTGCAAACTTGAAACTTTGTGCTTCTATTCAAGTTCAGTGCAGGTTGACAGTTTTGTGCTCCGAAACCCGCCCGAACGCAAAGCCCGAAAACGTTAGCGGTCAGGCTAAAAGACCACAACCAATGAAAAGACGAATTATAATTATGGGACTTATAACGACAATCTTGGACTTGTTTGGCTGTTCGGGACAGACAAAGAAAGATGACCGTAAATTATCCAAAGCGGACGAAGACCAACTTGCCAAATCAATTGACGCATTTAAGAACAGACCGATTTATAGAGAATTGACTGGACAGGTTATTGACACAACATCGGACGATAACTTGCTCCAGATAGTGTTTGACAATCTTTCTGAAAAGCAAACGGACAACTATGAAAAAGAATTTGAAGCAGTAATGTCTTGGAACAAATCAAGACAAGCTATTTATATGATTTGGTTATTAGAAGCAGAAGTTAATAATGGTGGATACAACCAATTTTACTTTAATTCCAGCGGACAGTTTTACAAATACTTGCCAGATGCTTTGAGACTTATTGGAGCTAATAAATTTGCTGACCTGACCGAAAGAGCAAACAAGACCTTTGAAAAGGAGAATGATAAAATAACAAAGCACCAAGATGGAACAATTGAAGGATTCAGTAAATCTTATGAAGACAATCCGCTAAACGACTTTGACACGGAATTTTACGAATTGTATAAGACGGAAAACTTGCAACGACTTCAAGTGGACTTCATCAGGAAAAACAGAAATCAATTTGTAGACAAGTGAGACGGTAAGCCCGAACCGCTAACAAAAGCTTGTGGCAAGTGGGCGGGACCGTGCGTCATTGAAGTTTGCAGTTCTTTAATTATCTTTATCACGGTGGAAAGGGTGAAGGTTTTTATTTGCCCACCTGCCACAAGCTAACCGTTGGCGCCAATGCTTTTAAGACAAAGTGAGACAATGAATAAAATAAAACTTACGACACTAATTCTAATTTTAACAACTGGGACAATATTCGGACAGGGGGACTTATGTTTCGAGAAAGTTACTGGGACATATTGGCCAATAAAAGTTGGGACAAAGATTAAGTATTTCTCTCGTGGAGAATCATACATATCATATTTTAATGGAGACAGTTTAAAAGCGGGTGACAAGTATTATTTAAAAGAGATTGAAGAGTATGCCAGCGGAAAGACTAAAACGAGTTACTGGAGAGAAGAAAACGGAGTTATTTATTTCTATGACGCTGAAAAAAAAACGGAGTCAATCGAACTAGTAAATAATCTGACTCCTGGGACAACTTGGGAGAAATACGACAAGACGTGGAAATACACAATAATAGACACTGTAAGTTTCTTAGCGACACCTTTTTGTGAGTTTAAAAACTTATTGCAAGTAAAAGCCGAACCTCAAAATGAAATTAAAGATAAGATGTCTTCGTACTATAACTTATTTTACAAACGAGGAGTTGGAATGGTCGGAATGAATGTGAATGGAGAGCTATTTTTATTTGCTAGACCAAACAAAGAAATAAAAGAAAAAAACTTTGTGGCATACGGTTGCGAAAATATTTCTTCAAATCAAGAACAAGAAAAATGTACACATTCTAAGATTTCGGAATTCTTTAGTAAAGAATATAAAGCTCCAAGAAAGAAGGACTTTAAGACAGGCAGAATTGTACTCAATATCGTTATTGGAAAAGACGGTCTCGTGGACGACATAAAAGTAATTGAGACAATTGAGGGAGCAAAGAACCAAGAGGACGAAGTCATTAGAGTATTGAAAAGGTTGCCGAAAATGATACCTGCTCAAGTTGACGATGGACAACCAATCAGGAGTCAATTCACGTTTCCAATAAAGTTTTGACAGTGGACGAAAGCACTGGCGCCAACACTGTGCTTATGCAATAGCGGGGTGACGTGTTGGCAAGTTCGTTTTGTTTTCTTAAATTTATTTGTGCTTGTGGGACAAGGCGCAGTTTCAAAATCCCGCTACTGGCATAAGCATTTATCGTTGGCGGTAATACCTCGACAGAGAAAACATAGGACAAATGAAATTTATTCTTCGACTTAAACACTGGCAATTATTTTTGTTGACGATTGGAGTACCAATCTTGGCTGACATCTTAGGTGTTTCTGGACACGGACAAACTGGGTACGCTGACGTAATAGTAGGAATGATAACTGTTTCGACAGTGTTTAGCTGGATTTGGACAATTCCAAATGGACTCTATAAGCTATTGCCCGTTGGACACAACTTCCGACTTTGGAGATTTAGAGTTGCATTTCTATTGGCGCTGACACTCTTAATTTTTATTTTCTGGTTAACAGAAAATGAAAATTTTTTGAGTGGTGACGACTTTTTAATCTTAGTATTCACCGGAGTTCCAATCTATTTGGGACTAATGGTTTATTCTGTGTTATTCGCAGCTAAGACACTTAAAACAATTGAATTGGGACGACTTGCAAAGATTAACGAATATGCCGTAGAGGCATTTCTAATATGGATGGTTCCACTTGGAGTTTGGTTCATTCAACCAAGACTCAACGAACTGGCAGATTAGTAAACAGTCAGAGATGGTACTACCGCCAACAAAATGTTTGCGCAATGGTGGGGTGACGTGCAAGCTATAAGTGTTATCTTCGTTCAACGTTTGCCCACGCGGACAGTGGCGGCTTCGAAAGCCCACCACTGCGCAAACACAAACGTTGCCAGCAATGCGCTGGCTTCGTGGACAGGTTTGTTGTTGAGTAAAAACTTTAAACTAACGAAGTAAAAGCAAGGAATGACATTGATATATATTCTAGTTGGAGGTATCAGTTTAATTGGATTGTTATTGCTAATCCTTAAAATTAGGTACAAAACCAAATTAAAGCCAGTAAAGGAGGCATTCGAAAGACTTTCAATAAATGAAAGAATGGAGGTTTTCAAATTGATATCAACGTATACAGACAAACCTCACACTGGAGCAATCTTAGCCCCAATTGGCGTGACAGAGGAGCGAGATTTATTTATTACAGTTCCAGAAGAACTAGATAATAAGTGGAGAAGAAAAACATTTAAGATTGCTTTTAGTAAAGATCCAAAAAACCCCGACATCGAAATAAAGATTGTTGACTATCAAAATGATTATTCAGTTCTAGGTAAGACAAAATTTATTCCGGTATTGATTCCTAGAGTTATTACAAAAAGTGGTAAAATAAATAACACTTGGTCGGCTAGAAATCTGCTTGGAAGAAACAAAGAATTAAAAAAATTGATAAAGTCGTTTATTGCGGACAGACATGCAGACTTACTGACCTCAATCTTAGTCAACGAACCTACTCTGACAAATTATTATGAGCCTTTATTTCAAATAAGAATCGGTGACGGATTGCAATGGATTCAATCCAGAGAATTTGTAAAATGTGACATTTGTAAAAAGGACATGAAGTACATATTCAATCTACCTGGAGAATACTCAGAAAAAAAAGGCTATGGGGAATTTATTTATTATGTTTTTGGGTGTAAAACCCATCTCGATTCTATCAAATATACAATGCAAGCATTCTAAAAAAGCAAGTGGTGTTAGGGATGAGTGAGTCACGTGAGAGTCTTTAAAGTTTGACGAAGCCAGACAGGCAATACTGGCAGAGACGACAACTGACTGACTTTTCAATTTTCAAGTAAGCGCACTGCTGGCAACAATGTATTTGCGTCAAGCGGGGTTGACGCGTAATCCAACGTTTTCGTATCTTTAATGCGTTCGGTGTCGGGGACAGCACGTGGCTTCGGAAGCCCCGCTCGAACGCAAATACTCACGTTATGGCCAATTTGCGGGACGAGTGTGCGTCCCCAATTTCGCTGACCACAAATTAGTAGACGACTGACTTTCTGCTCGCTGACAATTCATAAACATTGCGCGGACTTTGCTTCAAACTACTTACTGAAAATTTAAGAAAAGACGCTTTTTTAAGACGTTTTCCTTGGGACACTTTAGCTCGTTGACGACTCGTGTCGGAAAAATTTGCAATCGGACGACCCATTCTCGCGCGACAACTATTGACGACACTTTCTGGCGGACGACAAAACTCTTTCGCTGGACGACTTGCTCGCAAAGCTTCTCGGTTGACATTTTTTCTTTTGCACGGTCGACATTAAAACCCTAAGCTCGGTTGCAAACTGGCCATAACACAGGCTTGCAGAAAAGCGGGCGGAGTGTGCGTTAGGAAAGTTCAGTGCGTTTCATTTATTTTATCACGTGGGAGAAGGCGCAGGTTTTTAATTGCCCGCCTTCTGCAAGCCTAACCGTTGTGGCTCATTTTCCGGACGACTAAGACAAGACGATTATATGAGAAATATTTGGCTGACATCTATCTTAATCTTTGGATCGTTTATAGTTATGGCGGACTCATGGGCTCCACCAAAAACGAAAGATTATTACAATGAGGACAGGACGTACTTTGTAAGAATTGTACCGAGGACTGTACCAGAGAAATTCTGGAAATGGATGAATGCAAAGCCACGACAGAAAGACCGTTTTAGCCCGGCTGACGCTACAATTATTCCTTGTCATGCAATCATGTACAAAAAGACAAAAAACGGGGATAGCTTAGTGTGGAAGAAAAAATTAATAAATCAAACGGCTCCTGTAAGTGCGTTTGTTTCAAATAACGCAGGATACCTTGTGACATTTGACAATTGGCACTCAATGGGATATGGAGTTGACGTAATGGTATATTATGATAATCAAGGAGACTTAATAAAACGACATATGCTTGAGGACATATCACCATTTCCAATCAATACTTATTCAATGAGTGTATCTTCCATTTGGTGGCGGTGCGACACAAAATTCTTGGACAACAATAGACTTGAAATTTGCTTCAAAGACGACAAAGAGACTATTATAAGAAAAACATATAATTTGGACAAAAAGGGATTGGAATGAAAACGAGCCACAACAATGTATTTGCGTCAAGCGGGGTTGACGCGTAATCCAACGTTTTCGTATCTTTAATGCGTTCGGTGCCGGGGACAAGGCGTGGCTTCGAAAGCCCCGCTCGAACGCAAATACTCACGTTGGCCGCAATGCCACCGGACAATTTCGACAACTGATTAAAAATGAAATTGAGACAATTTATATTGATAATGACACTACTGACTTGGTTGACTTCGTGTTTCAAAAAACAAAACGAGCAAACGAATCAAGTAACAGCCGACAAACCAATCTCATTTGGATACAAATGTATTTGGTTGACTGTGAAAGCAAATGACCCAAAAGAAGTTGCGGACTTTATAAATCTAAAAAATCAGCAACCAACTAACTGGACTCAAGGAATTGACGGAGCATATACGGATAAGATTTTTGTTTCTCCATCGGTTGACAGTCTAATCTTTGTGGTTGGACTAAGTTTGCCCGGACTGGACACAGAAGACAATATTATAGCAGCGACAAAGCTACTTAACGAGTTGAGTTCCAAATTCGGTCACGCAGACTATTTTGTGACACATCGAGTAGTTGAACTTCATGGTTGGATGAAGTCAATTGAAGGACAAACAAAACGAGCTTACAGTTATCTTGGAGAAAGTGGTGAGAATTTAATTGTTACAGGTGAACCGACAGAGTTTGAAAAACAATTTGACCTTGTAGACACTTTTTCCGAAGCAGCAAAGCAGGCCGACTACTTTGAAAAAGAAGGACTAATAATACCCAACGAAGAACTCGTAATGAAAATAGCGGAGAACTGGGGAATAAATCCAACAACCTTAGACCAGCGTAAGGACTTAAAAGAAGGACTCGGAATAATTGGTGTACGTTAAGGGCACATGCGGCCAACAATATATTTGCGCCAGGCGGGGTTGACGTGTAGCACAAAGTTTTGTTATCTTTATTCCGTTTGGTGCTGGGGACAATACGCAGTTTCAAATTCCCGCCCGATCGCAAATATTTACGTTGGGCGTCATGCTTATTTAACATTCAGACTAACGGACAGACAATGACATTTGAGTATTCTGACGCATGGTTACTTGAAGCAATTAAGTTTTCAGAAAAAGGTGACAAAGGTTCTACTTTGACCGACATCATTCAAGCTGCGGACTACATCAACCATTCAATCATGACAAATTCAGAATTTGTAACTGGGACAACGAAGCTAAAACGCATCGGACTCATAATTGAAGAAGATAAGAGACTTCGGACAACTGAAAAATTCAATGAATGGTGGACAGAAAAGTACGGACAGAAAAGCAAAATCAGCGTTCTGAAAGCAATGGAGGAAATTGAAAAATATTTAAATAAAAATTTTGGGAACGTTGACGAATCAACGACAGAAATAAAAACGGAAATCACAGACGCAGACTTGGACAAATCAACAAAGGACTATCTTGCAATGGCTGACGAAATTATAACCAAACTAACGACTAAAAAGAAAAAGAGATGAGTGAAGCACGAACGCCCAACAAAATGTTTATGCCAGCTTGGGGTTCAGTGTTGCTATCAAGTTTTGTTTTCTTAATTTCGTTCAGCAACGTGGGACAGTGACGCGCTTCGAAAACCCAATCCGTCATAAACATAAACGTTAGCGGCAATTTATTTCGGACAGACCGGAGAACTAATGAAACTAGATTTTATTGAACGACTTGGCTACTATTTCTTTTTGTCCGTAGGACTAATTGCGATTCCATATTTGACCCTAGCCACTTTATCCGACATCCTAGACATTGGACCAGACGACATCTTTTTTCTTTCAATTCTATTGGGTTTGACAATAGCTAATAACATTTTTTCACGGCTGACAGTTGGACAATTTTCAATAAGAAATGTTCTGACTTCAATTTTTGTGTCTTTAGTAGGTTTGACATTTTTTCAATTGACAATAAAAAAACTTACTGACGGCAACTTCAGTATTGGTGGTTTGAGCATGATATTGACGACATTAATTTGTTGGGAGATTGTATTTTTTGTTCAGAGAAAAATAAACAGCCGCTAACAATGTATTTGCGTCAAGCGGGGTTGACGCGTAATTCAACGTTTTCGTATCTTTATTGCGTTCGGTGTCGGGGACAGGACGCGGCTTCGGAAGCCCCGCTCGAACGCAAATACTCACGTTGGCAGCAATATTATTTTGGACAATGAGGACCTCGAACCACAGACAAATAAAAAACTTAAAAAAAACATGGCCCGCGACAGCTATTATATTGACACTTTTTGTAGTGGTCGCCTGTAGCAGGACTGAAAATAAAATCTCGCCAGCTGACATCAAGGGGACTTGGTACCTTAACGAGTGGACGACCTATCATACTCTAACATTTGACGACACAACAGTTTCCGTAGACAATAACGTTGATACGGTTTTTACTTTAGATTATGTCATCAAGGACAATTCGCTTGTGACAGTGACTCAGTACGGAAATAAAATGATGGTCAATAAAATTGATTAGTTAACGGTTGACAGTTTAGTGCTTGACGGGGTACACGATGTAAAAGAGAAAAGAAAATATTCTCGGACGAAAAGGGATTGGGTTAAATAATACAGCTGCCAACAAAAGCTTGTGGCAAGCGGGCGGGACTGTGCGTTATTGAAGTTTGCAGTTCTTTATTTATCTTTATCACGGTGGACAGGGCTAAGGTTTTTATTTGCCCGCCTGCCACAAGCCAAACGTTGGCAGCAAGCCGAAAAAAGATATGGACCCAATATTAGTATTGCCTTTTTCTGAGAACATGGTCGTTAACGAATTGGAGAAAAAGTTTCCAAAGAAAGACGGCTATTCTATTCTTATTCCTTCGACTAGACAACAAAAGGGATTTGACCTCGTAGTCTTCAATAAAAAGACAAATAAGTGCCTGACTATCCAAATAAAAGGTTCAAGGACTTATAACCCGACACTACCCAAACGAAAGTCAAAAAAAGAGAAATTCAAAAACTACACGTGGTTCAACAAATTCAGTATTCAGAAAGGACTTGCAGACTACTATATTTTATTCGGACTTTTCATCACAAACCCGACAAATGAAATTGAATCAAAAAGAATTAAACAGACGGACTGGTACGACCACATTTTACTAGTTTTTTCAGAAAACGAAATGATACGCTTTTTAGGTGGACTGAAACAAAAACGCGAGGACAAGTCTGACACTAGTTTTAGTTTTGGGTTCAATGACAAGAAGAGAGTAATTCAGACGAGAGGTTCACGAGAACCCATCGACTTCTCGGACAAGATATTTAGTAACCGCATAACGGACTTAAAAGATAAGTTGAAGTAACGGCCAGCTGCCAACAAAATGTTTCTTCAATGGTGCGGTGACGTGTAGCCCAAAGTTTATATCTTCGTCCAATGTTTTTGTGTCGGGGACAGGACGCGGCTTCGGAAGCGCACCACTGAAGAAACACAAACGTTGTGGGCCATTTTTTTTCGATTAACGGGACTACTATTGACAAGATAAAAATTAGCTATCGGACTTTGGAAAGACTACGTTTTGGACTGATGATACTATGAGACTATTTACGCTTTTTATTGTCGGACTAATTGCTTTGGGTTGTAAATCAAGTAATGACGATTTCGACCCGTTTGACAAGGACTTTAAGTTTCATAACAAAATGAACGTGGCTGAATGTGATACAATATGGGACACTTGTGGCTATTGGACGTTCGAGCACGACAACAAAAATGGGCTTAAGACATTTTATGGGTTTTTATTAGAAGACGTAGTAGGCAAAGGCTTCTCATTAGATGTAGATAGAATCAACTCGACAGAGTGCGACTCGTTATTTTATCGTAAGGACTTTGATAATATTATGAAAGAATTATTTATGCAAAATCCAATCGACATCGAAAAAATAAGGCCACGACTGCTTGGACTAGGTGTCATAAACATTAAAATAGTTTCGGACACATTAGTTCCGTACAAAATAGAAATTACCAATTCAGAGAATAAGATTTTCACGGCTTGGTTACGAGGTGACTGTGACTGGCAAGGGCAAGTAATACGACATATTGACTTCACAAACTTAAAGGACGAATTAACGAACGAATAGTACCACTGCGGCCATCTGGCAAATATTTGGACTTCCAGTAAAAATTCGGGTGTAAAAAACGGCCCACAACAATGTATTTGCGTCAAGCGGGGTTGACGCGTAATCCAACGTTTTCGTATCTTTAGTGCGTTCGGTGTCGGGGACAAGGCGTGGCTTCGGAAGCCCCGCTCGAACGCAAATACTCACGTTGGTGGCAAGGCAAAATAGTTTAACGCTTAACAGAGAGAACATTGAAAATTCTTAAAAGCTATCCTAAGACATTCATCGGAATTGTTTTCCTTGTTGGACTTTGTATAGGACAGTTGAAGCCAATCGACTGGATGTATTGGAAAATAGCAGAAAATGAAATACCGAAAATCAAAAGGAAATCCTTGATTGAACAAAGTCCATTCCTTTTAATTCCCAAAGACCAATGGATTTTAGAATCCAAACTTGCATTCGTTGTTGACTGTGACGAAAAAGAAGCCCCTCTACATTTTCTAATTATACCCAAACAACGTTTTCAAAATATAACCGAGGTGGACGAACAAACATTGAAAGAAATGTTTCAATTAATGAATGAGACAGTTGAGAAATATGCGTTTAAAGACAAAGGATTTAGAATTGTAATAAATACAAATCCTTTAGGCGCCCAGACTGTTTATCATTTACATATTCACATTTTATCAGGGCGACAATTAAGATGGCCGCCAGGATAGTAAATCAGAACGGCCCAGCCACCAACAATATATTTGCGCCAGGCGGGTTTGACGTGTGGTTCAAAGTTTTGTTATCTTTATTCCGTTTGGTGTCGTGGACAGGAAGCAGTTTCAAAATCCCGCCCGATCGCAAATATTCACGTTATGGCCAATTTGCGGGACGAGTGCTCCTCCATAATTTCGGTGACGACAAATTAGTAGACGACTGACTTTTGCTCGCTGACAATTCATAGACATTGCGCGGACTTTGCTTCAAACGACTGACGGAAAATTTGAAAAAATCAAAGATGCCTTTTTGAACTTTTTTCTTGGGGACACTTTTGCTCGTTGACTACTCTTCTCTGAAGCATTTGCAATCGGACGACCCATTCTCGCGCGACAATTCTTAAAGAAACTTTCTGGCGGACGACCAAAACTCTTGCGCTGGACGACTTGCTCGCGAGACTTCTCGGTGGACATTTTCTCTTTTGCACGGCCGACATTAAAACCCTAGGCTCGGTTGCAAACTGGCCATAACACAGGCTTGCAGAAAAGCGGGCGGAACGTGCGTTAGGAAAGTTCAGTGCGTTTCATTTATTTTATCACGTGGGAGAAGGCGCAGGTTTTTAATTGCCCGCCTTCTGCAAGCCTAAACGTTGGCAGTAATGCTGTGACCGACACCGTAAACATTGACCGACAGACAAAATGAATGAAATCCTAAGAATATTTTTACCGACATATTTTATTGTTTACTTCGGAATTGCATTTGTTGCAAAAAGTGTAATTGTTGCGAAACGAATCGGAAAAAATCCACTTGTCTTACCGAAAGACGACAGTGCATACGGACTAATTGGCTCTTACTTTAAACTGACAATGATTTTTATGTTCATTTATGTTTTAGTGTTTGCTTTTATACCGACACTTTACGGTAATTTTTTACCAATTCAACAGCTTGAAACATCGACAATCAAATATGTGGGACTTGGACTTTTAGCGTTTGCTCTCATTTGGACAATTATCGCACAAGGACATATGAAAAACTCTTGGAGAATTGGAATAGACACTGAAACTATGACTGAACTTATTACGACAGGACTTTTTAGACATTCACGAAACCCAATTTTTTTTGGAATGATAATTAGTTTAGTCGGACTTTTCCTAACGACACCAAACGCATTGACAGGACTTTTTTTGATTTTAGGCTATGTACTTATTCAAATACAAATCAGGCTTGAAGAGGAATTCTTGACAGGACAACACGGACAAAAATATACAGACTATAAACAAAACGTAAGACGACTAATTTAAAAACCAACAGTGGACAGGAAAGCACTACTGCCAACAATATATTTGCGCCAGGCGGGGTTTACGTGTAGTTCAAAGTTTTGTTATCTTTATTCCGCTTCGTGTTGGGGACAGGACGCAGTTCCAAATTCCCGCCCGATCGCAAATATTAGCGTTGTAGCCAATGCGCCCCGGACAATTTAGACCTTTGAAATATATATGATGAACCTTAGTAGAGATTATTATACAACGTTGGACTTTAATGAACTTAAAGACGGACTAAAAAGAAAAGTCGGGACTAATTACAAACTGGGTCTTATTGACAACCAAAAAATTAGTCTTTATTGTCTAAAGGACAGTTATACTAAAATCAGCTTGGACAGAGTACCGACTTGTAAGATTGAAATAAAAAATGAAAAACAAGAAGACGGACGAATACGAATTAAATTCGCCATCACAGAGTTTTCGTTAATCATCGTAGGACTGATTCCAGTAATCTACATCTTGACACTCTACTTTGCAAAAGCACCAACAACGCTTTACACCGTATCGGGGGTATTATATGTAATACTGTATTCCAGTTTAGTTTTTATTTTGAGAGATCAATCTGAAAAATTCGAGACTGACCTTAAGGGACTTGAGAACGGAATAATAAATTAGCGTAAGGGCGCACTGGCTACAACAATGTATTTGCGTCAAGCGGGGTTGACGCGTAATCCAACGTTTTCGTATCTTTATTGCGTTCGGTGTCGGGGACAGGACGCGGCTTCGCAAGCCCGCTCGAACGCAAATACTCACGTTGTGGGCAAGCTGGCGTGACAACTTCGACAACTAATGACTGACGAACAAATAAACGAACTCGCAGACAACTTGGACTCTGGACTAAGGTGTTTCGTTCACAAGGAGAAAAAAACAATTGTGACGACTCCTGATATTATAAACAATCCCGACAGCGACTCAGAATGGTGGGACGAGGCAAATGAAGAAATCGAAAACAATTTTGACAGCTATGTAGAAATTGAGAAAATGGACAGCCATAAATCATTTCGACTAATGGAAAAATTTATAAACACGGTCGACAACGTACCGCTGCGTGACAGACTTGAAGAGGCATTGAGACGACCAAAACCATTTGCAAACTTTAAATTTGACATTGATAACTCTGGCCCCTACCGACAGAAATGGTTTGACTTTAAAAAACAACAGATGATTGAATGGGTTCGGGGACAGGTAATCGTAGCAAATTGAATTGACTTGGTAATGAATGACAGAACACTAACAATAATTATCGCTTCGTTGACAATTGTACTTGGTGGACTAATACTAATTGTAAGATTTAGAAATAGACCAGTGAAAAACGAATCAGGGAATCCATCAGCAAGAGCAGCACGTGGAGAAATTGTAGTACTAGCAATTGTTATGATAATCGGTGGACTGGCTGTTCTATTAAGAGAGCTGTAGTGAAGCCAGCCAGCCCACAACAATGTATTTGCGTCAAGCGGGGTTGACGCGTAATCCAACGTTTTCGTATCTTTATTGCGTTCGGTGTCGGGGACAGGACGTGGCTTCGAAAGCCCCGCTCGAACGCAAATACTCACGTTACCGCCAATACCCCCCGGCTAGCATCCGCTTAATAAGATATAGAAAACGAATTCTGACACTTGAAACAAGATAGTTTAATTTTTAATGTGACAAATGTTACTGTCAAAGTGATTAAAAGTCAGTAACTTCATAAAAAAAGCATGAAAAATCTAAACGCAATTGGACTTGATAAAATTAAATCAGAACAGATAGCAGTCAAACTAAACGAATTGTTAGCGAACTATTCCATGTTTTATCAAAACACCAGAGGATATCATTGGAATATAAAAGGTGAAAAGTTTTTCGAACTGCACATTAAGTTCGAAGAACTTTATAATGACTTGCTTTTAAAAATTGATGAAATAGCTGAAAGAATTTTAACACTAGGGCATTCGCCTAATCACAAATATTCTGAATACACGAGAGTATCAAAAATTACTGAAAGTATCCATGTATCGGACGGAACAAAAGCCATTGAAGATATTTTGAATTCATTTAAAATAATTATTACTCTTCAAAGAGAATTACTCAATTTGTCTTCCGAGGCAGATGATGACGGGACAAATGCATTAATGAGCGACTATTTGAGAGCACAAGAAAAAATGGTGTGGATGTACTCCGCAGTACTAAACAAATGACTTTTACATAGAATTTAACAAATTCATACTGAAACTATTCAGAATCTGAGGAATAGAAATAGACAATAGCTCCAAAAATACCTGCAATAAACTTATCTAGGACAGAGAAAAAGAACGCTAACTCATAGTCTGCGGGCACAATAGCATAGAAAGTTAATTCTATGACTGCTCCTGTGACAATCAATGCCAGTATTTTTTTAAAAGTATTAACCTTTATTTTCCTTATCAGAACAAAAACAACAACCGTGTAGACAAAAAAACCAATAATCTGGAAAACATAAAACCCTCGATTGATCATGTAGTCAGAGGTAAAAACAAATCCAACTTCGGGATTATTATTAGCATAATATTTTAAATATATAAATTGTGTTAAAACCAATAATAACTCGGTTAACACCCCATATGTAATCGCCCTTGCGTAGGTAAAGTCACTATTAGTTTTCATATAATTCACTGTTTGCATAAATTAGGTCATATCTTAACATTGCCTAAGTTAGACGATTTACTGACACTAAAAAATGACGATTATCATGTATTATTGGCTAACCTTCAATTAGGAGGATTCATGAAGAAAAAGGTAAATACTGACAGACAAATAATTTGATTTGAGACAAAGGGGTACTGGCGGTAACAAAATGTTTGCGCAATGGTGGGGTGACGTGTAAGCTATAAGTGTTATCTTCGTTAAACGTTTGCCCACGCGGACAGTGGCGGCTTCGAAAGCCCACCACTGCGCAAACACAAACGTTACCAGCAAGCGTAGGACGACCGACACGACCACCAACAGACGACCTTAATTCGACAGACAATTTCGCTGTTCCTTGACACAAACCGACCTGACTTTTCCGACACTCAAGCCGAGCCAAAAGGTTTTAAAAAAATTTCCCACCGCACATTTTAAAAAATAATTTTATGCCTCCCCACATTGGCACATTTGGGGTTTGCCCCACCGCACAAGCCGACACAAAAGCAAACCCCAAAAGAGCCAATTTTGCCGACCCGCCTGACATTGGTAATCTGTTGAAAACTTTGAACACTTTTTTAGAGCATTTTCAGAATTCATTTTATATTTTTGACACGAATAGTCAAAACACTTTTGTTCAAAATGGACAACTTAGGAGAAACGATAAGAAAACTACGAGAAGAAAAGGAATTACCCTTGCGGACAGTTGCTGCATTTCTCGACATAGACCAAGCTATTTTAAGCAAAATAGAACGAGGACAAAGAAATGCGACCCGAGAACAGGTTGTGAAACTTGCAGAGTATTTTAAAATTAAAGAAAGTGATTTACTTGTTTCTTGGCTTTCGGACAAGTTGGTTTATGAAGTAGCAGATGAACAAGTGGCTTTAAAAGCATTGCAGGTAGCAGAAGAAAAAGTAAAGTATCAAAAAAGTAAAAGCAAAAAATGATTTTAAGAAAAGCAATCATAAGTAATTACAGGGGAATTAACGGTTCAATCACCGTTAATTTCGACTTGTTTAATTGCATCGTAGGACAAAATGATGCTGGAAAATCTACTATTCTTAAAGCAATAGATGCTTCCCTCAACGAAACAAATCTTACAAGGTCAGATTATAATGTTCAAGCAACAGAAAATATTATTTCTGTTGAACTCTTCTTTGATTGTCAAAACGAACAATACTTACTTGGTGAAGAAATACCGACAACTATTGAAGCCGAAGAATTAACTAATCAAGACAATCATTTAGTTTGGAAAAAAACTTGGAACGTTACAGATACAAATGTTGCTAAACCGAAGACTTCAATCGTTAGAAAAAAATACAACGGAACAAGCGATTTTATTTTTAAAACAGAACAACAATTAATTGCTCAATGCACTGCAAACGCAATTGCAACTGCAAAAGGTAACGGTGATGCTTTTAATAATGTAGAAAAACGAGAGAAGTTAAGGGAATTCAACCAACAAAATAATGTTGCCTTTACTTACGAATACGAAGAAATACCAAGTTCAGGAACAACAAAACTAAAAGCGATTGGTGATGCCATTAAAAAAGCATTGCCATCATTCCAATATTTTAAAGCAGACACTTCCCTTTCTGATACAGATGCAACAATTCAGAAATATTTTAAGGATATGGCGTTTAAGCTAATCCAAGATGAAGTTGATACTGACGAAATGGAAGAAACCATTAAAACTCAACTTGGCGGTGTGCTTCAAAAAGTAACTGATAAAATTAATGACGTTTTAAAATCAACTGAAAGAGTTGAACCGAAGGTTGAATTTGATTGGAGCAAATTAATTTCAACATCTTTTGTTAGCACTGCAAACGGTAATAACATTCCGTTAAGCTCCAGAGGTGATGGTTTCAGAAGAATAACAATGATGTCTTACTTTGAGTATTTAGCCGAAACTCAAAGGACAAACGGAACACAACAAATTATTTTCGGTTTTGAAGAACCCGAAACATTTTTACATCCATCTGCCCAAGACAGTTTATTTGATAAATTGAATTTGCTAACCGACAACGGTTATCAAGTAATTACATCAACACATTCGCCAACCATTGTTGGTAATACAAAACGGAATAACATCATTCACATTTCTAAACCTGCCAATGTTTACACGGTTAATCAAACTGGTATTGATTACAAGGAACTGGCAAAAGATTTAGGAATAAAGCCCGACAACACATTTACTCCTTTGTTTTCAACTTCACGACTTTTATTTCTTGTTGAGGGTATTGATGATGCAAATGCAATGCATCACAAAGCCAACCTTTACAAACAAAACGGTTTAATTCCACATATTTTTGAGGAATTAAGTATAAACATAATTCCAATTGGTGGTTGTGGTGGCGTAAAACATTGGGTTAATCTTGACCTTTTTACAAAACTTGAAAAACCTTTTTTCATCTTTCTTGATAGCGATAAAGACAATGCAGTAGCCGTTTCGCCAAACGAAACAAACCTTGTTGATTATGGCTTAACAAATGGAACTGATTTTGCAATTTCTCAAAAGCGACTTTTAGAAAACTATATCCATCCAACGGCATTGCAAAGACTTGTTCCTGGCTCTGTTATTACTTACACAGATTTTGACCACGCTAAAAACTTTTGCAAAAGCTATCCTGACAGCGGAATTAGAGGACATTTAGGTGGAAGCAAAGTTGCTGAACATCATTATTGCAATTTAACTTTCGATGAATTGCGAATGACTTGGTTTGATGGAACAAACGATGAATTTATAAATCTTTACAACACAATAATTGCTAAACTGAATTAACGATATGCCAACAATACATTTTAAAGGAAAAACATTTGTGCAAAACCACCATTTGGCGGTTAAGTATCATCAATTGTTGCCAAAAAAAGAATTGAGTTTGACGGACAAAGTTTCTTTGCACGACAACTTAATTATACAAGGCGATAACCTTAAAGCTTTGAAGGCATTACTTCCGACTTATGCAGGGAAAGTTAAATGTGTTTGCATCGACCCGCCATATAATACAGGAAACGAAAATTGGAAATACAATGACAATGTAAATAGTCCAATGATGCAAGAATGGCTCGGCTCAACAGTCGATAAAGAAGATTTAACAAGGCACGACAAATGGCTTTGCTTAATGATGCCACGCCTTAAACTATTAAGAGAACTGATGAGTGAGGATGGTGCAATATTTATTTTTTGTGATGATAACGAACAACATCGTTTAAGACTTCTAATGGATGAACTTTTCGGAGAAACGAATTTTGTCGCAAATGTTATTTGGCAGCATAGCATTCAAGGTAAAGGATATTCTGAAAAGTTTTCAGTTCACCACAATCATTTAATTATTTATCAAAAATCAGAAGATTTTGCTTTATCAACATTAGAAAGAACAGAGGAAAACAACAAAAACTACTCTAATCCCGATAAAGACCCAAATGGAGATTGGAGAACTGGTGATATTAGAAATGCTTTATACCGTCCTAATTTAATTTATGATGTAAAAACTCCAAGTGGAAAAATTATCAAACCTTCTGCAAATGGTTGGCGATTTAGCAAGGAAACAATGGACAAGAAAATTGCAGCCAAGCAAGTTGTCTTTAATGCTGACGAAACAAGATTAATTCTTAAAATATATTTAAAAGATGTTCAGGGCAGGGTTCCTGAAACCATTTGGTTTGGAAAAGACGTAGGCACAACAAGAGATGGGAAAAGTGTATTGAAAGAACTATTTGGTGGCGAAGCTCCATTTGAGACACCAAAACCAGTAGAAATAATAAAACAAATAATCAAAATTTCAACGGAAGAAAATGACTTAGTTCTCGACAGCTTTTCGGGTTCTGGAACAACTGGTCACGCAGTCTTAGAGCTGAATAAGGAAGAAGGTAGTAACCGACAATTTATTTTGGTTGAACAAGAAGATTACGCAAATACAATAACTGCCGAAAGAATTAGAAAAGTCATAAAAGGAGTAAAAACAGCTAAAAACGAACTTCTAAAAAAGGGAACTGCTGGGTCTTTCAGTTATTTTGAACTTGGTAATACTATTGAAATGGAAAGTTTGCTGAAAGGCAAAAATCTACCTTCGTTTACCGAGTTTGCCCGATACTTATTTTACACAGCAACTGGCGAAGAATTCAATGAAAAATCGGTAAATGAAAAAACTGGCTTCATTGGTGAAAGTAAAAATTACGAAGCCTATTTATTCTACAAAGCAGACATTGACTGGTTAAAGAAAAATGCTTTGACATTGGAACTTTGTAAATCGTTGCCAAAATTTAAAAACAAACAGCGTTTAGTTTTTGCTCCTGCAAAATATGTTGACGACCATACTTTGCTTGATTTCCGAATTGATTTTTGCCAATTGCCTTACGAAATTTATAGAATTCAAAAATGAGACTAAAGCACTATCAGGAAAAGGTTTTAAAAGAACTGAAAGAGTATTTAGTTTCTCTTTCAGAATTCAATGTCAAATACGAAAAGGCTTTGGAGTTTGATGCTGATATGGCAAAGGATTACAACTTTCCCAAAAGAGCATACGAACAAGCCACAGGCAGAGCAATTTATCATTCTAAAACCAATGGTTTACAAGAACCATTGCCCGACATTTATTTGAAAGTGCCAACTGGTGGCGGTAAAACTTTATTGGCTTGCCACGCTATTGACAACATTCAAAAGACATTTCTAAAAAAACAAACTGGTTTGGTGTTGTGGATTGTTCCGTCAACTCAAATTTATCGTCAAACTATTTTAGCACTCAAAAATAGAGAGCATCCGTACAGGCAAATTTTAGACATTTCAAGTGGTGGCAGAACCTTAATCAAAGAGAAAAACGAAATGTTTAATCGTTTGGATATAGATGAACATTTGGTTGTGTTGATGTTAATGTTGCCTTCGGCAAATCGTCAAAATAAAGACACTCTAAAGGTTTTCAGAGACCAAGGTGGGTTTACAGACTTTTTTCCAAGAGAAGATGATTTTGAAGGACATAAAAAACTAAAAGAACTCATTCCGAATTTGGATTGCTTCACAACAGAAATGGAAGTTTTTGGAACGCAAATAAAAACTTCGCTTGGTAATACTTTAAAAGTTTTGCGTCCACTTGTTGTAATTGATGAAGGACATAGAGCTTACGGAGAATTGGCAAGAAACACAGTAAGAAATTTCAACCCTTCGTTTATACTTGAACTTTCGGCTACTCCCCCGCCAAACAGCAATGAGTTGGTAAAAATTACAGGGCGTGAATTGCACGAAGAGGAAATGATTAAGTTGGATATTCACTTAACCAACAAAACAAGTTTAGATTGGCAAGACACGTTATTGGCAAGCTATGAAAAACGAAACGAGTTAGAAAAGAAAGCCAAAGAATACGAGGGTAACACAGGTGAATATATTCGACCAATTTGTTTGATACAAGTTGAGAGAACAGGAAAAGACCAGAGAGATAAAAAGTTTATTCACGCAGAAGATGCGAAAGAATATTTAATTAAAAAATGTAATGTCCCTAAAAGTCATATTGCCATTAAGAGTAGCGAAAAAGACGACATTGAAGGAATAAACTTATTTGCGAATGATTGTGATATACGCTACATCATAACCAAACAAGCCTTACAAGAAGGTTGGGATTGTTCATTTGCTTATATTCTTACAGTTCTTACAAATCCATCATCAGCAACAGGAATAACACAGTTGGTTGGTCGTATTTTAAGACAACCTTTTGCACGTAAAACCAAAATTCGGGAATTGGATGAATGTTATGTTTATACTTTCCGTCAAAATGCAAGCACTTTGGTAAGAGAAATAAAATCAGGACTGGAAGATGAAGGCTTGGGCGACATTGCAGGAAGAATTGTAAGTGATGATGGTGGCACAGACACAGGCGGTTTAAAGGAAAGAGAAATAAAATATCGTGATGGCTTCAAAAAATTCGAAGGCAAAATTTATCTTCCAAAATTCGTAATTCAAGAAAAGGAAAGTTGGCGTGATATGAATTTTGAGATAGATATTTTAAGTGCCATTGATTGGGAAAGCATCAACATTGATGAACTTAAAAATCTATCCTTACAAAACAAAATAAACAAAGAACAAGAAATTGTTTTAGGACTTAGCAATGAAGAAAAGGAATTGCTAAAGGCAAGTTATGGTGCTGAAAAATCAGGCACTTTAGAAATTGATGAAGTGTTTTTGACAAGACAAATTACAGACATCGTTCCAAATCCTTGGCATTGTTTCCAACTCGGAGAAAAGGCAATAAAAATGCTTTTAAAAAAATATGACCGTGAAACAGTTGCAACAAATTTTGTTTTTGTAATTGAAGAACTTAAAAAGATTTTAGACAAAGAACGCAATCGTTTAGCGGAACAGGTTTTCAGACAAATGGTAGAGAAAAAGAAACTCTGTTTCTTCCTTATCACAGACAAAGGCGGTTTTGTGTTGCCATCAAGAATTAAAGTAAAAAGCAACAAACAATTGGTTCGTGCAGACAATACACCAATTCAAAAATCATTGTTCGACTATGTTCCCGAAGAGAACATTAACGACCTTGAAAAATCAGTTGCTATATATCTTGACGAGCAAGAAAAATTATTGTGGTGGTATCGCAATATGAGCCGACAAGACTATCATATACAAGGTTGGAAGCGGAATAAAATATATCCTGACTTTGTTGCAACAGACAAACAGGAAGCAAAGGACGATTACGGAACAGTTTACGTTTTGGAGACAAAAGGAATTCACTTAAAAAATGAGGACACTAAATACAAACAAGATGTATTTGCGTTTTGTAACGAACTTGGTGCAAAGAAGGCTTGGAAAGAGTTGTTTGACGAATTTCCAGACCACGACTTTGAATTTCAAGTAGTGTTTGAGGATGAGTGGCAAAACAAAATAAATCAATTAATGCAATGACAGGCAGCCCACACTTACAAGCACATTTGCAATTCGCACAAGCCAACGCAAGACCAAAAATTGCAAAAGAGCTTGTAAGTCACCTGACCAAGAAAAATTATTTTTTAAAATCTCCTTCCCTTCTAAAATTTTTTAAAACCGCGACCGCACAGCCGACACAAAAGACAGCGAAAGCCACGACAGATAAGGACTACAGCAACCCGACAGACAGAACGCCAGCTGGTAACACGGGTTTGGCAAAAGTGGCGGTTCAGTGCTCCGCAGACACATTTGTGGTTAATCAAAGTTTTGTTCTCCGCATCAACATTTGTGGTGAAAATCGCCACCTTCGCCAAGCCCGAAAACGTTGTGTGCCATTGCTCTACAAAATATTAACTCATGGACATTAGAGAAATAATAGAGCGACAGCGACAGACATATTTGAAACAGTTGACAAAATTCTATTCGGATCGTACGACTGGAGCCAAAGAGATTTTACTTGAACTTAACGGAGACGAAAAAGAAAGGACTTTCAAACTATACAGACTTGACTACTATGAACAAGTTGAAGGAGAAGGAAAGCCGAGAGAGTTTGGGGCTGACACTTACCTCAATCACCAACCGACAAAATACAAATTCGGACAATTGAGTATTGAATTAAATCCATTCTTTTGGCATGGTTGCGACTTCGTCTTCAATCAAGAACTAACCGACATTGACTGGCTACTAAGCTGGGCAAAGAAGTGGATTGACGAAGAAGATAAAAAACCGACAGGCACAAACGGACTTTCTGGTGTAATCCACAACGTGACTCGCCCGGCATCGACAACTGACAATGAAACTAAATTCTCGGTGGACTTTGGTTCAGCCGACACGGACTCAGTTATGGAACTAATTGAGACAATTGAGAAGCAAGGAATTAAAAAACTAAAAATTGGTTCATTTGAAATGATTGGGTGACCGCAACGGCACACAACAAAAGCTTATTGCAAGCGGGCGGGACTGTGCGTCATTGAAGTTTGTAGTTCTTTATTTACCTTTATCTCGTTGGACAGGGCGAAGGTTTTAATTGCCCGCCAGCAATAAGCTAAACGTTAGCGGCAATGCTCGATGAGACCGATGAAAAAGATGATTGACAAAATAAAATACCACAGGGACAAGAAAAAATACTTTAAAGTTCAACGACAAGTTTCAAAAGACGTTTTTGAAAAAAGTCATGGATATATTGTTGGTTTTTCAAAAGATTTTATTCTACTAAACGACAGTGACGACTTTGAACTAGACGGATATTCAATTTTCCCCATCAAGACCATTGCAGACATTCAATTCAAAAACACAGATAAGCATTATGACAAAATAATGCATCTAGAAGGTTTGACAGATAGGGTTGTTAAAAAACACAAAATTGATTTGACCAATTGGACATCCATCTTTAAGTCAATCAGGCTTTTAGGTTTAAACCCAATTGTTGAGAATGAAGACCCAAGTGACGAATCATTTGACGTTGGACCAATAACAAAAGTTACCAAGACTTCCGTTTATGTTCGTTACTTTGACTCACAAGGCTACTTGGACAAAGAGCCAACCAAAATACCGTTTAACTTAATAACTATTGTAAAGTTTGACGGGAGATATACAAACACAATGAGTAAATATTTAAGAGAAAGAAAAACAGGGACGAAGAGATAGATACGGCTGACGAGGTCGCACTACCGCTAACAATAGCTTGTGGCAAGCGGGCGGGACTGTGCGTCATTGAAGTGTGTAGTTCTTTTTTTATCTTTATAACGGTGGACAGGGAGAAGGTTTTTATTTGCCCGCCTGCCACAAGCCAAACGTTGGCGGTAATATTTCAAAAAAGATGACGGTTCACTTTAGACAAATTTGTAGACACCTGATTAACGAACTCTCGGACTCGAAAGAGAAAGTTTCAATTGCGGTGGCTTGGTTTACGAATGACAACATTTTGGACTATTTGATGACCATGCTTGAAAGGAAGATTAAAGTTGAATTGATTGTGGTGAATGACAGAATCAATAACAGAGAAACGGGACTTGACTTTAATAAATTCATCAAACAAGGCGGAAAATTTTATTTTGCCGACAGTTCTTCACTAATGCATCATAAGTTTGCAATAATTGACGACAAAAAAATTGTTTCGGGTTCTTACAATTGGACTTACAATGCTGAATTCAGAAATGACGAAAATTTAATAATGAGTAATGACCAAGAACTTGTCAAATGTTTTATTCAAGAGTTCGACAAACTAAAATCGAAATCTGAGCATCAAAAGGACAAAATAACGATTCAACCAAAAATTAATATTGAGAGTGACATTAATGTATTTATAAAGACTGACTTGATAAATAAATCAAAGACGCAAGAGAGAAAGGGGAATTTAAAGGAGTCACTTGACACTTTGAAAAAAGTCGAACAATTGTACACCTCAGACTCAGACGTAAAGGAAAGAATAAGTGAAATACAAAATAAAATAGAGAATCCAATCTATCATTATCATGTTGAGGACGGTCAATTTTCATTTGACTTCCGCGACAAGAAGCTGATTGGTGAAGAGGGGAAAGTCGTTAGGACAGAAGACTTAGTAGGTGACGACAGGCAAATTTATATTCTATCAATTGACGGTTTTTATGTTGAATGCATAGGAAACATTGAAAGAGAATTTCCTGTGACACAGGAGGAACACCAACGACTAAAGGACTTTTATATCGCGACAAATAGTGGTGACTGAAATACTACCGCCAACAAAATGTTTGCGCAATGGTGCGTTGACGTGTAGCCCAAAGTTTATATCTTCGTTCCACGTTTTTGTGTCGGGGACAGGACGCGGCTTCGAAACCGCACCACTGCGCAAACACAAACGTTGTGTGCAAGCCCTTTTGACAGATAAGTTACATGGACAAGAACGTCACTTACGACAATAACGATGCGAATCTATCAAATATTGAGATTTTAGATTCTGAAAGAGAACTAAGATTGACTCTTTATCTGACGCTTTATAAACGACTAGAGACATTCTTTGCCAAAAGAAATATAAAGATCACACGGGACACAGAATTAAAAACAATTTTAAGTGCTAAGACTATTCAAACCGACTGGGAAGAATTGAATAGTATTGGGTTGCCAATGCCGATGATGAAAATGCCTAAGTTTCTTAACTACATCGTTGCATTTTACTTGGTTTGTGTTTCTTTATTGGTCTTTACTTTGGTGACAAAGTACTTTCGTTTTATGGTCGTACTTTGGGATCTTCCGATAATTGGAATTATTATCACGTTGACAGGCATACCGATTTCATATTTCATGTTTATTTTCAAAAGGAACAGACTTCCCTGCGACACGGTTGACGAACTTATTGAATACATTATTTCTATACATTGGACAGATTTGATAAAGGACGACAACAGACTTATCAAAGAATTCTTAAGACAAGAAACTAGTTTAAGTTGACGGGCCAGCACACAACAATGTATTTGCGTCAAGCGGGGTTGACGCGTAATCCAACGCTTTCGTATCTTTAGTGCGTTCGTTGCCGGGGACAAGGCGTGGCTTCGGAAGCCCCGCTCGAACGCAAATACTCACGTTAGCGGCAAGCAAGGCTTCGATATGAGAAAAGTGTTAACAATTATATTTGGAATAGGAATCATAAGCTACCTCGGACTGTACTTCTATTTCTATTCAACACAAGGGGACAGGTTTAATAAATCTGTTAAATTACCATCGGACTTTAAATTCAAGTTTGACGAACCTTTCGAAGAACTAAATTTTAAATCAAAAGACGGTGGACAAATAAATTCGCTGTTTTTTAAGAGGGACAGCTCACGTGGAGTAATCTGCTTTTGGAAAGGCAATGGTGGGACTCTTGACAGGTGGGGACTTATGGCTCCAATGTTTTTAAAATGCAACTACGACATAATTATTACCGACTACAGACAACACGGAAAGAGCACGGGAGAAATTACGCTCGACAATTTCTATTCCGACTCTCAAACAGTATATGATTTTTTAAAATCGAAATACCCAGAAAACAAAATAGTAATTGTTGGTTACTCACTTGGGACAAGCATTGCATCGCATCTGGCCATCGATAACAACCCCTTGATGACAATATTGATAGAACCTCGGGAGAACTTTGTCGACAAGTACCTGGACGCGTTTTTTCTTCCGCTTCCGAAAATTAACAAGTTCTTGTTTAGGACTGATCTAGATATTCCGAAAACAAAAAGTGAAATCGCTATTATTTCTGGGACAAAGAGTGATCTTCACCCAGACGCCCTCGAACTTAAAAAATTATTGAAACCAGACGACCAATATTTTGACATAAAAGGAGCGACACATCAAACTATTTTAGGGGACGAAGAATTTGAAAAAATAATTTACGACCTACTAAATAGGACTGCCAGCCGCTAACAAAAGCTTATTGCAAGCGGGCGGGACTGTGCGTCATTGAAGTTTGCGGTTCTTTATTTATCTTTATCTCGTTGGACAGGGCGCAGGTTTTAATTGCCCGCCAGCAATAAGCTAAACGTTGTAGGCCATACCCAAACAGTGACTTAAAACACGTTGACTCAAAATTTCAATGGACATTAAAATAGTTCCTCGAACACTGATGCCAAAACATAGCGATTGGACAACTGGGCATCACCTGAATGTTATAATCTCTCATACTTTTTTAATCTTGATTATTTTTTTGTTTTCGCGGACCCTACCACAGATAATAAATTCACTCCCACATTTTTGCTTAATTAAACACTTTCTGGGTTTCGACTGTATTGGCTGTGGTGTGACAAGAGGTTTGATAAGCATGGGGCGACTGGACTTAGTAAGTGCGTTTGAATACAATCCAGCAAGTGTATTAATAATTATTGCAATCGTAATCAAGATACCAATAGGGTTGATTGCCTTGCAGGACATGGCGAAATCTAAAACTCTATTTTTTGTTTCCACTAAAATTAATATAATTGTCACAGTAAGTATGTTTGTAGCGTATTTATTAAACCTCATTACCAACCTATAAACCAATTTAAAAATGGCTGTCATCTCGTGCCCAAAATGTTCTAAACCAGTTACAAAAGGTGGATACCACACTTGGCAAATTATTGTAGCGATTTGTTTTTTCCCAATTGGCCTGCTGGCATTATTGGCAAGCAGGAAGCCAAATAATTGTTTTTCATGCGGGTTCATTTGGGAATAAAACCTTCAATTACGTTAAATAGTCCTCTGATCGCTTTACCCGTAAAGCAATCAGAGGTTTTCTGACTCTTGGGTGTAAATATGAAATCATTATGCAGCTAAAGGAAACAGTGACAATTGAGAACCCTTTTAAGAATACAGGAAAACTTTGGATAATATTCTCTGCTCTTGGACTAATCGGAGGTGTGATTTTATTATTAATGACAAAAGGAGATTTCCAAAATCTTAGATTAAGTTTGATGAGCCAAGATGGACAACAAATTGTTCCCGCAGGGAAATTCCTACTAAAACTATTTAGTGGCATAACGTTACTAGGACTCGGAGTAAAGTATCTGAGAGTTTCTCTATCTGCGTTGTTTAAATATGACCCTGACAAAAAATTGACAGAAAATTTAGCTAAAGAAGTACAAGAGGAACGTGACCAGATATACTACGTATATAGTGCAGGTTCATTGTTCAAGATTCTACAATCAAAAATTTTGGAACTCATTAAGCCGACAACGTTAATTGAAAACATAACAACAAGAATATTTACCGGCCTGAAAAATTTGCCTCCTAGATATTTCAACGTTTCCCAGAATTTTTTAAATTCCATTGTTTCCTCTACCGCTCCCTTTTTGATCTTACTTATTGCCTTATTCTTTAACTACCTTGAAATCATAGATATTTTTTCCGGTAACAGGTTTGAATGGATAATGCTACTAATCACAATTTCGGTCTTGTTTTCATGGAGTCCGTTTAGCCCAATTACGAATAATGACAAGATAAATCAAAAGGCAATAGTCTTATCATTATGTTCCATAGGGACATTACTAATTGTCAGGACGACATACATGAATTACGAACTACCAGAAATATCAGGAAGCGTATTCTTCGTAGCATTCATTTTTACCGCACTAAGTGCCGGAATATTTTACGCATTTTTTTTTCTATTGAAGAGAAGAATTGAAATTGAGGGGACAAATGACAGTATTACGGTCTTGAAAGAAGATTTTGACCTCGACATACATCCAGACGAAATTCATCGAATAATTTCGAGGCGAATGATTGATTTAGGAAACTCAAATCTAATAAATAGAATCTATTACGACCAGTACATAGCAGATCAAGGTGCATTCAAAATGACAATGATGCATGAAACACAGCCTATTCCTCGTTACACGATAAAAGACTCTGTTTTAACTCACAGCGCAAACCGCCTTTCACAGATTGGTTTTATTGGTGCAAGCGTTGGATTAATTCTCTTACTAATCTTGACAGGCATATCGACAACATTTGTTGGCCTACTGCTATCAACAGTTGCAACATTAGGAATTATAAACTTTGGACTAAAACTGATTCATCTAAGTAACTTATTTCTATCTGAATTTCTTTTTGAATCGACACTAACTACAGTTGTTGGAAACGGAGAATACAAATCCTCACAAGTAACAGCAGGACGAGGGATTCATGATAATGTTGAATCCAAAAACGAAGTGACAAGAGCAAGTATTTCGTTACAACTTGCAAGTACACAAATTGTATCTGTTAGTTTTATGCAAATCGGACAATCCAATCCATTCGATCATACGCCACGCTATATCGTATCATTGGACAAAGACGATGAGACCGTTGCATATTTGACAAAGTCATTAGCGGAACATATTTCAGGTAAATCTCAAATTGCAGGAATATCAAATAGTCGAGACATTAACAACATAAAAAACTTATCGAATTTAACTAAGCCACCAGTTAAAGAGACAAATCTCCTCGACAACGATATTGACGACTTAAAGTTAAACGATAATTAACGGCTGACGAACGGTACGGCCTACAACAAAGTGTATAAAACATGGCTGGGGTTCAGTGTAAATTGTAGTTTAGTTTTTCAAATCACTTTTGGTCACGTGGGACAGGACACCGCTTCGAAAACCCAGCCACGTTTCATACACAAACGTTGGCTGCCATACTGTGGGACTCGACAAAACGACTAAACAATTTTGACAATGGAAACTATAACTTGGAAAAATTCGGACCTGAAAGGAAACACTTTTGACTTCGAAATTGGTAATCAATTATTGGGGACACTGACTCTATTGAGCCCGTTGAGTTCTAACGCAAGCTTTGACAGTGAGAAGGAACAAATAAGATTTAGTAGAGTTGGTTTTTGGGACAACAAAGTTATCTTGAAAAGGAACAATGAGTTCGTAGGAGAAATTGGTAATAGACTCGTGGGACAGACATTCCTAAAACTTAAAAGTGGTAAGACTTACAAGCTTTCGTCAAACTTAATCGGACGCAACTTAAAATGGATTGACTCGCAAGGAGTTCCCGTTGTAGAGTATTCTTTTGCGACTTTAAAATCAATGAGAAAAGGTTTTATCGTGACGAGCAACGCAATTGACGCAGACGAAAAGGATATTCTTATCAGTAGCGGACTAATCGCAGGTTGGTTTAACGCATATCGTTTGACTATTGGACTACTTTTTGTTGCTCTAATCTTGAACCTAATACCAAGACTAGTTTAAGTACGGCAGCCAACAATATATTTGCGCCAGGCGGGGTTGACGTGTAGTTCAAAGTTTTGTTATCTTTATTGCGCTTCGTGCTGGGGACAAGACGCAGTTCCAAATTCCCGCCCGCTCGCAAATATTCACGTTATGGGTAATGCCGCCTGACAGCCCGCGGAGTTGCCTTGCCCCCGCGGACGGACACGTGCCAACGCACATGCAAGGCAAGCCAGCGCACGGGACATACCAGACGCGCATTGGCACATTTGCTTGCCGCGCAATGCCACGCGACACCAAAGCAAGCAAAAGAGCCAACCTTTGCAGACGCACATAAAAGACAGATAACACGTGACAATAGATGGACATAATAACTGAACATGAGGCAAAGGACAAAATTCTAAAGTTCCTAGTTGACAACAGGGAGAAAGGAGTTCCTATTTCTTCATATAGAATTTGGGAGCAAGTATATCCCGACCAAAAACAGCAAATTCTGTATGCTGTTCTAAAAACACTTTTGTATAAAGACATTGTTACATCGCACATCAGAAGCGATGAAATAAGAAACTTTGAGGTATTCTTTGAGGCAACCGACTTGACGGAAATGTTTTTAAACCAAGGAGGCTTTACTAAAGAATTTGAGGAACAGCAAAAAGAAAGAAATGAACAAGTGCATATTGACCAATTGAACAAACGGGTTCTCCTAGCTGAGGTCAAGATAAAAGAGTTTGAAAAATCTACAGGTAGAAAATTGATCATTTGGAGTTTTGTTCTTGCTGTTCTATCTTTTTTAATCTCTGTTGCATCGATTTTAAACGGTCTTCGAGAATCCGCATCTCCATCCCCCTCTCCAAAATCATTCGCTCTTCCTGGCGACTCTTTAAAACAAAGGATAGAGTTATTTGAGAAGCGGTTACGGACATTAGAACAATCAAAAAACCAAGACACCACAAGTACAAATTGAATTTTCCTTTTATGGATTTTAATTTAACATTCACATACGATAAGGGGTCCTCTTTTACATTTAAATACAATAGGTGATCCTCATCGGCACCAATGGCAATGCCACGCTTGCGACCGCTCGACCAAAGCATTGCCATCCGTGCCTTAAATTTGTGCAAGGCGGCACTAACCCATAACACCATGTTTGCGCAATGGCTGGGTAAATCGTTAATCATAGTTTTGTTTTTCATAGTTTGTTTTTATTTCGTTCGACAATTATTTACTTTTAAATCCAGCCACTGACGCAAACATTTGCACGTTATGCACAATGCCGCGGGACAGAGTAGCGACCCACGTTGGCACTTTTGCTTGCCGCACTTTCCACCGCGACACCAAAGCAAGCAAAAGAGCCAACCTTCCCAACCTCGACCTCGAATTAGAATGGCGGACATGAGAAACATTTATGTAATCGGACAATTGGATTCCAATTACGGACATCCATCAGGAGAAATTATTCTAAATTGTTGACCTAGATCGTTTGGCCTCATTGTTGACAACGAAACACTGAACACAAGCCTAAATACTATGATCCGACATGCTTTGATTCTTTCATTCAGAAACTTTAAACGTTATAAGAGCTCATTTATCATCAACGTAGTGGGACTCTCAATTGGTCTTGCTTCCGTCCTTCTAATTTACATTTGGACATCTAATGAGTTGTCGACAGACAGATTTCATGAAAAGGATGACCGTTTGTATCAGGTTATGAGAAATGTTACAGAAGACAAAAATGACATTGTAACTTTTGACAATAATTCAGATTTTTTAGCGCCAGCCTTAAAAGAAGAATTGCCAGAGATAGAGAATATCGTTCCTGTCTCAGAGACAATTCCAAACGGGTTATTATCTACTGACGAAAAAAGCATTAAAGCAAAGGGACAATTTGCTGGAAAAGACTTTTTTAACATATTTTCATTTCAACTTACACATGGAGATAAAGATCATGTCCTTGATGATAAATACTCAATTGTTATATCAAATGAAGTAGCTAAGAATCTATTTGGGTCAGTTGAAAACTCTATGGGAAAATCGATAATTCTCAATGAAGAACAATTTGGTGACACGTACATTATCAGTGGCTGCTTTAAAAAAAGTAGAGAATCATCAGAATCTTTTGATTTCATAGGAACTAATGAAATGTTTTTGGAAAAGAATGCAATGGATGCCCATTGGGACAGTAATACTGTTCATACTTATCTCACTTTAAAGGAGGGTGTTGATGTGGTACAGTTCGATGCCAAAATAAAGGACTTCGTAAAGGAAAAATTCAAAGCGCAATATGGAACAGCGAATTTGAAGTGGGTCGGCCAGCTTTTTCTCCGACCATATTCAGACAAATACCTTTTCAATCATTATGAAAATGGAGTACAAACCGGTGGACGAATTTCCTACGTCATAATTTTCTCTATAGTTGGACTATTTATCCTGCTAATAGCATGTATTAATTTCATGAATTTATCTACAGCCCGTGCATCCAGACGGTTGAAAGAGGTAGGCATAAAAAAGGTTGTTGGGGCAGACAGGAAAGCATTAATTTTTCAATACATGGGAGAATCCATGGTGTTGACATTTTTGTCCATGATTGTAGCACTTTCTATTGCCTTCTCGTTGCTTCCACAGTTTAATTTGATGGCTGGCAAAGACCTTACTATTAACTGGGACTGGAAACTGTTATGCGGTATCTTGGTTATAATCCTAACTACAGGACTTATATCTGGCAGCTATCCAGCTCTATATCTTTCAGGATTCAAACCTTCCGAAGTTTTAAAAGGTAAATTGAATACTACACTTGGAGAAGTATTGGCTAGAAGAGGATTGGTGATATTCCAATTCTGCATATCAACTCTTTTAATTATTTCCGTTTTGATTGCTTACAAACAAATCAATTTCGTACAATCCAAAAACCTAGGATATAACAAAGACAATATCATCTCATTTAAACGGCAAGGAGGATTGAACGTGAATTTACCATCGTTCATCAACGCTGCAAAGAATATCCCAGGTGTAATCAATGCATCTGATATGGAAGGCGATTTGTTGGAGAACCACGGTGAGGGTGGCGGTATTGATTGGGAAGGAAAAACACAAAGGGTCGAATTTGCGACCCTTGAGGTTGATCACGATTTAATAGAGATAATGGGTGTGCCAATAATTGAAGGGCGTTCATTTTCCCCTAATTTTAGCTCTGACAGTTCAGCAGTGATCTTCAATGAGACAGCGATTAAAGCAATGGGACTTGAAGATCCAATAGGTAAAACCGTCAAGCGATGGGGCAAACAAGTACACATTATTGGCATCGTTAAAGATTTTCACTTCGAATCATTATATGAAAAGGTAATGCCTTTCTTTTTTTCTTATTCAACCCAGATTTTGCAGTAGAATGAAATAGTGACAAGGTGTCTTATATTTGAATATGGAACACCACTATACCGATAAATTAGTAACAGCGTGGGGCGGGATGAAAGAGATGAAAATATTGATTGACCAAACTGGGATCAGCAAGAAGTTGGCCGAGCTTGGTTTGCCTGAGAGCAAGAGTAACAACCGGATAGATGCCGTGGGTATAATAGAGAGTTTTTGGGTGGGCATCTGGATTGGTTGCTTTCGTTTTAGTCACACAGCGGTGGTGCGGGTTGATGAAGTGTTGCGCCAGATATTTGGATGGAAGCGGGTTGCTTCGGGGACCACCTTCGGGCGTTTCTTTAAAAAGTTTACGCCCTCAATGAACCACCAAATTTTCATTGAACTGTACACGTGGTTTTTTGAGCAGATCCAATTCGACAATTACACGTTGGATATGGACAGCAGTGTGATCACCCGTTACGGGGAACAGGAAGGCAGCAAAAAAGGGTACAACCCCAAGAAGCCTGGCCGTGGCAGCCATCATCCCTTGTTTGCTTTTGTCAATGACATACGCATGGTGGCCAATTGCTGGAACCGCAGCGGCAATACAGGGAGCAACAGCAACTGCATCCATTTTTTAGAAGAGACCTTTGCCATCCTCAAAAACAAAACAGTAGGGTTGTTCAGGGCCGATAGTGGGTTTTGTACCGGTACAGTCTTGGATTTCATTGAGCAGAGAAATATCCCCTACGTCATTGCCTGTAAGCTGTATGCCAATTTACAAGCCAGCATTTATGGTATCACCCAATGGAATGCGATAGGCGAAGGCTTATGGGTATCGGAAATAAACTACCAGCAAGGCGGCTGGGGCAAAGCCCGTAGGATTGTGGTCATCAAACAAAGTGAAGAAATCAGGGCCAGGGCAACGGGTAAGAAGCTCAAGACATTATTCAGCAGCGTGGGCATAGCGGACGAAAAAGTGTACCGCAAAAGGTACCATGCCTTTGTCACTAACCAAGCCCTGCCGGCAACAGAAATATGGGAACAATATAAGCGCAGGGGTGATGCCGAAAACAGGATCAAGGAGTTGAAAGAAGATTTCGGTACAGAAGGCTTTTGCATGGATAGTTTTTGTGCTACTGAAACAGCTATGCGCTTTGTGATGGTAGCCTATAATTTGATGAGCCTGTTCCGCCAAATAACCCATCAAAAACAGCCACAGCCCAAGCTTTCCACATTAAGGTTCAACTGCTTTGCAGTTGGAAGTTGGGTGGAGCAGGAAGCCCAAAAATGGGTACTGAAAATGTCCGTCCCACTCAAAAGAAGGCAATGGTATGATGGATTATTCTCAAATGTCCAAAAAATAAACCTGCCACTAAGTCTGACTGGATAGTTCTACTGCAAAATCTGGGTTCAAACAAAGGGGACAATGTTATTATCAAAATACAATCTGGAATGGAAAGGGAAGCTATTGCCAAAATAGAGGACCTTTATCATAGTTTCAATTCGGGAATACCATTCGAATATAGGTTTCTAGATGATTCCTATGAGGCATTATACAGGTCTGAGCAACGAGTTGCAAATTTGGCCTTATACTTTGCAGGAATTGCAATACTTATATCATGTCTGGGACTATACGGGATTGTCTCATTCACAGCAGAAAGACGAACCAAGGAAATTGGGATTCGAAAAATTCTGGGTTCGACTGAATTCGGTATTGTCTATTTACTTTCCGTTGACTTTACTAAAATGGTTTTGACATCAGTGATCATTGCGTTGCCCATTGGCTATTTTTTATCAAAAGCATGGTTGGACAAATTTGCCTATCGGATATCTTTGGAATGGTGGTATTTCATTGTTGCTGGCTTAGTTGCTTTGTTTATTACATGGCTTACGGTCGGTTCGCAAGCGTTCAGAGCAGCGAGGGTAAACCCGACAAAGAGTTTGCGTTCTGAATAACCACACCAATGCCAGTGCCACACATGCCGACACTCAACCAAAGCACTGGCATCCGTGTGGTTTAGGTACGGTGACTGCGGCACATGTGCATAACAAAATGTTTGCGCAATGGTGGCGTGACGTGTAAGCTATAAGTGCTATCTTCGTTCAACGTTTGCCCACGCGGACAGTGTCGGCTTCGAAAAGCCACCACTGCGCAAACACAAACGTTGCCAGCAATGCCAAAAAAAATGAGACACTCAACTATTGGACGACTAATAATAGTACTGAGCCTAATCTCAGTTGACCTTGCTGGACAAGAAATTCAAGGAAAAATTAGCTGGACTGACAAAATATTTGTTGACACCAATGTTTTCATCACCGCGACAAAAATCAGCAACTCTAAAGATTCGACTTTCTCGACTGTGACTAATAGCAAGCTTGAATTCTACTTGACTCTAAATGAAAAGGGGGAATACTATGTTAGTTTACATCATATCGCATACTATGACACATCGTTCATCATCACTGTGACAGGTGAACCGTTTACAAACCTTTCAATCAATTACCCACCTAAAAGTTGCCAATATAATTTGACGAGAAACACAAAAGTTTGCCCAATTATGACGCACAAGGACAAAATTGTTCCAATTTCCTATGGACTTCCAACAAGGCGAACCTTTAGAATTGCGAATAGAAGTAAAGTTTATCTAGGAGGTTGCGTAATAACCGACTGTGACCCAAACTGGTATTGCGACCGACACAAATTGAGATTTTAGAAATGGCACATGCTGGCAACAATGTATTTGCGTCAAGCGGGGTTGACGCGTAATCCAAGGTTTTCGTATCTTTAATGCGTTCGTTGTCGGGGACACCACGCGGCTTCGGAAGCCCCGCTCGAACGCAAATACTCACGTTGTGGGCAAGCTGGCGTGAAAACTCAGACAACTAATGACTGACGAACAAATAAACGAACTCGCAGACAACTTGGACTCTGGATTAAGGTGTTTTGTTCACAAGGGTAAAAAGACAATTGTGACGACTCCCGACACAATAAACAATCCCGACTGCGACTCAGAATGGTGGGACGAGGCAACTGAAGAAATCGAAAACAATTTTGACAGTTATGTGGAAATTAAAAAAATGGACAGCCATGAATCATTTCGACTAATGGAAAAATTTATAGATACGGTCGACAACGTACCGGTGCATGACAGACTTGAAGAGGCATTAAGACGACCCAAACCATTTGCAAACTTTAAATTTGACATTGATAACTCTGGACTCTACCGACAGAAGTGGTTTGACTTTAAAAAACTTCAGATGATTGAATGGGTACGGGGACAGGTAATTGTAAATGACCTGTGAATAGCCAGCCAGCCCACAACAAAATGTTTCTTCAATGGTGCGGTGAAGTGTAGCCCAAAGTTTATATCTTCGTTCAACGTTTTGTGTCGGGGACAGGACGCGGCTTCGAAACCGCACCACTGAAGAAACACAAACGTTATGCAACATTTTGGGACACGCAATACTAATCAAATGACTGCAAGACATTTTATGCTTTTCGGACTAATCGCAGTCGTGACTTTTTCATGTTCGAGTAAAGAGTATGAGATAAAGGACATTATTAATAAAATCGAATTTCAAGATTTGCATAAAGCAATTAATGCTGAGGATAGCTTAAAGAACGTTGCATTATTGCCAGACACTTCCTTTATTGTTATCAATGGCATTGTAATAAACTTTATTAAAAGGACTTATGGACAAGAGCCTGACTTGGGTTTTTATAATGAATATTATAAGGACGGTTCTAAAAACAAGTACATGAAAATCAACGAGATTTTGGACTTAACTAACTCTCATTTGGACAGTGCGCATGTCTTTGACATAATTCATAAAATGAAGAGTTTAGGAATCAATGATATCGTTCGGAGCGAACGTGATACATTACTTATAAATTATCGTTGGGACGTCTCGGCAATGCACGGAGAAACCGGTTTGATCTATAGTACAAAGAATATTTTCAACTTAAGGAATCAGTTTGGAGAACTAGAAAAGATAAAAGAAAACTGGTATTATTTTTCAAAATGAGAAAACGTTGCATAACACTATATTTGCGCCAGGCGGGGTTGACGTGTAGTTGAAAGTTTTGTTATCTTTATTCCGTTTGGTGTTGGGGACAGGACGCAGTTTCAAATTCCCGCCCGATCGCAAATATTCACGTTGTGCGCAAGCTATGCAAAGAATAAGAATTAGCCGACAGGTGAGAAGTTTGGAACTTTAATTTATCAAAAGCGTATTGATAAAAACGATTATTTTAAAACCTTTCAAGACTATGAATAAAATTATTACGATAAAGCGAATTCAACATTCAGCTATAGTTTTAGTGACTTTTGCTATTGCCATATTATCATTCCGTACTACGCGGGAATTTGTAACTGGATTTATTGTAAATGATGAAATGAGCTATTCCGTTAGAATGGTTTTAATATTTATTACTCTCCCAATAATAATTACAGCATTGTTGCATCGCAATCATAGTCCAATCGCTGAACTTGGTTTAAAGCGTAACTTTCGTATTGGATTTGGAATTGCTTTCCTGATGTGCTCTCCAATGCTAATTGGATATATGTTCTTCTTTAAAATGAGTCTGCCTATTAACCAGTTAATTGCTTATTGCCTTTTGGCAAGTATAGGTGAGGAAGTTCTTTTTAGAGGTTTTTTGTTTGGACAACTATTTAGACGTGCTAAATGGGGAATTATTCTTGCGGAATTTGTTGAGGCATTATTATTCGGACTTATACATTTACATCAAGCTAACGACATTTCGCAGGCACTCGGAATTTTTGCTGTTACTTTTTTTGGCGGACTCTGGTTTGCTTGGCTTTATGCAGAGTGGGATTATAATCTATGGATTTCCATAGGTGTACATTTTCTTATGAATGCGTATTGGTATATTTTTGACGTTGCTCATAATGCATTGGGTGGGACAACTGCCAATGTATTTAGATTAATGACAATACTTCTTTCAGTTTACATAACCATTAGACACTCACGGACAAGAAATAATAAGATGGCGATAAATTGGACTAATTTAATTATAAACAAAAATCCAAACGAAACGCTATTCACGAAACTTCGGAACTGGTGGAGACAGCCAGCGCACAACATTAGCTTGCTTCAAGCGGGCGGGACTGTGCGTCATCGAAGTGTGTGATTCTTTATTTATCTTAGCATATGGGAAAGGGCGCAGGTTTTAATCACCCGCCTGCAGCAAGCCTAAACGTTGTGTGCAAGGCGGTGCCAGACAATTAAATGATTCTGACAGATGACGAATGGTAATTCAAACAATCGGCCAAATTATATTAAGATTACAATAACTGGGGTTATCACTTTCTTTTTAATCAATTCAATCTCCCTTTTAGCGAGAGGACTTTTTTCAAAAGAGATGCTAGGTGCGACAATTTCACCATTGATATTAACGGTTGTTTCAATAATTCTGGGTAGCCGGAATTTAAAGACAAAGAGAAATTATGGACGGGGATTAATATTAGGAGGGCTACTTAACGTGGCTTTTTGGATTTACTTCTTTGTTGCGCTTTCAATTGGACTGCGAAATCAGTAAGCGTTGACTAATCACATTCTCGGTGGACGTTTACTAAATCTCGCGGACAAATGCGCGGCCGACAAATTGGAGGAGACGGTGCCATCAACAATTTAGTACTGGTGACGTGGGACAACTAACGGCTGAGGTGCCCTGCACACAACAAAAGCTTGTGGCAAGCGGGCGGGACTGTGCGTCATTGAAGTGTGAAGTTCTTTATTTATCTTTATCACGTGGGAAAGGGCGAAGGTTTTTATTTGCCCGCCTGCCACAAGCCAAACGTTGCCAGCAATAGTATGTTTGACGAGCAAGTTTCAATAAAAGTTGGACAAGAGATCAACGACAAGACTTGGGGTGTGACCGAGCAATTCTTGCAAGTTCACGATATAGTAATTGTTAGTGGGCGACCAAAAATTGAAAGGATTGACACCGACAAAGTTGACGGGACAGTTATTGCCTATTTGCCAGTGAAAGACGAGCCGTTTTTTATGGCAATCTATTTTGACAATAAGAAAGACTTAAATATTAAGAGTATCGGGACAGAGTCAAAGAACCAAGTTTATTTCAGAGCTACTTCTCAACAGTTGACTTTATCGGACTTAGCATACATGACGACTCTTAAAGCAACTGACGGTTGGAACAAAGGGGACACAAGGAAATTTGGAAAAAGTAATTATTCATTTAGTTCTTTTGGACTTGAACCTAATCCAGAACCTGACGAGTTTGAAGATAAACTCGTAAAACTTTTGGACTTGCTTGAAACAGACAAAGAAGGAATCAAAAGACTCGTTGACAAAGCAGACTGTGGAATTTCAGTAGCAATGACATTTCATGACGGCAACGGAATGTTTGGTGGACCGCACATCGACCGACAAACAGTTAAGCGGCTTGCCGACTTGAATTTATCAGTGGACTTCGACTTATACGCTGACGGTAATTCTTTCAAAGAAGATTGAGTTTCATACTACTGCTGGCAACAATATATTTGCGCCAGGCGGGGTTGACGTGTAGTTCAAAGTTTTGTTATCATTCTTGTCCGACTAAACTAGTCTAAAAAGTCATATTTCCGTAGGGGAATTAGGTCTTAAAATGACGCTTCGTTTTTAGGGGTAGTTGCCTTACGCGATGAACAAAGGAGGGTCGCTGCTTTTTCGCCAAGCGGTATACGTATCTTTGATGAAATCGAACAAGGCAACATAACTCATCAAATGTAGCCGTATCACAGTAATCATATTGGCAAATGATTTTTTAGTCTGTGCTTTTTTGCGGATAACGACCATTAATAGTTGAGCTATGAGCACTGCATACACTTGTATTTTAATCGCATTCTCGCTGTTACCCCAGAAGTAGCGCAGTGGAAAATTTTGTTTGATTTGTTTGAACAAGAGCTCAATCATCCATCTACACTTGTAAATCAAAGCGATTTGCGCACAGGGTAGCGTAAAGTTGTTGGTTATGAAGATGAACACTTTGCCATCATCGGATTTGAAAGTAATCCGTCTGAGTTTTAATCGCAAGGTCTGCTCTGCGGTTTTGTAGCCCACTGTGACGTACTGCTCTTTGAGAACACCCTTTGCATTTTTCCTTTGAGTGTTGTCGATAATTACTTTGGTGACATGGTACACGGCATTGCTTTTCATGCGTGTTACGAACCATACTTTTTGATTTGTCCACTTTACAAATTGATGATACAGGTTATACGCCTTATCAAATACGACAAAGCTATTGGCCGGTAACTTAATGTGGTAGAGGAATTTACGGTCATGTACCTTGGCTTCGGTCATTCTTACAAATTCAGCCACACCTGAAAAGGCATCCATCAAGGCATGCACTTTGATACCACCTTTCTTGCGTGAACCATCCAGCGGATTACGACCAACTCCTCGTAGAATGTCGCTAAACAAGCGGATGGTAGTACTGTCTATGATTTTCAAGTTACGTATACTGAGACCTTTCAACCGGCTGTCCGAGATAAAACTGTGATATTGCTTGAGTAATTTGAAGTAGATCGTTTCAAATACCAGATAACTGCGATTGTTGTTTGCATCGGATAGCGTACTACGAGCGGGAGCCTGATCGAAACCAAGATGTGTCAGCTTTCCTTCGCAGGCCAATATGCCCTCACAAAGCTCCCGAAGGCCATTACAATAACTGAAAACACCGTATAAAAGACTTACCAGATGAACTCGTACTGGGAGACGTTTATAATACCGATTGCTTCGATGTTGCTTGCTGGACTGCTTGATAATATCCGTGGATATGCAAGAAAGTATTTGAGAAAGAATCGGCTGTCCGACAAATTTTTTACCTTTATTCATGGCTATGTGAAGTGTGGTAACTAAACGTAACCATAAAGGGTGACCTTAAAAAGGACGCCCTTTAAAAATTTTAGTCGGACAATAGTGAAAAATTAAATAAATAATAAATTCTATGAAAAAATTAATCATTGCTATCATTCTACTAAACTGTGCTGACCTGTACGCTCAGCAACTTCCACGTATCATTATTCTGGCAACCGGGGGCACCATAGCCGGACAGCAAACCAGCACTGACCGAGCGTATTACGAGCCTGGCAAAGTGCCGATTGAAGATTTAATTGGCGTGATCCCATCGATTAAAAAAGTAGCTAACATAAGTGGCGAACAAATCTCAGCCATCGGCAGCGAAGACATGACAATTGAAATTTGGAAGAAACTGGCAGTTCGGTGCAACGAAATATTTAGCAAGAACCTGGCCGATGGAATTGTTGTGACGCACGGCACCGACACCCAAGAAGAAACTTCTTATTTTCTTGATCTCTTGATTAAGTCAGAAAAGCCAGTTGTCTTTACGGGTTCTATGAGACCAGCCACGGCAGTTAATGCAGACGGCCCAAAAAACTTGTATGATGCCATAACGGTAGCGGCAAACCCCAAATCAAAAGGAAAGGGAGTGCTGGTTTGCTTTAACGAAAGCATCTATGATGCACGCGAAGTAATGAAGATGAGTACGACTAAAGTGAATGCTTTTTATTCGCCAAACACGGGTCCAGTCGGCCAGGTGTATGATGGAAAGGTTGAATTTTACCTAGCGAGTATGCGCGAAGTAAATGTTACGCTGCCCTTTAGTATTACCAACGCTACGGTTATGCCACGCGTTGATATCGTTTATATGTATGCCGATGCTTCAGGCGATATGATTGACTTTCTGGTTTCGAAAAAAGTGGACGGGATAGTTATTGCAGGTGTTGGCAATGGAAATTTTAATAAAGCCTATAAGGAAGCCATTAAACGCGCCACGGCATCAGGGATAGCAGTCGTACGGGCAAGCCGGACAACGACTGGCAGAGTGGTTTTAGAAAATGATGCAAAGGAAGATGAAATGGGCACCGTTGTTTCCGATGATCTTTCGCCACAAAAAGCGCGAGTGTTGTTAATGTTGTCATTGACACAAACTAAAGATCGCAGGAAAATTCAAGAGTTCTTTTACACCTATTGAGTCTGACTGTTATGAAAGGTAGCTACGGGATACTCGTGCAAGTGGTGTTGCTTTTTGGAATTTTTCCTAGCCTGGCACAAGTAGAGAAACAATACGACAGTACTGCAAGAAATCATGCCGCCCTCATCTCTACAGATAGGGTTAAGCTGTTAAATGATATTGACGTGCTGGCCAACATGCAGTTTAACCAGTATAATCGCTTTGCAAACGGTAATTATTCGGAGTCCAATTTTGCAATGAATCAGTTTCGGTTGGAAATCAAAGGCAAAGTAAGTGATAAGGTTTACTTCCGATTCCGCGACCGGTATACACGGCTGCCTGATCCACAATCAAGAGATGTAATTAGTCGCTCGGTAGATTTGGCCTTTATTAGAGTTGATGCTTCGCCCAAATGGAATTTTCAGTTTGGTAAAATGTGTGCCGACTGGGGTGGCTATGAGTTTGATCAAAATCCTGTGGAAATATTTGAATATAATGACTTGATAGAAAACTCCGACAACTTCTTAACAGGAATGCAGGCTCAATATGTTTCATCTCCCAAACATGCATATACTTTTCAAGTTCTGAACTCGCGCACGAAAACATTTGCTGAATTATACGGCTCCATCCCTGGCGTGGACGAGTCCAAATTTCCCGCAGCTTTTGTGGGAAATTGGAGGGGTAATTTCGGGAAAGGGAAATTTACTACGTTGTGGTCTTACAGTGTGTTCTTGGAGGCCAAACGAAAAACGATGAATTACCTCGCTTTGGGTAATCAGTTAAATTTAAAAAAGCTGACCATCGTTTATGATTTTAAATGGAGTGCACAGGATATTGACAGAACGGGTATCGTCACTAGCATTGTGCCCGATAGCTTTAATCCTTATGCAGCACTTGATGTTCGGTATGTGGAGCATTGGCTTGAACTGAGATATCGGTTAGCGGACAAATGGAGTTTTCAAGTGGTAGGGATGATGAGTAATGCTTATTGGTTTGGCAATCAGCAAGTAGAAGGGAATTCGCATTTACGAACCTCACTGGGAATCAATCCAACCGTTGAATATTATCCATTTGAAAAGGTGAATTTGCGTTTCTTTGCCACGTATGTTCAACGCGTATATGACTACACTCCATACGCTACCCAACAGTTTGGCGCTGCCGATTTTAATACATCGAGAATTTCTTTTGGTTTTGTCTCTCCCTTGCTAATACTTTAGCAACCAGTTGGGAACAGGCCGTAGCTGTGCAAAACTTAACAACGCAATCTGGTCGCTATTGCCATCATTTTGTCTAATATTAATGCCTTCCGGTACTATGCTTACAATGGTGAAAACTTGAAGTGCCATATTCGCTTGTTGCATGCGTGCACATCTACATGGCCTTAGTTAATTTTTTTCAACAAGTTTCTATTCATCGCAATGCAAATCAGCAATGAAGGGAAGGGAATGGAATCATACCAATCGTTTTTTATTGGTGCACCACCTATTGCTCGACAAATAGAATTCCGTGCGAAATGATGATGATTTTTTGTTCAATGCTTAGAGTCTGCTTTCATGTTAAACTACGCTAAACAACCTACTGTATACATTGATAGATTGTCTGGAGTATACAACGTTTTCAGCATCGCTCAATCTTTTAATTATCTGTTTACTTTATCGTATTCTTATAGATCACTCCATCTTTCATAATCAGCACAAAATTATTTTCAGGTTCTGCAATTAGATTGATGTTCTTTAGTGGATCTCCATCCACTAGCAAAATATCAGCTAATGCGCCTTCTTCTATTACGCCCAATTTTCCCAGATAGGGACTGCGCTTACCAGCCATATTCAGAAGTTCGGCATTGTCAGCCGTTACCATTTTTAATATTTCAAACGAAGTGTACCATTTTGCCATTTTAGCAATTTGTTTTCCTTGCTGTACCCGTGCCGTAGGGTCAAATAAAAAGTCCGAGCCCCACGCTGTTTTTACTTTATATTTTTTTGCCAATGAATACGCAGTCGAAGTGCCAGCGGACATTTCAATTTGCTTTTTTCGGTTTTCAGGATTCGGTTGAGGGTTTGCATCTTCATCGTCAAGAAATACTTGTAAACTCCACCACACACCTTTTGATGCCATGAGCTGAGCCGTTGCATCATCTGCAAGCTGTCCATGATCAATGCATTTCACTCCTCCTGCAATTGCAGTTTGTATGGCCTTCGGTGTGTATGCATGAACCGTTACATAAGTGCCCCAGTTTTCAGCAGCTTCAACGGCAGAATGAAATTCGGCTTCAGTATATTGGCTTACATCCAATGGATCATAGGAAGAGGCTACTCCTCCACCCGCCATCAGTTTCAGCTGGCTAGCACCTAACATTAGTTGTTCACGTGCTGCTTTGCGCACCTCATCTGGATTGTCCGCAATTATGGCGGCATTCACTCGCTCTGCATAGCTGGGTCCCGTGTTCGACAGGCGAGGTACTTCATTCGGTAAACGAAAATCTCCATGCCCTCCAGTTTGCGAAATGAAGGCTCCTGACGGCCAAATGCGAGGGCCAGTGCTAATACCAAGGTCAATTGCTCTTTTAAGACCCAACACAGGTCCACCTAAGTCACGTACTGATGTAAAACCTCTTAACAAAGTTTGCTCCGCAGTTTTGCCGGCTACTAGGTTTACAAAACCAATGTCCGCTGTCATAATTACTTGTTGCGTTATTCCAGCAAACATGATATGGGTGTGTGCATCAATTAATCCGGGCATCAAAAATTTTCCTTTGCCATCAATAATTTTTGTGTTACCATTTTTATTGGTTAAGATAGGTGTTGTTGAAATTTTGCTGATGAGGTTATTAATGATGAGGACATTGCCAACAATAGTTTTCTCTTCCTTGCCATTAAAGATTTGGACGTTGTTAATTAGGATTACATTTGTGGAAGGCTCTGCCAGTTTTTGAGCCCGTGTATCTGTAAATAATAGTATTGATATAAATGTCGAGAGGTAAATTATCTTTTTCATATTTTCTGTTAAAGTGTAGGTTATTTTTGTTTGTGATTCTTTTAAGAATTAAAGTGTTCAATCATTTTTATTGTCACCCCAACAAATGAAATACTAACCCCAAAAATAAAATAATTCAGCGTTTTATTATAGTATCCTTCTGCTTTATCTTTTGGATATCGCATCCGTAGAACTCTGCTTAAAACAATTATCAAACAAACCACCCCGGACAAAATACAAATTCCAATGAAATAGGCTGATGAGCTGTTTTGCGTGTCTGTTTTTACAAAGTCAGATGCAAAGTTAAGTAGGAATCCTAAGATTATTCCAGTTGCCGTTACCAGTGGTTGGCGATATGATTTTAGTTGATCGTCCATAGTTTCTTGTGCAAGGGGTCTGTCAATTTACTTACATTTTGTCCAACGTAGCTTATTTTATTGATTCTATTTTCTCGCGAAGCCGTTCATTTGTGCCCGTGGGAAATCTTTGTTGGTAGAGTGTCGCCCGTTAGTTTTTTTGTCCGGCCACATTGCCACCAACGTGAGTATTTGCGTTCGAGCGGGGCTTCCGAAGCCACGCCTTGTCCGCGACAACGAACGCATTAAAGATACGAAAACGTTGGATTACGCGTCAACCCCGCTTGACGCAAATACATTGTTGTGGCCAGTTGGGTTTTGTCCGAAATCGTCAACCGTCACTAAAGATTAATTGTCAAATTTGTTGTCTTGTCGGGGGTTATCTGAAAGGCTCTCCGTTGCGAGAAATTTCCTCCGTTTAAATCGTCATGTCGAAAATATTCGATTAAGTAATTACCATAATTCAATTCAATGGTCAAATTACCTTTTGAATCTGCGGCAAGGTTCTCAAACAAGGGATAATTCAGATTACTTAGTTCATAAATTTTAGAACCAAGTGTAAGCTCGGAACTGTTAGTGAAAGTCACATTTAGTCGGCCTGTAAATGTTAGCTGGTCTTTCTGACATCCAAGTAGTCCGACAAAAATTAAGGTTATCAATAGTGGTCTCATTTTTTTTGAGTTGTGTTTTGTTTCCTTTTAACTTAATTTGTTCTGCATTGCCGAGTCTATTTGCTTTTTAAGTCCACCTTTATTGATTCGTCAGTGGATACTAATTTTCCCTTTTTATTTTTTTCTCCACCGTCTGCGGAGATGTAACTTGTCAATGTGTTATAGACTGCATATGGAGAAGTCAACTTTTTTTTGTCGACCGAAATACTGCCAGTTTGTTCGTCCCTGTCCACGGAGCCAACCCAATTGGCCACAACGGTTTGCGGCTTTGCGAAGAAGCGGATTTCGGAGCACTAAACTGTCAACATACCACAAAAGTTGATGCGAGGCAGAATGTTCAATGAACCACTGAACCCGCTTTTTTGCAAAACCGCTGTTAGCACTTCGCCCTTCTTTTCTGTCGTTGATGTTCGTTGTCATTTCTTGTCTGTCTTGGTGCGTTGGCTTGGTGGCTCTTTTGCAAAACTTGGCTTTAGCGGGGGCTTGTGCTGTTTTGCAAATGTGCCACCAAATGCGTTGGCTTTTAAATTTGTATTTTATACTTTTCTATCAAAAATTTATCAACCTCGTCTTTGGTCGCTCCGTTTGACAAAAAATATCTATCATTTTTAGTTAGTTCACATACTCCAAAATTCTTGACATAATTCTTTGCATACGAAAAATAACCAGAAGAGTAGGGTTTACTTGTATTCTGCATATAGTAATCAAAAACCTTTGACTCTAAAATTCTTTTTAGAATTTTTAGTTCTTCAACTGATTCATTAAATATGGCATAACCACAATAAATCATCATATCCTTTTGGTCAGTAAATACAAAATGAGGGTCTTTTGCCATATAAGGAAAGAGTAATTTATATCCTTTGTCTGTTAAAGCCTGAGTTCTTCCAAACGCATACCAAGCTCCATAATCACCGTTTCCTTTATCTCTTTTTTGAAGATCATCTTTATGAAAGGAAAGATACTTGTAGGCTTTTGGGAAGTTTGATTTTAGTTGCTCCTCTTTCATCAAAGACAAAGGCGTTATACCATTTGTATATGGATAAATTAGCTTTTCTTTAATGGTTTCTATCTCGTGTTCATATTTGAGAATGTTTGGCTTGATTATGTCTCTGCAAATACCTTTCTCAATTTCGAATTTTTTTCCGTTCCGAATTAATGTATAATAGTTTTCATTTTCTGAAATCGGTTTAAAAATATAAATATCATTGCTAAGCGTGGCAATCCCGTTTTTTATCTTGTATTTAGTTCCTAAACTTTCCCCAGCACTCTCAATTCGTTTGATATTTTCAACGATTTGTTTATTGTTAATTATCCAGCCTCTCTGAAAGTCCAAATCTTTAAAAGGAATTTTATTAAACTTTTCTAATCCGTTTTTTTGTAGGGTTTTACTTGTTTCTTTTTTAAAGAGTAAGTATTCTGACTTTTCTTTGGATAAAAAACAGATGCAAGTGTAAGCTGATTTACTTTCAAATAATTTTTCGTCACCAAAATCAATAATACTTAACTCATATTTGTTAGACTGCAAGTATTTCCTCAATTCTCTAGCGTTTACACTTTTAAAGAATGAGTTTACAGTTATATAGCCAAGAATACCGTTTTTATTAAGATTTTCTAGACCAATCTCAAAGAAAGGTATATACAAATCGGGGTTTCCCGATTTTGTTACCGACCAATTAATCAGTAAATTTTTAGTCTCTAAATCAATGTTTTTTGCTCTTACATAAGGAGGATTCCCAACAATTAAATCAAATCCTTCATTAGTATTGATTGCACTGCAATTAGATTTCCAATTAAATGAAAGTGCATTTCCGCAAAACAAGTTAAATTTAAATTCCTTTTCATCTTCACCTTGTGAAATAGCTAATAGTGTAAGAAGGATTTCTGTTCTTTTTATACTAGTCTGACAAATGTCTAAACCAAATATATTTTCTTCAAATATTTTGCTAAAGGGTCTTTGTGTTTGATTCTTCTGTTTGTTTGCGACAGTGAAAAGAAAAGCTCCGCAACCACAAGAAATGTCTGCCGATTTAACTTCAGCAAGTGGCTTTTTTACTTTAGACAGGCTGTTTTCTACAATAAAAGATTTTATATAATTTGGTGTGTAAACCGCTCCGTTAACAACTTTATCCTGTGATGGAATTGCTAATTCAAATGATTCGATTAGTTCATCAAAGGAGAATTTATATGTTGCAAAAACGATATGATGATAAAAAGGCGAATTCTTACTCAGGATTAAATCCTTGATTAGCTTATTGTTTTTAACTTTTAACGAATTTGAATTGATGTAAATAGACACAAGAATCTTATTCAATGTGTTTTCATCATCACTGAATTGATTAATAATATTTTTTAAATCCTTGTTCATTTGTCAATTGTTATTTAGAATTAGAATTCTGTCAATGTTTCGCCCTCTTTCATTGAAGAAGGCTTTTTCCTCATCATTGAACCCATAGAGTTGATAACATATATCATCCGATAAATCCCATTGCCTTTGAAGCAATGTTTTGATACCTCTTTTTTGGGTGGGTGATGAAGATTTATACCTTACTTGCAATCCTTCGATTCTTCTCGTTATATCAAAAAGCTGAGTTTTTAAATCTTCTCTTACTCTGAAGTTTTCTACTGGAAAGGGAACTGGTTCAAGAAATTGTTTATTGAACTTGAAATAGCCATTTGACTGTGGGTTTGCAATCGACCTTGCTAATACAGAATAAACAGTAGAGTTGATAATTGAAGCTAAAGCGTAGAGGTTTACTTCAATTATTTCAGGTAATTCTACATAGTTTACATTTGCGTTATCACAATAATGCCGATCAGAAAAAGTTACGGCAGCAAAAGTGTCAAGTGCTGTCATAGGAATGTAAACCTTAGGGAAGTTTCTAGCAATATTGTTAGCCCTCGTGTAAACGTGCCATCTTTCTTCAGGGAAAGTTTCTACATTTTGTTTGATTATCTCTTCATTTCGGGTTAAATATTCACCTGCCAAAGGGTATTGGTCGCAAAAATCAGTAAAAGGGATTTCGTAAGCTTTTCCGTCTTCAACTCGATATGGGAAAATGCAATATGTTTCAGGAATGTCATCTCTGTACGGATAAAAATTTTCGTTTGGTAACAAGGCACAGCAAGCGTCCAATTCAATTTGAAAATTGTTTTCTAAATGCGTCTTTCCAGTAATGATTCCGTTTACAATTTCAATTGGTCTGATATGGTACGCTTCATTCCACAATGCTTGAATCCCAACTCTTACATTTGCATAATCACCTAGAGTCCCAATGTTTGCTAAGAGCCTTGTTTTTATAGATATTAATTCACTATCATCAAAACTCCAAGGGTTGTCTGTAATTGCTGTTGAAGGTAAGATAGTGTAGTTTTCAGGAGAAACATCAGGCGTGTTTGATTCTCGAAGTTGTGACGGAAGAAGTTCAATGTTGCCCTTGAACAACTTAAAAGAGAAATTTTCGGGCATAGATTTGTCCAAAAGTAAAATCGAAACATATGTCATTCTACCTTTAAAAATTGAGGTTGTTTCAAAATCAACAACAGAGGATAATAGTTGAGAATTAGAAATTATCTCTCTAATTTTCTTTCCATAATCAGTTTTAAAGAATCGTTTTTGAACAATAAATCCTAATCTTCCTTGTGGGTTAAGTAATTCTATTGACTTTTCAATAAAAGGAATTGCAAGGTCAATCTTTCCGTTTCTCGAAGAGGAAAATTTCTCTTTAATGTATGCGTGCATAAATGGCAAATCAACATTGTAGTTTTTTACCTCAACATAGGGTGGATTTCCAACAATGTAGTCAAAACCTCCTTTTTGCTCAAATATTTCATTAAAGCCGTATTCACTATTCCAGTCAAATATATTCGTCTTTAAAAGTTCTTCTTCGTTTTCAGAAAGGTCAGGGAAAATTTCTAAAATATCTGATTCAACCAAAGAATTTCCACAACGAATGTTGTTTCCAATTCCATTTAAAATTTTACGACCAAAAAGTCCAATTTCATTATATGATTCAGGGAATTCAGAAGAGTCTATAATTTTTAGTGATAGAGACATCTTAGCAACCTCAACCGCCTCTGCATCTATATCAACTCCAAATATACAGTTGTCCAGTATTGCTTTTTTGCCCTTCAAATTCAGGAAAAAATTCGTATCGTTTTGAATAAAATACTGAGCAAAATCTGGATTTAGAGTAGATATAAACAACTCCTTGAAAATATCTTCTAAATAGTCATAAGCTTCAATTGCAAAAACACCACTTCCACAAGCAATATCCAAAATTCTGTTTGATAGTAAATTTTCAATCCCTTCATCTAAAAGTTTTCTTTTAGGAATTGTTCTTTTTACTATTTCCTGAACAATATACTGCGGTGTACTTACTGCGCCTCTTGTTTTTAGATATTCGCTTTTGATTTCATCTCTTGCTTCTCCATTTTCAATAATTAATTTTTTAGACAAGAAAATCTCATAAATGTCACTTAATAATTTGGTGGGAATTACATCAAATCGGTAAGGAGAGGGGTAATATAAATGTTGTAACAAAGTATCAAATACTTCATTTGATATTGTTAAGCCGTGAATTGAATTTATTCGTTCAAACAACGGCCCATCATAATGCTCATAAAATTCAAAATAGGATGAATTTTTAAAAGTATCCCAAAATCCGTTTTCCCTGTATGTTATTAGTAAACCTTCTTCTTCAACCTTTCTTGCCTCACATACTCGAATGAATAATATTCTATTGATAATTACCTGAACTATATAACTAAGATTGGCAGAATTATTCTGAATAAAAGCAGCGTTATTTCTTAAAATATCTCCTGCAAGTAGCAAACGAAAATCAGATAGTTGCTGAGCAAACTTGAGGTCAGGTGAAATTTTCTCCAAATACCTATTATCCCTTAAAGTTGCCGAATAAATTTCATTTAACTTTCCTTTGTAAATATTTTCTCTTAGTAAATGCTCATCAAGAATCTCAAAATTGTCAACGTAATCATTGATTGTAAAATACAATCTTCCAATATTTGGAGCTTGTCCTTGCTCTGGTGTGTATGTGCAATCATAAATTGCGAACTCTTCAAAGTTTGAAATGAAAGCACAAGGAGCCAAAATCGACCAACCGTAAGATTTAATTTGAAATGCCGCTTCAACATCTTTTTCAATACTTACCGTAATATCTTTGGCATCAAGGAAAGTTAATTTTTGTTTTGCTATTTTGAAAGTGTAATCTGGTCTTGTATTTTTTGAACCAATTTCATTCAACCTTTCTTTCTCTGCTTTTGACAAGACTTTTTCTTGTAAAATTTGAGAGGTATCTCGAACATCCCATCCAAAAATGGTCAATAACTCATTCAACCAAGTTCTAATAGTCTCTTCCGAAGTAAGGTCGAGTCTTCCTTGTTCTTTGAACTGATTGTACTGAGCAATGAGTTCTGTAAGTCTTTGTTTTCTTATTTCAAAACTCATTTATTTTTCTTTTTACTTTGATATTTGATTTTCTCTTCTGCCACTTGCATAGCTTGCAATGCCAAGTCCTCGTCTTGAACTTCGTAATAGAGTTTGTCTGAAAGCCAAGCTATGATTACCTCATTCTTTTGGTCTTTATAGAAGTTGGCAAGTGATTTTACTTGCTCTTTTGTCGGCATACGTTTGTCTTGCTCGATTTTACTTAAGATTGTTGGGTCAAGCGATAGTTTTGCTCCAACCTCTCTAAGCAATAGTCCTTTTGCTTCTCGTAATTCTCGTAATGTCGTCCCAATTGTTTTCAATGTGCTTTCTTTTGACTTGACAAATATTGGCAAATGTAAAAATTATTTTTATAAATAACGTCAAAAGTTGCCTCCAAATTTTCAACATTCCACTTGTCGGGTGATGGGTGGGCTTTGGGTGCGGTTGGGCAAAATTAAATGTGGTGTTTTTGGGTCGACAAATGCGATGGCAAAACACCTCTTTTAATTTTGTGAAGCGTTGGCATTTTCGTCTTCCTTTTCAGTCAGTTTATTGTCGGACGTGTCGGTCTTTTAGGGTGAGTGCTAACGTAAATATTTGCGATCGGGCGGGAATTTGAAACTACGTCCTGTCCCCAGCACCAAACGGAATAAAGATAACAAAACTTTGAATCACACGTCAACTCCGCCTGGCGCAAATATATTGTTAGCAGCAGATTTTATTCTCGTCAATTTTGTGAGTTGTCGACTACTTAAGCCTATGACCATACTTTTTGTAAATGATGTAAACTAAAATAGCAAACAGAAACAAGCCCCATAACCTTGTTAAGAAAACTAAAAACGTTTCAAGAATGTCCCAACCAAATTTTAATGATTCAAGAACTTTACTCCCAAAACTTGGGTCGTAGGCATCAACGTTTTTGTCATTCAAAATAAGTTCTCTCTTAAAAGTCTGTCGTTGATAAATAGAAATATTTATGGTGCTAAATTTAATTTGATCTGTCAACGAAAGATTTGAGATTTTCGCGTTGTCCGATTGTTCTTGTTTGTCTAGTAGTAATTCCTCGGCATTAGTTGTCTCATTTAACTTTTTTCCCTTTTTGTCGATTGCGTTCGCAAGTCTCTCTTGATTTTTAGCAGAACGCTTTTGAATCAAGTTGTTAGATAAAATTTGTAATGCAACGTCTTCTGCTTTTATTATACGATAATCCAAGTAATCAATGTTTCTAGATATTTCCTTTAAGGTCGTGTCGAGCTTTGTGTTTGGAACCCTTATTTTGATTGAATTCGTAACTGTGTAATATGTCGTTTCAAGAGTAGAGTCGGCACTCACAGCTATAGTTGTCACATTATTTATGTCACTGGTCAAGTTGGTATAGGTTACAAAACCTCCTTGCCGATTCGTGATGTCCTCTATGTCATAAGTCGATTTGATAACGCTTTTGACCTTAAATTTAAGTTCAGCCGTTCGGATAAACCGTCTTGTCGAGTCTTTTCCATTTTCTACTGCGGCTGATGAAGAAATAAAAGTATTGGAAATACTGTCAGCAACTGTGCCTTTTTCCGCTTCTTCTCTCCCCTGTCTGCTGCAACTAAAAGTTAAAATTAAAAGTCCAAGGCCTAGAATTATTTTTGGTGTCCGCATATTAATTTTCTTGAGTGTCATTTTGTGGTATAGGTGTCGTCAAAATTTGCTGCTAACGATTTGGCTTGCAGAAGGCGGGCAATTAAAACCTACGCCTTCTCCCACGTGATAAAATAAATGAAACGCACTGAACTTTCCTAACGCACACTCCGCCCGCTTTTCTGCAAGCCTGTGTTATGGCCAGTTTGCAACCGAGCTCAGGTTTTAATGTCGACCGAGCAAAAGAAAAAATGTCAACCGAGAAAGTCTCGCGAGCAAGTCGTCCAGCGCAAGAGTTTTGGTCGTCCGCCAGAAAGTATCGTTAAGAGTTGTCGCGCGAGAATCGGTCATCCCATTGCAAATGTTTCCGAGACGAGTCGTCAACGAGCAAAAGTGTCACCAAGGAAAAAGTTTAAACAAGCGTCTTTGATTTTTTAAAATTTCCGTCAGTCGTTTGAAGCAAAGTCCGCGGAATGTTTTTGAATTGTCAGCGAGCAGAAGTCAGCCGTCTACTAATTTGTCGTCACCGAAATTCAGGGTTCGCACTCGTCCCGCAAATTGGCCATAACGTTTGTGTTTCTTCAGTGGTGCGCTTCCGAAGCCGCGTCCTGTCCCCGACACAAAACGTTGAACGAAGATATAAACTTTGGATTACACCTCACCGCACCATTGAAGAAACATTTTGTTACCGCCTGTGCCCTTCTCTACTCAGGTGATTGTCATTTCAGACTCGTCACAAGGTGATGTCAATTTATTTATCTGTTAGTCGAAATTAATTTATAAGCAAACTCCTTTACAACATCTGTCCCGTTAATGAAATCGTGTATCGAAAATGGAACTGGGTAATCTGGAATTACTCCTCGTCCCCTGTTCGATGGTTTTTCTTCTATGTCAAGTATCGATTTCCATGTTGCGATCTTTATACCGATCTTACTATTAGGAAGAACCAAGCCAAACATCGCACCACTAACATAAGAACGATATTCACCTCCTGTTTCTTCTCCAATTACAAAAACGTTGTCGAGCTGAGATGCCAAAGAAGTGAAGGATGTGCTTGCAGAGTAGTTCCTGCCATCCGTGAGAATATAGACTGCTCCCGTAAAATGGAGACTCGCAGGCTGGCTCAATTTCTTCATCGACTCCTCTTGCCATAGATAATAACCATCATCTGAATCAATCAGTTTATCAAAAAACTGCTCTTTTATTTCCCTTAAAGAATTGGCGTAAGGCTTATACGTAAAATCCTTGTCAAATAAAGTGTAATCATTTGATTTAACCTCTAGCTTTTCATAAGCACGAAAAGGCTTATCTACTAGGTATGAATACAGTTCTGCCACTTGTTCTCCTTCTCGAATACCGCCTCGTCCACGCAGATCAATAATTAGATATTGTATTCCTTGACTAACGATTCTCTGAAAATAGGTCTGCAGTGAATCTTTAAAGATTCGAGAATCTTCAATACGAAAATAGGCTGTATGACTTGTTCCATTTATTTTTAATTCAAGCGATGATTTTTTTTCATTCCATTCTTGTTGAAATATTAAATGTCGAAATGAGTCTCTAAGTCCTTGCGTAGTTATTGTTTCTTCTTCTCCGGTCAATGTTCTTATCTTGATTTTATAGCTATCCGCTTCTTCGACAAACATTGAAAAGTACCAAGAGAAATAGTCACTCAAATCGGCAATTTTGCTTGTTTGAATAAAACCGTCCGCAGGTATATAGGGCCAAATCATAGTTTTGATTTCCCCTGGAGTTTTTCCATTGATCTCAAGTATTTCACAACCTTTTGGAAATGCCTGATCTTTCAATAAAGATTCGGAGATGTACAGCCTATCATCAAAATACTTGACTTTAAAGGGAAAAATGTTTTGCTTTTGCTTAATCCACCAATCGGTAACTCCATATCGTGTATGAATGTTCCTAACTTTCCCAACATGCAAAGCAATCAACTGGTAAAATTCACTATGAGTCATCGGGTATTTAATCAGTTGCAGAGAGCTATCTTTTAAGGCTTGCCATTCACGTTCAGACAGGTAGTTAAAAAGACCGGTGTGAACCTTCTCCATGATCGTGTAAAACTTTGTGTAGTCTTCCATTAAATCTTTTGGCGAATACTGTTTCAACCAGAACTCACTTCGAACCACTACCTCTTTTAGACTAGTTAGTTGATTTGTCATATTTATTATCTGCAAGCCTGTTGAACTTGTCAAATTTGAAAGGGCTTCAGAATACTTCTTATAGCCAACAAACGTAACTATCAAAGAGTCATCACGATTTGGTTTGGAAATACCCAGACTAAAACGTCCCGATAAATCAGAATGTGTCCCAATTGAAGAACCCGATATTCGAATAGAAGCACCAGCAAGTCCTTCTTTTGTTTCGTTGTCCCGAACAATACCTTGAAGAGTAATATGACCATCATCTTGTGCCACTCCATAGATGCTTACGAAAGCATTGAATACGAATAAACAAACAATCTCTCGGTACATCTTCATATTAGTCAACTGGTGGATAAATCAAACTCCATGTCAACGAAACCTTTTCGTTTGGCACATCACCGTCCCAAGGGCATTGGCGGTAACGTTTGTGTTTCTGCAGTGGTGCCTTATCGAAGCTGCGTCCTGTCCCACGAAACCAAACGTTGAACGAAGATAAAACTTAAAACCAACCCGTCACGGCACCATTGCAGAAACATTTTGTTGTGTGGCGTATTAGTTCCAGAATCTATAATGGTACTCGTACTCAAACGTAAACTTTGGCATTACCTTCTCCTCTTTTTTAATAAGTCCATTCTTATTGCGAGTATATGTCGTAAGTGTAGTCCCGTCATTTTCGTCAACTATTTTTAATTCCCTACCTTTGTCGTCATAGTGAGTCGTCAATTTGCTACGGGACTCAAGAAAACTTAGGTCGAGAGATTGAAATATTTTCTCTATTTCATCAATGTCATTGGATTTATTGAATGTGTCAAATTTTACCCTTTCAATGTTACTTCCGAATCCTCGTCCGAATTCCTCTGTCGTCTTTGTCTGCCCTTTGTAACTAGTTAGAATCCTTCTTATGAAAACCTGATATACCGTGTCTCCCTTTATCAAGATATTGTCGAAGTCAATCTCCATTGTCGTTATCTCTCTTCCTTGATTGTCGAAGTATTCGATTTTGGTTTTATTCCTTTCATCATTTCTATCAAGTCCTATGACTAATCTTCTATTGTTTACTGAGTCATAGAAAAATAGTGATGTGCTTTTGTAAAAATCCATTTCGTCAATTCTAAGTAGTCTGTTGTTCTTATAAAAGAATTTTTGGATCACGTCAGCGCAACAACCTTCTTCTCTATGTGTCACTATGTAACAATTCTTGCAATTACTTTGTGATACTCTTCCTTCCTTGTCAAAATTCGTTTCAGAAATTAGCATTAGTCCCTTTGGTTCTACAAAATAGTCCGGATTAGTCTTTGGTACGCGTGTGTATACTAGAACGTCCTTTACTTTATTTTTTTTAATGACGTCCTTGTCCAATTCACTAGGTTGTCCAAGTAAACTGAATTGGATTAGAGTCAAGAATATTGAAACCGTAAACTTCATACTAATATGCCACACAACGTTTAGCTTATTGCTGGCGGGCAATTAAAACCTGCGCCCTGTCCAACGAGATAAAGATAAATAAAGAACGACAAACTTCAATCACGCACTGTCCCGCCCGCTTGCAATAAGCTTTTGTTATGCACAGTACCAATCCCTAAACTATTCTTCGTCACAAAATCAATACTCGTAGTTTAGTCCGTCCCCTGATCTTTATCTTATTGCTTATCAACAATTTTGCAAGAAGTCCAACGCCAATTATAGATCCGCTCATCGCCATTGTGTTCCGGTTTAATTTTCCCGTATTGATGATGTCCAACGCTAGATAACCCGTCCCAGTTATAAATGATAGTTGAGCAATTTTATATCTTAACCACCATTTTGTCTTTTCGTCAATGTAAAGGCATTTGATTTCAGAAACTTTAACCTCGTAGCCTTGAAATACGATAACACTGTCTTTGAAATCAATAATTTGTCCAGTAATTTTTAATCTCCGTCCCTTTACTTGAAAAGAAATAACATCGCCTTTCTCATAAAATACGTTCTTGTTCTTATTCTTTTTCTGCAGCATTAAACCCAGATTTTGCAGTAGAATGAAATAGTGACAAGGTGTCTTATATTTGAATATGGAACACCACTATACCGATAAATTAGTAACAGCGTGGGGCGGGATGAAAGAGATGAAAATATTGATTGACCAAACTGGGATCAGCAAGAAGTTGGCCGAGCTTGGTTTGCCTGAGAGCAAGAGTAACAACCGGATAGATGCCGTGGGTATAATAGAGAGTTTTTGGGTGGGCATCTGGATTGGTTGCTTTCGTTTTAGTCACACAGCGGTGGTGCGGGTTGATGAAGTGTTGCGCCAGATATTTGGATGGAAGCGGGTTGCTTCGGGGACCACCTTCGGGCGGTTCTTTAAAAAGTTTACGCCCTCAATGAACCACCAAATTTTCATTGAACTGTACACGTGGTTTTTTGAGCAGATCCAATTCGACAATTATACGTTGGATATGGACAGCAGTGTGATCACCCGTTACGGGGAACAGGAAGGCAGCAAAAAAGGGTACAACCCCAAGAAGCCTGGCCGTGGCAGCCATCATCCCTTGTTTGCTTTTGTCAATGACATACGCATGGTGGCCAATTGCTGGAACCGCAGCGGCAATACAGGGAGCAACAGCAACTGCATCCATTTTTTAGAAGAGACCTTTGCCATCCTCAAAAACAAAACAGTAGGGTTGTTCAGGGCCGATAGTGGGTTTTGTACCGGTACAGTCTTGGATTTCATTGAGCAGAGAAATATCCCCTACGTCATTGCCTGTAAGCTGTATGCCAATTTACAAGCCAGCATTTATGGTATCACCCAATGGAATGCGATAGGCGAAGGCTTATGGGTATCGGAAATAAACTACCAGCAAGGCGGCTGGGGCAAAGCCCGTAGGATTGTGGTCATCAAACAAAGTGAAGAAATCAGGGCCAGGGCAACGGGTAAGAAGCTCAAGACATTATTCAGCAGCATGGGCATAGCGGACGAAAAAGTGTACCGCAAAAGGTACCATGCCTTTGTCACTAACCAAGCCCTGCCGGCAACAGAAATATGGGAACAATATAAGCGCAGGGGTGATGCCGAAAACAGGATCAAGGAGTTGAAAGAAGATTTCGGTACAGAAGGCTTTTGCATGGATAGTTTTTGTGCTACTGAAACAGCTATGCGCTTTGTGATGGTAGCCTATAATTTGATGAGCCTATTCCGGCAAATAACCCATCAAAAACAGCCACAGCCCAAGCTTTCCACATTAAGGTTCAACTGCTTTGCAGTTGGAAGTTGGGTAGAGCAAGAAGCCCAAAAATGGGTACTGAAAATGTCCGTCCCACTCAAAAGAAGGCAATGGTATGATGGATTATTCTCAAATGTCCAAAATATAAACCTGCCACTAAGTCTGACTGAATAGTTCTACTGCAAAATCTGGGTTAAAAAACTTCTCTGCTCAGTTCTCTTTACCTTTTTATCCGTCCGCTGTGAAAGAGGGCAAGTGCTAAAAAGCAATGTCGCAAGTAATACAAGAAACGTCAATCTCATTCTCCAAGGTTTAGGTGACCTTCAGATGATGCATTGTCGGCAAGAATAGTTGAATAGTAACACTGTCAATATCAAGGGACGTCCACGGTATTGTGCATAACGTTTAGCTTATTGCTGGCGGGCAATTAAAACCAGCGCCCTTTCCAACGTGATAAAGATAAATAAAGAACTACACAACTTCAATGACGCACAGTCCCGCCCGCTTGCAATAAGCTTTTGTTGGCGGTTCGTTTTGGCCTTACCCCAATTTCTTTGTCAACCGTTTTGGTGGAAATAAAACTATCCCAGCAATAGGTACACCAATTAAGTTTATTAGGTACCCGAAGAAGATAAACACGGCTGCTCCAGTCACACATTTTGGGTCGTCTGGTCCGAAATTGTAAGCAAGTCCACGAGCAGAAAGAAATGTCGCGACAATGGGAACAATCAGTCCGACCAAAAAGCATCCGAGAATTGCAACTCCAAAGTCAGTCCGGTCGATTCTATTTTTCCTTCGTCCAATCAGAATGAGAATTGTCAAAGGTGTAAAAATTGTCAAGGTCGGAATTATCAGTCCAAGGAGTAGTCCCATGTCGTTAATCCTTTATCGGTTTCTTGTTCATCGGTCAGTCGTTGTTGTCCTTGGTCATTTTTGTTAGCACTTCACTGTCCAGGCCAAAATGACCGCCAACGTGAATATTTGCGAGCGGGCGGGAATTTGGAACTGCGTCTTGTCCCCAGCACGAAGCGCAATAAAGATAACAAAACTTTGAACTACACGTCAACCCCGCCTGGCGCAAATATATTGTTGGCTGCCGTACTTAAACTAGTCTTGGTATTAGGTTCAAGATTAGAGCAACAAAAAGTAGTCCAATAGTCAAACGATATGCGTTAAACCAACCTGCGATTAGTCCGCTACTGATAAGAATATCCTTTTCGTCTGCGTCAATTGCGTTGCTCGTCACGATAAAACCTTTTCTCATTGATTTTAAAGTCGCAAAAGAATACTCTACAACGGGAACTCCTTGCGAGTCAATCCATTTTAAGTTGCGTCCGATTAAGTTTGACGAAAGCTTGTAAGTCTTACCACTTTTAAGTTTTAGGAATGTCTGTCCCACGAGTCTATTACCAATTTCTCCTACGAACTCATTGTTCCTTTTCAAGATAACTTTGTTGTCCCAAAAACCAACTCTACTAAATCTTATTTGTTCCTTCTCACTGTCAAAGCTTGCGTTAGAACTCAACGGGCTCAATAGAGTCAGTGTCCCCAATAATTGATTACCAATTTCGAAGTCAAAAGTGTTTCCTTTCAGGTCCGAATTTTTCCAAGTTATAGTTTCCATTGTCAAAATTGTTTAGTCGTTTTGTCGAGTCCCACAGTATGGCAGCCAACGTTTAGGCTTGCAGAAGGCGGGCAATTAAAAACCTGCGCCTTCTCCCACGAGATAAAATAAATGAAACGCACTGAACTTTCCTAACGCACAGTCCGCCCGCTTTTCTGCAAGCCTGTGTTATGGCCAGTTTGCAACCGAGCTTAGGGTTTTAATGTCGACCGTGCAAAAGAAGAAATGTCAACCGAGAAGTCTCGCGAGCAAGTCGTCCAGCGCAAGAGTTTTGGTCGTCCGCCAGAAAGAGTCGTTAAGAGTTGTCGCGCGCAAACAGGTCGCCCGATTGCAAATGATTCCGAGACGGTTCGTCAACGTGCAAAAATGTCCCCAGGAAGAAATTTAAAAAGGTGTCTTTGATTTTCTAAATTTTCCGTCAGTCGTTTGAAGGAAAGTCCGCGTAGTGTTTTGAATTGTCAGCGAACAGAAGTCAGTCGTCTATTAATTTGTCGCCACCAAAATTCTGGAGGAGCACTCGTCCCGCAAATTGGCCATAACGTTTGTGTTTGCGCAGTGGTGGGCTTTCGAAGCCGCCACTGTCCGCGTGGGCAAACGTTGAACGAAGATAACACTTATAGCTTGCACGTCACCCCACCATTGCGCAAACATTTTGTTGGCGGTAGTACCATCTCTGACTGTTTACTAATCTGCCAGTTCGTTGAGTCTTGGTTGAATGAACCAAACTCCAAGTGGAACCATCCATATTAGAAATGCCTCTACGGCATATTCGTTAATCTTTGCAAGTCGTCCCAATTCAATTGTTTTAAGTGTCTTAGCTGCGAATAACACAGAATAAACCATTAGTCCCAAATAGATTGGAACTCCGGTGAATACTAAGATTAAAAAGTCGTCACCACTCAAAAAATTTTCATTTTCTGTTAACCAGAAAATAAAAATTAAGAGTGTCAGCGCCAATAGAAATGCAACTCTAAATCTCCAAAGTCGGAAGTTGTGTCCAACGGGCAATAGCTTATAGAGTCCATTTGGAATTGTCCAAATCCAGCTAAACACTGTCGAAACAGTTATCATTCCTACTATTACGTCAGCGTACCCAGTTTGTCCGTGTCCAGAAACACCTAAGATGTCAGCCAAGATTGGTACTCCAATCGTCAACAAAAATAATTGCCAGTGTTTAAGTCGAAGAATAAATTTCATTTGTCCTATGTTTTCTCTGTCGAGGTATTACCGCCAACGTAAATATTTGCGATCGGGCGGGAAGTTTGAAACTGCGTCCTGTCCCCAGCACCGAACGGAATAAAGATAACAAAACTTTGAACTACACGTCAACCCCGCCTGGCGCAAATATATTGTTGTAGGTAGCCAGCCCTACGCAACACTTTTTAAGAGTCAGCTTTTACGTCTTCACTTTTATTTATAAGTCGGATTTGCAATAAGAAATTTAGAAACCTAAGTCTGGCAGAACAGTCAGGGCAAAACTTGTCCATTGTCACCTGAGGATGTTCGATTTGGCTTACAAAGTTAAAGTCAGTAAGGTCTAGTCGTCTCCCGTTTTTAAAGCCTAAGTACTCAGATTTGTACGATCCAAAGTCCACGCGGCAAAAATCACAAAGCGTCAGCCGTAGTCCTTTATAGATGTCGTAAGTCGCGTACGTGTGTATTTTGTCGTTCAGATCTTCAATTTCCTGTGGCTTCCAACCACAGTCGTCACATGGCGCACAGTCCCGAACCTCTAGTTCACTATAACATATTGGACACTGTTCCATTTGCATTTTTAATCGAAGTTCAAAATTGTCCGAGGATGGTTAACTACAACGGTTAGGCTTGCAGAAGGCGGGCAATTAAAACCTGCGCCTTCTCCCACGTGATAAAATAAATGAAACGCATTGAACTTTCCTAACGCACACTCCGCCCGCTTTTCTGCAAGCCTGTGTTATGGCCAGTTTGCAACCGAGCTTAGGTTTTAATGTCGACCGAGCAAAAGAAATAAATGTCCACCGAGAAGTCTCGCGAGCCAGTCGTCCAGCGCAAGAGTTTTGGTCGTCCGCCAGAAAATGTCGTTAAGAGTTGTCGTGTGCGAACAGGTCGACCGATTGTAAATGTTTCGGAGTCGAGTCGTTAACGAGCAAAAAATGTCGACAAGGAAAAAAGTTTAAACAAATGCGGCTTTTAATTTTTAATTTCCCGTCAGTCGTTTGAAGCAAAGTCCGCGCAATGTTTATGGATTTGTCAGCGGGTCGAAGTCAGCCGTCTATTAATTTGTCGTCACCGAAATTATGGAGTAGCACTCGTCCCGCAAATTGGCCATAACGTGAATATTTGCGAGCGGGCGGGAATTTGGAACTGCGTCTTGTCCCCAGCACGAAGCGCAATAAAGATAACAAAACTTTGAACTACACGTCAACCCCGCCTGGCGCAAATATATTGTTGGCTGCCGTACTTAAACTAGTCTTGGTATTAGGTTCAAGATTAGAGCAACAAAAAGTAGTCCAATAGTCAAACGATATGCGTTAAACCAACCTGCGATTAGTCCGCTACTGATAAGAATATCCTTTTCGTCTGCGTCAATTGCGTTGCTCGTCACGATAAAACCTTTTCTCATTGATTTTAAAGTCGCAAAAGAATACTCTACAACGGGAACTCCTTGCGAGTCAATCCATTTTAAGTTGCGTCCGATTAAGTTTGACGAAAGCTTGTAAGTCTTACCACTTTTAAGTTTTAGGAATGTCTGTCCCACGAGTCTATTACCAATTTCTCCTACGAACTCATTGTTCCTTTTCAAGATAACTTTGTTGTCCCAAAAACCAACTCTACTAAATCTTATTTGTTCCTTCTCACTGTCAAAGCTTGCGTTAGAACTCAACGGGCTCAATAGAGTCAGTGTCCCCAATAATTGATTACCAATTTCGAAGTCAAAAGTGTTTCCTTTCAGGTCCGAATTTTTCCAAGTTATAGTTTCCATTGTCAAAATTGTTTAGTCGTTTTGTCGAGTCCCACAGTATGGCAGCCAACGTGAGTATTTGCGTTCGAGCGGGGCTTCCGAAGCCGCGTCCTGTCCCCGACACCGAACGGAATAAAGATACGAAAACGTTGGATTACGCGTCAACCCCGCTTGACGCAAATACATTGTTGTAGGCCGGTTTTATTTGAACACACTCCTTTTGAAATAGTCCCAGTATTTAAAGTCCTTTTGTCCAACGTTACTCAAATTTCTTGTAACTAATCTTCTTATTTCGCTGAAGTTTTTGTAGTAGTAGGATGAGATGTCAAATATCTCCGTCCCGTTTGATACAATTATTAATTCGTTTACTAGTCCGCCTCGTGTCACATGCGTCATTGTTTTGTAGCCATCCAAATTGTCCCAAAGCAATTTTGTCCTTGTACCGATAAAAGGATTTATTAGTGTCAGTCCGTCTCCATCAATTTCAATTCTTTTTATTTTTGGCATCTCAACTCTCCACAGTAATGGCATTACTAACAAAGGAAAAAATGTAATCATCAGTCTTTGAAACAGTCCGATGTCCTCTAGGTCATATGCCCAAACACAAATCATGAACGTCAGCAGTCCAGTACAGACTAAAGTCGCGGTTGTCGTCCCAACTGTCCCGAAGTGTCGAACTTACTTGTCAGTCGTGTCGTTGATTCAACTCTCATAAAACTGGCCTACAACGTGAATATTTGCGATCGGGCGGGAATTTGAAACTGCGTCCTGTCCCCAGCACGAAACGGAATAAAGATAACAAAACTTTGGACTACACGTCAACCCCGCCTGGCGCAAATATATTGTTGTGGGTAGTGCCGCCTTCACTTCACCTTATTCCTTAAACTTCAACGTCCCGAATGCTTGGAGTAATTGTCTCTCATTATCAGGTTGTAAGTTTCTCCCGTTTATTTGCAAACGGTCAGTTCCAGAACCTTTCGTCCAGAGACTGTCGAAATAAACACCGGTCACTCCAATTCTAGTTTGCTTTGGTTGAACAATCTTAGCTCGTTTACCGTCAATAGTCGTCCACCTACTTGTATCTTTTTTAAGTTTTTCGATGTCAACAGTGTCGATTTTGCCGTAAAATTTTAGATTGCCTTTCTCGTCTACTAAATTGACGTCACTACCGTTAATGAATATTGATTCATCGTCAAGCGAGTTTGAATACCAACCGAAATCAAACGATGCAGTGTCACCTTTGTCAAGCGCAATTAGTCCGACATACGAATCTATCCCATCTACCTTAACTTGTTTCCATGTCGGTGGTACTTGAATGGTGAAAGCTCTGAAGTCCAAAGTTTTCCAAGTGTCAGGAACTACAACTTTGTATTCTTCAAAGTTCAGTTTTTTTGTCTCTTGGTTCTGTCGGTCGGTACAACCAAGAACTGTCAATAGTATAATTGTTATTCGAAGTCTCATCTGTCTTGGCGGCATTACCCACAACGTGAGTATTTGCGTTCGAGCGGGGCTTCCGAAGCCACGTGCTGTCCCCGACAGCGAACGCAATAAAGATACGAAAACGTTGGATTACGCGTCAACCCCGCTTGACGCAAATACATTGTTGGTGGCTGGCAGCTTACAGTTAACTTTCTTGCGAAGGCGAATCAGTTGTCGTTGATGACGAGTCCGCGGCTTTATCTATTGAAGCTTTTGGGGTCTTCTTTTTTGTCGGCTTAAACTTTGGTATCTTCAATTTATCAGCTGGGATTGCTCCACAAACAACCTCGGTCAACGACTCGATTATTTCATCGTCTTCAAACTTTGTGTCAAACTTTCCCTTCAGTTCTTTTTTCAAAAAGGAAACTACTTGCGGTGAGAATAATAGTCCAGCGATACTGATCGGTTCTAAAGCTGAATATCTTGACCATAAGTCAGCCAGACTGTTTTTAACTATCGCGTCACGATGTAGATATGATAACTGTTCTAGCGCGTTCTTAATGTTAAAATCGTCTGCGGTAAAGTCAATTTCAAAAACTAATCTTTCTCCAATGGGTTTCTCAAAAAGTACCTTGTACATTTGAAACTGTCTCCCGTTAGTCAATATCGCCCAGTCAATACCTTCGTTTGCACCGTAGTTGATTGCTTGTCTTAAATGTTTGTCGGAAAGGTCGATGGAATACGCTTTTACTTCAACAAGAAAATGTCGTTTGCCACCAATTTGCACAATATAGTCAGCATAAGTCCCTTTAATCATGTACTCAGTCTTGATTTCTTCCAATTCTTGATAACCCAGAATCGAAGTCAAAAAGGTATTTATCATTATCCTCGTCCCTGATTCGTCCAAGTCCGTTAGGTTTTTGGTTAAATACCTTTTCTTGTAGTCCTTCAATGCTAATAGCATTTTCTCTGTCTTGCTTGTCGAAATCATAAGTTATTGTTTAAGTCGTCATTATCTTTCTCCTAATATAGTAAACGAAACTCGTTTAGCTGCTTGCCACCAACGTGAGTATTTGCGTTCGAGCGGGGCTTCCGAAGCCGCGTGGTGTCCCCGACACCGAACGCATTAAAGATACGAAAACGTTGGATTACGCGTCAACCCCGCTTGACGCAAATACATTGTTGTAGGCAGCCCCATTAACCTGCACTTTTTTCGAACACCATAATCGTTGTCATTTCTGTCCCAATTTCCTAAGCTTCTCAATAGCATTTTGGTTTTGAGGATCTAATTTAAGCGAGAGGTTAAAATTCTTCTTAGCCAATTCGTTGTTACCCTGAACTAAATACCCCTCTGCAAGACTGTCAAAGCCGTTTGCGGAATTTGGGTAGAGAATAGTATTTAAACTTAGAATATTTACTCCCTCTTGGACTTTTCCCTTGAATAAAAGTTGAAGTCCAAGATTGTTTAATTTCCATTCTTGAAGTTCAAAGTCAGTATTGTTCCGCTTTAGAGTTTTGACTAACCCTTCTAAATCTTTATAATCTTGTTCCTGAGCAGCTACATTGAAATCTTGAAAACTCAAACTTCTTTTTGTTGGAATTTTCGATTTAATCGTAATTGAATTCCCGGGGACTCCGTTTGAGGTTGGATCGTTGTCCAAAAATTGTTTGGATAACTTGTCATTTTTTAGGAATGCATTTAGGAAATGCAATGTGTAATTAGTCATCCAACCATAAGAGGAAATTATTTCCTTGTCGCTTTTATCTTGCCTTGGGCCGCGGTCTTGGAAAAGAACGCCCATCGAACTAAAATAAGAATGAGTCAAGTCATTAAATTTTAAGTAATATGCTTGACTGTGTTTCAATGAGTCGTAGAAGTCGAATCGTTTGTTCAATGTTGTATCTATTTTGTCCGCAATCATTACAGGCAATGGTATGTCCTTTTGTGACATGAAAATGAATGGGACATTGACCCTTGATAAATTAGCGTAGCTCGATGTTAAAATTTTTTCAAATTGATATTTTATACTACCATCTAGACATACTAACGCTTTTATTCGCTCATTTTTCATTTGTGCTAACACATTTGAAATGCCGCCAAAACTAAAACCGATCACGGATAACTTGTCCAAGTCAGCATTTACTAAAGTCGAAGCTTCACCGATTAAAAACTCTATGTCGCTAGCTTGCGTCTCAATATCTCTAGTTGTTCCACCATCAAGAAACCTGTTTTCTGTTCCACGGCTGGGACAAGAAAGGACTATGTATCCATGACTGGCCAGAAATTCACAGAGAGCAAAGTTCTCCACGGACGATGCTTGATAGCTTGGAGCATAGATGACCATAGGAAATTTCCCGGTGATTAGTCGAGTATTAAAATTTGCTTTTGTTTCTAATTCTAATTGTCCTCTGTTATGCTCATTGTCTGAGTAATAGAACCAACTTAGTATCCTCTCATCTGGCAAGCTTTCCCATTCCTCTTCTTGCTTTAAGATGGTCATGTAGTTCTTAACTTTCAAAATAGTCTTTGTTGAAGTCTTTTCGGTAGGATACCAAATACTGATAGAAATTGGTCTGGCTAAAACTTTGTTGTCCCAGTCGTAGATACGTCTGTATGATCTGGTATTGTCGTCTTTTTTATAGTTTCTAAAACCAACTTTATGTTTACCATAGACCAAATTTAAATTGTCCCCAAAGACCTGAGCCATTGTCACGTCTCCAAAATGGATAAATATTATTGTCGTAAGTGCCGTAAGAAAGTTAATTTTGCTCATTGTTGGTTGCTTTATTAAAAGACAACTAAGTTCAGGTTTACCCCCATTGTCCCTTTACACAGTACCCTTTGTTTCGATAGGCAAAAATGTCGAAATGGGGTTGCCTACAACGGTTTGCAGCTTGGCGAAGTGGCGGGATTAGATGCACTTACTTTCAATTTAGCATTAATGTTTATTAGAATTCCGAATGCTCAATTTAGCAGTAAAACCGCCATTTTGCCAAACTGCTGTTGTATGCCGTTTTACTCATTAAGATAATTTAAGTCTATTAGTTTCTGATATTGTTTTTCAAATATTCTGTTCGGCAAATATTTAAAAGCATTCTTAACTACAAATTCCTTCAACTTATTGCTTTGATGAGAAATATTACCATAATTCCAAGATTGTTCGACAATATAATTTACTTTCTCATTTCTCAATTTGTAATACTTTTCAAATGTTTCAGGAGCAAATCCTTTTCGATTAATTAGCGTTGCAAGAGTAAAGGCATCTTCTATCGCTTGGCAACCGCCTTGTGCAAGGTTCGGTGTAGTTGCGTGTATTGCATCCCCTAAAAAAATGACACTGTTTTTATTCCATTTCTCTTTGTGTGGTTTTAAATCCCACATATCATTTCTTATAATCAATTCCGTGTTGTCAATTACTTCTGCCACTTCTTTGCAGAATTTTTCAAAAAGGTTTTTCAAGTCAGTTTTTAAAGTTTCTTTATTGTCTTGCAAATTTTCTTTTGAAATCTTGCAAGCATACCAATAGTATTGCGTTTTATTTAATGGAATTGTTGCAAATCGTAAATTTTCTCCCCAAAATTCAAGGTAGGCTGTATGGTAATTGACTGGTAAAGTGCAAGTGGCTATTTCACGCCAAATAGTTTGACCAGAGTAGCGTTTCTTTACTTGGGGAAACAACTGTTTTCTGAATATAGAATTAATGCCGTCACAAGCAAAAACATAGTCAAATTCTTCTGATGTTCCATTTTTGAAAGTCAATTCAACACTGTCTTTTTTAGTTATAAAACTTTCTAATTCTGCATCAAATTTCACATTTAAAGAGCCGATTTTGTATGACAAAATATTTATCAATTCGGCTCTATGGATACAAAAGCCACCATTTTTGACAGGTAGTTTTCTAATTGTTTCACAGTCTTTATTTACAATTATAGCATCTTCAACAAAATATCCTTTTGCTTTTATGTCATCTCCTAAGCCGATTTTTTTAAGAATAGTATATGCACTTTCACTTATGCCAATTCCTGCTCCAACTTCCCCAAAATGAGAAGATTTTTCAAACAAAGTATAAGGTATGCTAAAATGTTGAAGACAGTTTGCTAAAGCCAAACCTCCAATTCCACCTCCGATAATTCCTATTTTCATATTTTATTTTCTGTTTTTAAGGTCGTCCAAAAATGGCATACAACGTAAATATTTGCGATCGGGCGGGATTTTGAAACTGCGCCCTGTCCCACAAGCAGAACGAAATTATGAAAACAAAAACGTAAAGTCAACACGTCACCCCGCTATTGCATAAGCACAGTGTTGGCAACAGTTGGGTTTCGTCCGTTGTAGTTAAACGTACTCTTCATTTTTTCTCAGTCGATAAGTTATTGTCCGCGAGTAGTCCACGGTCAACGAAACTCAACACGATATTTACAAGATTTTCGCTTTACTCTATCCGCTTGCACTCTGTATTCATAATCCAGATTGTCGATGCTTTTTTGTCGAGTTCAATTGTTTCATTGTCAATTGTCTTAAGAATCATGTCATTCATCAAAGAGTCGAAGAAGCCGTCATAAGAATAGTAAAATCTCAAGTGAAACTTGTCAGGCAATTCTGTCCATTGTCCAGAAACGTTTATGTTTCCAGGAACTTTCGTAAAAAACCTAGTCTTGTCACTATAAAAAGATTTTATTGCAAATTTACTTGATTTGTCAAAGTACAACGCCCAAGTCACCGAGTCAGAATTTGTCCCAACCCACTTTATGTAATCGCCATACACTGAGTCCAAAGACAGAATCTCTTTTTCAACATCGTCTAAGGAATCAAATGGTTTATTTCTCCACGTGTCTTGTTTTGTTACACAAGAAAAAATTGTCAGTAGAAGTCCGATTAGCAATATTTTTGTCATCTATCAGTAGATATTTAGGAAAGGTCGAATTCATTTTGTTTTCAGTCGGCCACTTTATCGGTTTACTCGTCACTGTCTACGGAGCTAACCCAATTGTTGCCAACGTTTAGCTTATTGCTGGCGGGCAATTAAAACCTGCGCCCTGTCCAACGAGATAAAGATAAATAAAGAACGACAAACTTCAATCACGCACTGTCCCGCCCGCTTGCAATAAGCTTTTGTTATGCACAGTACCAATCCCTAAACTATTCTTCGTCACAAAATCAATACTCGTAGTTTAGTCCGTCCCCTGATCTTTATCTTATTGCTTATCAACAATTTTGCAAGAAGTCCAACGCCAATTATAGATCCGCTCATCGCCATTGTGTTCCGGTTTAATTTTCCCGTATTGATGATGTCCAACGCTAGATAACCCGTCCCAGTTATAAATGATAGTTGAGCAATTTTATATCTTAACCACCATTTTGTCTTTTCGTCAATGTAAAGGCATTTGATTTCAGAAACTTTAACCTCGTAGCCTTGAAATACGATAACACTGTCTTTGAAATCAATAATTTGTCCAGTAATTTTTAATCTCCGTCCCTTTACTTGAAAAGAAATAACATCGCCTTTCTCATAAAATACGTTCTTGTTCTTATTCTTTTTCTGCAGCATTAAAAAACTTCTCTGCTCAGTTCTCTTTACCTTTTTATCCGTCCGCTGTGAAAGAGGGCAAGTGCTAAAAAGCAATGTCGCAAGTAATACAAGAAACGTCAATCTCATTCTCCAAGGTTTAGGTGACCTTCAGATGATGCATTGTCGGCAAGAATAGTTGAATAGTAACACTGTCAATATCAAGGGACGTCCACGGTATTGTGCATAACGATGAGGGTTGCCGAAGGTGGGATTAAAAACTTCGCTCTTTCCCCATAAGATAAAATTAATAGAAAGAGGAACGTTTTCCTAACGCACTTAGCCCCACTTTCGGCAACCCTATGTTGGGCGGTGTTGCAATTTCGAGTTCGCCTTTTATGGCCAAGTCATTGCGTATAAAAGAAAATTATGCGCACGTTACTTGGACTGCCGAAGTTCATTTCCCTGTTATTTACCCCCTTTTAACACGGCACACTTCGGCACGTTAGCCGTAATTAAACGTTTGTAATCGTTTGACATCTGGATACTGTCAAACCAAACGATTAACTTCGTCCCCAAGTCTTTGAAAGCGGGGTCACCCGTTTGAAAGTGCGAACTTTCACGGTCTCACCGCAAAGACTTGAAAAGAAATCCTAACGTCTTTCTTCCAACGTGCCTTCAGCGACTTTGTAAATAAATAGGGAAAACAGAACTTTGTAAAAGGCGATCTCTGAAATTCGCACTCGCAATATAGCCCAACGTTTGTGTTTCTTCAGTGGTGCGCTTCCGAAGCCGCGTCCTGTCCCCGACACAAAGCGTTGAACGAAGATATAAACTTTGGATTACACCTCACCGCACCATTGAAGAAACATTTTGTTGTGGGGTCGTGGCCTGCACTCTTTTTATTTCGTTCTCTTGTATTTCTCAAGAATTGTCCCACCCGTTAATCCTGTCTGAATGGTAAGGCGTCCAGTCGTTCCAATGCTATAGTTCAATTTGAATGTAAGATTAGATGTTGGTGGTTTGTCCCATGTTACTAATATTACAGTGTCTGAAAGTTTTTGATATGTGCCAATTAATTCAAAATCTCCTTCCTTTTTCGAAAAATATTTTAAGTCAGAGGTAAATTTAACCTGTTTGTTAAAATAAGGTGCTCTCCACGAAAATGGCCCTCCCCAATACTCATTGGAATATATTTGCTCCAATGTCCAAACGCCATCAATCTCTTTGTTGACATCAATTTCTGAAATGTCGTTGTACTCACAACTACAAACCAAAATTAACAGTCCAAATAGAGGAAACGTCTTCATGCTTTTATATCGTTAGACACTAAAAACGCTCACTTGGTTGTAAGCTGTCTAGTCGCTTGGCCATGCCCCACAACGTTTGGTTTGTGGAAGGCGGGCAAATAAAAACCTTCTCCTTTTCCACCGTGATAAAGATAAGTAAAGAACTACAAAACTCAATGACGCACAGTCCCGCCCGCTTGCCACAAGCTTTTGTTGGCAGTAGTGCAACTAAAACTTAATCGAAATTTCAAGGTGTCCGCCTAGTCCTTCAGTTATAATTCTCTGAAGTGTCGAAAATCGAACATCTTTTAAATCTTTCTCTAGTTTTGAAATGTACGACTTGTTTGTCCCCGACAATTCTGCAACTTGCTCTTGAGTCAATCCTTTTTCTTGTCTCGCTTGTTGAATGAGGACTCCAAGTCTGAATGCTTCATAATCAGATTCAAATTCATCTCTTTTCTTTGTCCCTTTCTTACCAACTTTTTTGTCAATAAACTCACTTAGGGTTGTTACGTTTTTTTTCTTCATAATACTCTCGTTTAATTTTTTCTGCCCTCTCAATTTCTCTGTCAGGTGTCTTTTGAGTTTTCTTTTGAAAACCATGTCCGATTACAACCAAATTATTGTTGTCAAAAAAACAGAAAATTCTAAAAATGTCACTACCGCTTTGAACTCGAATTTCATAAAGTCCGTCTGTGCTCTCCAAGTGCTTGAAATATATTTCTGGAATCCTGTCTAGGTCTTCAATTACTCTCAGAGTCCAAAGGATTTTCTTTTGAACTTTGGTCGTCTGGTCGTCATAGAAGTCCTGAAAGTAGGTCTTGTAGAAAAGGAGGTCACGTTTTTTGTTCACGGGTCAAAGATAAGAAAAGTAGTCCAAATGGACAACTCTTTTTTTCTGTCGAACGGCATTACTGCCAACGTTTAGCTTATTGCTGGCGGGCAATTAAAACCTGCGCCCTGTCCAACGAGATAAAGATAAATAAAGAACCACACACTTCAATGACCCACAGTCCCGCCCGCTTGCAATAAGCTTTTGTTGTGGGCAGGCTATTCACAGGTCATTTACTATTAATTGTCCCTTTACCCATTCAATCAATTGAACGTTTTTAAAGTCAAACCATTTTTGTCGGTAGAGTCCAGAATTATCAATGGTCAATTTGAAGTTTGCAAATGGTTTTGGTCGTCTCAATGCCTCTTCAAGTCTGTCACGAAGTGGTAAGTTGTCGATCGTGTTTATAAATTTTTCCAGTAGTCGAAATGATTCATGGCTATCCATTTTTTCGATTTCTACATAACTGTCAAAATTGTTTTCGATTTCTTCATTTGCCTCGTCCCACCATTCTGAATCGCTGTCGGGATTGTTTATTGTATCAGGAGTCGTCACAATTGCTTTTTTCTCCTTGTGAACAAAACACCTTAATCCAGAGTCCAAGGCGTCTGCGAGTTCGTTTATTTGTTCGTCAGTCATTAGTTGTTGAAGTTGCACGCTAGCTTGCCCACAACATGAGTATTTGCGTTCGAGCGGGGCTTTCGAAGCCGCGTCCTGTCCCCGACCGCGAACGCATTAAAGATACGAAAACGTTGGATTACGCGTCAACCCCGCTTGACGCAAATACATTGTTGGCGGCAGGGCGTTTCACTCTATCTCATATGGTACAAATAAATTGCAAAGTTTATCATTCCCATTAGCTCGTCCTTGTCCACCTTGTCATATTTTTTATTGTAGTCAGTGGTCATTCGGTCAATATTAAAGTCCGCTAAGTCCGCGTAGTTTGATTTTGACTTATGAAAGTACTTTGATTTTGTCGTCTGGGATATTTCTAAATATAAATCGTTCTTCAATTGTCGGATGTAGTCAACACGGTCCTGATTGTAGTCCCCAAGGTTGTAATACTTCAGTCGTCTTTTAATTTTTTTCTCAATTTCTTTCTTCTCGGAAAGGTCAAACTCGTAAGCCAAGTCTGTAAAGCAAATGAAGTCGTAGGTTTGTTTTTTGTCGTCAGTCATTTCTTTAATTGGTCGTCACTGTCCAAACGCCTTGCCGCCAACGTTTGTGTTTGCGCAGTGGTGGGCTTTCGAAGCCGCCACTGTCCGCGTGGGCAAACGTTGAACGAAGATAACACTTTGAACTTACACGTCACCCCACCATTGCGCAAACATTTTGTTGGTAGCTGTAGGGCCCTTGTCCGCACTTCATTCGTAGCCTTGTCTTTTGTCCCGCGTTAATGAACACCAATCTTTTTTAGTTAGTCGCGCGGTGGGGCATTTTTCATTTACTAATTTGTCCACTTACACTGCACTGAGCACACTTATTGGCTGGCTTTGGATGTGTGCGGTATGTGCGGCCAGGCAATGTGTGTGCGACTTCGTGGAATATATTTGGACACTTTTTTATTCGTTTAATACTTCTTCTAATGTCGTCTTAAATTCATTTTCGTTGTTGTAATTATAGAATGGCACTGCTGTTATCTTATATGTGTCAGTGTGGATTTTGATAGTCTTTTTCTCGGTTCGGATTTCTTTCAAAAAGTCTTCCTTCCATTTGTCTTTTGGTGCCCACACTCCACCTTTAGGCTCAATAAAAACTTGATAGGTTAATTGTTCTACCTCACGTTGTCTGCAGAACAGCAAAAAGTCTGGCTCAAAAGCTCGTCCAAGTTTGTCGAAGATTTTGATTTCTCTTTCGTTTCGAATTAGGTAAATATTCTCAAACTTCTGATTCAGACCCTCAAAGCGTCTTGCAAAGAGTTCTACAAATTTCTTTTCTTCACTTGTTCCGTAGTTGGCATTGTATACATACCAAGGCTCGTTTGCTACCAACGTTTCTTGTCCGTCTGCACGCTGGCTGTTTTTTGAAACCTTTATTTCCTTGTCTTTGAAAACTTTGTGAATTGGCTCTTTGATATAGTCAGAACCTTCGTATTCGGTTGAATTGCCCTTTATGTCTGCTTCAATTCTTTGCAAAAGTCCGATTAAGGCTTGCAAATAGTCGAAATGGTTGATTTCGTTCAGTCTGTTTGCGGTGCCGTTAAACGTGATTTCTAAACCCGCTAAATAGTCTTTGCTGTCAATGAAGTTTGAAATTGAAGATACACTTGGAAAGTAATGCGATAAACTGTCGAAATAGAAAAACGGATTTTGACTCAATGCAAAATGAATGGTGTTTTTTGAAATTTCAGTCAGTTTTACATCTTTGGTTTTGATTGCTTCTGTTCCTGAAGTTTCGGTTTCTGCAAAAGCCCCTGACATTTTTCCAACACCCGAAGATAAAGTGTGACGGTAATTAGTTTTCTTAACCCCTAAGTCAGCAAAAGATTTAATGTTGTCAAAACTCTTTGGAATTTTCTTGTTGAAGAAAACATGACCGTCACGGTAAAAATCTGTTCCCTTAAAGTCCAATTTTAAAGTCAGTTGTTTGGTTATAAGATTTTCATCATCCTCATAAATACCCGAGTCCACAAGGGCTTTCTTCAATTCCGATATGTAACGGCTATCTTCTTTAGTGTGGTAATATAATTCTTCCAACGTTTTCAAGTCGTTAGAGATATCATCATCAAATTTTCTGGTAAACTCGTCTTGTCCATCTTCTAACGAAAAAGGATAATACCTTGCGCCACGACCAATTAACTGTGCTTCTGATAGAGTGGTTTTCCCTGGCTTTCCGTCTTTACCGTCTCGGTCTTCGTAAAGGCGAACAATATCAAACAAATTCAAAACGTCCCAACCTTCATTAAGTTTCTGCACAGCAAAAATGGCACGGATTGGATTATTTTCATCCTCCAATGTATTGAGCAAGATTTGGTTTTGCTCGGCTTCTGCGTCATTGTTTGCACTTAAGCAATTTTCAATTCTGAAATTTGCTTGAATACGTTTTACTATTTCGTTGGATGAAATTCCCTTTGCTTCAAAAAACTTGAAAGCTTTTTGAACGATTGCAACGGTGGACGTCTTTTTGATTTTATCAACCATTGTCACTGAAAAACCGTCAATTAATTTGTGAAAGCTTTCTTTGTTCTGTTCCGATTCTTTGATTGTTTTTTTTGCTTTAAACAGAATTACAGGCTTTAGATTGATATTGTTCGAAGTTGCTAAGTCCTGACGATATAAGTTTAAAATCAAGGCTTGAATTATTCGGTCTTGCTCATCATACAAAGAACGGATAAGATTAATTTCTTTAGAATACTTGTCTTTACGAAACTCGGCTAGGTCGTATTTGAAAATTACTTTGTCCTGATAGTGGCTTATTAATGCCGCTGTGTCTGTATCTATAGTTGCAGTAAATTCAAGTAAGATGTTTTCAAAATTGGAATCATGTATTTTCTTCACGGTGTCTTCCCAACTGCCAAACAAATTACCCGACTTTGTCCCTGCTACCAAGTGGTGAGCTTCATCGGCAATCAAAACTAATTTCTTGTCCTTAAAGTCTTCGTAGGTTACACTGTTTTCTTTGGTGTTGTTCAGGTCAGTGTGAAGTTGTTGAATCGTAGTAAACTTTAAATTGATATTCTGATTATCGGCTTCTTCAAAGTTTTCAATCTCTTTGATTAAGACTTCTTTTCCTTCAATGACAATTTTTTCGCTAAACAAGTATTTTGAAGCTTTTGCATTCAGAAAATTATCCTTGGTTTTCTGAATAATGTTGTTGCTGTTGACGAAAAACAAAAAGTTGCGATAGCCTTTTTGATAAAGGTGCAACATCAAACCTGCCATTATCAAAGTCTTTCCGCTCCCGGTTGCCATATTGTAAAGCAAGTGGTAAGGCTTTCTTGGCTTTTCTTCTAAATCTTCTTGGTCTAAGTATATGTATCGCTTGAATGCTTCAATTTGATAAAGTCTCTGACCAAATCCGGGTTTTAAATTGTCACTAATCCATATAGGCACATTAACCTGTGCCAAGGCTCTTTTAGCAAATGGATTATTAAATATTTCGTGTAGAACGGCCATTTGCTTACTTCTTTATCTGGTAAAAATCTTTGGTCACTTTCTTTTCTTCTTTGGTGCATGCAAAGTCGGCATCATTGAGAGAAGAGAGGTTTACATAGAGTTGGTTTTTGTCTAATAGTTCGCAAAGGTGTTGCTTTTGCTCGGCAAGGCTCAGCGCTTTAAATTCATCCAAATGCTCGTCCTGCTTTTTAATGTCAACATTGTAATTAAGGAAACTTTTGGCTTTCATCTGTTCCCAAATCTTTAAAAGCTTTTTAGTGTCTTTGGCTTCTTCAATCTGCTCAATAAAAGATTGATTGTATTTTTTAAGTTCGAGATAGACGAATGAGCCACCGCCTTGCCAATTAATTGGTTTGGAAATACCTGTTGCGTCACCGTTTATTACTTTTTTGAGCCTTTCTATGCTATCATTTTCTCCATAGTCCAATTGCTCTAATCCGATGTATTGTCTTCCCAATTTATGGGCAACAGCACAAGTGGTTCCACTTCCTAGATGGTAATCTAAAACGATATCCTTTTTATTGGTGGTCATTTCTATAATCCTTCTAAGAAGTTTCTCAGGCTTTTTACCTTTCTTTAGTGTAACGCCCCCTTCAGAAGCAATGCCTTCATAGGCTTATATCAGACCAAATATTTGTAAGAATTGTTGTTGGTATGCTTTTGCCATCTATTTCTTTTATCTTCTTTGAGTAGAATGCAATCTCTTGACCGTTCAAAATGAATCTGGAATCATTTTGTTCTCTTGTTACTTTGAAAACCTTATCAGGGTTTTTTTGAGATTTTTTCTTTGCATCGAGTGTTTCCTTCCCCGCATCATCACCAATTGCTGTAAGACGGAAAACTGAATCTGCGTTTGCAAGAGCAAAGTCTGACAATTTTTGAATGTAAACACCTTCTCCAATTTTTTCTTTAACCTTACTGTAGGGTTGATTTGTTGTGTCTGGGTCAATTCCTTCTTTTCTACAAATTATTTTTCGAATATCATCTATAATCCATTTTTCCGGCTCCTCTGTAATGTTTGTTATATATCCTGTATAATTCTCATCATATCCTGAATCAACATATTGTGGATTGTATTTGAAATCGTTCTTTGATTTGCCATACATCAATATATATTCTGCCGTTTCGAACAATCCTAAGTTTACAGTTTTAAAGCCTGATGGAGATTTAGTGCGCACAGAAATAATATTGATAAAATTCTCTTTTCTAAAAACATCATCAAGCAATATTTTTAAATATGTTTGGTTGTGGTCATTAATCTGAACTAAAAGAACACCTGATTTATGAAGTAAACTATGAGCGACTTTTAAACGATTGTGCATAAAAGTTAGCCAAGTTGACTCTGTAAATGAGTCGTTGTATTTAAAGCTGTCACTACCTGTATTATATGGAGGGTCTATGTAAATCAGTTTTACTTTATCTGTAAATTCTTCTTTTAAAGTGTGCAAGGCTAAAAGGTTGTTGCCTTTTATATTCAGGTTGTCGGTTATAGTGCCGTTTTCGTTTCGGCTAAATTGGTCAAGTGGTTTTTCTCCGTCTTTGTCAATGCGTTTGGCGTTAGTAAAAACTTTGGGTTCTAAAAGTTGGGTAATTTCATCTTGTGCCAAAAATTCATTGAAGAAAATTTCTTCTCTTTTCTCTTCCTCTCGGCTTTGTCCACCTTCTAAAATGCAGTCCTTAAAGGGCCAAACTAAAGAGACTTCGTTGCGTTGCTTCAGGTATTTTCCGTCAATCGTTATTCCAACTTTGTTTTTGTATTGAGTATAGCTGTTGTTCAGATAGTTTTTCTGCTCTAAAAACTGAACAAACAAGTTTTGGTTAAAAATCAACGTCCCTTTTACGGTTTTAAAAAACTTGTCTTTTAGGTCTGCATTGTCTAGCAACAATCCAATAAGTTCTTCGTCAAAATTTTGTGCTTTGTTGAGTACTACCCACTTTTTCAGTTCCCCATTGTCAGTTACGAAGTTGGGTTCTTTTATTAATTGTTGATTTAAAATCTCGTACAGTTTCATCTGCCTTTTATCATTCGTTAATCATCAAATTTACTTTTTTAGGTCGGTTTGGCCTAAATTGTTTTCAAAAGTTAAGTCTTTAGAATCCAATGAATTACTTGTCGTTGTGGTGGTGGGTTTGGCTCTTGCCATAGCTTTGGTGGCGCGTTGGGTTTGCGCGGCTATGGCATGTGCCAAATGCGCGGGGACTTCGGAGGAGAATCTTTTTAAAAATGCGAAGGGTCGGCTGTATTATTTTTTAATCTGTCCCACGTTTTAATTCATTCAAAGTCCAAGTTGTCTGCGGAGACGTTCACTTGTCCACATGGAGAATCATTGTTAGAAAATTGTCGTCCGTTTTTTTTTGAAACACAAATTTGTCCGGGCCCTATTGCTACCAACGTTTAGCTTATTGCTGGCGGGCAATTAAAACCTGCGCCCTGTCCAACGAGATAAAGATAAATAAAGAACTACAAACTTCAATGACGCACAGTCCCGCCCGCTTGCAATAAGCTTTTGTTATGTGGCGTTTTTTAACGAATCCTAGTCTTCGGTCAACATTAAGTAAAGTCCGTAAAGTACACAGCCAATTGCAAATAGTCGCATGATAATGCTGAATGTCGAATACTTAGTCTGCGCATTTTCAATCGTCAGTGGGAGAACTCTTTGAACACTCCAGTCATCATTTAATTGCATTCCAAACTGGTAATTGGTATTGTCAAGTGTCCTTATTTTTAGGACTTGTCCACCTCCAAATAAAGAGTTAATTTTCACAAGTTGAGCAGTTGAAATGTTGTCAATTGGGATGGTCCACTTGCCACAAACAATTTTCTCGGTTGTCATAATTATCACTGCTCGCTGCGAATTAACCCAATCAATACCGCGTCTTACGTCTTGATTGTCAGTTGTCACTATGCCCTTTGAAGCGTCTGCTGCTACAACTGTCTCACTTGGGTTGTCAATCTGATATTTTTCTTTAACTCGGCTTGTCCCGTAAATGAAATCTACAAATCCCTTCACTAATTGATTTTTCATTGTCGTCTGGTCTGTCTTACAAAATGCCACATAACGCGAATATTTGCGATGGGCGGGGATTTTGAAACTGCGTCCTGTCCCCAACACCGAACGCAATAAAGATAACAAAACTTTGAACTACACGTCAACCCCGCCTATCGCAAATATATTGTTGTGGGCTGGCCGCAAACTCAATCTCAATTCTTGGGATAATTGTTTGTCCAAAAAGTCTCGTCATAACTTACTTTATCTGTGTCTTCAAACTCGTTCGTTTTATAATCAATCAATTTTACGTTCTTCGCTTCAATGTACTTTAAAATCAAAGAATTACGAACTTTGCTGAACATTCTAATCGCTGTCGGTGACCTGTCACCAATAATTAGATACGGAAAATATTTGTCGTCTTGCTTTTTATAGATTATCATGTATGAGAATTGGTCAGTTACAATCTCATGTTTGACGATTGCGTGAGTATTTGTCGTTATGTAAATATTGCCTTTATAGGTTTTGGGAACTATTCCATACCCAGTAATCTCCTTTGTCGGCTTGGGTGCATAGTATTCAATATTATAAACCGTATCATTATCAAATATTGACGCTCCTAAATATTTTAAGCTAAATTTATCTAAATGCTTTGAGTTAAGTACTCCCTGTCTAAAGGAACTTGAAATCTGATCAACGTTATGTATTTCAAATGTTGGCCAGTATGGATAGTCAAGTGCCTTTAAATGGTCTTCTCCAGTTGTCCTTCTTTGCAGTATTTCAAATTTCTTTTGTTTAGAGGTAGAATATCCCTCACAGTATCCAAATAAAACAGTCTCAAGTTTGAACTCTTTATTAGTGGTATTGTCAGTCGCGACTATTTCCGAATAAAACTCCATGTTGAAAGGAGTATTTAAATAATTGTCCTGCGTTGATTCAATCGCTTTTTTAACAATTTCAGCGGGGTTTAATGGAGCTTGACTTATGATTATTTCGTCCAAAAGGCTAACATCAGGATTTAGTTCAATCAAAGTTAATGGCTGGTTTAAAACGCTGTCAATTGAGATAGTCCGTGTAATAAATCCAACACAAGATATTTTGAGTTTTTCTCCATAGTAGCGTTTATCAATTTTAATGACGAAGTCTCCGTTCAAGTTAGCGGCTGTCCCCAGTGTAGTATTTGCAATAGTCACATTAGCAAAGGGAACAGGGTTGTTCGTTCCTTTTTCAACCAATTTACTCTTAAAAAAATGATTTTCCTGAGAATAGGTATTTGTCGAGAGAAACGTTAAGAAAATAAGTCCCAATAGTCTATGTATCATATTTTTGGTTAGGTCTGAATCTTTTCAGAGGCTTGCCCACAACGTTTGTGTTTGCGCAGTGGTGGGCTTTAGAAGCCGCGTCCTGTCCCCGAAAACTAAACGTTGAACGAAGATAACACTTTGAACTAACACGTCACCCCACCATTGCGCAAACATTTTGTTGTGCGCTGGTGGATCAGTCCTCACTTCTTAGTCAATTGTTTTAAAATTCTTTTTGTCAAGTCGTCAGTCAATAGAGAAATCGCATCTTCTTCCTTGTCAACTGATATGTTTAAAGTCGTGTCAATTCTTTTGTCCGTCTTTGGCTCAATTTGTTGAAAAGTCACTCGATTACAAAGCGGTATTTTTGCGCCTAGGGTTTCTAGTTTCACATATGCGGGCGTTAATAATGACAATTTTATCTTTATGGTTTTCTTATCGCTACTGGTTGAAGTAATGTCAGTTACAACACACTCAAGTCCATGTGAATTAAGTTGTCTAGATAATTGAGCGGCAATTTTGTCAAGAAACTCTTTTTCTTCTTTTGATTTAACCGTGTCAATGGTCAAAATGATTTTGTCAGCCTGGATACTGAAATTTTTCCACGGTTTATAATAATAGTATTTCTGTCCGAAAGAATTGATTGAAAGCCCAAGTAGTAAAACTGTAATTAATATTCTTGTCATTCTCATTGTCTTGTGTCGTGGCGTCTTATCAACTTGCGCACAACGTAAATATTTGCGATCGGGCGGGAATTTGGAACTGCGTCCCGTCCCCAGCACCGAACGGAATAAAGATAACAAAACACTATTGTCCGACTAAAATTTTTAAAGGGCGTCCTTTTTAAGGTCACCCTTTATGGTTACGTTTAGTTACCACACTTCACATAGCCATGAATAAAGGTAAAAAATTTGTCGGACAGCCGATTCTTTCTCAAATACTTTCTTGCATATCCACGGATATTATCAAGCAGTCCAGCAAGCAACATCGAAGCAATCGGTATTATAAACGTCTCCCAGTACGAGTTCATCTGGTAAGTCTTTTATACGGTGTTTTCAGTTATTGTAATGGCCTTCGGGAGCTTTGTGAGGGCATATTGGCCTGCGAAGGAAAGCTGACACATCTTGGTTTCGATCAGGCTCCCGCTCGTAGTACGCTATCCGATGCAAACAACAATCGCAGTTATCTGGTATTTGAAACGATCTACTTCAAATTACTCAAGCAATATCACAGTTTTATCTCGGACAGCCGGTTGAAAGGTCTCAGTATACGTAACTTGAAAATCATAGACAGTACTACCATCCGCTTGTTTAGCGACATTCTACGAGGAGTTGGTCGTAATCCGCTGGATGGTTCACGCAAGAAAGGTGGTATCAAAGTGCATGCCTTGATGGATGCCTTTTCAGGTGTGGCTGAATTTGTAAGAATGACCGAAGCCAAGGTACATGACCGTAAATTCCTCTACCACATTAAGTTACCGGCCAATAGCTTTGTCGTATTTGATAAGGCGTATAACCTGTATCATCAATTTGTAAAGTGGACAAATCAAAAAGTATGGTTCGTAACACGCATGAAAAGCAATGCCGTGTACCATGTCACCAAAGTAATTATCGACAACACTCAAAGGAAAAATGCAAAGGGTGTTCTCAAAGAGCAGTACGTCACAGTGGGCTACAAAACCGCAGAGCAGACCTTGCGATTAAAACTCAGACGGATTACTTTCAAATCCGATGATGGCAAAGTGTTCATCTTCATAACCAACAACTTTACGCTACCCTGTGCGCAAATCGCTTTGATTTACAAGTGTAGATGGATGATTGAGCTCTTGTTCAAACAAATCAAACAAAATTTTCCACTGCGCTACTTCTGGGGTAACAGCGAGAATGCGATTAAAATACAAGTGTATGCAGTGCTCATAGCTCAACTATTAATGGTCGTTATCCGCAAAAAAGCACAGACTAAAAAATCATTTGCCAATATGATTACTGTGATACGGCTACATTTGATGAGTTATGTTGCCTTGTTCGATTTCATCAAAGATACGTATACCGCTTGGCGAAAAAGCAGCGACCCTCCTTTGTTCATCGCGTAAGGCAACTACCCCTAAAAACGAAGCGTCATTTTAAGACCTAATTCCCCTACGGAAATATGACTTTTTAGACTAGTTTAGTCGGACAAGAATGTTAATTTTTAGGTTTTTAGAAATCTTTTATGTTCAACCTTAGCCTTTGACATTTATTAAACTTAATTCAAAAAAAAGCGGAGACAGCCAAGAATAGTGATAAACTCATTTTTTTAATACTAACTAGCCAAAGGACAATTTCTTCGAAAGAGTATGCAACTGCTTAAGTTTAAACGATAGAAATATTCTATAGACACCAAGGGTTATAAATCCTAATGCTGTCCAGATCACAATGGTTAATCCGGCAAGCAAGGGATTCCAAAGCAGGATAAAAGAAAACAGCATGCCTAAAATGCCAAGGGCTAATAACCATCTCCATTCTTTAACACCCAAAGATTTTAAATCAATTGCAAAACCTATTGCTGTGAAAGAGCGGAACAACAACATAAACCCAACAAAAAATGGTAATACAGCCATCGAAACCAATGGACTTGATATTAGCCACATTCCAAACAGCAAATCAACAACACCACTAGACAATACCCAGCCCTAGTTTTCTACTTGCTTGCGGTTGGCTATGGAATAAACGATTTCAAAGAAACCGTGAACAAAAAATGTGACACTAAATATGATAGAAAGTGCCAGAAACGATTCTAACGGTGTACGTAAAACCAGGATTCCTGAAATGATGAAAAGAATGCCGAGTATCAACGATAAGTACCAATAGTTGATTGCGCTTTTAAAAGTTTTAATAACTTGGTTTTCCATTGTTTGGAGAATAAAGTTTGAGATAATAGAAATGAGTGTGATCTTTTGTGGAGAAAGAATATTATTTCAGTTATGCTAGAAGTGAAAGGCGTAATTGGTTTGCTTATTGGCTTATAAATATACACCTTTAAAAGTAAATTTTACCAAATCAATATTACCTTACTGTTACCATTATTGTTTAACTGAAAATGTTTAATAATTATCAACCCTTAAATGAAAAAGATTAAACTGTTTTTTCTCGTTTTTCTGGCAACCCAGCATCTGCATGCTCAAACTACTCCTGATCAATTAAAGAAAATGGCTAACGCGGACGGGTTAAGGTTGATTGAAATCTTCAAAGACTTTCATCAAAATCCTGAATTGGCATTTGAGGAAGTGCGTACGGCTGGTATTGTTGCCAAGGAGCTAAAAGCACTTGGCTTCACTACAATAACAGGCATTGCGAAAACAGGTGTAGCCGGTATTTTAAAAAATGGTGACGGACCTATAGTAATGCGGAGGGCCGATATGGATTGCAATGCAGTAAAAGAAACAACAGGCTTGTCATACGCCAGTACAAAAACCGCAAAGAATACCGAAGGGATTGAGGTGCCTCTGGGGCACATGTGCGGCCACGATGCGCACACCACCTGGTTGCTTGGCATAGCCAAAATGATGGTGAATCTAAAGAAGGAATGGAAAGGGACACTTGTATTAATAGGTCAGCCTGCGGAAGAAACTGGCTTTGGCGCAATTGCTATGGCCGATGAGATGTACACCAAAGGTGTGCCCGTACCTAATTACTTGCTGGGTATGCATACAGGACCTGCCGCAGTTGGATTATACCTCAACATGCCTGGGGATCGTTTGGCGGGAGCCGATCAGATTGATATTACTTTTTATGGAATCAGCGGGCATGGATCTACCCCCGAACAAACCAAGGATCCAATTGTAATGGCAGCGAATGCAATCATTCAATATCAAACCTTGATCAGCCGTAATATGGACCCACAGCATCCTGCAGTTTTAACAGTGGGTGCTGTAAGTGCGGGCACTGATAATAATGTGATTCCAGCTAGTGCAACCCTAAAATTAAACTTGCGATGGTATTCAGAAAAGGACAGATCTATTATGGTGGATGGAATAAATCGTATTAATGAGGGTATTGCTGTAGCCAATGGATTGCCAAAGAATTTGTACCCCACATTTAAACAGAAGCAAAAATTGGGTCCGCTAAATAATGACAAGAAGCTGGTGGAGAAAATGAACATCGCTCTGGAAAAGATATTCGGCCCAGGCAAGAACTTGCCACTTCCACCGGTGATGGGTTCGGAAGATTTTCACGTATTGGTTAGAGATTATCCGAATGTGCCTTATGACTACATGCTTATTGGCGTTGCGCCTCCGGAGTTATTTGCCCAAGCACAAAAGGATGGAAAGCTATTCCCGTTCAGCAATCACAATGGTAATTTCATAGTAGATCTTTCCGCTATTCCTTTAGGAACAGCTGTTGGAACAGCAATGGTGTTGGAAGCGTTTAAGAAATGAATTATTTTTCCGATTAGCGTAGCCTCAACGTTAGGCCGTACAATACATTAGCAGCATCTGTAAATTAAAGAAGCAAAAACAATGAGTCAGCTCTCCAAGAATGCCAACAATATTTACGGTTTTTCCGTGTGGACCTTTCTGGTACCAGTTTTGGTCTGGGGTGTTTTTATTATTGGTGAGATTGTCCACTGGGTTCCGTTCTATATTCTCTCCTTTTTGGCGCTGATTGTTGGCGTATTAAATGCTGTTCATCATGCGGAGGTTGTTGCAAAAAAAGTTGGTGAACCTTATGGCGCCCTGATCTTGGCTTTAGCAGTCACCTTAATTGAAGTTTCCATTATAGTCTCACTGATGTTCGAAGCAGGAGCTGATTCATCAATGCTTGCGCGCGATACCGTTTTTGCAACGGTAATGATCATTCTGACAGGCATGGTAGGCCTTGTGATTTTAATTGGAGGAATTAAATTTAAGAACCAAACATTCTCGATAGATGGAGCAAAGGCTGCCATAACAGTGCTGGTTGCTATCTCGGTTTTAACGCTGATTTTACCAAACTTTACACTTGCCGTCACAGGACCCTTTTATAGCACAGAGCAATTAGCGTTTGTTGCATTCGTAACACTAATTCTTTATGGGAGCTTTTTGTTTGTTCAAACCATCAGGCACAAGGATGACTTTATTTCCGATGATGAGGCGATAGAATCAGAAGATTTATTTCCTTCAAAAAAGGAAACGATTACAAGTGCGTTATTGCTTGTGATCTTTTTGGTCGTTATTGTTTTGCTGGCTGAATCAATGGCACATCCGTTAGAATCATTTATTGAGGAGATTGGAGCGCCAAGAGAAATAGTTGGCATTCTTATCGCAAGCATCATCCTTTTACCGGAAGGAATTTCGGCTGTTAATGCGGCCAGAAAAAATCAACTACAGCAAGGCCTTAACCTGTCGCTTGGTTCTTCTTTAGCAACGATTGGACTTACTTTACCGACTGTTTCATTCATTTCAATTGCTACAGGGATTCCCATTTCACTAGGCTTGAGTTCTGAAATGATGGTACTTTTTTTACTTTCACTTTTTATTATTGTGCTTTCGCTTAGCACTGGTAAAACAACAATTTTGCAAGGCATCGTACTCCTGGTTATTTTCTCTGTTTATCTATTAGTGAACTTTGTTCCGTAAGTTCCTCGCAAGAGCACCACATTTAAAAAGGTATTATTAGATCAAACGAAAAAGATAACAGAGAATCTTCTGATGTGCATTTAAATTAATAGATCACTTAGCTTGGAAGTGGCCGATCGAAAAGGCCTTTGTGGACCTAAAGCAACTAAAAAAAGGGAGAAGCTTACGCTCCTCCCTTACTTCACACACGGGTAAGGTCTACCTCCCCTTCCCGTTGCCAAGGCATGCCACCAGTAATGGGCTCTGAAGATTTTCAACACTTGGTTGTTCCTGCTAAAAAGCAAGTATATGACTATTTTCTAGTTGGAGTTGCAAGTCCTAAAGATGTTACGAATGCAAGAAAGGAGGGTAAACAATTTCCATATTTTAATCATAACGGTGACTTTAAAGTTGATTTAGCTGCTATACCATACTACACATATTTAGGAGCAGGAGCATTATTAGAAATGTTTAGAAAATAAGTTGACTCCATAAAATTAATGATGGCAGACCTATAGGACGGACGAGAAGACTTCGAATGAAGTGAGGACAAGGCCACACAGCCACCAACAAAATGTTTCTGCAATGGTGCGGTGACGTGTAAGCTATAAGTTTTTATCTTCGTTCCACGTTTGGTTTCGTGGGACAGGACGCGGCTTCGGAAGCGCACCACTGCAGAAACACAAACGTTGTGGGTCATTCGCTTGGACAAATTAGACTATGCCGACATTAAATCCTGACGACTTACAAAAGAGGCTTGTGACCGAGTTAAGGAAAGTAAACGGGGACATTGAATTGCTTCCGGAAATCAACCACTCGAACGACTTTGCAAAACCCTTTATCGAACTTGACGGACATGGCTACAATTATGTATGCCGAGAGCGAGGAGAAGAAATATTTAGAAAAATGCCGTTTGACATTGACGAACTCCTTTACGAGGTATTCGACAATTTGACATTTGAGATGGCAACAAAGTGGGAGGTTCAGAATAGAAAAGAAAACGAGGACTTTCGACTTCAACTTTTTGCAAAGCAAGTAGACTTAATGACAACGATTAATGCCGACTTTGGACAACGAATTAACAATAAGCTTCAAAGAATTTTAAAATTTCAACCGTTGACAAGTTAACGGTGGACGCGAACGACCCACAACAATATATTTGCGCCAGGCGGGGTTGACGTGTGGTTCAAAGTTTTGTTATCTTTATTGCGTTTGGTGTCGTGGACAGGACGCAGTTCCAAATTCCCGCCCGATCGCAAATATTTACGTTATGGCCAATTTGCGGGACGAGTGTGCGTCCCCAATTTCGCTGACGACTAATTAGTAGACGACTGACATCTGCTCATTGACAATTTTAAAAGAAGCTAAACAAGGTAAACAGTTTAGATGCGTAGAGTATAGCTATGTACTATGTGCCGCATTAAACGCAGTTGGCTTGAAATCGCGAGTCCTTGCCTTAAAAACAAAAGACGTGGAAACGAGAAAATATGGAGCTGGGCACGTAGTTGTTGAAACATATTTAACTGGTTTAGACAAATGGATAATGGCAGACGGGCAATTTAACGTAATACCCACACTGGACAACTTGCCATTGAATGCCGTGGAGTTTCAAAAGGCAATTTCAAAGCGTGATAAACTTACATTGGTCGACAATAATGGTACACTAAAATCAAAGTCGTCTAAAAAGTATCTAGGTTTCATAAACGAATACTTGTATTATTTTGACATATCGTTCGACAACAGAATCGAACCGGTAAACGAAAGACTAAAAGTTAAAGAGAAGGCCAAATTAATGTTAGTTCCCATAGGAGCCAAGAATCCTGGACTGTTTGAAGTGTCGAGTAAAATTGACTATTGCTTATACTCAAATTCCTTGACTGACTTTTATAGAAAGCCGTAGAAAATACAGGCGCTAACACTGTATTTGCGTCAAGCGGGGTTGACGCGTAGTCCAACGTTTCGTATCTTTAATGCGTTCGTTGTCGGGGACAAGGCGTGGCTTCGGAAGCCCCGCTCGAACGCAAATACTCACGTTGTGTGGCATTTTCGGGACAACATAAACTATGGGACAAGACGACTGGTACAGAAATACAAATTGGGACAGGGAGACCAGTGGGTTATTTGAGACCAAACTCAAACGTTCGAGAGGAGCTTATCACAAAGCACAGTACTTAAGAATTCAAGCGAGTTACTTATTAGGCTCGACAGACAAGAAATTGCAAACCGTTGGACTTGAGTTAATGGAAAGATTAATAAAAGACTTTCCATCTGAGGACTTCTCAACCATATTCGGCAAAGAACAACTCGGAGACTACTTTTTTACAAATGGTGACTACGAAAGAGCAGAAAACTATTACCGACAAGTCGCGGACCATTATAAAATAAGTAACAGAGGTGGGACAAGTGGAGTTGCGGACATAAAGTTGGTTGAAACTATCTTAGAATCAGACCAGCGGGACAAATTTGACGCGGCTTACAAGTTATTAACGGTTGACTTTGAAAAAACCGGGGGCAGTCTCTCCCTGAATGACGAAAGATTTTTCTACGCAAGAGTAATTGCAGACCTATGTGACAAACTGGGGAAAACAGATGAAGCAAGGCAGTACGCGGACAAAGCGCTGGAAATAGCAAAAATAACTGACCCACAGTTTAACCGACACAAAACCGTTGGACTTGTAAGAACTGGTAAAGAGACGTTGGACAAGCTGACGAAAATAAAGAGTGGATGAAAACGCCACACAACAATGTATTTGCGTCAAGCGGGGTTGACGCGTAATCCAACGTTTTCGTATCTTTAATGCGTTCGGTGTCGGGGACAGGACGCGGCTTCGGAAGCCCCGCTCGAACGCAAATACTCACGTTGCATGCCATGTTTTGAACGACTAAATAAATAGATACTTTTGACAGAATTACATAATTAAACCATAAATAAATCTATATGAGACGTTGTTATCTTTTTTATTTGGTATTTTTTTTAGTGGGTCTCTTTCTTGCAAGCAATTTATTTGCTCAAAAGAAGCAGAAAAAGCCAACTCCAACCTATAAGGCCGTTGAAAACGCTACTCCAGAAACAGCCTTCCCTATTGCGAAAGTACTTTTTGGTAACACAATTTCTATTGCATCTTTTGATTTTTTCAACGGTGAGTTGATAAGTACATTCTACAATTACTCAGCGCTATTTGCACAAAAAAGAGCTTTGATAAGATTGAAAATAGATGAAAACAAAAATATGGATGTTTTCCTATTTGGAATAGAAAAGTACGACAACACGCTTGGAGCATGGCTTTCTGCGTCAGCTTCTATATTTGGTCCAGAAGAATTAGAAAGAATAAAGATTGCTGACCTTTTTAGAAACGCATTAGCTGATACGGCTAAGATTACAAAGGCTCAAAAGAACTTCTTTCAAGACTTGGATGTTAATTCTATTTTTTATTCAAAGGCGTCAGAACTAGCTGGTGAAAGATGGTTTGAAAATTATTTAAAAGATAATAATGTTTTACTGTCATCCGACCAATTTTCAGTAAGTGTTATAAAGGGTCAATAGGTTAAAATTAAGGGGATTTTTCTATGCTTTGAAAAACACCCCCCCTTAATAGCCACAAACATATCAAGCTGGATTTTATTAACCTCACGCTGGGGGGCCGATAATTTATTTCGCATGGATAACATGGATACAAAACAGATGTAGGAACCTAAATTGTTTGAAGCCATGCTGACCATGGTCATAAACTGTTCACATTCTTTCACTTGCTTATGGATAACAGTAAAAAGCAGGTGCGCTATCAGGGCAATCCACAATTGAGTTTTGATTCCTTCTGAGCTGTCCGAGTAAAAATAACTGAGCTCAAAATTTTGCTTGAGGCGTTTGAACAATACCTCCATGCCCCAACGGTTTTTGTAAAGTAAGGTGATGGTGATGGCTTGATAGAGGAACATATTGGATAAAAACTTCAGCACATGACCTGTCAGTGGGTCTTTGTAGGTGATCAGCCGCGCTTTAAAGCATTGGTTACGATCTGGGAGTCTGAGATGGATAATTTCATCCCTGATCACACCACCCCCTGCAAATTCTTCTATATCATAAACCTTGGGCTCTACCACATCATACACCGCGTTATCGTTGAGGCGTGTAACAAAATAGATCCCCTGTTGTGTCCATTGATCAAAAACCGAAAAGTTGACATAGCCTTTGTCAAAGACGTAAATCGTGCCCGGGGCGGGGGCGGGCTGTCCGAGGAAATTCTTATCGTTGCGACCCCCTTCCGTTATGGTGATTAAATCCGGCACAAAACCCGACAGGGGCATTTGCGCCTGCACTTTGAGGCCGCCTTTACGCTTGCCATTTAATGGGTTGCGCCCCACCCCTTTGAACACATCCACGAATAGCGTGATAGTGGTGGCATCAAAAAGTTTTACCTGGGCAGCGTCCACCTCTCCATTAATGGGCAGTGAAAAACAGCTGTCCGACAAATACCTCTTGTACTGCTTGTAAAGCAGCCCATAAAGTTCTCCGAATACCTCGCTGTTACGATTGATATTAGCATCACTAAGCGTACTGGGTGGGGGAAGTTTATCAATGCCGATGTAAAGGAGTTTGTTGTCCAGAAAAAGTAAACTCTTACACAAGCCCTGAAGGGAATGACAGCGCGTTATTACACCATATAAAATAAAGGCCAACTGCTTGCGTGTGGTCATGGTCTTATAATAATGATCGGATTTATGCATGGCCACGGACTGTTCGATCAAATGGTCAGGGATGAAAGAAAACAGTTGACACAGAATGGGCTGACCTGATAATTTGATATTTTTGTCCATGATGTTTTGGCTTGGTAACTTAAACATCATAAAAAAGGCGGTCAGTAGAAATACCTCCGCCTTTTCATTTTACTCGGATGACAGTAATAATGTTTCATGGAATGCAACATTTATCGACCTTAAGCGGAATAAAAGTAGTGATAACGGTCTGACATATGAGGAAAACTATGTAGCAAATGGCTATAATCTAATGACAGACCCTGATTTATCTGAGGTGAAATTTACAATAACAAAATACACTAATTCCGATCGACTCGTTAGTGCAAAAAAAGGCAGTAAACTCCCACTTACTGGCTACTGTAGAGAATTGAAATTTATTGAAGGCCGCTTTTATATCGTGTTGACGGATAATTTGGACGATAAGATTACCAAGGTGACAAAGACGAGCGAGACAACAAGTCTACTAGACTCATCTGAGAAGTTATTAAAGCTTAAAGAGTTGCTCGACAAGGGTATTATTACAAAAGAAGAATTTGAAAAGGAAAAAAAGAAAATTTTAAATTCAAATTAAAGGTAAACACGGCATGCAACAATGTATTTGCGTCAAGCGGGGTTGAAGCGTAATCCAACGTTTTCGTATCTTTATTCCGTTCGGTGTCGGGGACAGGACGCGGTTTCAAAAGCCCCGCTCGAACGCAAATACTCACGTTGGCAGTAATTAACCGGTCGGGGACAAATCGAAGGTTAAAAATGAGGATAGTGACTAAAAAACGAGCACTTATAATCAATGACTGGTGAAATGTTAATCAGAATTACTAACAGACTTTGCGACAATGCAAGAATTTGAGAACACTGAATTAAAATTGAAAGGCAAGATATACGGATACGGTCCTGTTCAAGCTGAAGGAACTGTAAAAGGCTTTCCATTCTATTTTAGATCGAGACACAACACATGGACGTTTTCAATATCTGAGAACCCGGACATAGATCCCGTTGACATTGAAATGGCTGAACATGGGAAAAAGTTTGGTTATTTTGCAGAGGGACAAATCGGAAAAGAGTGGGAAAATATTGCTAGTTATCTGGACGAGTCCAAGGTTAAAGATATAATACAAAAGTGCAGTAAAGAATACTTGAGTGTTAAATAGACGCATGGACAAGTAACTACTGCCAACAATATATTTGCGCCAGGCGGGGTTGACGTGTAGCTCAAAGTTTTGTTATCTTTATTGCGCTTCGTGTTGGGGACAGTACGCAGTTTTAAATTCCCGCCCGATCGCAAATATTAACGTTGTGTGCCATTTTTGACCGAGAACGTTTAACCAACCAAATACAATTATGAAAAAACTAGTGCTATTTCTTTTATTTCTAATCCCAACGATCCTGTGCGGACAAGAAAAAATCTACAATGCCAAGGAATTAAAAAAGGGACTCTATAAAACTTATGATGAATTTATTAACAACGCTCCTTCGATAACTAATGAATTTACTGTTAAGGAAAAAAGAACAACTCGAGGAGGCAGTCCATGGGACTTTGAGATTAAAGACGGGACAAAAGTTGGTAAGGTCTATGGTTTCTGTGACGGGACAAATGTCTACTTCAAAGGATTAAGAATGGGCGGTTATTGCAAGGCAGAGTATATTGGACCGTACTCTTTTTTCAACTACGAGACTCATGGAGTAGGACTAACAGCAATGGCAGTTCCTGGACACCTCGTAATTATTGATGATGGTGGAGAGTATAAGGACGGAACGGCAAACTATGTTTCAAAATTTCTTAGAAGCAAAGCTCCCGAACTTGCTGACGAATTTGACAAATTGGAAAAGAAAAAGGAAAAGAGACAAGAGTATTTGATAAAACTGAATGAGAAATTAAAAGCGAAATAGAAAAACGGCACACAACAAAATGTTTATTACATGCTGGGGCGAGCAGTTGATTCAAAGTTTTGTTTTCTAATTTCGTTTTGTGCCGGGGACAAGACGCAGCTTTTAAATCCCAGCACGCAATAAACACAGACGTTAGCACCAATTTTTGGGACATGATACAAAAGCATAAAATGACTGCGGACTTTGAAAAAGCATTTTATAGCCGTGACCTGCTTAAACATTGTTGGGACGGGCAACTAGAATATTTCACAACTTTAACAAAATCTGGTTGGACACACTTTTCCATTTTGGACTTCATCCGGTACATTCAGACGACAATCTACGCTACCATTTTATTTCCCGGCTCGAGTTTGGGAACACTGTTAATCAGTAAGCCAAAAGACGGTTATTTAAACTATCAGCAGACGCTAGCGATTTCCTTCGACAAGACGACTGAACTTTTCACTTTACAATATTCGGACTGGGACTTAATCGAGTCTGCGGACGACTCTTCAAACGCTATACTGTGGACAGTAAAATGCCCTGGCATTGAACTTGGACAAAAGTTTTTGGACTTTCTAAAGTGGAAAAAAAACTGGTGCTAACAAAAGCTTGTGGCAAGCGGGCGGGACTGTGCGTCATTGAAGTTTGTAGTTCTTTATTTATCTTTATCACGTGGGACAGGACGAAGGTTTTTATTTACCCGCCTGCCACAAGCCAAACGTTATAGGCAAGCAAAAAAAACGACACACATATGAATTGGAAAGAATCAAAAAACACTGAAAAAAACCTATATGACCTTCCTGGAGACTGGTTGAAGATAGAGTATTTTGAAGCATTAAATATATTATTCAGAATCGAGAATTCACTTAGAGTTTTTGTATTCATTATTCTCAAAAATGAGTTTCAAGACAAACGGAAGGACTTATCAATAACAAGTGATGACGCTGAAAATTCTACACTCGGAGCAATTGCAAAAAAAAGGTTATCACAAGATAAAAATTATGCTTATTTAGGATATGTAATTAATAGTCCATTGCTCCATCTGACAAGTGGAGAACTCATAAGAATAATAACCTCAGACGCATATTGGAAATTGTTTAAAAGTTATTTCCCAGGCTCTAGAGAAATAATGAAAAACAAATTGGATGAAATCGGCAATGTGAGAAATTCTTTAGCTCATTTTCGACCAATCAAGAAAGGGGACATTGATTTAGTTAAACAAAACTCAATTCATACTTTGACAGAAATCGAAAAAATGATGAGAGATTTTATTACTTGTCCAGACATAGTCCCGACTAACACGGAAGAAAATTGGTATAAAGAAATTATTACTTTAGGAATTGAAGAATGTAAAATATCATTCAAACAAAGCAAAAAGGAAGAATGGATAAAACTTATACTATCCTTCAACTCTCCAGTCTTTCAAAGAAAGAAAGATTATTTTGGCTATTCAATAAAAACAGCAAACCTAAAAACAGATGAAATATTAATTAGTTATCCTGAATTATCAAAACATACTATTTGTGTTACAGAAGTTACACCATCTTCCTACACTAAAACACCAGAATCAGTTACTTTAACAAAGCAAATAAGATTCACATTTAGTAGAAAATCATTGGAAAAAAACTACGGTATCATAAAAGCAGAGATTGAAAAAATCTTACTACATATATCCAAGGAAATTTCATTAATAAGCGAAGACAATCTTGCACGAGGAAGACTTATTGAAGTAGTAAACTGTCGTTTTAGAAATCAAGACAATAGTGAATATCTAGTGTTTGACGGGAAAGTTTTTGAGACGGAATTTGATGAAGGAAGTCCAGTAGAATTCTGGGGGACATTTAGCAGTTCATCAAGAAATTTTATTACAGACACAGAAAAGTATCCTTGGATGCCAGTTGACATTTCAGAAGATAAAGATGAATTACCATTCTAATAAATTGCCAGCCTATAACAGCACATTTGCAATAGGCGGGGTTTCGTACTCCGCAGACAGTTTTGTGGTTAAAGAAAGTTCATGTCTCCGCATAAACTTTTGTGGTGAAAAGCCCGCCCATCGCAAATCTGCAAAACGTTATGCACCAGGCGCGCGACCCCGTCACCTCAGACGGGACGTGGTAGACAACACAACGTTTGGTTTCTGCCGTATGAAGGGAAAATTCACATATTATAACACTATGTTTGAGACACGGGGTGCAGTGCGTTTTGAAAGTTTGTGGTTTTGCATTAAGTTCGTCATATGGGAAAGGGATTTATTTCAAATTCCGCCCGTCACAAATATGTGGTCGTTATATGTCATACTGAAGGCGAGTTACTTCAAATTCTGTGTGACATTAAAGATATCATCTCATCATTAAGTACAATTAAAAAATATAGACATGAATAGTAAAATATTAATTATTCTCTCTTTTTCGACTTTGCTATGTATAATTAGCTGTAAAGAAGTAACAAATGAGAAATCAAAAGATACAACTGACCAAACGGGCAGCTTTGATAAGGAAAAGGCCGCAATTTTAGAAACTTTACATGATGAAACCGAAGCCGCTTTTCAAAGAAATTATGACAAATGGAAAGAATATTGGGTTCATGACCCAAACATCACCAAGACATACATAAACTTTGTGGACAGCAGTTTTTCCGAATCTGTTGGCTGGGACAACATAAGCAATTTTGTCAAAACATTTATTGAAAAACATCCTAAACCTGAGCCCGTACCAAAATTGGTTGACGACATTGATGTTCGCTTATATAAAAACGGAGCTTGGGTAAGTTTTGAACAACAGGATTCACTACGTGGTTTAAAACGAGAAACAAGGCTCATGGAAAAAGTAAATGGACAATGGAAAATTGCGGGTATGCAGACTACTATTTATGGATTGAACAAAAATAAATAGGGTAAACCGTCACCGCAGACGGGGCACGGCACACGACACAACGTTTGGTTTCGCAGACTTGTATGCCGACAGGCATACGGTGACGCAAAATCAAAATAATATCAGGACGACAAATATTCCCCGCGGAGAGAGCGTTGTCGCTTTACCACTTCTCTACACCGCGTAAGGACGACACTAAACACGGCTACGTTTTTTTAACGATGGACTCGAACACGCCAAAAATAGGTAACGAACGACTTGAGACAAGCTGTAGAAGAGTTAATGGTTGCTCGCCCGAGTGCATAACAAAATGTTTGCGCAATGGTGGGGTGACGTGTAAGCTATAAGTGTTATCTTCGATCAATGTTTGCCCACGCGGACAGTGGCGGCTTCGGAAGCCCACCACTGCGCAAACACAAACTTTGTGGGCAAGCTGGCGTGACAACTTCGACAACTAATGACTGACGAACAAATAAACGAACTCGCAGACAACTTGGACTCTGGATTAAGGTGTTTTGTTCACAAGGATAAAAAGACAATTGTGACGACTCCCGACACAATAAACAATCCCGACAGCGACTCAGAATGGTGGGACGAGGCAAATGAAGAAATCGAAAACAATTTTGACAGTTATGTGGAAATTGAAAAAATGGACAGCCATGAATCATTTCGACTATTGGAAAAATTTATAGATACGATCGACAACGTACCGCTGCATGACAGACTTGAAGAGGCATTAAGACGCCCAAAACCATTTGCAAACTTTAAATTTGACATTGATAACTCTGGACTCTACCGACAGAAATGGTTTGACTTTAAAAAACAACAGATGATTGAATGGGTACGGGGACAGGTAATTGTAAATGACCTGTGACTGGCCAGCCAGCCCACAACAATGTATTTGCGTCAAGCGGGGTTGACGCGTAATCCAACGTTTTCGTATCTTTAATGCGTTCGGTGTCGGGGACACCACGCGGCTTCGAAAGCCCCGCTCGAACGCAAATACTCACGTTGTGTGCCATTCCACCCATCCCCGAGACGGGAATCAATTTTGATAGCTAACGTTTGGGGAAAAGTCGAAGAAAAAAATATAGCTTAGAGACGACAAAATGGGTACTGATAAATAACACTTTACAAAATGTTAATCAGAATTATGAAACAGATAAAAATTATTTGCATCTTAATCATTCTGTTCAATTGTTCGGACAGGGATAAAAGTCTATTCATCTCAGATAGTTTCGTAAATCTAAAGCAAAGAGAAGGACTGACAATAATAAAAAACTCTACTTTGGATACAATTAACCTATCTGGGGAATTTTTCAATTATCTGCCATACGATGCAACCCCATTCAAAGTATCAATTGCACCAAACCAAAAAGATACATTAAAATTCAATTTTGCATACCCAGATAATATTTATTTTGATAGCCCCCACTATTTGAGAATTTTTAATGGTCCAGGCAGGATATTGTATTGCGACATATCAAGTTTTGAATCTAAATCAGCAAACATTGCCTTCAGCGGTGACTTCTCGGATATCAATGACTACTTCTTGGCTTATCATAATCAAATGGGAAATCAGCTTGAACAAAATAGACCCTATTTCATAACAGGGGATACCTTGAAGGACTTTAATAAATTCCCCACGATAGCAGACTCAGTAAGCCGATTGAGTTTAACTTTTTTGTCCAAGTATGATAAGGCATTGCCAGATTGGTTTAGGAAACATGAGTCTTGGCGATTGAAGTATCTTTCAGGTTTTTTAAAGTACAACGTGCCTCTTACCAAGGAATTTTATGGTGGACAGAAGATTAATGTAAGTAAAGACTATTTTTCTTTTGCGCGTGACCTGCCTTTGGAAAGCCGGGATATGATTCTTAATACAGAATATCTATGGTACACACATTTTACTTTAAGGGAACAGACGAAAAACTTGATATCGACAGGGAAGTACGACCCTCAGATTTCACTTATTGATAGCTTGTATGGCTCAAAGGAAGTCGGGGATATTTTAAAAATGCAGAGACTATCTTTCATACATACTGAATCTAAACGTAAATACGATTCCCTTTATCAAAGTACCACTTTTTCAGATTTTAGTAAAAAGAAAATATTAGACTCTTTAATAAAAGCAAAATTCGGGTTACCACTTGTTGGAAAAACGGTACCACTAATTACCCTGATTGATAGGGAAGGAAAAAATGTTTCAATCATAGATTACAGGGGAAATTTTATAATCGTCAATTTTTGGGCAACATGGTGCGGTCCCTGTATTAAAGAGTTTCCTTATGACAATGAAATACATCAAAAATATAAAGAAAAAGGACTATTTGTAGTCAATATTTGCGTTGACTCGGACATAAATCAATGGAGATCAGTTTCAAAAGTAAAAAATCTGACAACAATCAACCTCTTTTCATCACCTGACCAATATAAGTCTATAAGCAGGGACTTTGACATTAACAGTTTGCCAAAAAGCCTACTACTAGACAGTAATTCATTCGTATTGGATAATAATTTTAGACGCGCCAGTTTACTAACGCTGGACGACCTTAATGGGATTATAAACAGACAGAAGAGATAACGGCACACAACACTGTGCTTATGCAATAGCGGGGTGACGTGTTGTTTCTTCGCTTTGTTTTCTTAATTTCGTTCTGCTTGTGGGACAGGCCGCAGTTTCAAAATCCCGCTACTGACATAAGCACAAATCGTTATGCACAATACCGTGGACGTCCCTTGATATTGACAGTGTTACTATTCAACTATTCTTGCCGACAATGCATCATCTGAAGGTCACCTAAACCTTGGAGAATGAGATTGACGTTTCTTGTATTACTTGCGACATTGCTTTTTATCACTTGCGCTCTTTCACAGCGGACGGATAAAAAGGTAAAGAGAACTGAGCAGAGAAGTTTTTTAATGCTACAGAAAAAGAATAAGAACAAGAACGTATTTTATGAAAAAGGCGATATTATTTCTTTTCAAGTAAAGGGACGGAGATTAAAAATTACTGGACAAATCATTGATTTCAAAGACAGTGTTATCGTATTTCAAGGCTACGAGGTTAAAGTTTCTGAAATCAAATGCCTTTACATTGACGAAAAGACAAAATGGTGGTTAAGATATAAAATTGCTCAACTATCATTTATAACTGGGACGGGTTATCTAGCGTTGGACATCATCAATACGGGAAAATTAAACCGGAACACAATGGCGGTGAGCGGATCTATTGTTGGCGTTGGACTTCTTGCAAAATTGTTGATAAGCAATAAGATAAAGATCAGGGGACGGACTAAACTACGAGTATTGATTTTGTGACGAAGAACAGTTTAGGGATTGGTACTGTGCATAACAAAAGCTTATTGCAAGCGGGCGGGACTGTGCGTCATTGAAGTTTGTAGTTCTTTATTTATCTTTATCTCGTTTGACAGGGCGCAGGTTTTAATTGCCCGCCAGCAATAAGCTAAACGTTATGGCCAATTTGCGGGACGAGTGTGCGTCCCCAATTTCGCTGACGATTAGTTAGTAGACGACTGACTTCTGTTCGTTGACAATTCATCAATATTCCGCGGACTTTGCTTCAAACGACTGAATGAAATCTAAAAATTGAAGCCGCACTTGTTTAAACTTTTTTCCTTCGGTGACATTTTTCTTCGTGGACGACTCGCCTCGGAATCATTTGCAATCAGACGACCTTTCACACGACAACTCTCAGCGACACTTTCTGGCGGACGACCAAACTCTTTCGCTGGACGACTTACTCGCAGACTTTTCGGTAGACGATATTTTCTTTTGCTCGGTCGACATTAAAACCTGAGCTTGGTTGCAAACTGGCCATAACACTAGCTTGCAGAAAAGCGGGCGGAGTGTGCGCTAGGAAAGTTCAGTGCGTTTCATTTATTTTATCACGTGGGAGAAGGCGCAGGTTTTAATTGCCCGCCTTCTGCAAGCCTCACGTTATGCGCAAGCCCCGCGAACGCGCAGGATTTTGAAACCGCAAAATGAAATTCATCCCGCGCCTTTGCTTACTTGTTTTGCAGCTTTTCAAATTGGTTCAGCATTGCGTGGGGACGGTGACGCGGTCGACAATTTCTTCACTGCGCCACGCTTCACCGCTCCGGGACAGGGACGCAGGCGCACCCGCCACGTTGGACGGTTTTTCGTCCCCTGAACAGTTTCTGGGGCTGTTCGCATAACAAAAAGTTTATGCCAGCTGCGGGGTGGTTGTGGTTATTCGGTTTGTTTTTCTTAATTTAGCTCGGCCACGTGCGACAGGGACACGCTCCGAAGACCGCAGCCGTCACAAACTTAGCCGTTATGGCCAATTTGCGGGACGAGTGTGCATCTGAAATTTCGGTGACGACAAATTAGTTGACGACTGACTTTTGCTCGCTGACAATTCATCAACTTTCCGCGGACTTTGCTTCAAACGACTGGCGGGAAATTTAAAAATCAAAGCGCACTTGTTTAAACTTTTTTCCTTGTGGACATTTTTTGCTCGTTAACAACCCGCCTCGGAATTATCTGCAATTGGACGACCCATTCTCGCGGGACAACTCTTAGCGACACTTTATGGCGGACGGCCAAAACTCTTGCGCTGGACGACTTGCTCGCGAGACTTCTCGGTTGACATTTTTTCTTTTGCACGGTCGACATTAACACCTTAAGCTCGGTTGCAAACTGGCCATAACACAGGCTTGCAGAAAAGCGGGCGGAGTGTGCGTTAGGAAAGTTCAGTGCGTTTCATTTATTTTATCTCGTGGGAGAAGGCGCAGGTTTTTAATTGCCCGCCTTCTGCAAGCCTAAACGTTGGCTGCAAGTTTTCCTGGACAACACGGAGAGTAAACTATAAACCAAAAACTAACTATGAAAAATTATCAATGTAAAAAATGCGGAACTCATTTAACAAGTGACAAATCACCAAGCAGTTTTAACTGCCCTGACGGTGGCATGCATCAATGGACAGACCTTGGAGAAGTCGGAGTAAATAATTATCAGTGCAAAAAATGCGGCATCCTAATTAAATCGAAAAACTCCCCGTCATCATTTAATTGCCCTTCAAGCGGTACGCACCAGTGGACAAAATTGTAAATATGAATGATAAACTTTTCGAGCTATATTCTTCCAAGTGGCACAACCTATGTTCGGCAGTGAAACAAATCAATGACGAAGATGGACTCGAAATAAAGCCAGCAAATCCATTGCTCCTTCAGGTTGATAAAGAAGAAGATTTTGTAATGGCAGACATCCGTGTGGTGATTTATGGCCAAGAGACAAATGGTTGGTATGGTGACTTTATAGCTGACATTAATCCAATCTTAGATTGTTACGACAAATTCTTTAACAGGGGAGAATGTTGGAGCTACGGTGGACAATTTTGGCTTGGATTCAGCAAATTTTGGAAAATGCTCGAAGCAAAATACCCTGAGAAGAAAATTCGTTTCATTTGGAATAATATTGTGAAGATCGGTAAGTCAGGCGACAAAGGATTTCCCCCCGACTATATCTACGAGATAGAAAGAAATTATTTTTCTGTAGTCAATGACGAGTTACAAATTCTTAAACCTAACCTTGTTCTCTTCTTTAGTGGACCTAATTACGACAGCATTGTCAAAGACAATTTTGGACAAATAAAATATGAAGCACTTGCGCCATATTCTGAAAGGTGGTTATCTCAACTACAAATACCAAACGTGGACTTTGCATTCAGAACGTATCATCCGAATTTTTTATGGCGCAACGACATCGAAAGTTTTTTCAGGACTATAATTGACAGGACTAATTATTAAGTACAGAGAAAGAAAACCTGCAGCCAACAAAAGCTTGTGGCAAGCGGGCGGGACTGTGCGTCATTGAAGTGCGTAGTTCTTTATTTATCTTTATCACTGTGGACAGGACGAAGGTTTTTATTTGCCCACCTGCCACAAGCTAAACGTTGTGGGCAATGCTCCGAGACAGATGACAAGAATATTAACCCTTGGACTTTTCATTATTACTTTTTCATGTGGGACAAAAACCGACACGTGGAGAAATAAACCATTTGACTCATTAGACTTTGCAGAAAGAGACATTTTATCATACGACTCAGTTTATGGCGACTATATAAAATGGATTGGAACAAATTCCGACTCAGTGACTTGGGCGTTGTACCTTGACAAATCAAACAAGTTTGCAATAAAATCTTTTTTTGAGGACAAGTTGGGGTTTTTTACCAAAGTACCTGGGAACATTAATGCTTCAGGACAATGGACTAAGTTGAATGATAAGTTTCGATTGAAGTTTTACTATTCGTATAAAGACTTCTTTGACTCGTTGAAGAACGAAAGTATTCTTAAAATGGTGGACGAGGAGACAATTGAACTCGACAGAGAAGCATCGACAATCTGGATTATGAATACGGAGTGTAAACGAACAAAGTAACGGTTGACAGTCGCACAGCCCACAACAATGTATTTGCGTCAAGCGGGGTTGACGCGTAATCCAACGTTTTCGTATCTTTAGTGCGTTCGGTGTCGGGGACACCACGCGGCTTCGGAAGCCCCGCTCGAACGCAAATACTCACGTTAGGGGCGATTTGGGAATTAAGATCGTTCTTGAAAATGTGCAGGTGGCAACCCACCGCACGGCCGACCGCGCGGCCCGCAGGCCTCGCAGGAAAAAAACTCATCAACGATCACGACTTCTGGCGTCCTCCGTTCATCCTGACGAAGCCACGGTCTAGTGCGCTCCTCCCGCACGTGGGAAGACGAGAAACCGCCCCTAACATTGTGTGGGCGCAAGTTGTGGGGTTTGCTGTTGGAAAGTTTGAATTTATTTAGTTAATTTATTTCGTGGGAGGGGTGTGAATGTTTTTATCAACCTGCGCCCACACGTAGCCGTTGGCAGTAATAGGGCCCGGACATTTTTGTCATCTAACGGGTGACATTTTACTAACAAAGATTCCCCACGTGGACAGTGAACGATTTCGGGACAACTTGGACTTTGAAAAAACGTGGGATAGAACAAAAATAATACAGCCGACCCTTCGCATTTTTAAGAAGAGTCGACCTCCGAAAGTTCACTCTCATTTGGCACATGCCATAGCCGCTCAAGCCCACCGCGACACCAAAGCTATGGCAAGAGCCAAATCCTACCACACCAAGGACACTAAAAAATAAGAGACAAGGATATTTTCGGTATTTTAGAAACCTAATTCATAGAGAAGGTAGATAAATACCAGATAAAGAAAATCCTAAATCAAGTAAGAAATAATGTTTTTTTCATTCAGCCCTAAAAGCTCCGTACTATTATTATTTTTTTTGCATGGGCTAATCTTCTCTATTTTACTTTTTTTAAAGGGTTTAAAAGCAGAAGACAAACCAAGCACTTGGCTCAGCTTATTTACACTGCTATGCTCTCTGTATATCGCGCCTTTTATGTTGGGATATGCAGGTTGGTACTCAAGAGATGTTTATAGAGACATTCTATTTTACACCCCATTTCAGCAATTATTTTTGCTACCACCTATTCTATATTTTTATTATAAAACGCTGCTTGACAAATCGTTCATTTTCACTAGGCGTGATTACTTACATTTTGTACCAGCTACACTCTATCTAATTTACTCTATTGTCGTTTTTCTGACTGACAAAGTAATTTATAATGAATACTATTTCTATGATGATGGCAAAGACAAAGATTTTTCAATCTGGTATCAAATTGCGGGGCTACTATCATTAACTTACTATTTGATAAAAAGTCTCAAAACTTATAATGAATATAAGACGCTAACATACAATAGTATAAGCTTTGCAGAGTCTGTTATGTTTAAATGGGCTCAACGATTTTTAATAGCATTCTTGATACTGATAGCCATCAGAATTTTATTCTTTATCCTAAACCCCGAGTGGGATGAATTTGGAAAAAAGTTCTGGTATTATTTATGCTTTTCAGTACTATTCTACTACATATCAATAAGTGGTTATGCAAACTATATATTTTCAATCACCGCTTTTAATGGGTTGAAAGCAAATTCTGATTCCAGTCTAAAATCTGAGCTCATTGAAGACATAAAAACTTACAACCAGTTACCTAACAGAGATAGTGATAAGCCATCAGAAGAAAAAGTTGAAATACCGGACTTAAATAATTGGAAAGAAAAGGTTGAAAAACTAATGCTTGTTGACCAGATGTATAAGAATCCGGAACTTGTGATATCAGACCTAAGTAACAAATTAGGTACTCACTCCAAGAAAGTATCGCAAGTAATAAACCAAGGATTCAATTTGAACTTCAACGACTTTGTAAATCTCTATAGAATAAAGGCATTAATGCAAAAACTTGAAGAGAGAGAACATGATATTCAAACATTATTGAGCCTTGCTTTTGAATGTGGTTTTAACTCAAAATCAACATTTAACAGGGCTTTTAAACGTTACACAACCTTGAGTCCAAAGGAATATATTCAAAAACACTACCCAAAGTAGGTGTCAAATCAGGATTTAGGGCGAATTGAACTTTGCCAAAGTGCAGATTTGCGCAAAAAAGAAAGAAAATGAGATTGCTATTAATGCTACTTTTAATTTGTTGCTATAGTGTTTCCCCTGCGCAAACCGAAAACACTTATACACTAAACCAAATAAAGCGACTTGACTCCATTGCGACACAGGACGTCCCGAAGGGCGCACCTGGAATTGCAACTGGGATTGTTAATAATGGAAAAATAGTTTACGAAAGGGTCGCGGGATATGCCAATTTGGTTGACAGCACTTTGATTACAAGAAACACACGGTTTAACATAGCGTCCAACGGCAAACAGTTCACAGCATTAGCAATTCTTGTTTTGATTGACGAGAAAAAAATTAGCCTAACAGACGATATAAGAAAGTATCTGCCGACTATCTATCCTAGACAGAATTCAAAGATTACAGTTGAAAACTTACTTAATCATACAAGCGGCATCAGAGACGTTTATGATTTATGGTCATTGAAGGGATTGACTTGGTGGGAACATTCATTTACCAATAAAGATGCTTTGGAACTAATAGAGAAACAGCAGGAATTAAACTTTGATCCCGGCTCAAAATATTCATATAGTAACACTAATTATATTCTATTAACGGCAATTATAGAAAAAGTTACAGGAATATCTTTTGTTGCCTACACGAATGACTTGTTCAAAAAACTAAATATGCCCAACACGTCCTTTGAAGACAACTATAAAAATATTCGTGGACCATTAGCAAAAGCTTATTTCAATTTTAACAAATGGACAACTTATAATTGGATTTGGAATGCCTGCGGTGATGGGAATATTTTCTCAACATTGGCGGATCAACTTCAATGGGAACAAATTCTTCAGGGAAGTACAGATAACAATATCAAAAGACAGATATTAGAAAGGAGCCAACAATTGACTGACAACTCAACAATCAAGAATTATGGTTATGGACTAGAATTTGGCACATACAAAGGACTCGATTATAAATTCCACGAAGGAGCTACAGGAGCATGGAAAGCCACGGTTATTAGGTTTCCCAACAAAGAGACTTCTATTATAACACTCACAAATACAGGTAAATCAACACCAAACACACAGACACGCCAAATGGCTGATGTCATTTTTAATCTAAACGCTGATGCAACCTATGTTATAACCAAACCAGACAAAGTGGGCAGTTTTGTAAGTGATGAAGATATGATTGGAATATATCTAACGGAGGATAATTTTACTTTTCAATTTGAGAAACGAGAGGGGAATTTATATTTGAAGCGTATTGGACGCAACGATGTACAACTAGAACGAGAAGCAGATAACATTTTGCATCAAACTTATGACCCGGACTTTAAGCAAGAGTTTAACAGAAATGAGAAAGGAGAAATGACAGTCACTGCCTACTATACTTCTCACTCACCCTATACCTTGACAAAGTCCAATAGCGACTGGACAGGTTACAATTATCAGGCACTAAATGGGAAATTTATAAATTCAGAAACTAACGTAGCAATAAAAATTAAATTTGTAGGCGACAAAAGTTATAATATTAAAGCTGGCAGTCAAAGAAGTACCAAGGGGCTTTTAATCTCACCAACAAAGTTACTAGTTGACAATTATGTGCTTGACATTGACAATGCGAGTGCACCAAAAATGTTTTTGTTGAGTGCCGACAGGATTGAAAGAGTTAAATTCCTCAGACAGGACTAAAACAGAGCCCTCGTGAAATGATAAGACCTAAATCGCACACACTTTGGCAGGCCACACGTCCGACCCGCATCCAAGCCAGCCAAAGAGTGTGCTCAGTGTCGTGTAAGTGGAAAATGTTGTCAATGAAAAATGCCCCACCGCACGACTGACTAATGAAGAGTGGTGTAACATTAACGTGTGACGAAAGACACAGCTTCGAATGAAGTGAGGAGAAAGGCTCTACTACTGCCAACAATGTATTTGCGTCAAGCGGGGTTGACGCGTAATCCAACGTTTTCGTATCTTTAGTGCGTTCGGTGTCGGGGACACCACGCGGCTTCGGAAGCCCCGCTCGAACGCAAATACTCACGTTATGCCTCATTCTATAATGACCGACCCGAATTCAATAACATAAAGCAAAAGGCTAACCAAAATGTAAACACTTGGCTTAATGAAAATAACCAATGAAATTCTACACGCCATTATTCATTGCAACCAAAAAGCCTTTTTAAAAAAGGTTCAGGAAAATCTATTACCTAAAACAGAATTTCAAACTGTTTTTGAAACACTAAAACAAAAACAACAATCGGTAATCCAAACAAAGCTTTCATTAGATTCAAATTTCCACAATATTGATTATTCGTCTGATTTAAAGTTTGAAAAAGGGAAAATACAACTTCAAATTTCATTCAAAAACACGGAAGTAGATTTAAGATTGGACGGAATTTATTACAACCAGAGAAACAGTTTTACACCTATTCTTATTTCTCCGTTTGAGAAAGTCCAAAAATCTGATAAACTATTCATTGCGTTAGAATCCCATTATCTAAAACAAAACTTCAATTTCAAAATTGAGGAAGCCAAAATAATATTTGGCAATCAGCAGAAAAGCACAAAAGTAAAATTGAGCAACCTAGCAAAAGATATAAAGAGAGCCATTACTACGATTGAACAAATCAAAAAAAGTAAAACACCTCTCTTATTTTATAAAATCAGCCATTGTCAAATTTGTGAGTTTAACCCTATATGTTCGGAAAAGTTAAAAGAAAGAGATGATTTGAGCCTTTTAGGAAATTTAAAACCCAAAGAAATTGAACAGAAAAACAACAGAGGTATTTTTTCAGTAAAGCAGTTATCGTATACTTTTCGACCAAAAAAAAATCCATACCGAAGACGTAAGTTTCTTCCTGAATTGAAGGCATTGGCAATTCGGGAACAAAAAATTTTTATCCAAAAGTTGCCTGAACTAGAGAAAAAAACAACTAAAATATTTTTTGATATTGAGGGAATTCCAGACAGAGATTTTTATTACTTGATTGGAGTAATCGTCAAAACGGAAAATTTAGCAACAGAATACTCGTTTTGGGCAAATGATGCTACCGAACAACAAGATATTTTCATACAATTCATTGATTTGATGAACACTCAAAATGATTTTATTCTTTATCATTACGGTTCTTATGAAATTCAGACTTTAAAACGAATTGCCAAGAAACTTCCTTCGCTCTATCAAAACAGAATAAATAAAATCATTGAAAACTCGTTCAATGTGCTTACACTATTTTCTAACGATATATACATTCCAACATACACCAACGGATTAAAAGATATAGCAAACTATTTGGAATTTAATTGGACAGACGAAAAAGCATCGGGACTGCTAAGCATTATTTGGAGGTATAATTGGGAATTGAATCCAACAAGCAACCTGAAAGAAAAATTGACGACCTATAATATTGAAGATTGCAAGGCATTGATAAAAGTTCAGGAATGGCTTATTTCACTTTCCGAAAATAATGACAAAACGGTTTTAGCAAATAGTATTAAACAGCAAAATATTTTCAAATGGGGTGTAACTGTTTTTGCTCTTGAACATTTTAACGAAATCAATGCAAAAGCGTATTTCGACTACCAAAGACAACATATTTTTCTACGAACCGAACGAAAAGTTTATACAGCCATTTCTAAAACCAAACAAACTTCAAAGCAATACAATCGCATTGACAAACGAATCAACCTATTTCCTGATAAATGTATAAAATGCAATAACAAAGACATTAAAATAATCAGAAGTAGCAAAAAGCCACAAATCGATTTGGTATTTATGAAGTCGGGAATAAAGAAACAAGTCATAGAATATCAAGGTGGAGCATACTTTTGCAAAAAATGCAGAAAAAACTTTATGGTAGAGGATATGAGAAGATTGCCAACCTATGGACATAATTTAATGTTGTGGTCGGTGAATCAAAAAATACAATATAAACTAAGTACAGAGAGTATTGTAAATGTGTTAAAAGACTCTTTCTCTATAAAGTCATCTGCAACCCAAATGACACGTTTCAAAGAAATTATTGCCACAAAATATGAAGAAACGTACAATGAAATTATCAAGAAAATGAGCCAGTCAAAACTTATTCATATTGATGAAACCATTGCCCGAATTAATGAAATTGATGGATATGTATGGGTTTTTGCAAATTATGATAGCGTTTATTATCAATTCAGGGAAACACGAGAACCTAATTTTTTGAAAGAATTATTACAAGATTTTAAAGGTGTTTTAGTTTCTGATTTTTATACAGGATATGATTCTATGGAGTGCGAACAACAAAAATGTTTAGTTCATCTGATTCGTGATTTGAATGAAGATTTTATGAAACATCAATTGGATGAAGAATTTAAACAGATAATATCAGAATTTGGAAACCTTCTAAGGAATATAATTGCAACTATTGACAAATATGGTTTGAAAAAAATTCATTTGAACAAGCATAAAAAAGAGGTAGAAAAATTTTACAAGAAAGTCATCTTACAAGAATTTGAATCTGACTTAGCCATTTCATATCAAAAACGATTTATCAAATATAAAGAAAAATTATTTTTGTTTTTAAATCACGATGGCATTCCTTGGAACAACAATAATGCAGAACACTCTATAAAGCCATTTGCTAAATGGAGAAAAAAAATCAGTAAAAGCCTTACAAAGAAAAATATAGAACATCACTTGATTTTACTTTCTATACTTCAAACCTGCAAATATCAAGGGCTAAATTTCTTTGAGTTTTTAAAATCTGGCGAGAAAAGCATTTATGAATATTCAGAAAAGTAACCGTTTCAACATTTATAGAAACATCATTCTCAATTCGTTTCCTTGTCGCAAATATTTACTAAATTTGCGACAAGATTAAAGAGTAAAAATGTCAAAAAGCATTGAAATACAAGTATTAGACCAGATAAAGCGAAGCCCAAGAGGAACACTTTTCTTTGTGGACAGTTTTACCAAAATTGCCAACACCAAATCGGCAAACAAGGCATTGGAACGCTTAGTAAAATCGGGAGAAATAGAACGAGTTGCACAAGGTATTTATGTTCGACCTGTAATTGATAATTACATTGGAAAAGTATTTCCGAGCATTGAGCAAATTGCGTTTGCCATTGCGAAAAGGGACAGAGCAACCGTAATACCGACAGGCAGTTATGCAATGTATAAATTGGGTTTGACAATGCAAGTTCCTTTAAATATTGTTTTTTATTCCGACACTTCAGCACGAAAAATCAAAATCGGGAAACAAACCATTACATTTAAAAAAGCGAGCTCTAAAAACTTGGCGTTTGTTGGCGAAATCAGCACATTGACAATTCAGGCATTGCGGACAATCGGCAAAGACCAAGCAACAGCCGAAGAAATAAAACAGATAAAGAAGATTTTGAAAAATGAAAATCCAAAACACTTGCAACACGATTTGCAATTAGCACCTGTTTGGATTCGAAAATTGATGACAGACAATGAATAAGTTCACACATTTACAAGAATGGTTTCAGCTACCCGATGAAACCAAAATCAGATTGTTTACAGAAACAAGCCGACAAATCGGCTTGCCTTCTTCATCAGCCGCAGAAAAAGATTGGTGGGTAGTACATACCTTATCCGTGATTTTCTCAATGGATTGTGCAAACGCCTTGATTTTCAAAGGTGGAACTTCGCTAAGCAAAGGTTGGAACGTTATACACAGATTTTCAGAAGATATTGATTTGGCATTAGATAGAGAATTTCTTGGTTTTTCGGGCGAACTCACAAAAGGCGAAATCAGAAAACTTAGAAGAAAATCGTTTCAATTTATCTCGGAAGTTTTTACCGAAGAATTGAAAAATAAATTTGTCGAATTGGGTTTCAAAGATCTAACCGTAAAACCTCGAGAAGTAGAAAATCACGACCAAGACCCTTTAATTATTGAAATCTATTACAACAAACTCACGGAAACAGACACATATCTGAAACCCGGTGTTTTAGTTGAGGTGGGTAGCCGTTCATTAAAAGAACCGTTTACGCAAAGAACTTTCGGAACATTTATTTCTGAAATCTACACAGATAATCCTTTTACAGACAAACCAATAACAATTCCTATTGTAAATCCTGAACGGACATTTTTAGAAAAGATATTTTTATTGCACGAAGAATTTCAGAAACCGTTTGGTAAAATACGAGTTGAACGTCTTAGTAGACACCTTTACGACATTGAAAAACTTTGCCAAACTGAATACGCAGAAATTGCATTGCAAGATAGGGAACTATACAACACAATCGTAAGACATCGTAGTAAATTCACAGCTATTTCAGGAATTGATTATGCAAAACATAATCCTGAAAACATTAAATTTATTCCGCCCGACTCCATCATAAAAATGTGGAAAGCTGACTATGAAGAAATGAAAGGGAGTATGATTTACGATAACCCATTAGATTTTGATCAACTTATAAACAGACTGACTGAATTGCAAAAGCGAATAAATGCAATATAACGATAACCTTAACTGACGATGATACTGACGAAAGAAGAACGAAGGCATAACAGGCGTTTGGCAAAAAAGCGGGTTTAGTGCTTAATTGAAGCTTTGTGCTTCGTGTCAAGTTCAGTGCTGACAGACAGTTTAGTTCTTCGAAATCCGCTTCTTCGCCAAGCGCCAAACCGTTAGGGGCGATTTGGGAATTAAGATCGTTCTTGAAAATGTGCAGGTGGCAACCCACCGCACGGCCGACCGCGCGGCCCGCAGGCCTCGCAGGAAAAAAAACTCATCAACGATCACGACTTCTGGCGTCCTCCGTTCATCCTGACGAAGCCACGGTCTAGTGCGCTCCTCCCGCACGTGGGAAGACGAGAAACCGCCCCTAACATTGTGTGGGCGCAAGTTGTGGGGTTTGCTGTTGGAAAGTTTGAATTTATTTAGTTAATTTATTTCGTGGGAGGGGTGTGAATGTTTTTATCAACCTGCGCCCACACGTAGCCGTTATGGCCAATTTGCGGGACGAGTGTGCGTCCCCAATTTCGCTGACGATTAGTTAGTAGACGACTGACTTCTGTTCGTTGACAATTCATCAATATTCCGCGGACTTTGCTTCAAACGACTGAATTAAATCTAAAAATTGAAGCCGCACTTGTTTAAACTTTTTTCCTTCGGTGACATTTTTCTTCGTGGACGACTCGCCTCGGAATCATTTGCAATCAGACGACCTTTCACACGACAACTCTCAGCGACACTTTCTGGCGGACGACCAAACTCTTTCGCTGGACGACTTACTCGCAGACTTTTCGGTAGACGATATTTTCTTTTGCTCGGTCGACATTAAAACCTGAGCTTGGTTGCAAACTGGCCATAACACTAGCTTGCAGAAAAGCGGGCGGAGTGTGCGCTAGGAAAGTTCAGTGCGTTTCATTTATTTTATCACGTGGGAGAAGGCGCAGGTTTTAATTGCCCGCCTTCTGCAAGCCTCACGTTAGGGGCGATTTGGGAATTAAGATCGTTCTTGAAAATGTGCAGGTGGCAACCCATCGCACGGCCGACCGCGCGGCCCGCAGGCCTCGCAGGAAAAAAAACTCATCAACGATCACGACTTCTGGCGTCCTCCGTTCATCCTGACGAAGCCACGGTCTAGTGCGCTCCTCCCGCACGTGGGAAGACGAGAAACCGCCCCTAACATTGTGTGGGCGCAAGTTGTGGGGTTTGCTGTTGGAAAGTTTGAATTTATTTAGTTAATTTATTTCGTGGGAGGGGTGTGAATGTTTTTATCAACCTGCGCCCACACGTAGCCGTTGGGCGTCATGCGCCTAGAGACGCACATTAAATGAATTATTGATAAAAAAAACCAGAATAATGAGAATTGTTTTCAGAGCACCGATTTTAATAACTTTATGTATTTTGACAATTGTGCGTTGTGGAAAACCTGACTGCGTGAATACAAATCAGATTTTTAAGGAGTATAAGCCTGACCAAATTGAATATCAAAACGAAATCGTAAAATTAATGGAGTTAGAATATGATAAAATAGACTTTTGGCTTAATAAATACTTAAAAAATGAAAAAGGAGAATTTATCGACATACAAATTTCAGGCGACAAAGTCTGTGCTAACGCACTTGTTCGTGTGACCGACTGGACAAAAATGGAAGGAATTCAAAAAACACAAGGACATGCTTATTCGGGAGCGGAGCTAGTTGGACTAAAATTTTCATTAGAAAGAGATTCAATCGACACTTATTTTTTGTATAAAGACATAACGAAAGTTATTGACTACGATTAATTGCGCGGAGAAATGCACGAACGCCCAACAATATATTTGCGCCAGGCGGGGTTGACGTGTAGTTCAAAGTTTTGTTATCTTTATTCCATTCGGTGTCGGGGACAGGACGCGGTTCCAAATTCCCGCCCGATCGCAAATATTAACGTTGTGCGCAAGCCTTCAGGACAGATTAACAACAGACTTATGAGAATATTGATTACTATCACGCTATTGACGGTTTGGTTGACTGCAATAGGACAAACTTCTATTGACACTGAATCAAAGTACACTCGTTCGGACGTAAAAGGAGTAATAATTCAAAACAGCTTACCAAAAGGTGGACTAAAATATACTGACGAAAAAGGTAAGGTGTACATTTATGCTGTATTTTGGACTCGTATAATAAATGAAACAGATAATCCTTTTACATTAACGATTGATTTTCCTGCAGATTCACTTGAGCTTGCATCTTCAGCAGGACGATACTTTAAACTTTTGCTTCCTTCTGATACAATGACACTTGAGAAAGAAAAATTATTTAATTATGGTCTATCAGATTTAGAATTCTTTTTAAATAAAAATATAAGAAAAAAATCTTCATTAAAGAAAACTATTAATCCAAAGGAATCAAATGCATTTTATATCGTGACACTCTTCAATAGAGGGGTAGATGGTACATTACGAACAGGGTTTACTTTAAAAGGGGAAAATCTTTTTTATAGAATTAACGACAAAGAAATTCATTGTGGAAAGATTAATTTCAAAAAAATATGACTTTAATAACCACAGGACTTAATAGTAGGCCAGCGCACAACAAAAGCTTATTGCAAGCGGGCGGGACTGTGGGTCATTGAAGTTTGTGGTTCTTTACTTATCTTTATCTCGTTGGACAGGGCGCAGGTTTTAATTGCCCGCCAGCAATAAGCTAACCGTTGGGCGCAAGCCGTTAAGGACAGACAAGTGATAAACGATTTAGAGAAACATATAACCTTTGACAAGCCGCACATTTACTGGCGTTTTGACGACAAGTTAGACGTCCTAAACAAAATCAAAGTCATTGACGAAGCAGCAGCGAGTTTAATTTGGGACAGACTTAATACGGGCAATTTTATTACGGACTACGCACTTAACAAGGACAGGTTCGATACTTTTGAAACAATAGAGTTTGCCGACAATTACGACTCGGTAACTAAAAGATTGAAAGAATTAGCGCAAACAAATGACAACATTGTGTTGACTTGGTTTTCAGCGCAACATACTCTTTTAATCGACTTGAAAACATTTACAGACAATTGGGACGACTTCTTTTATCCTTCATCGGACGACCTTGTTGTTATTCATAAGAACTGGGACTGGATAATTTATATTGCTCACTTTGAATCATTTCAGATTGGACAAGGAATAAAGACCAAGTGATAATGGCCAGCGCCCAACAAAAGCTTATTGCAAGCGGGCGGGACTGTGCGTCATTGAAGTTTGTGGTTCTTTATTTATCTTTATCTCGTTGGACAGGGCGTAGGTTTTAATTGCCCGCCAGCAATAAGCTAAACGTTGGCTGCCATATCAAACGACAAAGATGAGAGACTTAAATTTAGTAGTAACAAAAAAATTCTTAGTTCTAATTCTTAGCTTGTCATATTTAAGCTCATACGGGACATCAAAAGTCCTTATTAAGGCAAATATTCTTCGAGGCGAGAGGTTCGTGACAGCTAGGACATCCGCAAGGGACATTGAAGTCAAAGTAAGCGAAGTCTTTGAGAAAAAGGGATTTGAAATTGTGACCAAGATACAGTCTACCGGAGATATTCTTTTGGTGGACTTTTTTGTATATCAATTTCCTGCACAATTTCCTGCGGTTACCATCACGATTAGAACACAGGACGGAATCCACTACATTGATCAAGAATTTAGGAAAGTTTTCATTGACAGAGAATTAACAAATCAGAATCTGGCCATAGAACTCGCTGAACGGGTACCGCATGAAATCAATAAAGACGAAGTGTACAAAGTTGGTATTGGAAATTTAATATCAACAAATAATGCAAGTAATTCCATGCTATACACCGGTAATTCAAACTATTATTCAACGATAAAGTGGAAGGATGACAATAACGTCCCATTTATTTTGCCTAGTGACTTGGGACTTTACTTGTTTTATGCTTCCAATTTCACAGGACTAAAAAATAAATTAGCGCGTGGACCGATTCTATTAAAACTAAGAATAAATGATTCAGCTCGCTTCGAACATGTCAACGCCAATTCCCTTTTTAATCTGGACGAAAATCAAAAAAATAGAATTCGAGAGTTCATAGACTCGTTTCCTTTATGGTTGACAGATACTGAAGTTGAAGATATTGAAATAATGTACGGATTAAAGTAGCCGAAGACACGCATGTAGATACGGCAGCCAACAATGTATTTGCGTCAAGCGGGGTTGACGCGTAATCCAACGTTTTCGTATCTTTAATGCGTTCGTTGTCGGGGACAAGGCGTGGCTTCGGAAGCCCCGCTCGAACGCAAATACTCACGTTGGCGGTCATGCTTCACGGGACATCACAACGACTAGCACGACTAGCAACTCGGGAAGACAGATGAAATGAAGAATAAGAAAATTAACTTGATAATTTTCGACTGCGATGGTGTCTTAGTTGACAGCGAAGAAATTAGTAACAGAATCCTGCTTGAAATGACAAAAGAATTCGGACTTGTTATGTCAATGCAAGAAGCAATAAGGAATTTTAGCGGTAGGAGTTTTAAAGACATTCTCCAACAAATCGAAAGTAAAATTGATGGGAAATTGACTTCGGACTTTGAAAAGGAATATCGAATTCGAACTTATTCTGCCTTTAAGACGGAATTAAAACCAATTAAAGGTGTAAAGAAATTCATTGAGGATTTATCAATTCCGTATTGCGTGGCGTCAAGTGGACCAGTAGAAAAAATTAAAAATAATTTAACCGTAACTGGACTTTATAAAAGGTTCGGTGACAATGTCTTTAGTTCTTATCAAATCAATAGTTGGAAGCCTGAACCCGATATATTTCTTTATGCGGCTAGAGAAATGGGATTTTCGCCAGCCGAATGTATTGTAATTGAAGACAGTAAAGCGGGGGTCGTTGCAGCAAAGCAAGGTGGTTTTAACGTTTTTGGTTTTGCCAACCAAAACAATTCAAAATTATTGGCGGACGAAGGAGCGATAGTCTTTTACGACTTTGAAGAGCTACCAAAAATATTAAACGCGAGACACTTTAGCTTTATTGCCACGTCAAACTTTGGCTGACGTAAAAGCAAATGCGCCAGACAGAGTGGAAAAAGCACGAACCGCCAACAAAATGTTTCTTCAATGGTGCGGTGAGGTGTAATCCAAAGTTTATATCTTCGTTCAACGTTTTGTGTCGGGGACAGGGCGCGGCTTCGGAAGCGCACCACTGAAGAAACACAAACGTTAGCAGCAAGCGCATTTGGACAATGACGACAGACAGAAATAAGAGAATTAAAAGCATTGGAAACTTTTTATCGACTTACAACTCGGATTTAAACTACATTCGACAATTTCAAAACTTTAAGAGCGACAGGCTGACAACGGCTGACTATTTAAAAAAGTCAACGGGGACTTTTTATCAGTTCTTGATTGAATTTCGAGTAATGAGAAATGTAAAAAAAGAAAAGGTTGGAGAACTTTTGACTGAGACGAAAACATGGATTGCTGGCTCGGCCGCCATTAACGTGGACAAATTTGCTCGACATCTTTGCGACCGTGGACTGACTCATGAAAAAATCATGACTTCGTTGTCATCAAAAATATCATTCCTTAATGACCCTTGGACAATCTTCCCTTTCGACAACTTAGCTAAGAAATCTTTGGGACAGAGGACTAATATTTACTCCGACTACATTCCGAGGATGGAAAAATTCAAGAAAGAGAATTTGGACTTTGCTATCGAGACATTTGAGTCGATGAAAACCTATTTAAACGACATTGAATCGAGTTATAAGAACGACCTTCGAGACCTTGAAACAATTCGACTAAATAGATTCATTGACAAGTTGCTTTGGACTGGAGTAAAAAGTGAGGACTAAATGCACCAGCTGCTAACAAAAGCTTGTGGCAAGCGGGCGGGACTGTGCGCCATTGAAGTGTGCAGTTCTTTATTTATCTTGGCGTGTGGGACAAAGCGCAGGTATTAAATTGCCCGCCTGCCACAAGCCAAACGTTATGGCCAATTTGCGGGACGAGTGCTACTCCATAATTTCGGTGACGACAAATTAATAGACGGCTGACTTCGACCCGCTGACAAATCCATAAACATTGCGCGGACTTTGCTTCAAACGACTGACGGGAAATTTAAAAATCAAAGCCGCACTTGTTTAAACTTTTTTCCTTGTCGACATTTTTTGCTCGTTAACGACTCGACTCCGAAACATTTACAATCGGTCGACCTGTTCGCACACGACAACTCTTAACGACATTTTATGGCGGACGACCAAAACTCTTGCGCTGGACGACTGGCTCGCGAGACTTCTCGGTGGACATTTTTCCTTTTGCACGGTCGACACTCAAACCTTAAGCTCGGTTGCAAACTGGCCATAACACAGGCTTGCAGAAAAGCGGGCGGAACGTGCGTTAGGAAAGTTCAGTGCGTTTCATTTATTTTATCTCGTGGGAGAAGGCGTAGGTTTTAATTGCCCGCCTTCTGCAAGCCAAACCGTTAGCGGGCATTTTAAAGATAGACCTACATGATAATCAAGACAAAAATAAATCCTGACACCATTAAGAATTTGGACATAGGACAATTAGACGAGCTTGTTTATAACAAAGCGAGCGACATTTACTTAGGGACATTTGGTGAGAAATTTAAAGACACAGAAAACGACAATTTGTTAAAAGCTGTACTTGCGACATCCGTGTTGGACGCTGAAGTTAGAAATGGTGGGTTTGACCAATTTTTTTTAAATTCAGACGACTTAACCGATTCAGCCTTAGTCGGTCTTAAGGAAATTAGGGCGGACAAACACCTAGACATATTAAATGAAGCAATAAAGATTTTTAATGAACAGAAGGAACAATTCGTTGAAGAAAGAAATCCTAACTTGACGCCCTGTGACGATAAGTATTATGAACTGGACGACATTGATCCCTTAAGACAAAAATTCGTGTTTGACAATATTGAAAAGTTTATGGACTAAAAAACGCCCGCTAACAAAAGCTTATTGCAAGCGGGCGGGACTGTGCGTCATTGAAGTTTGTAGTTCTTTATTTATCTTTATCTCGTTGGACAGAGCGCAGGTTTTAATTGCCCGCCAGCAATAAGCTAAACGTTATGGCCAATTTGCGGGACGAGTGTGCGTCCCCAATTTCGCTGACGACTAATTTGTATACGACTGACTTCTGCTAGTTGACAATTCATCAATATTCCGCGGACTTTGCTTCAAACGACAGACAGGAAATTTAAAAAGTCAAAGCCACACTTGTTTAAACTTTTTTCCTTGTGGACATTTTTTGCTCATTAACGACTCGCCTCGGAAACATTTGCAGCAATCGGACGACCCATTCTCGCGCGACAACTCTTAACGACACTTTCTGGCGGACGACAAAGTTCTTGCGCTGGACGACTTGTTCGCAAAACTTATCGGTGGACATTTTTCCTTTTGCTCGGTCGACATTAAAAACCTAAGCTCGGTTGCAAACTGGCCATAACACTAGCTTGCAGAAAAGCGGGCGGAGTGTGCGTTAGGAAAGTTCAGTGCGTTTTATTTATTTTATCACGTGGGAGAAAGCGCAAGTTTTTAATTGCCCGCCTTCTGCAAGCCAAATCGTTGTAGGCAACCCCATTTCGACATTTTTGCCTATCGAAACAAAGGGTACTGTGTAAAGGGACAATGGGGGCAAACCTGAACTTAGTTGTCTTTTAATAAAGCAACCAACAATGAGCAAAATTAACTTTCTTACGGCACTTACGACAATAATATTTATCCATTTTGGAGACGTGACAATGGCTCAGGTCTTTGGGGACAATTTAAATTTGGTCTATGGTAAATATAAAGTTGGTTTTAGAAACTATAAAAAAGACGACAATACCAGATCATACAGACGTATCTACGACTGGGACAACAAAGTTTTAGCCAGACCAATTTCTATCAGTATTTGGTATCCTACCGAAAAGACTTCAACAAAGACTATTTTGAAAGTTAAGAACTACATGACCATCTTAAAGCAAGAAGAGGAATGGGAAAGCTTGCCAGATGAGAGGATACTAAGTTGGTTCTATTACTCAGACAATGAGCATAACAGAGGACAATTAGAATTAGAAACAAAAGCAAATTTTAATACTCGACTAATCACCGGGAAATTTCCTGTGGTCATCTATGCTCCAAGCTATCAAGCATCGTCCGTGGAGAACTTTGCTCTCTGTGAATTTCTGGCCAGTCATGGATACATAGTCCTTTCTTGTCCCAGCCGTGGAACAGAAAACAGGTTTCTTGATGGTGGAACAACTAGAGATATTGAGACGCAAGCTAGCGACATAGAGTTTTTAATCGGTGAAGCTTCGACTTTAGTAAATGCTGACTTGGACAAGTTATCCGTGATCGGTTTTAGTTTTGGCGGCATTTCAAATGTGTTAGCACAAATGAAAAATGAGCGAATAAAAGCGTTAGTATGTCTAGATGGTAGTATAAAATATCAATTTGAAAAAATTTTAACATCGAGCTACGCTAATTTATCAAGGGTCAATGTCCCATTCATTTTCATGTCACAAAAGGACATACCTTTGCCTGTAATGATTGCGGACAAAATAGATACAACATTGAACAAACGATTCGACTTCTACGACTCATTGAAACACAGTCAAGCATATTACTTAAAATTTAATGACTTGACTCATTCTTATTTTAGTTCGATGGGCGTTCTTTTCCAAGACCGCGACCCAAGGCAAGATAAAAGCGACAAGGAAATAATTTCCTCTTATGGTTGGATGACTAATTACACATTGCATTTCCTAAATGCATTCCTAAAAAATGACAAGTTATCCAAACAATTTTTGGACAACGACCCAACCTCAAATGGAGTCCCCGGGAATTCAATTACGATTAAATCGAAAATTCCAACAAAAAGAAGTTTGAGTTTTCAAGATTTCAATGTAGCTGCTCAGGAACAAGATTATAAAGATTTAGAAGGGTTAGTCAAAACTCTAAAGCGGAACAATACTGACTTTGAACTTCAAGAATGGAAATTAAACAATCTTGGACTTCAACTTTTATTCAAGGGAAAAGTCCAAGAGGGAGTAAATATTCTAAGTTTAAATACTATTCTCTACCCAAATTCCGCAAACGGCTTTGATAGTCTTGCAGAGGGGTATTTAGTTCAGGGTAACAACGAATTGGCTAAGAAGAATTTTAACCTCTCGCTTAAATTAGATCCTCAAAACCAAAATGCTATTGAGAAGCTTAGGAAATTGGGACAGAAATGACAACGATTATGGTGTTCGAAAAAAGTGCAGGTTAATGGGGCTGCCTACAACAATGTATTTGCGTCAAGCGGGGTTGACGCGTAATCCAACGTTTTCGTATCATTAATGCGTTCGGTGTCGGGGACACCGCGCGGCTTCGGAAGCCCCGCTCGAACGCAAATACTCACGTTATGCACAAGGCTTGGGGACAGATTTTCCTCATCTGATAGGGAAAACTTCAAGCATCAAGACCAGTATTTATCTGCTAGGCGACTTAGGACTATTTTTCGTAAATTCGAGCCGTGAAACAAAGAATATATATCGACACATCTGTTTTTGGTGGTTACTTTGACGAGGAGTTTTCCGATCATACAATTCCCCTCTTTGACCGACTAAGAGACGAGGAGTTCACTTTGTTATTTTAGACAGTGACGCAAGATGAGCTTGAAAATGCTCCTGCCAAAGTAAAAGAACTTGTAAGAGGCCTTAAAATCGGGTCGACTGAGTTTTTGGACACGACAGCCGAAGCAGTAGAATTGGCAACAGAGTATATTACAGAAAAAGTGGTAGGTCAAACCAGTTTTGCTGATTGTTTGCACATTGCTCTGGCGACAATAAATCGAGCTGACTTTTTGATAAGTTGGAATTTCAAACACATTGTTAATGTGCAAAGAATTCGTGGGTACAATTCCATTAACATAAAGAATGGTTATCGACAAATTGAGATACGTTCACCTAGAGAATTTGAAAAATATGAAGACGATTGAGAAACAATTTGACGCTGTAGATTTTATGAGACAGCAACGCGACAAATTAAGCGAGAAGTTATCGAAGATGACAAAGGATGAAATCATTGAATACTTCAAAAGACGTAAATTAGAGACGACCAATAAGCCCTGTGCATAACAAAAGCTTATTGCAAGCGGGCGGGACAGTGCGTCATTGAAGTTTGTAGTTCTTTATTTATCTTTATCACGTTGGACAGGGCGCAGGTTTTAATTGCCCGCCAGCAATAAGCTAACCGTTACCTGCAAGCCTAAAAGACGACAGTGCAACAATGAACGACAAAATAAAACATAAACAAGTGACTGGACAAATGAACCATCAGACAGCCGACCCGAAAGCCAACGCTTCTGTATTTTTATTTTTTCCCACCGCACATTTTTTAACCCAGATTTTGCAGTAGAACTATCCAGTCAGACTTAGTGGCAGGTTTATTTTTTGGACATTTGAGAATAATCCATCATACCATTGCCTTCTTTTGAGTGGGACGGACATTTTCAGTACCCATTTTTGGGCTTCCTGCTCCACCCAACTTCCAACTGCAAAGCAGTTGAACCTTAATGTGGAAAGCTTGGGCTGTGGCTGTTTTTGATGGGTTATTTGGCGGAACAGGCTCATCAAATTATAGGCTACCATCACAAAGCGCATAGCTGTTTCAGTAGCACAAAAACTATCCATGCAAAAGCCTTCTGTACCGAAATCTTCTTTCAACTCCTTGATCCTGTTTTCGGCATCACCCCTGCGCTTATATTGTTCCCATATTTCTGTTGCCGGCAGGGCTTGGTTAGTGACAAAGGCATGGTACCTTTTGCGGTACACTTTTTCGTCCGCTATGCCCACGCTGCTGAATAATGTCTTGAGCTTCTTACCCGTTGCCCTGGCCCTGATTTCTTCACTTTGTTTGATGACCACAATCCTACGGGCTTTGCCCCAGCCGCCTTGCTGGTAGTTTATTTCCGATACCCATAAGCCTTCGCCTATCGCATTCCATTGGGTGATACCATAAATGCTGGCTTGTAAATTGGCATACAGCTTACAGGCAATGACGTAGGGGATATTTCTCTGCTCAATGAAATCCAAGACTGTACCGGTACAAAACCCACTATCGGCCCTGAACAACCCTACTGTTTTGTTTTTGAGGATGGCAAAGGTCTCTTCTAAAAAATGGATGCAGTTGCTGTTGCTCCCTGTATTGCCGCTGCGGTTCCAGCAATTGGCCACCATGCGTATGTCATTGACAAAAGCAAACAAGGGATGATGGCTGCCACGGCCAGGCTTCTTGGGGTTGTACCCTTTTTTGCTGCCTTCCTGTTCCCCGTAACGGGTGATCACACTGCTGTCCATATCCAACGTGTAATTGTCGAATTGGATCTGCTCAAAAAACCACGTGTACAGTTCAATGAAAATTTGGTGGTTCATTGAGGGCGTAAACTTTTTAAAGAAACGCCCGAAGGTGGTCCCCGAAGCAACCCGCTTCCATCCAAATATCTGGCGCAACACTTCATCAACCCGCACCACCGCTGTGTGACTAAAACGAAAGCAACCAATCCAGATGCCCACCCAAAAACTCTCTATTATACCCACGGCATCTATCCGGTTGTTACTCTTGCTCTCAGGCAAACCAAGCTCGGCCAACTTCTTGCTGATCCCAGTTTGGTCAATCAATATTTTCATCTCTTTCATCCCGCCCCACGCTGTTACTAATTTATCGGTATAGTGGTGTTCCATATTCAAATATAAGACACCTTGTCACTATTTCATTCTACTGCAAAATCTGGGTTTAAAAACAATTTTAGCCAGCCGCACAAATGGCACATTTGGATTTGCCCGCCACACAAGCCGACCCTTCGCAAAACCAAAAGAGCCATTTTTTGCCAACGCTATACCAATACAACTGACAGCATGAGTTTAAAAGAAGAAATAGACATTAATTCTGACGGAGCAAAATTTGTTCGTGCTGATTTACATATTCACACTTTTGGTGAAAATGGTTCTTATGATGTGAAGGACACGACAATGACGCCTCAAAATATTGTTGACTTAGCTATACAAGAGAATATTCAAGTCATAAGTATTACAGACCATAATGAAATCAACAACGTTAAACCGACAATTGACTATGCAGTTGGCAAACCAATTCTTGTTTTATCAGGTGTTGAACTTTCGACAACTGAAGGACACTTGTTAGTTTATCTTCCCGACTTTCAATCGTTACGAACTTTTTATGGACAGTTAAACATTACTGCCGACAAAAAAATGTGCAACCATACAATAACCCAATGTTTGGGCTTCGCCCAAGCATTGGGCGGTTTTGGAGTTGCAGCACACATTGATTTGGACAGTGGATTTGAATTATACATGAAAGGCTACACACCTTTCAAAGAAGCTGTATTAAAGCATCCGAGTTTACTTGGACTAGAAATTTCATTAGCAGCTAATGAAAATTGGTTTACTGATAGGGACACATCGCCTGAAAGAAAAGGATTAATCAACATCAGAAGAACAGCGATTAACGAAGACCACACTTATGATATTGCAAAGTTGATGTCTTCTGATTCTCATGTATTGACTGCACTAGGAAAAAATGCAGTAGGCAATAAAAAAATTACCCGATTAAAAATGGATGAATTGAATTTTCTTTCATTCAAAATTGCTTTAATTGATTCTACAGCAAGAGTTAGGATAGAAGATTTGATCCCACCTACTGTTCCTCATTTTGTCGGATTAAAATTTGATGGTGGTTTTCTCGACACTCAAACGGTAAAATTGAGCAAGAACCTAACTTGCATTATAGGCGGAAGAGGTGCGGGCAAATCAACAGTTTTGGAATCAATAAGAGCAGCATCTGGCAATACTTGCAGAGCAAGCTTAGTAGACAATGAAGTTTGGCCCGAAAGGATCTCATTGTTGTATGAAGATGAAAGCGGTCGTCAACAAATACTGGTAAAGGACAAACAAAAGGATGTAATTAATGCAACCGACCCTGCAAATGGAATAACTGAAATTCAAATTGAAAGTTTTGGCCAAGGCGAAACAGCAGAAACAATTCAGCATTGTGATAAAGACCCGGGCGTATTGATAAACTTTTTTGATGGCTTTGTTGATTTTGGAAATCTAAAAGATGAAGATGATGAAATATGCCAAGAACTTTTGGATAATCAAACATCAATAGAAAGATTAACAATTGACATTAATACTATCCCGCAAATTGAAAAGGCAAAGAACAATGCTGACGAACAAGTTAAAGCATTGAAAGCAAAAAATGCTAAAGAAGTTGTAGAGCTTGAAGAAGGACTTGCAAATGAAAAATCATTAAGAAGTGAACTTGTGACACACCTTAATACTTTAATAAAAGGCATCACAAAAAGTCTAGCAGATAAAACAGTTTTTGATTTAGTCATTAGTTTTAAGGAGGACAAAATAATCATAGGAAAGGAAGAATTTAAGGACGTAAAAAGCATAGTGGAAAAATTCTCAAAGGATATTGATAACCATTCAGCAACTATTACAACTGATTCAACAGCCGTTGTAAATCTGATAAATGAAAAACTAAATACTTGGAAGGAAAAGGAAAGCACTTCTCAAAATAAAATTGAAGAAATAAGAAAAGAGATTGAAGCTAAAGGTGGTAAATTAGACCTAGCGTTCATTAGAAAAGTAACCAAAGATGCGAGTGATTATGCAATGAAGTTGAGCGAGTTGAATTTGAAGAAAGCGGAGCTTTTAAAATTGACAGAGGAAAGAAAAGGACTTTTAGAAAAAAGGAAAGAAATAAAACAGAATGTATTTAGAAAGCGATATGAATTCGTTTATAGGGTTAATGAAAATTTGAAGGCAACTGTAGTTGATTTCAACATTGACATAAAGATTTATCAAGGCTTGTATTCTCCGTCACTTTCAACTATAATTAAAGATTCAATGGGTTGGCGAACATCTCAAGTTCCGAAGGCTGATATTATTGTTAGTAGCATTTCATACAACGATTTTTTAGATTCAATAAAAAAGAAAAACTCAACTTTACTTCAAGCAATTAAATCAGACGGCTCATTTGTTTTTTCTAAGTCGGATGCAGACCAAATTATTTCGGTTCTATCTTCTCCTTCTATTCTATCACAAATTGAAAGATGTTCGTTTGAAGATGTTTCTACAATTACCTTGACTAGGAAATACACTGACAAAGACGGTAAAGATGCTTACATAAAAAAGGATTTTTCAAAGCTATCTCTTGGGCAGCAACAATCAATTCTTTTGTCAATATTGCTTTTCTCAAATAGGAATTGTCCATTGCTAATTGACCAACCCGAGGATAATTTGGATAGTGAATTTATTTACAAAACACTTGTGAAAAATCTAAGAAGGATTAAAGAACACAGGCAAGTAATAATTGTAACACACAACGCAAACATAGCAGTTTTGGGAGATGCAGAATTAATTGTTCCCTTGAAAAGTACCAGTGATAAAACACATGTAATTGACCGAGGTTCAATTGATAATTCTGCAACGAAGAAAGTTACTTGTGCCATATTAGAAGGGGGAGAAAAGGCATTCATTAAAAGGAAGGAAATATATGGAGTATAATTAACAATATTGAAAAAGGAATTTCCAAATAATATTCAAATGGAGTAAGCCGAAAATCCATATTAGAGTAGGCAAATTTAAAAGTAATTATCATGGCAAAAGCAAAAACAAAATCTGTAGTTCTGGCAAATAATGACCTGATTTATCTGTGGTGGAGTTTACCCAAAAAGATAGATAATTGTTTGGGATTCAGTATTCACAGGATAGTTGATAATGTTGAAGAACCAACAGGTTTATACGCAACCGTTGGATTCAATAAAGAAGAGGATTCTCGAAAATCACCTCAAACAACAGATGAATGGCCAATACAAAGCTTTAATTGGAAGGATTTATATGCCCCACATAATAAAGAAATAAAGTATAAAATCTATCCTATGATTGGTACTTGGGATAATTTAGAGAAGGATGAAATAAATAGCATAATAACAGAATCTACAAAAAGAACCCAAGAATATGGAGAAGCTAAAGTAATCTTTAATAGAGGAATATTATCTACGCAAGCATTTGCTAAATCAGGAAAAAAAGGTAAAACCGTAACGAAAGCGGAAGCTAAAGAGTTTATAACAAACCCTTCAAGCATATGGAGAAAGAGATTGGGTGGGCAGATGCTATTCAATGTAAATTCATTTTTCAAAAAAGCATCAGAAAATGGCGGTAAATATTATGCCGCTTTGTATGAACTTACAGATGATGTTTTAATAAAGGAGTTGACGAAAAATAAAGGAACCGAAATCATCTTGAGCAATGCAAATAAGTCAGAGACTAAAATTGTAAATGGTAAGGAAAAGACAATCACGATTAATGATGGAACCAATGAAACAACCAGAATGAATCTTCATTCAAACAAAAAAATAAAAGTATATGATAGGATGTTGGGTTCACATATTGGACACAATAAGTTTGTGATTTATGTAGATAATGAAGGAACTCCACAATCTATACTTACAGGTAGCACAAATTGGACTCCAACTGGTTTATGCGGTCAAACAAATAACATGATAATCATTAATTCTGAGAAAATTGCAACTCAGTACAAAGATTATTGGGATCAAATGAAATTAGAATATGAGAGAGATGAAAAACAGGGAGCCGATTTTCGAGAGTGGTGTGCCTCCAATAGCACAACAAATAAAATGAATAAAAATGCGAATTTAACTCTTTGGTTCTCTCCCAATACTGTGCAGAAGTCCAAACCAAAAAATCCTGCTACTCCCATTGATATGCAGGCAGTATTTGATCTAATTGAAAAAGCCAAAGAATCCGTTTTATATTTAGTATTTAATCCAGGAAGCCCAAGTATAATTGATAAAATCAAGGAAGTAGCTTCCAAAAGACCCGAAGGGAAACCCCTATTTGTAAGAGGAGCGGTATCTGACGCAAAGATAGCAAAGAGTGTTACTACAAATATTGTATCAAGTGATATACTTGAGAAACCTGCTACATATTATTTTGATAGGGTCACAGGTGTAGCAGCAATTCCTGGCCCATTTAGCTACTTTGAGGGAGAACTTTTAAAACTTGGTTTTTCTACAATACATGATAAGCTATTGGTTATTGACCCTTTTAGTGATGATTGTGTTGTTATAACAGGTAGTCATAATTTAGGTTATGCAGCTTCTTATAAAAATGATGAGAATATGCTAATAATTAAGAAAGATAAAGCTATTGCACAAGCTTATGCAACACATGTATTGGATATAGTCAATCATTTTAAATGGCGGTATAAACTTCAAGATAAAATACTTAAGGCAGGAGCAAAAACTCTTGCACAAAAAGAGGTTGTCCTTAAAAAGGAATGGAACGATCTTAGTGAAAGTGATGAATGGATGGATTACTATTTCGATGAAACCGGGTTTATAAATCGGGATAGGTTCATTTTCTAATTTACATTTAATATAAATATATGAGAACAACTAAAGAAGTATGGGAACATCATTGTATTGCTTTTGCCAATGCCAATATTGATGACGTAATGTTTGATTTTGCTGATGATGCTATTTACGTAACAACAAATAAAGTCATTAAAGGGAAAGAAAATATTTATAAGCAATACGACAACCACTTCAAATCATTAGAGGTAGGTTCAACATCAAAAATAGTTAGCGAAACTATTGAAGGGGAAATCGTATTCTTTGAATGGACTGCAGACACACCATCAATTTATATCGCAGATGGAGTTGATACGTTTGTAATTAGAGATGGATTTATTGTTGCTCAGACGGTGAGAGGCACAGTAATTAGTAAGGTAAAATAATAAATAGAAACTATGCATAAAAATATTCTTTCATTTTGGCAACATTTGGAATCCTTACCAGATGGTCACACAGATAGACTTACACCAAGAGTTTGCATTCTTTTGCAAGAAGCGTTTGAAAAATGGCATACAAAACCAAAATGGATTGGCTTTGGTGAAATGGGTCATCTTTTCGATTATTACAAGAATGATGAACTTTCCAAAGTCAAATCTTTGTCTGTGGCTGAACGAAAAGGATTAGCTGTAAAAAAACTTTTTGAATTTATTTCTGACCCAATAAACAGAGAATCGAAGGGGACAATGGAGATTAATCCATTAGAATTAATTGTAGGAACACTTCCTCCATATTCTGTGGGTCAAGGTAAGGAATTAGTAAAGTATTTAACAGAAGAAGAAAGGCTATATTGGGAATTGAGGTATTTCAACGAGTGGTCGCCATTCGGTCATATAGTACCTGACCATGAAGTGGTTTTAAAGAAGGGAATATTAGGGATAATAACAGAATGTCAAACAAAGCAAGATCTTCTATCAAATCAACAAACAAAGCAGAAGCAGTTTTATCAATCAGTTATTGATTCGTTAGAAGGAGTCCTGTTTTACATTAATGCTTATGCAGATTATGCGTTTGAACTTTCAAAATCATTTCATCCAAATGACGAAAAGGCTATTAGTCTAAAATCAATTTCAGAAGGACTTAGAGAATATCCAGCCAAGCCATGCGAAACTTTTACAGATGCATTGCAATCTATTTACATAATGCATTGTGCACTTCATTTTTCTGGTGAAATTGTACCCATAGGTAGACTTGACCAATTACTTAATGAGTTTTACATAAGAGATTTAGAAAGGGGAATTGTTACTAAAGCTAAAGCACAAGAAATCCTTGATTGCTTTTGGATAAAACTGGATGAAAAAGTAGTTCACAACAGAAGATTTATCGAAGATAGATTTACTTCATCAGATGGAGCATTACTAGGAACAGGAGGCCCAAGTAACTTTGACCAAGGTGCATTGGTCAACCAGTGGATGCAGCAAGTTACTATTGGTGGAGTAATAGCCGATAATAAAGACATTGCAACAGATGCTGTAAATGAAATTACTTTTATGTGCATGGAATCTGCAAGACGATTGCCTTTGAATAGCCCAACTCTTGATTTAAGGGTTCATTCTAAAAGCAATGATAAATTATTTTCCGCAGCTGCAAAAACCATATTAAGTGGTGGGGCACATCCAATTCTAATGAATGATGACAAAATTATTCCGGCACTGCAAAATAAAACTGGGGGTACAGTTGAACTTAAGAGTGCAAGGAATTATGCATGTGATGGATGTTACGAAACTCTATTTGCTGGTGAAACAGAGTTTAGTTTTGGTTTTGTTGGTGCATTAGATGTCCTAGAAAAAACTTTAAATAGTGGGGCGGGTTTTGCTTTTTCAGGTGGAACTTTTTTAAGAGGTAGCAAAGGAAGTATTAGATCCCAACAAGCCAAAGATATTTCTACTTATGAAGATTTTTGGTCAATATTTGAGCAACATCTTTTATTAGGGTGTCACAAATTTTTACATGGTATTCTTTCTGCTTATGGAAGCAAAGAAGGTGTATCTCCATCCCCATTATTGTCTGCCATGATTAATGGCTGCATTGAAACTGGACGAGACCTTGCTGGCGGTGGTTCGAAGTATCATTTGTTTTCGCCTCTAATGACTGGAATAAGTACAGCAACAGATTCCTTATTCGTAATTAAGAATCTTGTTTTTGGAGATAAACTGTTTTCGCTTGAGGAATTAGTTTCATGTTTGAGAACAAACTGGGGAAGAAATAAAGAGGTAGTTGGACTCAAGATATCAGATGAAAGAATTATTGAAATTAGAAACCTGTGCATTAATCAACCTAAGTTTGGGCAAGGAAATAAGCATGTAGATGAAATTGCACATAAATTAATAACATCTTTTTATGATTCTCTTCAAGTGGCAAGAACAGATAAAGTACATGAAGAAAATTGGAAACGAATTCACAATCTGTATCACATAGAAGGTAAAGAATTTGAAATTTTACTAGCTCCAGGAGTAGGAACATTTGAGCAGTATAACTTTTCAGGTTCGTTTGTTGGGGCAACACCAGACGGTAGATATGCCTTTGACTCTATAGCTTCCGATTTATCCCCGGCACCCCACCATTCTGACCAACCAATTCCTCAAACACCAACAATAAAATTTATGGATGGTTTGGAAAGCTTTTCTGATTCCTCAATAAATCTACTTTCAGATGGTGCTCCACCTGATTTTAATATAAAAGAAGACTTTGATGAGGTTGCTTTGACCAAAATAATAAAGTCCTTTGCCGAAGGTCATGGAGGCAATATGCTTACGATAACTGTTAGTGATCCTGAATCTTTTAAAAATGCTCAGGATAATCCTGATGATTACAATTTGCTAAGAGTAAGAATGGGCGGATGGACGGAATTTTTTATTTCATTATTCCCAGCCCTACAAGAACAACATAAAAGAAGGCCATTGTTTAAATAAAATTATATCATGGAAAAAAATAAATTTATACCAAGACCACTGCCAATATTAGATAGTCCATACCAAAGTGGTATTTCTGATCCTCAGTTTCCACTGCTTTCTCCTAAAGAATTGGATGATGATAAAGACTATGAATTGTTCCGTGGGCGGGTAGACAAACAGGGTTTTGCAGCAATACTGAAGGCAAATGTTGCAGTTAAAAATAAATCTGAGTTAGGAATTTTACTTCAGTTATTATCAGATATAGCTTATTATGAAATGACTAGAACACCGCAATCTGATAAAAAGGAAGATTTAGCAAGAATTCCAAATTCATTAGCACAGATACCTGAATCGTGGCGTGTGACATTCACTATTGCATACGGTCATTCTCTATTTGTTGATAAATTCGGTAATGATAGATTCGGTTTAAGTTTTAGAAAACCGAAAAACTTAAAAATCATACCGAAATTTCCTGGGGACGAATTTGACCCATTTAACTCAGTTTCTGACTTACTTATATTGGTGTCTAGCGATCATCCTTACGTCAATGTAGCAATTACTAGAACCCTTGCCGAATATGTCAACAAGAAATTTGCAGCTAAAATCAGCAATAACCAAATAGAGAATGTTTTTCAAGTAATATGTGTACAACAGGGTTTTGGTCGTCCCGATTCTAAGGAGTTTCTAAAGTTCAATGATGGCATAGACAATCTTAGAGCAAATATCGACCTAGAAAAATTAGTATATGTAGATGAAAATTGCAATGAACCTGAATGGTGTATCGGGGGCTCCTATTTGGTTTATAAAAAGATTAGAGAAATGATGCCAGTATGGGAGGCATTTTCGAAATCAACCCAAGAAGGTATTATCGGAAGAGAAAAAGATAGTAGTTTACCTATTTCCAGAAATAAAGAAGGGATAAATAACTTAACACCTGTTTATCCTAATCCTACAGACCCCAAAGATGGTCCATTGAATTCTCACATTAGAAAGGTTCAACCAAGGAGACCAACTCCCGACCTATTTGGAGAAAATGATTTAAACAGAAGATTCTTAAGAAGGCCATATCCTTTTTTTGACGGAGTTGACGAAAGTGGAAAATCAATCAATGGACTTCACTTCTTAGCATTTATGAAAAGTATTCAAAATCAATTTGAGCATGTAACGAATATGTGGCAAATGAATCCAAATTTTCCTGTAGAAGGAACAGGTATAGATGCTTTGTATGCAAAAGATGTTTTGAAAAGTATAGATGGAGGCTACTACTTCTGTCCCCCAGCAAGAAAAACAAAAGATGATTTTGTTGGATCGGGTTTGTTTGAAGAATATGTAAAAACTCCCTATAAAATACCACAACATATTTATGGCTACGGAATAACATTTGTTGATATTGACGAAACAATTTTTAATACTTTCGCCAATATCAGAGTAATAAAAGATAGCGTTGTTATAAAATTATTAGATAATAGAGAGTTTAATGATTACAAATTGCAAGAAGGAGAATCTTTTGATTTTGGCGAGTTTAGAGACTCTGATACCTTTTTAAAAACATCGAAACCCATTATTACGATAGTTTCGGAGATTAAAAAGATACTCAATATAATTTCCTCAAATTCAGAAGGAAGTCGAATTGTGTTTTTGACGGCACGTAGCGATTTTGATAATAAGGAAAAGTTTTTGAATACTTTCCGTAAGTACGGTATTGATATAGATTCTTCAAGAATGTATGTTGAAAGGTCAGGAAATCTCCTGACAGGAACTGTTGCTGAGAAAAAGAAGAAAATCGTATTGGATTACTTGAAAGATGGTAAATATAGAAGGGTTAGACTAATTGATGATAATCAAGCCAATCTTGATGAATTCCTAACTATTAAAAGGTCATTAGATTCGGGTCTTATTGAGCTAATCAAAAAAAACCATTTCTTGGATGACTTAACAGATCCAATAGAATTCTATGCTTATCATGTAAACCATAAAGGAGAAATGAAATTGATAGGAAAAGAATAAGCCAACCCTAAAAGCAAGCACATTTGCAATTCGCACAAGCCAACGCACAGACCAAAAATTGCAAAAGAGCTTGGTTTGCAAACGCAAACAAAAATTGTTTTTAAAAAATTTCCCAACGCTTCAAAAAAATAAAAATACTCCAACACACAGCCCGACATACACAGCAGACAATGAGACAGAAACTCAATATTTACAAGGCATACAGCGACACGGTGATCAGAAGGCCAGCAGGTAACAGCGGTTTTGCAAAAAAGCGGGTTCAGTGATTAATTGAACATCCTACCTCGCATCAACTTTTGTGGTATATTGACAGTTTTGTACTCCGAAATCCGCTTCTTCGCAAAGCCGCAAACCGTTGGGCGTCATTTAAAGACACGATATGAAAATAATTTTGGTAACATTACTTCTTGCACTTACGACTCTTAGCTATTCGCAGACAATTCAGGACATCGAATTTGTTAATAAAATTTATCAAATTAAGTACCCAAAAAATTGGCAGTTGGACAGCTCAAAGACAATGGGCACTGACTTGCTTCTTTTTGCGCCATTAGAAAACGAATCAGACAAATTTAGGGAGAATGTGAACATTATTATTCAAAACTTGGCCGGACAAAACATCGACCTTGAAAAATATAAGCTAATTACAGACAAGCAGTTGGAGAATGCTGCCCTTGACGCTAAAGTCTCGGAGTCTGAAATTGTAAAGACTGGCAACGAAAGCTTTTATAGGACAACTTACGCAATGACTCAAGGTAAACTGAAACTAAAAATTTCTTCAAAATGCTTTATAAAAAATGACAAAGCCTTTTTGGTGACATTCACTTCTGAAATTGAAAAGTACGACAGCTATAAAAAAATCGGAGAGGAAATTTTAAACACGTTTAGGTTGAGAAAGTAAACGAACGCCCAACAATATATTTGCGCCAGGCGGGGTTGACGTGCAGTTCAAAGTTTTGTTATCTTTATTCCGTTTCGCGCTGGGGACAGGACGCAGTTTTAAATTCCCGCCCGATCGCAAATATTTACGTTGTGTGTAATGCCGCGGGACAATTAAGTCCTATCGAAAAAGAGGAGAAAATTTTGTAAATTGTGGAGTGAAAAAAGTAAAAGTTAACCATCTCGACTTTGTTATAGATAAGCTAACAAATTCGATTGAAAACGTAAAAACAGGCGACAGCTTTAAAACTGACGTTTCCTTATTGACGAGAGACGAAATAAAAGGAATAACCAAGAAAAGTGGGTGGTTATTTGACTGGAAATCAGAACTTAAGGCTCCGGAAAAAGAGGTCTATAAACTGACAATTTCGGGAAGTACTAATATCCAAGGACTGATTAGCATAACCTTCAGAGACGACCATGTTTACATGCACTTAATTGAAAGTGCCCCATTCAATAAAGGAAAAGACAAGGCATATTTAGGTGTGCCTGGCAATTTAGTTGCCTTTGCTTGTAGGGTTTCATACCAAAGAGGTGGCGGTGGATACCTTTCGTTTAACTCTAAAACTCAATTAATCGAGCATTACATTAAATCATTAGGTGCCGTTCACTTTGGAGGGACTCTTATGGTTATTACACCCGAGACTTCATTAAGACTTATTGACAAATACTTTAACGACTGACATATGGGACTGATTAAAGAACCTTTAAACGTAGACTTTGTAGTTGACCCTAGACCACTGACAGAGAAAGAAAGAAAAATGATTAGCGACTTTATTAAGGCGGACAAATTAAAAAAAGCAAACATGATTGACCGAATTAAAAAAAGTCAAAAGAGACGTCCACGAATAAAAGTGAGTTAATGCGGCACTACACACAACAACTGTATTTGCTTCAAGCGGGGTTGACGCGTAATCCAACGTTTTCGTATCTTTAATGCGTTCAGTGTCGGGGACACCACGCGGCTTCGAAAGCCCCGCTCGAACGCAAATACTCACGTTGTGGGTAATGCTTTCAAGAAAATGTAGACATCTAATGAAGGGACTAATAATTTTTACTTTGACAATTTTCACCTTGACAACTTATGGCCAAGGGTCAGAGAAGGTCTTGTATATCGTGGACTCTATTCCCGTGCTAAAAGATCCTGACCCGAAAGAAGGAACACTTGCCGAGACGGATATTGAAACTCTGACGGTCGTGACAAAAAAGGAAGAAATTGCAAAGCACGGTTACAACGACATTGACAAAATTATTTTCATTATAACTAAGGAGTTCTTCAAGCGACCAGAGGAAGTAAAGAGAATTCCGACACGAAGCAAATGGAGAGGAAAGGCGGAAAATGGTATCTCTCCAAATCGGCTTCTCCTTATTCTGGACAATTCATTGACTATTTTTTCAATGGAAAAAAACAAGGGGACGGAACGCTGAAAGATGGTGTACTTGAAGGTCGAAGAAATGTTTATTACCCAAATGGAAATTTGAGTTATTTTACTCATTATGTCAATGGCGGTGAAACAGGAGAATCTAAAGAGTACTTTATGAACGGGACACTTCATCAGGAAGGAAATTTCGTGAATGGAAAAGACGATGGGCTTTGGAAAGAGTGGTATTCGACAGGCCAACTCAAGCGGCAGACAAGTTTTAAACTAGGCGAAGTAATAGGCGCGACCAAGGAAGATGACAAGTTTCACAAATATTTGTCGAGCGGAATTAAAATGTTTAACGAGGAGAATTATCAAGGCGCAATAAAGTCTTATGAGAAAGCAATTGAAATTAATCCAAATTATAGTGACGCATATTTTCATCGTGGGACAGCATATCTATACAATTTCAAGTTTGACGAAGCGATAAAGGATTATGATAAAGCGGTTGATCTCGAACCAATGTACATGGAATCGTTGAGCAACCGAGCTTTTGCGAGACTTAGGAAGTATGAATTCAAAGACAGAAGAACTTTGAGTAAAAATAGTGGAGTTACAGTTTTAGCAGCAAAGGACAAAGTAGAAATACCTCAAGAGGAGAAAATAAAAATATGCTCTGACCTAAAGAAAGGTTTAGAGCTTGGCGACAATAAACCGATGATATTAGATGCCTTAAAAAAATATTGTGAGTGAAAGCACTACCCACAACACTATGCTTATGCAATAGCGGGGTGACGTGTTGGCAAGTTCGTTTCGTTTACTTAAATTTAGTTGTGCTTGCGGGACAGGACGCAGTTTCAAAATCCCGCTACTGACTTAAGCATGAAACGTTATGCACAATGCCGCGGGACAGATTCAGCGCTTCGAACATTGGCACATTTGCTTGCCGCACTTTCCACGCGAGACCAAAGCAAGCAAAAGAGCCAATCTGCATTCCAACTTTATATTGAATTAATGTGTCCAATTAATAAAAAATATTATCTTTATAGATGCGTGTTAGTAATGAGGGTTAAGATTACGAGTCAATTAAGGGCATCTCTAAAAACCCGTTTTAAATTTTTTCACTTCCTAGTTTATCGAATTTTTTCTTTGCAATCTTAAAAAATAGTGATTAAGGGCTCTTTTGACTTTTTCTTTTCACCCTTGGCAGGATGATGATTGACCATTTGGTCAAACTATCGGCCATTCAAGTTCACTTTTATCTGCGTTAGCCTGAACAAATTGTAGGTGAGGTTCATTAAACCAATCGTTGCTTTGGCCCTCACAAAGTTTCGGCATCGGATATACATTCGGTTCATCGAGTTGGTCATGAACCCAAAAATGTGCTCCACTCTTGCCCTTGTCTTTGATTTCTTCTTGTTGCGCTTTTGCTGCGCATTGGTAAGGGGTTTATTGCGGTATCCTTTTTCATGGATCATGGAGGTCATATTTTTTCCGTTCAACTCTTTTTCAATTTTCTCACTCCGATAAGCACTATCAGCATATACTTTTTGTCCGCGATCCCTTTTGTCAATCAATGGTCCAATCATTTCACTATCGTGAACATTGGCAGGGGTTACCTTATAACCCGTAATGAGTTTGGTGCGCGCATCGGCTTTCACATGGTCTTTATACCCATAGTAACTTTTTCCATTGTGCGTAACCCATTTGGCATCAATATCTTTCTGGCGTAGCTTGTTTTCTTTATCTTTCCAATCTGGGGGAATAATCCCCTCATTGAGTTGTTGGTTCTCATCGCGGCTGTTTCGTTGAATAGGGACTTCCACAATGGAGGCATCTATCATTCGGCCTTTGTTAAGAATTACACCCCGTTGGCTCAAGGTTTTATCCAGCAAGGAAAACAATTTCTCCACCATCTTGCCTTTGGCAAGTTCATTTTTAAAGTTCCAGATTGTTTTGGCATCGGGCACCGTATCAGATATGGTCAACCCTAAAAAACGCATGAACGATAAACGATCTAAAATCGCATATTCCGTGCCGTCATCGCTTAAATTATAATAGCGCTGCAAAATCAATATTTTGAACATCATCAGATAATCAAAGGAAGGGCGACCGCCTTGGCTTCTGTCTTTTCCCGATTCAAAATGTGCCTCCAAGGGTTTGCGGAAAATCCCAAAGTCAATGTGGGCTTGCAATTTTAACAATGGATCGTTTTGCTTACCGATTTTATCCAACCGAAACTGCTCATCAAATAATCCTCTCGATTTATTTTTCATCTATTTTCTCCTTTTTCTCAAGAAACAAAATTTATAGATAATTTCGTAGGGTTTTTAGAGATACCCTTAATAATATTCACCACTCATTATCGATTGACAATTGATTTTGATGATAAGCTTTATCATGATTATTTGTGGATTTTGGGAATGAAGCACGGTGAAAAAGAAAAGTTTGAATCCATCGATTATCTATCCATCATAAAAAGTAAAGTGACTCAAACCATGAACTCGCGAGCAAGGTCAACCACTATTCAAAAAGAAGTTTTTGATGGATATTTGAAATTTTCTGAGAACGATAAAATACATTTGATGACCAAAGAGAACAAGAATGATTTGATTCACGAAATGAAAAAAATAGCAAGTAAGCTTAATCTTGATATCATGGACAACACTGAAGGAATTCCTACAAAAATTTAGGCATCTCCCAATTTACATTCCTTCTTACTTCCCATAACCACTATCTTTGCCCCCAATGAAAAAAGTTATCGCGTGGGTCATTCGCTTTGTGCCCCGAAAATATTTGCAGCGGCTCAGTGGTATTGGCCTAAAAGTATTGGGTATTTTTTATGCAGGCAAAAATGTAGAGTGCCCCATCTGCAACCATCCATACCGCTCGTTCTTGCCGTATGGCAGAATCAATCCCCGACCAAACGCACTTTGTCCTAATTGTTTAAGTTTAGAGCGCCACCGGTTGATTTGGCTTTACCTGCGCGATAAAACGAATTTCTTTTCTGCAAAATTGAAGGTGCTGCACATCGCACCCGAACCTTGCTTTATGAAACCTTTCGAGAAGCTGCATGGTGAGGGCTACATCACAGCAGATATAGAATCTCCTCTAGCCAAAGTAAAGATGGACATCCATCAAATACCGTTTGGTGAAAATCATTTTGATGCCGTGCTGTGCAACCACGTGTTGGAGCATGTGCAAAACGACATCAAAGCCATGAGCGAAATCAACCGTGTGCTAAAGCCAGGTGGCTGGGCCATTTTGCAAGTTCCTTTTTTTCATCCCATTCCAGAAGTGACATTCGAAGACAACTCCATCACCGACCCACGCGCCCGCGAAAAAGCCTTCGGCCAAGATGACCATGTGCGCAAGTTTGGAAAAGACTATTCCAAAAGAATAGAACAAGCCGGACTGCATGCTACACAAAATACATTCGCAGCCGACCTCACGGAAGAAAAGGCAACGTATTTTGGCGTAGAGCGCAAGGAGGTTTTGTATGTGGGGAAGAAAGGTTGAGCGATGTCAAGATTTAAGACCAGACATAAGCTTATTTTTTCACTGATCTTATTTCTCGCCATTGGCTTTTTGATTCCAGAAAATTTTAACATGCCGGTGGAAGGAGCGAATTCCAAAAGCTATCACCCTAATTCGTATTGGTATTATCCGTGGGGAAAGTCGGGCACGCACAAAGGGGTTGATATCTTTGCTAAGCAGGGAACGCCAGTAATAGCCTCAACTTCTGGTATAGTTTTGTACACAGGCAATATTCTGCTTGGCGGCAATGTGGTGTTGCTGCTCGGGCCAAAGTGGAAGGTGCATTACTTTGCACATCTGGAGAATATATCTACGAGTTCGTTTTCGTGTTTAAGCGTTGGTGAGAAGTTGGGAACGGTAGGCACTACTGGCAATGCAATAGGAAAACAGCCACATCTCCATTATTCAATCGTGACTTTGATACCTTATGTTTGGAGAATTGATGGATCTCAGCAGGGTTGGAAGAAAATGTTTTATCTTAACCCAATTGATTCTTTTAAAAGATGAAAAAGATATTTCCGTTATCTGGTATAAAACATCTCCCCAATCTTCTCCATATCAAACAAAACTCCTTCTTGTGAATTGGCCAAGAAAGCAATAACGATGTCATCGTCCGGATAGATAATTAAATATGAACTGCTGCTCAACATATCGCCTGCGTGGTACCAAATGCGATGGCCATTCTTATCCTTCCCAATGTACCAACCCATTCCATAGTCAGTTACCTTATTCCATGAAGTAAATTGTGTTTCAAATAGCTTTTTGGTCAGCGTGGGATTGAGCGTATTACCATATAATAATTCATTGCCAAATTTTACTAAATCTTCGGCTGTTGATAAAAGTCCACCGCCTGGGTACTTGTAGCTAAAATCACCATAGTTATTCTCTTCTCCCGTGGCGTCATAAAACTTACTTCTTTCGGAAATGTTTTTGGTGTTGTCATCACCACCCGTATTCATCATTGCCATTGGCTTCCATATATGTTCCTGCATGTAATCCAAATAGTTTTGGCCGCTCGCGCCTTCAATCACGGCTCCAATCAAATTCCAACCAAATGTAGAATAGTGGAATTGTGAGCCAGGCTTAAACAGCAAGCTATCATTTTCAAAAATCTTGATAGCTTGAGTGGCCGTTTCATAATGTTCGGTACGAACTAAGTCGCTCAAGTCATTTTCGTGGTAATCTCGAATACCAGCCAAGTGTCCAGCCAGTTGGCGAGTAGTAAATGAATATTTCTTCAATGGAAATGAAGGAATGTATTTTTGTATAGGCGCATCCAAATCCAATTTATTTTCAGATAACAGTTTTATCAGCGCGGCCGAGGTTACCGCTTTTGATACACTGTTGATGCGAAAGCGAGTGTTAGGGGTTACTGGCAGTTTGTTTTCAACGTCAGCCAATCCAAACCCTCGCGATAGTTTTATTTTGCCTTTTATGCTTACGCAAAGCTGCAAACCATTTACGTTTGATTCGCCTAAAAAATTGTTGCAATCTTCTATGGCGGCACATGCCGCACTGCTTTCTTGGCAAGGCTTTTCTGGCGCGATAGTGGAAACTGCTTGGGAGGCTGGAGGCTGGTTGCTCACCGTTACAGTGGCAGCTAAAGTCCCGCGCACTTTTTCCCACTTGTCAAAGCTCGTGTTTCGAGTAAAGCAGCTATATAATTTGCTGGCCGCTTCGCCCGGAGCTATTCCAATAAATGTTCCGGGCAAGTCAATACCACTCATCCCCACTCGCTGCCGCACTTGCTTTTTACCCTCAAAGACAACCGTGTCAATGCGCAACCGGTCGGGGTGCTTTTTGATAAAGTCTTGGTAGCCTTTTGCAACCTGGGCTCTATCGGTTTTGGTAAGAATTTGCTCAAAGGCGATAAAGAAAGGTTCCTTGATTAGATACTGAAATTCAGAAAGGTCAAACGTCAACCAACCATTTCGCATGGTCGATTCAACTACAACGCTTTTTTTTAGAAGGTCTTCATCAGGCGATTTTGTAATTTTATCAACTGAATACAGCCGAACGCGCATTTTGAAGGCTGGCAAATTGTTTCTGAAAATCCGGATGCTTGCACTTTGTAAGTAAACTGGAAATGAAAAGCCTTTTTGTACGGGATTTTTGTTTTCAATCAAGAGAGCCGTTGCCGAACCTGCATAAATCGTGTCGGTTTCAAGTGTTCCCCCTCGCGACTTTCTATTTCCCAATTCAAACGTTTTGTTCTTTTCTTTTTTTGAGGTGACGGTGACTTCGTTCAATTGTGTAACGTGTTCCTTCAAATAAACGATGACGTCTTTTGTGAGAAATGATTGAATCGGAATACTTCTTTTACCATACCCAATTCCAGAAAAACGAAGCGTGTCTTTCAAATTGAGTTGGGGCACTTGCAGTGAGAACGAACCATCTTCGTTGGAAATCGTCCCGAACCCGGTGTTTACTATTCCAACATTGACGTAGGCAATAGGCTTCTGATCCGTTTGACTGACTACTTTTCCTTTTACGGTAATTTGTGAATACCCCAGTTGAATGCTGAGAAGTATCGTAAAGGCGATTTTGAACATTTTACCTGGAGTTTACTGATTAGTGGGATGAGGAAAGCATACCAAATAGTTCTTTGATCTCGAAGAAAAATCACATAAAAAAACAAAGGCACAAAAACGTTGACGTCTTTGTGCCTTTTTGCTAAAAAACTAATTCGTTATTTCCCCAACTTCTCCAATACTTCCATCACCTCCGTCACATGCTGGCGGCTGGTTTCCAAGAGCGCTTTCTCTTCGGCATTCAACTCCAATTCAATCACTTTTTCGATACCGTTTTTGCCCAAGATTACGGGCACGCCCAAGTAACAATTTTTGATCCCGTATTCGCCATCTAGTTGCATACATACAGGCAACACTCTGCGTTGATCGCGCACAATTGCTTCCACCATTTGTGCGGCAGCCGAGCCCGGGGCATACCACGCAGACGTGCCCATCAGTTTTACCAACTCACCACCGCCTACTTTGGTGCGCTCAATAATGGCGTTCAATTTATCTTTCGCAATCAATTCCGTTACCGGAATGCCGCCCACAGTAGTGTAGCGAGGAAGTGGCACCATTGTATCGCCATGGCCACCCAACAACATCGCTTGAATATCTTTAGGGGAAACGTTCAACGCCTCGGCCAAAAAAGCACGATAACGGGCCGTATCCAAAATACCCGCCATACCCATCACGCGTGTGCGTGGAAGTTTGGAAGTAATGTGTGCTTGGTACGTCATCACATCCAATGGATTGGACACTACAATAATGATGGCATTGGGTGAGTACTTCACCACATTTTCGGTTACCGACTTTACAATTCCTGCATTGGTGCCGATCAAGTCATCGCGCGTCATGCCGGGCTTGCGCGGCAAACCAGAAGTGATCACCACCACTTCTGAATTGGCAGTTTTTGCATAATCGTTGGTCGAGCCAATGGTACGGGTATCGTACAAATCAATGGGCGCTTTTTGCCAAATATCCAATGCCTTGCCTTCAGCAAAGCCTTCGCGAATGTCTACCAACACAATTTCGTTGGCAATTTCTTTGTACGCCAATACATCGGCACAGGTGGCGCCTACATTACCAGCACCTACTACAGTAATTTTCATGAAATGATCTGTTAAGTTATGGGAGTTGTTTGAAAAGTATCTAATGCTATCCGGGCAAATTCAGGGTGCAAATCTAAATTTAAAATCCACAATCTAAAATGAAAGAATTGGTAGTTTCATCGGTAATTTTATAGCGGTCGTCAATGCGTTGGCCTACCACCCAAACAATCTCTCCCCTGCTTTCAATAACGGTAGCCTGTTCTTTATCAGCCAAGGTCAATTTTTCGTCAATAAAGTAATCGCTCAGCTTCTTTTTCTGCTTCATGCCAAGCGGTTGAAAAGAATCTCCCGGCTTCCATTTTCTCCATTTCAATGGGAAGGTTAACTTAGAAACATCCAAGCTCGCAGCATTTTTTGCTTTCGAAATGTTAGGTAGAGATTCGGACCAAACCGAAAGATTCAAACTTCCCAGTTGGTAATGGTTGGCTTCATTCGTGATAAAAACTTCTTCTGCGTTAAAGAACTTATAAAGGATGATTTCTGTTCGATCGATCACGAGGCCATACCTTTCGGCACTGAATTTCTTGCCCGATTGCCCATCCAGCGATTTTATAATGTCTTCGCATTGGGCGAGGTTAAACCCATACTCTTTGATGAGCGCATACAAAACCGATTCAGGATGCGCCAGTGTTTTTAATCCCAATTTAGAAAGGTGAATTTCATTGCCCTTAACCACTTCATATTGCTGCTTCCATTGCCTTAACCCAATCTGCGAAAGCACTTCGGTGCCTTGCAATTTTGTAATCGACCGAACAATAGACTCCGCAAAAGAAGGATTGAGTTGTTTTAATCGAGGCACTACCTGGTGTCGGATAAAGTTGCGTTGATAGTCATCGGATGCGTTGCTCTGATCTTCGCGCCAAGCGATGCCTTTCGCAGCTGCGAATTCTTCAATGCTTTCGCGTGAAGCAAATAAGAGTGGACGGATGATATTTTGGTTCTGAACCTCAATACCCGTTAGCCCTTCGATGCCCGCACCTTTTGTTAGGTTTAACAGCACCGTTTCCACGGAATCATCTGCATGATGGGCGGTGGCAATCCAATCAAACTTTTCTTGGTTCGCCACCTGTTCAAACCAGTGGTACCGCAGCTCGCGGGCAGCCATTTGGGTAGAGATGCCCTTTCTGGTGGCATAGTTATTGGTTTCAAAGCGCTGGCTATAAAAATAGAGCCCTAATCGGCTACACCAATGGCGAACAAATTCTTCATCTCCATCCGATTCAATACCGCGCAATTGAAAATTGGCGTGGGCAACACGTATTTGATAACCCGCTTCTTGAAACAAATGCATCAGCACCATCGAATCCAATCCTCCGCTTACGGCCACAAGAATTTTATCGGTAGCTTTGCACAGTTTTTTTTGCTCAATATGTTGCTGAAAGGCTTGAAGCACACACAAAGGTAAACGATGATTAGAATGATTGACTTGATTACCATGATTTTTGTAGGTGCTATTTTGAATTTTACGATTTTGATGAAATGATAGTGGCTACCTCTATTCACACAATATTCAGATGCCTTCGAGTATTTATGCCTAACCAGCGATGCGGGTACAAAAAACTGGGCTTACTAATGGTGGCAGCGCTGTTGGCATTGCCAGCTTTCTCCCAAAAGAAAATCAACCTCAAGAAAGCCAACACCGCCTACGGTAGTTTAAAAGACGGCCAGCGGTTCGATCGGTTGGTGGGCGATGTGGTGTTTGAACAAAATAATACCACCATCTATTGCGACTCTGCACATTTTTACAAAGTAAAAAATGAATTGAATGCCTTTGGCAATGTTCATATTGTGGATGGCGATTCAGTTGATATTACGGCAAAGGGCCTCGCCTACGATGGCAATACCAAAATCGCCAAGCTCAGAAAAAATGTAGTGTTTGTAAAAAAAGGGCTGGCCACTCTTTACACCGATTTTTTGGATTACTACCGCTTACAAAATGAGGCCCGCTATTTTAACGGTGGCAAACTGGTAGACACTACCAACACGCTTACCAGTTGGAAGGGCTATTATGATGTAAACACCAATTTGGCTTCTTTCAAAAAAAATGTAGTGGGTGTCAACGAAGACAATACCCTAGCCTCCGACACGCTGCAGTACAATTCCAAAACACGCATTGTTTATTTTAGAGACTCTACCACCGTTACGGCCAAAGACGGAAAAACAGCAATCTACGTAAGTGGTGAATACAACACTATCCAAAAAGTATCACAGTTAGAGAGAGGGCTGTTTGAAACACCTACCTACCGGATGAAGGGCGACCAAAATTTTTTAGACGACAAACGAAAACTCTACCGGTCCAAGGGGCGTGTGGCCATGACCTCCAAAGAAGATAACATGACGATTTATGGTGACGATGCCTTTTATGATAAGAAGAAGGGCATCTCAAAAGTGTACGGTCATGCATACCTCGCAAAGGTGGATGACGATGGCGATACACTTTTTTTGTCTGCCGATACACTCACTTCGGTAGAAAGTGTTGACCCCAAAAAGAAACGCCTGTTGGCTTATCATCACGTAAAGATTTTCAAAAGCAACATGCAAGGCTCGGCCGATTCGCTCGTGTATGTCAATTCAGACTCCACACTCTATTTTTATCGAGATCCCGTTTTATGGAGCGATGGAAACCAGATGACAGCCGACTCCATTCGGGTGCTGCTCAAAAACAAAAAGATAAACCGCATTTACATGGTCAACAACTCGTTTGTGATTTCGCAAGACTCGATGCGGAACTTTAACCAAATCAAGGGCAGACTCATGACTTCTTACTTTGAGGGGAAAAGTATTCATCATGTAGTTGTAAAGGGCAATGGCGAAAGCCTCTATTATGCGTTGGAAGAAAAAGACGTTTTAAAAACTGATAGTCTATTAGTAAAACTGCTCATTACGATGGGCATGAACAAAATGATTTGCAGCAACATGCGCATCAATTTCAAGCAAGGCAAAGTGAACAATGTGAGCTTTTATGTAAAGCCCGATGCCAAGCTCATACCGGTGCATGAACTGAAGCCCGATGACGAGACGCTAAAAGGCTTTGTCTGGCGAATTAAAGATAGACCCAGAAGGAATGAGGTGGTGAAAAAAAGGAAGGCATAACGATATGATAACATCCAAAATTGTATCACATCTGAACTTTTTTAATTCTTTTGTGTAGAATTTCAGTTTTTTTTGATACTTTTCAATTGAAAAGTGTATTCAATCAAAAAATCTGGAAACATGTTGAAACACAAATGAAGCGATTGACCTTTTTTGGTTTTTTTTTAGTGTGGGGATGCCAAGCTTTCTCACAGAGCTTCGAATTATCTGAAACTGCCGAACATTATCAAATTTCGCCCAACCAAATTCTCCGCATTCCGCTCCGCTTAAAGAATACAAGCGACAAAGCGCAGATTTACACGGTACGGGTAACAAAAAATGACTTAGGTGATACGCAAAAAGGGTATTTCTGCTTCGGTAATAATTGTTTGGACGCTACTGTAGAAGAATTTTCTAGACGCCTAGAACCTAGCGAAACCCTTGCCGACCTTAGCTATTCTTTTGAAAGTGGCATGCAAGCAATGCAGTCTGCTATTAAAATCGAAGTTTTCCCGAAAGGATCCCATACCGAAGTGGTTGAGCGACCTGTCTCTTTGGTAGTAGAAGAAAAACCAGGGAGATCATTCATCTTTCAATCGAAAGAAATCACCATACAAGATGTGTACCCCAACCCTGTGCAAGACCAGGCCATTATTGAATACAAGCTTCACCACGAAACCTCCAAAGCAAAGATTGTTTTGCACAATGTGCTAGGCAAGCCCATGGGGGATTACGAACTTCCGAGCACGGAAACCAGGGTAAAAATCTCTGCCGATGAATTGGTGCCTGGGATTTATTTCTATACTGTTTACTTAAACAACAGCGGCATCCTTACCCGCAAATTAGTGGTGAGGAAATAGCCCGGTCCAATGCGCTATTATTTTTAGTAGTATCGGAACAATCTACTGTGATTAAAGTCTGCTTTTGGTTTGTTGCTAAAGTTCCGTATCAGTAGCCCTTTATGGCTAAAATAAAGAGCCCCTAGCCCTAATTCCATAATGACTTTCTGGATTTGCCCAATGGCCAAGTTCTTCTATCTTTGCGACACTTTTTTAAGCCCCTGTTTGGTAATGGGGCGAGAATTATAAACCTAAAAACCTGTATGCAAAACCTATTGTATGTATTGCCCTTCTTCGGAGTGCTGGGCTTGTTGTATGTTATTTGGAAAAGTGCCTGGGTAGCCAATCAAGATGCCGGCACGGACAAAATGAAAAAAATAGCCGGTCACATTGCCGAAGGCGCTATGGCTTTCTTAAAAGCAGAATACAAAGTGCTGATCATCTTTGTAGCTTGTGTGGCAGTTCTTCTGGCCGTTACGGCCAACGGCACCACTTCATCTCCCTTGGTAGGTGTGTCATTTGCGTTGGGTGCGTTTAGCTCGGCTTTAGCAGGATTTATAGGTATGAGGGTGGCTACCAAAGCTAACGTACGCACCACCAATGCGGCTAGAACAAGTTTAGGCAAAGCGTTGGAAATAGCCTTTGTGGGTGGCTCGGTAATGGGCATGGGTGTAGTTGGTATTGGCGTGTTGGGTTTAAGCATTCTTTTGATTGTGTATGGAAATATGTTTGGCTTGGATACGCAAGAAAATGTAACGAGAGTAATCACCATCATTACAGGATTTTCATTTGGAGCATCCTCTATCGCATTGTTTGCACGTGTGGGTGGAGGTATTTATACAAAAGCTGCTGATGTAGGTGCAGACTTAGTGGGTAAAGTAGAAGCTGGCATCCCTGAAGATCACCCATTGAACCCTGCAACGATTGCCGATAACGTGGGTGACAATGTGGGTGATGTGGCGGGTATGGGTGCCGATTTATTCGAATCGTATGTAGGTTCTATTGTTGGTACGATGGTATTGGGAGCTGCGTTTATGGTACCTGGCTTCAGCGATAATTTCAATGGACTTTCTGCTGTGTTGCTGCCATTAGTACTGGCAGGAGTTGGTATTATCATGTCGTTCGTAGGAACGTTCTTCGTAAAAGTAAAAGAAGGTGGCGATCCGCAAAGAGCATTAAACATGGGCGAGTTTTCTTCGTCTATTGTGATGATCATTGCTTCGTATTTTATTATCACGTGGATGCTTCCGGCAGAGTGGACGTATAACGATTTGCTTTACAGAGACGCAGCCGGTAATCCAACTGTTCGAACCATGACCGCGTTGGGTGTATTTTGGGCAACCATCATCGGCCTTGTGGGCGGTGTGCTCGTTGGCTTGATTACTGAATATTACACAGCTATGGGCAAGAAACCGGTGCTTTCCATTGTCAGACAATCTTCTACCGGTGCGGCTACTAACATCATCGCAGGCTTGGGAGTAGGCATGATGTCAACCATGCTGCCAACGTTAGTGATTGCATTCTCTATCATCGGTGCTTTCTACTTTGGTGGATTGTACGGTATCGCTATTGCAGCGGTAGGTATGCTTTCAAATTTAGGTATTCAATTGGCAGTGGATGCATACGGCCCTATATCAGACAATGCCGGTGGTATTGCGGAAATGTCTGAGCTTCCCAAAGAAGTTCGTCAACGCACCGATAAATTAGATGCTGTTGGTAATACTACTGCTGCCATTGGTAAAGGTTTCGCGATTGCATCTGCTGCGCTTACCGCGTTGGCTTTGTTCGGTGCATTTATGACTACGGCTCAAATCAATTCGATTGACATATCGAAGGCAAACGTAATGGCAGGATTGTTCATTGGCGGTATGTTGCCATTTGTATTCTCGGCCATGGCAATGGGCGCGGTAGGTCGTGCAGCCATGGCTATGATTGAAGAAGTGAGGAGACAATTCAATGACATTCCTCTTCTGAAAGCGGCCCTTGCCGTAATGAAGAGAAATGGTGATAAAGACATGAAAGATTGGTCATCAGAAGACCAAAAAACTTTCCATGATGCAGACGGTTCTGCCGAGTATGGCAAGTGCGTGGAAATTTCTACCAAAGCTGCGTTGAAAGAAATGGTGCTTCCAGGTTTGATGGCCGTGATTGTACCAGTGGTGATTGCTTTCCTTCCTGGTTTCGGGGTGGAAGCCCTTGGCGGGATGTTGGCAGGTGTAACCGTATCGGGTGTTTTGATGGCAATTTTCCAATCAAATGCGGGCGGTGCATGGGACAATGCCAAGAAGAGCTTTGAAGAAGGCGTGGAAATCAACGGCAAGATGTACTACAAAAAATCGGAGCCACACAAAGCAGCCGTTACTGGCGATACGGTAGGCGATCCATTCAAGGATACTTCTGGCCCTTCGTTGAATATTTTGATCAAGTTGATGTCTATTGTGGCATTGGTGATAGCCCCATTGTTGGTTAAATCAGAAAAACCAACTGCTAAAAATGAAGTGAAACCAACCATTGAATCTGTAATCAAAGTGGAGGAGCCTTCCGCTCCTGCTCACTAATCGTTTTGCTTAGATACAAAAAAAGAGAGACTGTCTGATAAGGGCAGTCTCTTTTTCATTATTGACAACACCGAAGTAATACCAAAAAAATGAAAATTGGCATCGTCACCTGCAGCGATTACCCTCACCTTACCGAGCCCGAAAAAACGTTGATTTCACTTTTGGCAAATCACGGTATAGAAGCCGTACCCCTGGTATGGAATGACACCTCGATCGACTGGAAAAACTTTGACTGCCTTTTGCTCCGCTCCATTTGGGATTATCACTTGCATGTTGAAATTTTTTTTGAATGGTTGGAGATGGTAGGGAAAATTCAAGTGCCAATATTCAACCCACTTTCAATTGTCAACTGGAATCGGCACAAGTTCTATCTGGAAGAATTGGAGAAACAAGGCGTTAGAATTATTCCTACCATTTTTATCAAAAAGACGAACAGCTTCTCCTTGAAAGAATTAGCCATCAAGGGTTGGGACAAAATCGTTATTAAGCCTGCTGTGTCTGCCAATGCTTTCTTGACGGAATCTTTCTCGATCAATGAAATCAACCAAATAGAAGCCAAGTACAAGCCAATTGCCAAAGAGAGAGACTTATTGGTTCAATGCTTTATGTCAGAAATACAAACCACTGGTGAAGTCTCATTGATCTTTTTTGATAAAAAATATTCTCACGCAGTATTGAAAAAAGCTGCCCATGGGGATTTTCGAGTACAGGCCGATCATGGAGGGACTACCCTTCCTTTTAGCCCAGATCCATCCATGATTGCCACCGCACAACGTATCCTATCGTACATAAAAGAAGATTTGCTTTATGCGCGGGTCGATGGAGTTATCCGTGATGGCGAATTTATTTTGATGGAATTAGAGCTGATTGAACCCGAGTTGTTTTTTCACTACAGCCAAGGGGCAGCAGAACGATTTGCGGAAGCATTTTTAAATCTCAAAAATACCCTAACTTTCCCTTCCCAAATTTAACCAACCCATGAAGCAATATCTTTTTGGACTGTTTTCTATCCTATTGGTGACCTCCTTACCTGCCCAGACCATTACGGGCAAATGGAAAAGCATTGATGATAAGACGGGCGAAGTAAAATCCATCGTAGAAATTACAGAACGAGGTGCAAAGCTATTCGGTAAAATCATTAAAATTTTCCCCAAGCCCAATGAAGATCAAGACCCGGTGTGTACTAAATGTCCAACCGAAGATGATCGCTACAACAAAAAAATACTGGGCATGGAAATCATTCGGGATATGAAAAAGGACGATGATGAGTATACGGGAGGCCACATCCTAGATCCGGAAGTCGGCAAAATCTATCGGTGCAAGTTATGGATTGAGGAAGGAACCCTTAAGGTAAGGGGTTACTTAGGCCCCTTTTTTCGTACTCAAACTTGGCAACGAGTGCCATAGCACGTTTCATCGGAAAAATTCCGACATTCAACCCTTCATTAATTATCTAAACGTTAATCTAAGGTTACCACACGTGGCACTACGAGTATTCAAAACAAGTTCGCAAATAGACGAGAAGGAAATCTTCGATCGGATACAAAAAGGGGACGAAAAAGCCCTAGAAATTATCTATAAGAAGTACTATCGGATGATGACCAAACTGGTAATCACCAATAGTGGAACGGAAGAGGAGGCTCGCGATGTTTACCAAGATGCACTAGTTGTATTCTGGCAAAAGGCACGATCCGGCAACTTGGTTCTCACCTCCAAAATGAGCACTTTCATCTACAGTATTTGCCAAAATCTGTGGCGGAAAGAATTGGATAGAAAAAAGCGGTTGTCAAACGAAGAAAAGGATACGCCTACTTCCATTGACATGGATAGCCCCGAACGAGAAAAGATAATGGCCAAGTGCCTCGATCAATTGGGCGAAACCTGCCGAAAAGTATTGATGTATTATTATTTTGATGAGATGTCAATGCAAGAGATAGCCGAGAAACTGGGCTTTGCGAACACCGATACCGCCAAAACAAAAAAGTATAAGTGCAAACAAAAGCTGGATGAATTGGTGAAAGCGCAGTATAGTGAACAGGATTTTTTAGATTAAACAGGCATGAACAATTTTGAATCAATAGATGATTTTTTAACCAACCGCCTAGGCGCGCCAGAGAAAGCTGCTTTTGAAAAAGAGTTGGACACCAATACGGCACTTAAAGCCGAGGTGGCCATACAAAAGTTGGCGATTGAAGGCGTGAAAAAAGCACGTGCAGCAGAATTAAAAGCCATGTTGAACAATTTGCCTTTGGGCGCAAGTGTTTCCATGGAGTGGTCTGCATTAAAGATTGCTGCCGGCATTGTGGGTGCAGGTATTTTGGTTGCCGGTTTGACTTTTTACTTTAAAAGTAATCAAGCTTTAAACCCCACCAATTTTTCTTCCTCTATTGAAGATTCATTAAACCAACCTGATAACACTACCAACGCACCTGAAGAAACGCCTTCTCAACCAAATCAAGAAAACATTTCTCCAGGAGAAGAGCCAAAGAAAGAGGCTGCAAAAGAAAAAGCAGAAAAAAAAGAGACAGAGAAAAAAGCAAACAATCATTCCGCGGAAGCGGTAAAGCCAAAAATTGAGATGGTAGACCCTACACAAGAATTGGCTGAAAATTCTACAGCAGAAAAAAATACAGCGGGTGAAAATAAAAAGGCACTTGTGTCCGTTTCTCATATATTGGTAGAAACCGATGCGACCAATAAAAAATATGGATTTCACTATCAGTTTAGCCAAGGGAAGCTACACCTGTATGGAAATTTTGATAAAGGACTATACGAGATCTTAGAAGTGAATGGAGATAGCCACACCGTGTTTATGTATTACAAAGAATTGTATTACCTACTAGATGAAAAACAATTGGCCATTACCTTGTTAGAGCCAATCAAAGACAAGAAATTACTTTCGAAGCTGAAGGAGTATCGCGGCCGCTGATTGTCAATTTCTTGAAAGGATTTTTTGGGTTTATGTTTTCGGGTTGAAACCCTCTCCTGCCAGAGAGGGTTTCTTTTTTTGGAAGTTTTATAATGGCACCACCCTCCTTGATTTATATCGATCCGTATCAACTCTTTCTCTTATCTTTGCGGCTCATTTTCAAAAATCATGATTGCAGCTAACAACATCTCGCTTCGCTTTGGCAAACGCATTTTATTTGATTCCGTTAATTTACGATTTACCGAGGGCAATTGCTACGGGGTAATTGGTGCTAACGGGGCGGGCAAATCTACCTTTTTGAAAATCCTTTCCGGGGAAATTGATCCCACCAGCGGGCATATCAGTGTAGACACCGGCAAGCGCATGGCAGTGCTAAAACAAAATCACTACGAGTTTGATGATATCCCGGTGTTGGATACGGTGATGATGGGCCATCAAAAATTGTGGAAGTTGATGCAGGACAAAGATGCTATATATGCCAAGCCTGATTTTTCGGAAGAAGATGGCGTGAAGGCATCGGAAATGGAAGCCGAGTTTGCCGAAATGAATGGATGGAACGCTCAATCGGATGCGGCTGCATTGCTAAGTGGTTTGGGCATTGTAGAAGAAGACCATTACAAATTGGTGAAAGAACTTAGTGGTAACCAAAAGGTGCGCGTGCTGTTGGCTCAAGCGATTTATGGCAATCCTGATATTTTGATTTTGGACGAGCCTACCAACGACTTGGATTTGCAAACGGTGGGATGGCTAGAAGATTACTTATTGGATTTCAAGAATACAGTGATTGTGGTTTCGCACGATAGGCACTTTTTGGATACTGTTTGTACGCACATTGTGGATGTGGATTTTAGTGCCATTAAATTATACACAGGCAATTATTCGTTTTGGTATCAATCCAGTCAATTAGCAGCATCACAGCGTGCATCGGCCAACAAAAAAGCAGAGGAAAAGAAGAAAGAGTTAACAGAATTCATTTTACGCTTCAGCGCAAACGTTTCTAAATCGCGGCAAGCTACCAGTCGTAAAAAATTGTTGGAGAAAATTAATGTGGATGACATCCAACCATCGAACCGAAAATATCCTGCCATTATTTTTCAGCAAAAAAGAACAGCAGGCGACCAGATTTTGCACGTAGAAAATCTTTCGTGTGTACAAAATGGAAGCACGCTTTTTAAAGGTCTCGATTTTTTTGTAAATAAAGGAGATAAGATTGCTTTCCTGAGCAAAGAAAGTTTAGCGATTACTTCGTTGTTTCAGATTTTGGTGGGTGAGTTAAAAGCCACTAGCGGAAAATTTACTTTCGGGCAAACGATTACCAATGCCTATCTGCCTTTGAACAATGAGAGCTTTTTTCAATCGAACGATAATTTGATTGATTGGCTGCGCCAGTTTGCCGATGATGAAAATAAAGACGAGGTGTACATCCGGGGATTTTTAGGCAAAATGCTTTTTAGTGGCGAAGAGGTTTTTAAAAAATGTACAGTGCTATCGGGTGGTGAAAAAATGCGCTGCATGATTTCGCGCATGATGATGCCTGGCGCCAATTTGCTGGTGCTTGATGAGCCCACCAACCATTTAGATCTTGAATCCATAACTTCGTTCAACAATGCATTAAAAGATTTCCCGGGAACAGTTTTGTTCACTTCGCACGATCATGAGTTTACCCACACCGTTGCAAATCGAATCATCGAAATCACACCCAATGGGTTTATTGATAAATTGATGACGTATGATGAATACATTGAAAATGATAAGGTGGCACAACAGAAGGAAGCTCTTTACGCATAACGAATACGCCCATCACTATTTTTTTGCAACTATTTTTAATGTGTACTCGTTCTCTCTAGCACTATGATTTGGAGTACTGTTTATATTAAAGGAAAAGAAGGATTTGAGCGCGAAGTCATTCATCAACTAGAAAAATCTGGATTTTCGTTCTTGCCCGGAACAGAAGAACAGGGTTTATCACTTTTTTGGGTAGATAATTTGGCAAAACTACGCGAATTCAAAATGGCTATTGGCAGCAAAACCATCTTCACCTATCGATTGCGATTCTTTTTGAGCATTGAAGAAGCAGAGGAAAAGAGCTATGCCCGCAACTCGTTTACCCTTGACGAAGAAAAAAAAGTAAAAAAGATGGAAGAGTGGGAACGGTTGCGGAGAAGTGCTTGAGGCATTCTGAATGGCCGTTGACTAATTTCCTGGCTGATATTGCCGCTCCAGGTTTTTGAGCACATCTTCTTTATAAAACAGCACCTCTTTAAACTTTGCTTGGCAATAGAAAGCAGCTTGATCCACAAAGTGAGGCGACTTTGGATTGCTGCTCTCTCCTCCTGCCAATAGTGATTTAGCTGTCACTTTGTTTTTACCAAACTCTACCACGGCCACAAAACTATTGCCCACATAGCCATACATTTTTTTAGTGCCTTCAAACCTGCGACTGCCAAAGGAAGCCAACGATCCCCAAGAGGAAGATGCCATGGGAACAGGCAAACTTGGCTTATTGTCATCAAATGTTTCGTTGATTTTTCCAGTCAAACGCTGGAAGCGATTGACTTCTCCCCATGGCATTTGCCACGTGACAAAGTCGCGCTTCAAATCATCAAGAGTTTTTACCAAGGCATTCACTTTTGTTTCCGGTGTTGTATTGGTCATCGCCTCGATGGGGTCCCATTGACTACCAGTAGATGAAACTTGTTGGCGCAATTCCATCGCCCAAAAAATGGCGACTGTGGTTGCTACTGAATTAAGGGCATAGCTTTTATCCCAACTTTGCAAAATGGAAATAGCATCCTTCAATTTTAACTTCATCATTTCATTTCCTTTCGATTGTTGCGCATAGGCCGCCAACAACGGAGGAATCAATTTCTCGAATGCAGATAAGTACGGATCATATGCTGCCGTAATGAGCTTATCTAATGTAAATGATTTTTCGCGCGAAAGCACTCGCACGGCATTAATACCTCGTGGGTTCTCAATATCCGGGCACATATAGGCTGGATATTTTTTCTTGTCGATGCTATTCGGGCCAGCAGCGGTAACGGGCGTTGAATTACAATTTTGCAACCAGCCGCTAGACGGGTTAACCAATTGCACGGTTTCGGTGGCGGCATGGAGGCCTTTCCAATCTACTTCTGGATTGCTTCCGTCAACGGGTTTACTGTAATCGAACTGTATGTTTCGCTTGGGCATAAAATTGCCATGGAAGTAGGCAATGTTTCCTTGGGCATCAGCATAGACGGTATTGTTCGATGTATTGGTGCGCAAGTCCATTACTTTTTTGAAATCGACTAAGCCTTTTGATTTTGTGCGTTGGTAGGATTGTGTCAATGCCTTCAATGGTTCTTGCATCATACGGATGCTGACCCACTTGTCGCCTGACTTTGAAATGACCGGCCCTCGATGGGTATGATAGACGGTAAACGTCTTTTCTTCCAAGCCATTTTCCTTTTTTATTTTTAACGTAATAGTTTTTATCTTTAAAGGTTTCGCTACTTTTCCAAACTGGTAAAACAACGAATCCTTTTTCTTCACAATGGTTTCCAAATATTCATCAATGGCATCTGCCTGACTGGTGGTGTGCATCCATCCACAATATTGATTGAAGCCTTGATAGACAAAAAATTGGCCCCAGGTAACGGCCCCGTATGCATTCAAACCTTGCTCACTATTTACGTGCACTTCCGGCCGAAAGTAAAACGATGTATGCGGATTGATTAAAAACAGTGCGTTGCCCGATGCACTGCGCGAAGGTGCGATAGCAAAACCATTACTTCCTTTTGGTTCTGGTTCAATGCCATCATCTGTATTCAGTTCATCGATTTTTGCTTTTGAGCCATCACCATAAAAATCACGCAGCTTTGTTAACGAAACTGCTTCTATGTCTCCACCAATGCTTCCTTCACTAAAAAGCAGCGGCATCCACGGCTGATACCGTTTAATCAGCTTTGGTCGTACTTGAGGATGCGTGTATAAAAAATAATTCAGTCCATCGGCAAAGGCCTGCATGAGCTCGCGCATTTCTCCTTTCACTTCCTTGTAAATAGCTATCGCCACTGTGCTGTCTTGAAACAATCTCATCCTCAAATCATGATACAACTTTGCCTCACCCTCTACCTCTGCTTGCCTGCCCAGCGCGGTGATGTAATTCATCTCCACGCGTTCAAAATCATCTTCGCATTGTGCATAGAGCAAACCAAACACTGCATCGGCATCCGTTTTTCCATACACGTGTGGAATACCCCACTTATCGCGAAGGATAGTGATGTTATTTGCTTGTTTTTTCCAGGCTGCTATTTCCGCTGGTGCGAAAGATTGGCAAAAACCGGTTGTTGTAACCAATGCAAAAGCGATTATCCTTACTAGTTGATTTGACAGGGACATAGAAAATAAAGGCTTAAAATGAATTAGAATTCTTTAATCATTCAAAGTAACAAAATACAAACTACTTACACTAAAATGAACTTACTTTACGTCCATAGGGTTAAAATTGGATTAAAATCTCCTGAAAATAGTATTGCATCATTTCTACCACTTCTATGCCTAAATCAAAAGTGACCATTGGCCACGTCTTCAAAACCATCATCTGGCCTCGCAAAAATCTGTTGCTCGTTGGATTAATCTTAATCATCATCAGCCGAGCAGCTGGTTTAGTACCACCCTGGGCCACCAAGCCTTTTATGGACGACATTTTAGTCAACCATGATCTATCTAAATTGCCCAACTTGCTCATCCTGGTGACAGCCTCCATTTTATTGCAAGCGGTCACCTCCTTTTTGTTAACAAAAATACTTAGCGTAGAAGCACAACACTTAATTTCTCAGCTTCGCTCGAAAGTACAAAAGCATTTACTCCGGTTGCCGATTCGTTTTTTTGATAACCAAAAATCGGGCGCGCTAGTGTCGCGGGTAATGAACGATGTAGAAGGCGTGCGAAATTTAGTAGGCACGGGCTTGGTGCAATTAATTGGTGGAATTTTAACAGCCATCATTTCAGTTGGGTTTCTGATCCACATCAATCCGTGGATGACGCTCTTTATTTTGCTGCCGATGTCAATTTTCGGTGTGATTACCTTGAAAGCCTTCTCGATCATCCGCCCCGTGTTTAGAGAGCGTGGAAAGATAACTGCGGAAGTCACTGGCCGACTGACCGAAACACTGAATGGCGTTCGTGTTATCAAAGGGTTCAATGCCGAACCTCAAGAAATAAAAGTTTTTGAAAAAGGTGTTGACCAATTATTTCAAAATGTAAAAAAGAGTTTGACTTCTACCAGTTTGGTTACCAGCTCCGGAACATTTTTAGTGGGCTTGGCAAGTGTAGGCATCATGGGCCTCAGCGGCTATTTTAATTTAACGGCCGGAGATTTTTTACAGTTCACTATGTTTATGGTATTCATGATTGCGCCCATTGTGCAAATGAGCAACATTGGCAGTCAATTGACAGAAGCCTTTGCGGGATTGGATCGCACGGAAGAATTGATGAACACACCTATCGAAGACGATGGCACTATCCGCACTGTAAAGCTCGATAAAATGAAAGGTGATGTCGCTTTCAACGATGTTACGTTTGCCTACGAAGAAGGAAAACCAGTATTGAAAAATATAAGCTTCCTGGCCCCGTCTGGTTCAGTCACTGCTTTGGTGGGCACCTCCGGCTCAGGCAAGACTACTATTGCCGGATTGGCCGCCACTTTTTTAAATCCCGATTCTGGTTTGATATCGATCGATGGCATTGACCAAAGCAAAGTTTCATTGGATAGCTACCGCAGTCAGTTGGGTGTGGTGTTGCAAGATGATTTTCTGTTTGAAGGCACCATCCGTGAAAATATTCTATTCCCTCGACCAAACGCTACCGAAAACGAATTGCAACAAGCAGTGAAAGCTGCGTTTGTCCATGAGTTTACCGATCGCTTTGAATTGGGTCTTGATACTGTAATTGGTGAGCGAGGCGTCAAACTATCAGGCGGGCAGCGTCAACGCATTGCCATTGCCCGTGCCATTTTGGCGAACCCGCGGATCTTAATTTTGGATGAAGCTACCTCCAACTTAGATACGCAAAGCGAAAGCTACATTCAAAATAGTCTACGGACGCTTATGCAAGGCCGCACCACCTTTGTGATTGCCCACCGACTGAGCACCATCCGCCAAGCTGATCAGATTTTGGTAGTGGAAGATGGCGAAATTGTGGAGCGCGGCAAGCACGAAGAATTAATTGAAAAGAAAGGACGGTACTTTGAATTGTACACGTATCAGGCAAGGATTTAGTAAATTTTGGTGCTTCGCTTACATCAATTTTACAGGCTGGTCACTTGTATCAAAAACTTGCAAGTAGTAAGTTGCTGATTATTGTTTATGCACTGGGTACGAATCGTTCACACCACTTACGGATTTGTTGTTTTCTCGCTCCTGTTTCTGTTGTTTTTTCCACTCTTGCTCATACCCATCGCACTGCCAAGTCAGTTTCGGTTAGTGGGCGTCTTCAACCGGTGGTGGGCGAAGGCCATGTTTGCGCTTTGTTTGCTGCCGGTTAGAATAGCTTGCCGTGCACCGTTAGACAAACGAAAGCAATACGTTTTCTGCCCGAATCACTTTTCATACTTGGATATTCCCACGATGGGGCTGAGTCCAATCAATACTATTTTTGTGGGAAAGAACGACATGGAGAAAATTCCACTCTTTGGATTTATGTATCATAAACTACATATTACGGTGGATCGCAAAAGTTTAAAGAGCCGCTCGACTACACTAATTGCAAGCATGAAGGCGTTAGAAGAAGGCAAGAGCTTGGTGATCTATCCCGAAGGTGGGATTATCACCAAACAGCCTCCCGCGATGGTGCCTTTCAAAGATGGCGCTTTTCGCGCAGCCATTGAAAAACAAATTGCAGTTGTGCCCGTGACGATACCCAATAATTGGATAATTTTACCGGACGACAAACTGATACTACAACGTGGCAGCGTGCATGTAATCTTTCATGAACCCATTGAAACCACAGGAATGAAGCTGGAACAGGTGAATGAATTGAAAGAGCGTGTGTTTAATGTGATTGATAATGAACTTAGGACGTGGAATAGGTGAGTGGTAAGTGGTAAGTGGTAAGGTCGGTAATCAGTATTCGGTGTCCAGTATTCAGCATTTCTACTAACTCCTATCTCCCTTAAAATAATGATCGACAAAGAAACACTACAAAAAATTGCACACCTCTCACGGCTTGAACTAAAAGAGGAAGATACCGACAAGATGCTGAGCGATATGAACAACATGCTGCAATTTGTAGAAAAGTTGAAAGAGGTGAATACGGAAGACGTAGAACCACTCACCACCATGAGCCATGAAATAAATGCCTTGCGCGAAGATGACCTGAAACCACACTTGGATCATGAGCGAGCTTTGGAAGGCGCCCCTAAAAGAGACGCTCATTATTTTAGAGTTCCAAAGGTTTTAGAATAGCACACCTGTATCCTTCATCAAGTATCCACATTATGCAATCACTTTCTTTTTGGAAAAATTGGCCAAGACCCTATCAATACATTTTTTGGTTGTTCAGTGCCATAGCCTTTGTTTCTGTGGGGCTACTTTGGTTCACCTACTTTCAAGATGCCGCGTTCGTATTTCCGTGGCTAACGATGCAACAACTAGAAGCCATTGACAGTACCGCACGCACTTTTTCTGTTGGCTCATTTGCTATAAACGTTCCTTCCAATAGCTTAGTGTTGTTTGAGGCACTGATAGGTGGAGATTATCATCCGGTGAATTTCTTCTATTACTTTTTTTTGGTTTGCTTGACGTTGGGCATCTTCACCTTGCTCACAATCATCAGCACATTAAAACGATTCTCGTTTTTCATAGGCATGAGCTTATTAATCTTGTGCGTCATCAGCTTTAACCTAGAAACACTGCAACTTTTTGGACTGACCAACAAAATAGCCACCATTTCCATTTTGGTACTTTTGTGCGGAACGGCATTTTACTTTCAATCGTTTCGAACCGAAACCACCTTCGCAGTAAGGCTAGTTACCTTTTTGGCTATTGGGCTTTTACTGGCACTAACATTTGCTGTTGGAAGTCAGGTGGCGAATCCGTTTCTACATTTAGCGGTTAACGGCATTACTGCAGGCATGGTGCTGGGCATCGTTTTTATTTTATTGGTTGCCCACGAAATTGTGGCTTCTTTCATTGACATTGTTACGCAAACAAAAAACCCAAGCAAAAGCGCGCAACATTTTTATGTGCTATCGGCTATCTACTTTATCAATTTATTTCTATCGTACTTAATTAAGGAAGGTTATTTGAACATCCCTTTCTGGGTTATCAATTCGTTTTTGTTGTTAACCATTTCTGCGGTGCTGGGCATTTGGGGCTTCAATAGACGAGAACCGTTGTACCGAGATTTTCTTTCATCCCCTGCCCTAGCGGTGTTTGCTTGTTTGGGTTTGATGGCCATCTGCTTTTCAGTTTGTGCGCTTTTTATTGCTACGGGCAACACTACGATGACGGAAACCTTTGTGGACATCACACTGTATGCGCACATGGGCTACGGCTTGATTTTCATTGTATACGTTACCGCCAATTTTTCTCCAATGCTTTTGGCCAATTTGCCGGTGTATAAAATTTTATACAAACCCGATACTATGCTATTTTTCACGTTTCGGTTTGGAGCCGCCATTGCTGCGTTTGCATTTTTGTCATTTGCCTCTACGTGGGGCGCGTATGTCAATCAAGCCTATGCAGCCTACTACAATGCGCATGGTGACTTGTATTGGGGACAAGGTGATCTTGTTGCAGCCGAAGGATACTATAAAAAATCGGTGGTGTACCGAAATCAAAACCTTCATGCGCACTATGCCTTGGGCGCTCTCTACACCCGACAGTTAGATCCGGCAAAAGCACGCTATGAATTGGCTAGTGCGTGCGAAAACAGTCCCTCCGAAATGGCTTTCATCAATTTGGGGGAACTATACGGAGCCAATGGAAATCATCTTTCCACTTCACTGATCATGCGTGAGGGTATAAAGAAATTTCCGCAAAGTGCACGTCTACTCAATGCACAAGGTTTATCGTACGTTAAGCTAGGTCGGCAAGATTCTGCTTTAGTATTTTTTGAAAAATCGAGAGCAGCCGGAGAAATGAAAGAAATGGCGGAAACAAATTTGCTTGCAGCCAGTGCAAAGTTCTCTTTCTCTTTTCCAGCTGATTCCTTACTGGCATTGTTGAAGTCAGATAAAGAATCGGCCAAAAGCAATGCGCTCGCGTTGGCCAACGTGCAGCAACTTCCCCTCTCGATTACGTATCAACTACCAATTGACACTACACTTTCCGTAAAGCAAGCAGTGTTATTGATCAACTACCTCCACAATCAACTAAGCCGAATCGACACCACAATGTTGAGTCAAGCCATTTCGCTGGCGCACAAGTCGAGCAACGAAACATTTAAGCATGAGTTATTGATGGCAGTCGCTTCGTGCTACTACGAAAAGGGCATGACCAAGCTGGCGGGCGAGATAGGTAGGGAGGTAGCCTACGGAACGGCTAATGGAAAATATTTTCATTTGCTGGGGGTTTGGCTTTTGGAACAAGAGAACCCAGCAACTGCAGCGCGGTATTTTAAAATAGCAGCCGAAAAAAGTATTGCGAATGCCTTGTGGTACCAAGCCCTAAGTTGGCTGGAGGCGGACAGCATACAAAAAGCGATGCCGTTACTAACAGAACTGGCCAATCAACCCGATACAATCCAAGCCAAGAAAGCATTTCAGCTAGGGAGGATATTAAATTTGACAGCGACCGAAGTGCCGAAAGAAAATGAAACAAACATAAGCACTTACCTCCGCTACAGAGTAAAACTAACGGATACACTTACTTTTAATCGTTTGCTCGACAAATTGCAAACACCTGATCTTCGGGCGGCATCGCTGTTAGCAAGAAGCAAAAAATATTTTACGCAAGATCAAATCGATCAATCTGTAAAACTCTTGCAGCGCATTAAAGGGTTGCCCCTTACCGATAAAAAAATCTATGAACAAATTCAACATTTCAGTTTGCAACTAACTGCCAAGCTAGAAAACTGGAATGCGCTGAAGCCACAAATGGCAAACGTACATTTTGAAGGGCGCCCCAACAACAAAATCTATTTTGAAGCCTTGGTGGCCGAAGCGGAGGGCAACCTGGCCGAGGCAGCAAAAAAATTTGATTACCTCAGTCGCGCTACCGTGCAAGACGAAGAAATTGCGTTGGGTGCAGCTCGGTATTTTTTGAGGGACAGCACCGATCGGTTGAAACCCTATTCCATTATCTTAAATGGTTTGCTAGCGAAGCCAAACTCAATAAAACTGTTGAAAGTCTATGTTAAGGAAGCTGCCATCTTAGGCTTTGACGAAGAATCTGAACAAGCCTTGGAAAAACTGAAGAAACTACTGTCACCTATTGCATTCAATCAATATGTTCGTGAGAATCCGGATTTTTTTGAGGTGAGTAGGGAGATAAGCCACAATTAATTCCACACAATCAAAATCAGATGTAAATCACTAGCTACTTTTGAAGCACTTGTTCTTCAATCGCGTTAATAAAATCAACCGATGGTTGATATAGTTTTACTACTGCTTCTTCATCAAAGTCAAAAAAATCATCATAGTCACCTTTCTGTCTTTTTTCAAATAATTCTGAATAATGTTTACCAAGTTCCTTACTTATCATTCCAGTTTGAATAAACAATTGCCCAAATTTTTGGCGGCTACCTGAGTGGCTTGAAGTCTCGACCCCGTTTTTAACGAGCAGTGCTCCAACTGCATAAAAACAAGCATAGTACATTCTGTTAATGGCTGTGTTCCAAAGTTTGTTATCTATTAAAATCTTGGTTTTGGGAATCGTTTCCTTAGCCCTTCGTATACGATAGCTTACATAATCATTTGCATTGAAGTTGGTCATAACAATTTACCTTCTTTCATCACATTCGAGTAGAATGGAGTTACGCTGTATTTAGAGTTCCAGTCTTTTTCAGAGTAGACCAACGGACTAATTACCTCACCAATTTCAAATTCTAAATCATATAAAGGATAAGTAATGCTTCGCTCAACTTCGGTAGTAATTTTATCTTTATTCAAAAGAATCAGCAAATCCCAATCAGAATCCGCTTTCATTGTTCCCCGCGCTCGAGATCCATAGAGGTACACTTTGGCCTCTGGGTATTTATCCAATACGATTCCTTTTATTCTATCAAGAACTATTTTTCGATTCATATGAAGTCAAATTTATCAATTTTCGGGTTCATTTCACTCATTGTTTTTTTAGATTAATCTAAATTTTTATTTTTATTGAACTAATTTATTAAATTTGCCCATCTAAATAATAAAAATGGGTAAATGGGTACTCTATGGGCTTTTGTTAGTGGGCTGGAATGGCTTTGGCCAAACGGCATCGCTCGCAGGCCATATTACCCATCGAAAACACCCCATTGAGTTTGCTAACGTTCAATTGGACGGCACTTCCCTTGGCACCAATGCAGATGCCGAAGGGAAATTTTTGTTAAAGAACATCCCCTTGGGAACGTATCAACTAAAGGTTACTTCGATTGGATACATCGCTCTTACCAAACAAATTACAGTTACCGCAGATATTGCAAACCTCTCTATTGAACTGGAAGAAGATGCGCAGCAGCTCCACGAGGTGGTAATCACCGGCACGATGAAAGAAGTGACAAAAATGAATTCACCCATTCCGGTAGAAGTGTATGCCCCTTCCCTCTTCACCAAAAATCCGACACCCAATATTTTTGAATCGCTCAGCATGATCAACGGGGTGCAGCCTCAAATCAATTGCAATGTGTGCAATACAGGTGATATACACATCAATGGCCTGGAAGGTCCTTATACCATGATTTTGATCGATGGCATGCCAATCGTGAGCAGCTTGGCAACCGTGTATGGATTATTCGGTATTCCCAATAGTCTGGTCAAACGCATTGAAGTAGTGAAAGGACCAGGCTCTACACTGTACGGATCGGAAGCAGTGGCCGGTGTGATCAACATCATCACACAAGACCCGAGCACCGCCCCGACATTAAAAGTAGATGTATTTGGCACCAGTATGGGCGAATACAATGCCGATGTTTCTACAGCATTCAAATTAGGGCAATCGTACGCAATGGTAGGTGTCAACTATTTTAACTTCAATCAAAAGTGGGATGTGAACAACGATAACTTTACGGATGTAACACTTCAAAACAGAATCTCGCTTTTCAATAAATGGAACTTTTATCGGCCTTCGGGCAAAAAGTTTTCAGTGGCAGGACGGTATATTTTGGAAGATCGCTGGGGCGGAGAACTGCAATGGACCGAAGCATACCGTGGAACGGATATTTACTACGGAGAATCGATTCGGACCAATCGAAGTGAATTGATTGGCACCTATCAACTCAACACCAAAGAAGATATTCAACTGGATTTCTCCTACAATCATCATTTTCAAGATTCGTACTATGGGAAAACCTATTTTGTTGGCGACCAACACACTTCATTCCTGCAAGCACGATGGAACAAGAAAATAGGGCGACATGAGTTACTCACCGGATTGCCATTTCGTTTTTCTACTTATGACGACAACACCGCAGGCACGGCTGCTATCGATGGATCAAACAAACCCACACAGACTATCCTACCAGGCATATTCCTACAAGATGAAATCAAAATCTCAAAACAAGTGACCACTTTGTTTGGCGTTCGTTACGATCATCACAATGTACACGGTTCAATTATAACACCGCGCGTCAGTTTCAAATATTCTCACAACAGTACCAATACCCTTCGGTTAACCAGTGGAAGTGGTTACCGCGTAGTCAATCTATTTACCGAAGAACACGCTGCGCTATCGGGCTTTCGGCAAGTGCAAGTAAAAAATGATTTACTGCCCGAGCGTTCATGGAATGTAAATCTGAACTATGCCAAAAACATGACCTTTCAACATGGGTATGTAAATCTGGATGGCAGTATTTTTTACACTTATTTCACCAACAAGATTGTGGGCGATTTTTTGACCGACCCTAATAAAATCATTTACGATAACTTAATAGGATATGCCGTATCGCAAGGGATCACTATTAATGCTGATGTGGCGTTCACCAATGGGCTGAAAATTTTGGCCGGAGGAACGTGGATGGATGTATTTTTAATGAATGAAACCAACCAAAAAATCCCGCAGCTTCTCGCTCCGCGTTTTTCCGGAACGTTCGCCATCAGTTATGCTTTGCCCAAATCGGGTTGGGCATTTGACCTAACGGGTAGAGTGAATGGACCGATGCTGTTGCCAACTGTGCCCAACGACTTTCGGCCTCCTGAATCTCCTTGGTTCAGCATTATAAATATTCAGGTGAGCAAGCCCATCAACAAAAACTTGGAAATGTATTTGGGTGTAAAGAACCTGCTGATTTTTTTACCCCAAAATCCGCTGTTGCGCCCCTTCGATCCTTTCGATAAAAATGTGGCTATTGACAATCCAAACGGATATACGTTTGACGCGAGTTACAATTATGCACCGATGCAGGGAATTAGAGGGATGCTTGGTGTAAGGTGGACGATTAAATAGTTTCTAGATTCTGGTTCAGAGTTCAACGTATAAGTTCTAGCTAAAATCTACTTTTTCACCAACACCGCATCCACTACCATAAAATTTACATGGTCAATATCCGATTCGTTGAGTTTCAATTTTCCTTTCACTCGAATGAACTGATCGGCATCAAATTTTTCGGGCTTTACTTTGAAGGAAACTTCAGCAATGGTTTCTGGGCCGGCACCGCCACAAAAAAAACATTGGCTGTATGGAAATTTTGACAATACAATGTAGGCATTACCTGCTACATCGATGGGAAGATAATAGCCTTCCAGATCAACTTCTTTTCCTACCATTGCTTTTAGTTCGGCTGGAAAATTAGGCATCAAAAAATACTCGGCTGCCTTTTCATTGTATTTCGTTTCAAACTTTGTTTTGGCAAACAAGCTCCAGCCCTCTGTTTGGGCATACGATGTTTGAACTAAAAGAAACAGTCCAACAAAAATAATCCCTTTTAACTTTTTCATATTGCAAGATACAAACTTGAAACGTTTAACTAAACAGTCAACCACCCGCTAACACTCTATGAATATCAGTTCGGTAGGCCTGCCAAGCGGGAAGCAAGGCACAGATTACGCCCAACAGGCAACTGCCGCTCAATACCATCCACTCTTCCGTATAAAAAACTAAGGCAGTCATACCGGTTCGCGAACTTTCTTCCACGGTAAGCGTAAAAATCCAAAGCACGGCATGGCCTAAGCACAAACCCACCAAGGCCCCAATCAACGTAAGTATAATTCCTTCCAACAAAACAGAAAAAACCAATTTGCTTCTGCTCGCACCCATGCTGCGCATGATGGCCAAATCGTATTTGCGCTCTTTCAGGGAATTGTAGAGGGCAATAAAAATGCTCAAGGCCGAAATAAAAATCAACACATAACCAAAGCCCATCAGCACTTCGGTGCCTACGCCCAATAACGTGAACAATCTTGCTGTTTCAAAAGCGGGAGAAGCGGCTTGCATGTTGGTTTGTCCATTTACCAAACGAGGAAGTTGAATGGCTGCCATTGGATTTTTATATTTAATCAACACCGAAGTAATTTCCTTGGTGCTATCCACCCTAACATCGCCACCCAATAGCTTGGAGATTACTTGAGGTAAAGCATCCGTTTCGTTTGCAGCATCCTCTTCGTGCACTTTCCAAATGCTCGGCACGTTTGTTAAGATCAGATTGTCTACTACCGTACCTGAAGATTGTAATACACCTACCACACGATACCGATTTTCATCATGCGCATGCCCCTCTTTTGAAAGGCCATGCGCACTGGCAAAAGTATCGCCTACCTTCAATGGAATGAGCGCTGCAACCGTTGCTCCTACCGTTACTTCTAAATCACTTTTCCACCACTTACCTTGACTTAATTTGATATTGTATAAATCTGGATACGCTTGCGTGGTTCCCACAATCCGAAAATTTTGATAGCTGTCGCCCAGTGCCAAGGGAATAGCTTGCTTAATCAATCGGTGTTTTGCCAATCTTTCAGCCTCTTGTAAATTGATATTGCCGGTAGGGAAATCGATGTGAAAAACATTGCACAGAATTAGTTGAAGTGGACTACCCTTCGCACCCACTACCAAATCGATACCCTTGGTGGCACCTCCAATTTTTTCTGATAGCTGATTCTTAAAAAGCAGCAACACGATGATCACGCCAATACCCAATGCCAACAGCAAAACATTCAACAATGTATTGAGCGGTTTTGCTTTTAAGTAATTCCAAACAAGTACAACTAAATTCACGTGCTACTGATTTGAGGTAAGACTATCTGTTTGGGTATAATCGACTTCAAGCGCTGATCGTGGGTGGCCACCAAAAGCGTTGCATTATTTTCCTTTGCCAAGTCTATCAACAAATGAATGGCACGTTCGCAATTGGTATCATCTAAGGCCGAAGTTGGTTCATCGGCCAAAATCAGATTGGGTTTGTTTACCATCGCTCGAGCGATGGCCACACGTTGTGCTTGCCCTACGCTCAACTGATTGATTTTAGCGTGTTGCTTATCTGCCAAACCTAATTGAAGCAATACTTCCTCTATTCGCTGGTCCATTGATTTTTCGCCTGCCAAGTAAGGAGCCATGGCCACATTCTTCTTCACCGATAAGGCATTGATCAAATGATTCCTTTGAAAAATAAACCCTATGTGCTTGGCGCGAAAGCGATCCAACGCTGATTCAGTTAGCTGGGCGATGTTACTACCTGCTATTAAAATGTTTCCTACTTGCGAACGCAAAAGCCCACCGATCAGATGCAACAAAGTCGTTTTACCGCTGCCCGATTCACCCAGCAACAAAGAGGTTTCGCCTGTGGGCACTTCAAAATCAGGAAACCGTATTTGCTTATCGGCACCTTTGTATTGATACAGCAAATTGGAAACTTTAATCATTCTTTTTCATAATTGATGGAGACCTTACCTGAGTCAACAGCAACAAACCCAACACAAAAAAGACGGCTATCGCCAGGGTACTGTTTCGCATACTTCCCGTAAGGTGTTCAATAAACCCATAGGTAAATGTGCCTACCACAATCGAAAGATTAAAGGTGACATCAAAAAAACTAAAGTACGATGCCGTATCGATGGAGCCCTTGGGAATTAGTTTGGTGTAAGTTGCTCGCGAAAGCGACTGGATGCCGCCCATCACCACTCCTACCGCACAAGCCAAGGCATAAAATTGCCATTCGGTGTAAACGAAGTAGGCATCAATGCAAATAAAAACCCAAAAGACGATCATCATGATCAAAACCTTTTTGTTCCCCATGCTCCCCGACAATCGTGCAAACACATGGGCGCCTACTGCCGCTACCAATTGGATTAGCAAAACAGTTAAAATCAATTTGTTGTCCGCTAGTTTTAATTCTTTCGCACCAAAGGTAGCGGCCATGTACATTACCGTTTGCACACCCATGTTGAAAAAGAAAAACGCTAAAATATATTTCTTTAAATCCTGATTTTCAGCAAAGCTTTTCCATACGTTGGCAAGCTCTCGGTAACCTTGTCCAATGGTGGCTTTTGCCTTTCGCATCTCTTCTGGCAATAAGGCAAACGGAATTTGTGCAAAACCAATCCACCAAACACCTACCAACAAAAATGAAAAACGAACCATTGTATCTTGTTTATCTTTAAAACCAATGGCTTCGTGAAATTGGATGAGTGCCAAACACATTACCAACAACACCACTCCACCATAATACCCCCAACTGTACCCTTTGGCGCTGATCCGATCGAATTGGTCTTCGGTGGCAATCTCAGGCAAAAAAGCATCGTAAAAAACCAAGCTGCCGGAATAACCGATGCTTGCAAAAATGATACAAGCAATGCCCCAACCCAAATTTGTTTTATCAAAGAAGAACATTCCCACACAGGCCATGCTGCCAATGGTACAAAACATTTTCATGAAAAATTTTTTCTTGCCAGCAAAATCTGCCAGGCCTGATAACAAGGGGAGCAAAGGTGTGATGATGAGAAAGGAAAAAGAAAGCGAATAGGAATACAATGCAGAGTTTGGGATATCTGACCAAAACAAAAAAGACACGATATCGCTGCCATTCTCCCCTTTGGCCATGGCCTGATAATAGATTGGGAAAATAGCCGAGGTGATGACCAATGAATACACTGAATTTGCCCAATCATAGGCACACCAAGCACGGATAATACGGGGATTATTTTTGATTGCGGTCATACCTCACACCCTTGCCCCCTCTCCAAAGGCGAGGGGGTGACTGAATCTATTAACGTTACATTTACTTTTCATGTCCTTCTTTTTTAAACCCTTTTTACACTGACATAGCTAATACTAACGAAGTTCAAGTAATCGGAAAAGCAAGCTACACAGTAGGCACTAAAAGCAAAAGCCCCAACGGTGTGCGTCAGGGCTTTTGTTATAGAATAACCTTGAAAAATTAGTTCAGTAGTTTTTTTGCTGCATTCTCGGATGCCGTGTAAAGAACCTTGCGTGCATTTCCTTTTCGCAGTTCCGTTTCCACGTCAGCGATAATGCCGCGCTTGGCCTCACTATCCACTTTAAGGGAAATGGTGATTGCTTCACGCTCTACTTCATCCAACTTTGCTTTCTCCTCATTTACCCACTTAATGATATCGCGGGTATCAATAAAAACATCGTTGGCTTGAATTTTTTCGTCAGTACCATCGCTGGCTTTGGTTGGTTGACCGATGTACAAACTGGCCACCAATGTCTTTCGCTCCAATTTTCGGAGCTGAGCAGCTCGCGGCAATTGTTGCTTCACGTTAATGGTGGTTTCGCGCATTTCGGTGGTCACCATGAAGAAGAATAGCAAAATGAACACCACATCGGGCATTGATGAGGTAGGGATGTCCTGCTTTACTTCTGCTTTTTTCTTAAACTTTGACATATCGTATTTGGTTTAATTTCCAACTTTGGTTGGCTCCGCAATAGAAATGTTCATTGGATAGCCTGCTTTGCCTTTCTCGTACAAAGCTTTCTTTTCAGGGTCAGATGATATAAGAGAAGCTGCGTCTCTAAACTCTTTGTTTGAAACACCAGCTTGCTCGGCATAGATGTCATAATAGGCACCTTGGCAGATATCCAATATTTCCACAAATCGCTTGTGACTGGTACCGCGATCCGTTTTAAAAGAGATGATAGCCTTCTCAGGGTTTTCTGAGCTGGCGGGGTCAGCACCATTGTTGGTGATGAATTTCTTTATCATTTCCTTCAAATCCGTCACGTCCGTCATGGGCTCGCCTTCCACCAGCAAGTTGTCAGAAGAGTTGACTTGGATTTTAAAAATATTCTTCTCCTGCATTTTCACTTCCTGATTCTGGTTAGGATCAGGAGGAGGAGGTAAACCAATGCTCAAGCCCTTATCGTTATTGATTGTTGTGGTAACCAAAAAGAAGGTCAACAACAAAAAAGCGATATCGGCCATGGATGCATTAGGTATTTCTGGAGTAGCGCGTGGCATCGTTATTTATTATTACTTTAATTAATTTTTAATAACATCTCGTATCATAGAAAAAACAATCAAAACAGTAGCAACTAGCATCGTTATGTAAAACATAATCATACCGGCTCCAATTAACTTAGAACTTTGTGGAGTTATGCCCATAGATGCTGCTTTGATAGATACCTCAGATCCAGAAAAGGCATATGATACACCAAACAAAATTACAAGCACTGCAATACCGACCAAAGATTTAATTAGTTCGGCTGGATGTTTGATAGCATAATAAATCGGCATTCCAACAGAAGCTATCAAGGCCACCACCATTAAACCATACATCAGGTATAAACCTGGGGAAATCATTTCAGTCATAAATTTATTTTGTTAACTTATGTTTCACTAAAATATCAATCAATGAAATTGAGGCATTCTCCATAGTATTCACCAAACTATCAATTTTTGATACACAATAGTTATACAATACTTGCAGCACCATACCTACTACTAGACCGCCCACAGTTGTGATCAAGGCCACTTTCATACCACCGGCTACAATAGATGGTGACATGTCACCAGCCGCTTCAATAGCCTCAAAAGCGCCCACCATCCCAACAACTGTTCCGAAGAAACCAAGCATAGGGCCCAATGAGATACACAATGAAATCCAGATCAAACCAGACTCCAAGCGACCCATTTCCACACCGCCATAAGAAACAACTGATTTCTCTACCATTTCCACACCTTCGCTTGAGCGCATCAAACCTTGCGTAAAGATAGAGGCCACAGGGCCACGTGTATTTTTAGTAATTTCCTTGGCAGCTTCTATTCCACCTTTCGACAATGCATCCTCAATTTGGCCCAATAATTTTTTAGTGTTAGTAGTAGCTAGGTTAAGCATAATAATACGCTCAATTGCTATGGCCAAACCAAGAATAAACACAATCAAAATTGGCCACATGTATCTTGGATCGCCATCAATGAATTGCTTTTTGAGTTCTTGATGAAATGTGCGTTCTCCTTCTTCTGCCGGTACTGCGTCAGAAGCTGCTTCAGTTACAGTTGCAGCAGGAGCGGCTGTTTGAGAGGCACTGTCTGTTACTTGTGCCATTGATTTGGTAGCGCCAAATGCCAGCACTCCAATAAAAGCTAAAATCGTTACTAATTTTTTCATGGTTTAAGGTTTATGATAAAACTTGAAGTGGCCAAAATTAAAGGTTTTACCGATTTCTTAGCAAGATTTTGAAAAAAAAACTGAAAAACAGTGCACTTATTTTTCAACATCTGGGTCTACAATACCAAATTGGACGTGAAGTCACGGAAAAAGTGATAGAAATTGAACAAAAGGGATGTTTTGCTGGGATTAATCCATTTCTTTGTGGGCTTTTTTTCGGAGAGGTGTCAGAGTGGCCGATCGAGCACGCTTGGAAAGCGTGTTTACCGCAAGGTAACGAGGGTTCGAATCCCTCCCTCTCCGCTTCACCCTCCGTAGCTTCAGCGAAGGAGGGTTATACATTACTTATGAGTGATCATACTAACTAGATGCTTTAGCTTAGCTTAACCTTTTCTATCTTAATGCAAATCGTTTACATTCTAAAATGCTCTGACAACACCTACTACACTGGATGCACACATAATTTAGATGCACGTCTAGAAAGACATAGTAAGGGATATGTTGAATACACCAAAACAAGGCTTCCTATCGAATTGGTTTTCTATTGCGGCTTTAAGACCAAAGAAAATGCTTTTGCTTTTGAAAAGTACCTAAAGTCTGGTTCTGGAATAGCTTTTAGAAATAAACACTTCCTATCTCAACTGAATCCTACACCCTCATTAGATGGAAACAAAGATTAATTGAAAATGTCCTCCTTCGCTTAAACTACGGAGGACGAGTCGAATCCCTCCCTCTCCGCTTGATGGCGCTTGATTGTAGGTAAGCGGTGGTCGGTAAGCGGTAATCAGAATACTGAACACTGAATACCGAATACCAAAATTACTTAAATAGTAATCTCTCCCGCTATTGGTTTCCCAATCAACTCCTTTGCTTTTTCCACTCCTTGTTCGCCCAATAGAATCATCAACTTGGTTACCGCAGCTTCTAGGGTCATGTCGGCACCACTGACAACGCCAATCTCCTTTAACCACTGACTGGTTTCATACTTTCCTTGTTCTACTCGACCGCCCGGGCATTGGGTAATATTAAGTATTAACAAACCGTTGTCGATTGAAGTCTTTAACAATTTCTTTAGCCAATGAATCGCTGGAGCATTGCCCGAACCATAGGTTTCAATTACCAATGCCTTTAATCCTTCTGTTTTTAAAATTGAATTGACTACGTTTTCACTAATCCCCGGAAAGAATTTAAGAATGGCCACGTTGGTATCGAAATGGGTGCGAAGTTTGAATGGTCTTTCTTTTTGTGGAACGTGTATTTGTCCATTATTATAGTCAATCATTACTCCAGCTTTGGCCAGCGGAGGGTAATTGCTCGATTCAAAGGCATCGAAATGGCGGCTCTCCACTTTCTTGCTTCGGTTGCCGCGCAACAATTCATAATCAAAAAACAAGCAGACTTCTGGCACAACCGGGCGTCCGTTTTTTTTTGCGGCTGCTATCTCCAATGATGTTATCAAATTCTCGCGCGCGTCCGAACGCGGCTCGCTGATGGGCAGTTGAGCACCCGTGAGCACCACTGGCTTTGCTAACCCTTGTAGCATAAAACTTAATGCCGAAGCGGTGAACGACATCGTATCGGTTCCATGCAACACTACAAAACCATCTTGCTCAACATAATGATCAAAAATGATTTGCCCGATGGTTTGCCAATGCGATGGTTGGATATTGGACGAGTCAATCGGTTCATCAAAAGACACCACTGTCAAATCCAAATACAGATTTCGCAAGGTGGGCAGGTGTTCTAAAATCAAGGCAAAGTCAAATGGCATCAGTGCACCTTCTTTGTTTCGCACCATGCCAAACGTGCCACCCGTGTACACTATCATTACCTTGGCTTGTGCTTGACCTGGTGATGCCGTGTTGATATTGATTTTCTTGTAGGACATTGCTAGATGTTGGTTACTGGATGCTGGATACTAGTTACGGGATCATGGTTCAAAAAGTCGGGTAGCATTTAAAGTAGTGATGGATGCCAATTCATTTGTTGTTACCTTCTTCAACTCACAAATTTTTTGGGCAATCAATGGGATGAAGGAAGGTTCGTTGCGTTTACCACGATGCGGAACGGGCGCCAAGTACGGACTATCCGTTTCCAACACTATATTATCCAAGTCCAAATCCGGAATCACTTTATCCATGCCACCATTTTTAAAAGTGGCCACTCCTCCCAATCCCAAGTAAAAACCCATGGATGTAATTTTCCTTGCTTGCTCAATCGTTCCTGAAAAGCAATGGAATACGCCTTTCAATTTTCCATCCAAAAGTGGTTCGAGCAGGGCAATGGTTTCGTCAATGGATTCTCTGCAATGAATGACAATTGGCAGTTGGTATTTTTTTGCCCAAGTAACCTGCAAGTTAAATGCTTCCTGCTGCTGCTCCCAAAAAGTCTTATCCCAATACAAGTCTGTGCCAATCTCTCCCACGGCCGAAAATTTTCTTTTCGCCAGCCATTCTTCCACCAAGTAAAGTTCGCGTTCAAAACCTTTTTTGATATAACATGGATGCAAGCCCATCATGGCAATACAGGTACCTTTGGTTTTTTCTTCCAATTCCAACATGCCATCAATGGAGGTGTGGTCGATGTTGGGCATATAGATTCTTTTTACACCCAACGCGTCTGCTCGATGGAGCATATCGTCTCTATCAACTCTAAACTCGTCTAAATAAATATGAGCATGGGTGTCAATCCAAATGTTTTTCAAGTCCATTATGGCAAAAGTAACTGTTTGCCAAAGATAATGCAGCCGATAATAACTGCCATGATGGCTAATATCAAAACCGCTGCCGCGGAAATGTCTTTGATGTCGCCTGCTTTTTTATTTCGCTCCGGGCTGACCACATCAACCCACTTTTCGATGGCAGAGTTAAAAAGCTCTGCTGAGATGACCATTCCTATACAGACAATAATGATACACCATTCAATAAAGGAAATTTGAAGAACAAAACTTAGAACGATTACCAGCAAAGCAATAACCAAATGAAAGCGCAAGTTCCGCTGCTCGGCCATGGCAAGTTTTAATCCCTGCCAGGCATACTGAAAACTTTTGAAGAAGTGGTTCATAGTGAGAGGTGGTTGGTAAGTGGTAATCAGTATTCGGTGTTCGATAAGCGGTAAGTAGTAAGCGGTAATGAGTCTATTGATTACTAACTCCTATATGCTTCCCACTAACTCCCCAATTTCTCTATTGCTTTAATTAGCGTGTCATTGCTACTCGAAAAACAAAAACCCTTAAAACCCCTTGCCAGTTTCATATCCTTCTCAATCGCTAAATCCCTTTGTTCTATCGAATGGGCAATTCCCTCTGACTTAAACTTCCAAGCCAAATATTCTTGCTCGGGCTGGCCGGGTGTTGGAACAAAAATGACATTCTTTTTCTTAAGATTTGCTAAGTCCATCACGGTGCTATAACCCGAGCGGCACAAAATAAACTCCGATTGCTCAATAGTTTGTTGAAGTTGAGCCGCAGAAAGATGGTTTGCTTCTGTTATACTCGCTTCCGGTGATAACTCTTCTCGACCGTTAGGTTTACCTTTAACGATTAAACTCCTCAAGGTTTTCTTTTCTAATTGCTTTTTAACTAACCTTTCAAAAATAGTTCGCTGTGGTTCTGGCCCTGAAATCAAAACCAACAAATCGTATTTTTTTTGAGAGTTTTCTACAGGAATAGAAAATCTGGAGAGCGGCCCAATGAACGTAACCATTTCTAAGTTCGATTTTGATAGACCACCCGAAAGAAAGCTATCGGCTAAATCAGGAATCCAAATTGAATGGAAATTTTTCATTTTTGTATGATGCCATCGATTCACTAACCATCCTCCCCATTTCCAAAATCCAGAAAACAAAAAGTTAACTTGATGGGTGATAAAAATACTTTTTACATTTTTCGAATAGCAACCATATCGATGGTCGGAGATAATCAAACCAAAATGATGTTCATTTACTAAGTGTTGAATTTGCCGATGCTCCTTCTTTATCGCATTAACAAATTTGAATACTTGACTCAACAACTTTATAACTAACCAACTCTTGGAAGAATAGATTGGATTATAAGATGGTAATTCAAAAAATTGAAGCGTAGGAAATTCTTGCTTTAACAATATCAATGCACTTCCGCTCGATGCAACAAACACCTCATGCCCCTTATCCATCAGTGCACGAATAACAGGTACACAGCGTGTGGCATGGCCGAGGCCCCAGTCGAGTGGAGTGATTAGGGTTTTCAAGGTCGATGAATTGTTGTTGGTACGTGGTCAGTAGTCATTGGTAAGTGGTGGTTGGTAAGCGTATTCAGTAGCAAAAATCTCCTACCTACTATCTCCTGTCTGCTAATTCCTTAAAAATATAACCCTGCCTCACGAAATACTCCAAATATCTCGGCAATGCGTATTTCATATTTCGCTCCGCTTTTAGGCTATCATGAAACACAACGATTGACCCAGGTCGGGTGGCTTTGATGCTGCCTTTCAAACATCCTTCTGGCGATTGTGATATATTGTAATCGGAAGTCAACACATCCCACATCACAATCTGATATTTCCCTTTCAACATTTTAATTTGCTTTGGGCGAATTCGACCGTAAGGAGGACGGAAGAGAAGGCTAGTTTCAAGTTGCTTGTTGCTGGTTACAGGCAATTGGTAACCAGCAATTGGTAACTTCTCTCTGATTTCATTGGCACACAGCTCCACATTGGAAACATATTTCTCTGTAGAAGTACTCCATCCTTTCATGTGATTGAAGGTGTGATTGCCTACGGCATGGCCTTCGATAATAACTTGTTGAAATATTTCTGGATGCTTACTAATGTTTTCACCAATGCAAAAAAAAGTTGCTTTGGCATTGAACTGCTTCAATGTATCCAACACAAATTCAGTTGGGCCGGGTATGGGGCCATCATCGAACGTGAGATAAATTTCTTTGGCTTTGGTTTCCACTCGCCATAGAAGATTGGAGAATATCCATGGAAGGAAGGAAGGGGTGCGGTATATAAGCATTTATGATTGTTGATTTGTCCCTGCGAGGCGCTGGGCAGGGATTGGTGATTTGTGATTCTTAGCTACTAACGCATCCATCCAACAAAACAAAATCGAATTGAAAGCCATTAAAACAATGACCGACCAAAATCCATATCGAGGACTTATCCAAGTGGAGGCAGCCCAACAATGAACAATCAAAACAAAAACAAGAAAGATTCGTGACAGCATTCTTGATAGGTAATATCCCAACACAGCAATAAGTGCTAACCAGAATATAGATATGATAAAAATACCACTGACATGATTGGTCATCATAAATTTACCAATGGGATTGCCTTCGTTGGCGGCAGTTAGTTTGCCACTCCAATATTCCTGAGGCTGATGAACAATGGTAACAACAATATCAAATAGGCTTGCCCACAAAGGCGGGATCAGTAGAATTAGTTTTTGGTTTCTGCTTAAGGGGGCTTTGTTCATCACTCAACTCGACAAGTCAACAAGGTGATATCATCGCGGTAGCTATTACGGCCCTTGAAGCCATCTAGCTGTACAATAATGTCTTGGTGGATGGTGCTCAACTCTTTTTGGTTATTCATTTCAAAATAATCAATCAAAGCCTGTTGGCCAAATTCGACTCCCTCATCGTTGCTAGTTTCTGTTACACCATCGGTATAGGCCAATAGCGTAAATTCAGCCAAATCTGTAATAAAACCTTCGTTGATAAAAGGCAACGACTGCATGGCACCAAGCACCGTGCTGCCGTCTTCAAGCAATCGCACACCGTTTTTCTTATCGAATAATAGGGGCGGATTATGGCCAGCATTGACATAGACCATTGTTCGCAAATTGATATCGTAAATCGCCCCAAAAAAAGTAATGAACTTTTCGCCTTTCGCATTGTCGAACACTTGGTAATTAAGTGCTTCCACAATTTCAGTGAGGTTAGGTGTTTGTCGCAATAGTGTTCGCAACGAAGCTTGAAAATTACTCATCATCAGTGCGGCAGGAATTCCCTTACCACTGACATCGGCAACGCAAATCAAAAATTGATTCTTGTTGATGGGGATGTAGTCGTAATAATCGCCACCAATAATATCATGAGGCAAATAACTGGCTTCAATTTTTAGGTGTTCGGTATTTGGTAATTTTTCTGGAAAAAGAAACTGCTGTACATCGCTGGCGATCTCCAATTCTTTGCGAAAGGCTTCTTGTTGTAGTTGTTGATTGGCCAACTTCATATTCTCGATGGCCACCACAATGATATTACTTAGTGCCTGAATAAACTTCACGTTCTCTTCCAACTCTGGTGAATTGGGTTGATGGTTTAATCCACCCACAAAAACCAATGCAAGTGTTTCGCCTTTATGCGCGATGGGGATGACCATGTCAAACTCGTGGAATGGGCATTGTTCAAACTCCGTCATCTGGTGGATGCGCTTCACCATTTCAAAACGGCTGTCCAGCTTCGATTTCATAAAGTTGGCCGTGGTGCCAAAGTTTACTTTACAATTCCAAATTTGATCGCGCACAAAAAGAGCCAACTTGGTAAGTTGCAAATTTGAACGGAGGGTGAACTTAAAAATCTTATAAAGGGAATCTTCTGAAACGTTATTATTAATAGCCTGTGTTATCTCCAGCAAAGAATTGAGTTCCAGTTCTTTCTTTTCTAATTTTTTACGTAGGGCAGCTTCGGGCATGGTGTAAAAATACGAAGCGAAGTTGGTACGAGAAAGGGTAATTTGATGTTCTTTGCTACTTCTCTTCTATAACAGACACTCTTTTTGAAAGAGAGATAAGTTCGCCAAGCATAATCTTGATGTCTTGATTTATGATGTCGAATTTTTCGTTCATCGTATCAAATTTGCTATTCATTTGCGTGAACTTTTCTTCGAATCTTTGATTCCTCTCATCAAATCTCTGATTCATCTCATTGAACTTCTCGTTCATCTCATTGAACTTTTCGTTCATCTGATTAAATTTTATGCCGTCTTCCGCAAGCGCTCTGCTCATTATTTCAACGCTTTTGTCAGTACGATCCATCCTATCAAGAAGTTGATCAGTTTTTTTCAGACATTCTGCCAAAAGCTCAATGATTCTCTCCTCAGATTTCATAGGAATTGAAATTTTATCGAAGGTAAACAATTTGAATGAAAAAAATACAACCTAAACCGTTCGGTCTTTCCAATTTGGATGGAGGAAATTAGATCTAACCGCCACAAACACAACATACATCGGGTAAAGAAGTTGCAACGCAAAAAAAGGCATCCACTGCCATTTCATTTTCAGAAACAACTGAACGGCATATAAAAAAAGAAACTCCAGAAATATTTTGGTAAGAATCAATCCCATGCTCACTTGTGAGTTCGTTTTTCCAAAAGCAAAAAATAAAATCAGTGCCAACCAACTAACTTGAAATAGTAGAACAAATACCGCCAAAAGTCGAGTAAAGACCGATTGATTGAACTTCCACTTACCAGCCCACCGAACACGTTGTTGAACAAAGTCATTCAAAGAAGGTTGTGGCTGGGTTGAAACAATTGCTTCAGGTTGTGCCAATACCTGAATGGAATTAGGGAAAGCCATTTTAATTTTACGCATCAGATGCTCGTCATCTCCCGAAGCAATCTCAAAACTTCCCGCATAGCCATTTACTTCATCAAATGCTTGCTTTCGAAAGGCTAGGTTGGCACCATTGGCCATGGTGGGTAATTGGTAGGCCGATGTGGCAAAACCTGACCCAATCAAACTGGCAAACTCCGTGGCCTGCAATTTCGAAAAGAAAGTACCGTTCGATTCAATTTTAACGGCACCTATCAATAGCTGGGTTTGATTTGAAAATTTTGAATTTATCTTTTCCAACCATTGAGGACTTACCGTACAGTCTGCATCTGTTGTGACGATAAGCTCTCCCTTACTTTGTAGTATGCCCAGCGTGATGGCTTTCTTTTTCCCAACCATTCCATCACCCAACTGGATACATTTAAAATTTGAATGTTGCTGGCAGAAGAGTTCTACTTTTGATTTCGAAGCATCAGTAGAATCATCATCTATACAAATCACTTCAAATAAATTTGGAGGATAGGTTTGTTTGGCAATGGAGTTAAGTAAATCTAAAATACATTTCTCCTCGTTTCTAAACGGCACAATGACGGTGATGAAACGCCCCTCAACTAAATTTTTGGTATCGGATTGAATCGCTATAAACCAGCCAACCAGAAAGGCAAGCACGAGCACGAAGTAGATTCCGAATATGATTAAAAAGTAGAGAGTCATTGGAAATAGTCGGCAGTTGGCAGTTGGCCGTTGGCAGGGCAACCTACTCGCCTGTTTTGGCTAACCTTGTTTTGTAAAAGCGTCATATAACTATAACTTGCCCAGCAAAATGGAGAAAAAAACAATCAAAGAAAACCTGAAGTCTGCAAAGGAGCGAATTGTTTTAGGGCTCGACCCCGGCACGAATGTAATGGGTTATGCCATCATTCTTATCAAAGGCAATCAATTAACGCTTTTACAATATGGTGTTATCAACATGGGCAAGTATGGCGACCATGCGCTGAAGCTTAAAAAAATATTTGACCGTGTGCTCGGGCTGGTAGACGAATACAAGCCGGATGAAGTAGCGCTAGAAGCTCCTTTCTTCGGGAAAAATGTTCAATCTATGCTCAAGCTTGGGCGCGCGCAAGGGGTGGCGATGTCTGCCGCACTTTACCGAGAAGTGCCCATTACTGAATACGCACCTAAAAAAGTAAAGCAATCCGTAACCGGAAATGGAAATGCCAGCAAAGAGCAAGTAGCCAGAATGCTGATGCAGATTTTTTCAATCAAAGAATTGCCCAAACTATTAGACGCCAGCGATGCACTGGCGGTAGCGGTTTGCCATCACTATTCCAAAGGGATTGCAGCCAGCAATCGAAAAAAAGTTGCATCGTGGGGTGCCTTTTTGAAGGAGAATCCTAAGAGATTAAAAGCTGTTGTGAAATGAAGCGGATACTCATTATCGTCTTTTCAGATATTCAGCACGATGCCCGAGTAGCCAGGCAAATTGCTTTTCTTAAAGAAAATTACAAACTGTATGTTTTGGCTTTTGGTGGAAAAGAAAATGATGGATACGAGTTTATAAAAATCAGTAAACCGGTACTAGGTCTTTTCAAGAAAATTGTTTCTGCTTTTTTATTAGTTGCCCGATTTTATAATCTGGCTTTCCGAATCTTACACCCATCCAAGCAAGCACAAAGTTTGCTACTAAATAAAAAGTTTGATTTGGTCATTGCCAACGATATTGAATCGTTGCCTTGGGCATTTCAATTTTATTCAAGTACTCCAGTTTTATTTGACGCCCACGAATATGCCCCCCGGCATTTCGAGGATCGCCTAAGTTGGCGGATTTTTTTCAAAGGGTTCAATACTTATCTGTGCAAGAAATATATTCCCAAAGTAGCGGCCATGACCACCGTTGGAAAAGGATTGGCCGTTGAATACGAAAAGAATTTTGGCGTAAAACCTACCGTTATTACGAATGCGAATTGGTACTATGCTATTCAACCAAGCCCCGTAACCGAAAAAATACGGATGATCCATCACGGTGGTTCCACACCCTCTCGCAAATTGGAGTTGATGATTGAGATGATGAAACACTTGGACGAACGCTTTGAGCTTGATTTAATGCTGATAGTGCCGCCCAGTGCTTCGAACAAAACAAAAGGGTATATCGACTACCTAAAATCGCTGGCAAGTAACGATAAACGAATTCGTTTTTTGCCTGCCCTCAAAAGCAGCGAGATTGTGCCATTCATCAATCAGTATGACATTGGCGTTTTTTTATTGCCACCTGTTAATTTCAACTACGCCAACACGTTGCCGAATAAGCTATTTGACTTCATTCAGGCGCAGTTGGCCATTGCGATTGGCCCAACACCCGAAATGGCAGAGATTGTGAACAAGTATGATATTGGAGTTGTATCAGAAGACTTCACACCGATGACATTAGCGGCAAAGCTAAATACTCTTACCGCAGAAAAGCTACGCTATTTAAAGCAACAAACAAGAACAGCAGCTATAGAACTTACGGCCGAAAAGAACAGAAATTTGTTCTTATCAGTTGTGGCAAGTTTAATTGACCAAAAAATTACAAAAGACTAATTTAGTAACTCATTAGGATAAGCTAAAAGCACAACTTCTGAATGAATCTGATTAAACTTTACCTGCGATGATAACTTCCTGATCAAAAAAGTATAATTCATAAGTAATTGTTCCAGCGCTGGCTTAACTTCAAAGAATTCGATAGGGTTATGATAAATGGCAACTGATAAAACAGGACGAAATTTTGACAACGTTTTCTGAGCTCCTTTCACAAAGTCCATGGCCGCTCCTTCAATATCTACTTTTATGAATTTCGGCTCGATTGAATATTGATTGACTATTGAATCAATTGATTTCCTTTGCACTTCTATCTTATCATACCTACCCGTTATCCGATAGGGACTAAATCCAGCGGAACCCGTATCAAACATTTGAATGGGTGGTTCTTTATCAGAAGATGCCACTCCTGTATTAATAACCAAAAATCTTTCTGATGGGATTTTGTTATTGCGCAGGTTCAATTGAAATCTATCGATTGACTTTTGAGAAATCTCTAAGGAAAATATTTTGCTGTATTGATATTTATATAACGCAATGGCAGAATCCCCAATATACGCCCCCACATCAATAAAATGCTGACCTCTAATGGACTCAATTACCTTGGTTGGCAGTAGCCGCAAGCCATGATAAAAATAAAAAACTGACTCTTCCATCATTTGAGTTGGTAAACGAATTTCCTTTGTCTCTATATGAATTTGCTGTCGCATAGATTGCTGAGAAGATTTTGTCTCTACCGGCAATAACCCACCAATAATCGGAGCATTCTTTTGTATGCGTTGCTTATTACCTTCATCGGGATAGTTCATTACCCTTTTTGTTATCACATCAACAAGATCAATTGATTCCGGATCAAGGTCGCGTTTAAGCAAGTTGATTTTAAGAGGCATATCGTACTTCACAAGATAATCTTTGAAGCTACCTCCCAACCCATCTGTAATATATATCGAGTAAGGCCGAGAGCGTAAGATCATTTTGTTTATACCAGAAGTTACAATTGTATAAACTTTTGGGAAATTTGACTGTAAAATTCGGCCTATAAATGACATATCTACTTTTGAAGAATGAGTTTAACTATGAATGATTTCAAATATCGTTTCCATATTACATAATTGGCAAACTTTGGCAACTCCCTCAATTTCATTCCCACGGAAGTTAGGCCAATTCCAAAATCATTTAGCACTTTGTCCTTACGCACCGGGAGGCCCCGGTAAAAACTATTACTAACATTCTTTCCATGAAACGTTTGGATCCACATTGGTTTTTCCAAAATAAATCGGGCTAATCTCTTCGTTGGATTAAGTATATCCAAATAGATTTCGTTAAATACAAACAGTCGGAGGTTATTCCATTGAGTATGCGGCTTTACAAAAATACCAACAGGAGAATTTGACAGAGACTCAACCAAGGAGATAAAAGGAGACATTGGATAAAAATAATGTGATAACACTTTTCGGTCTATGTCCAATACATAGCCTGACGCCAATGAAATCATGAATTTATCTTTTGGAATAAAATTCTCCCGGATTAGTTTCATGGCATCGCGATGAAGCATATCGTCATTATCCAGTCGAGTGGTCATTATCCATTGATCCGAGGGCTCTGCGTAGTTCTTTACCTCCTTTATATAATTAAGAAAGAAATCCTCCATTCCATTCAAATAGCAGATTCTGATAAAATCATAGCGTTCAAGCTCCTTCTTGAATGAAAAAAATTCGGATGGGGTATCTTTATCGAAAAAGATAATCCACATAAACTCCTTGTTTGATTGATTTAAAATTGAAGGAAGGCAATAATTCTTGAATAGTTCAATCCGATTTCTTGTCCAACTTATCCATTCCTTGTATGATTCCTCTGAAAGTTTGGGGGAATATTTTAGGTTGAATTGAGTGAGTAAGAAGTGTGAAAAATTCATTTTAAACTCAATAAATACTATTTGTTAAGCTTAAAACTTGGCAACCTCAAGAATTGCAAAATCTTGTTAACGAAATACAAAACATCATAGGCAAAACCTTTTGTGGGAAAGGTTGTATCATCGCCCAAAACAGGTACGCCTGTTTTTGTTGCTATCGGTTTGTCTCTTAGTCGTTTTTCAATCACCAACACATTATCATAATAGTGAAGGGAATCAATTGACGTTGTCAATTGATTCACCTGAAATGATTTTTGCTCAGAATGAAATGCATTTAGTTTATCAATCAAGTTCTTTGAGAATTCAATAAATGTGCCTCTTCTCTTATATCCTCCTCCATAACCCAAGTGGTAAGAGGTGGCTAAATCCTCACACACATAAACACCATTTGGTTTTACTTTGCTAAACAACTCTTGAAAGGTAAAAATTTGTTGTTTCATCTTATGGCCTCCATCGTCTATCAAAATATCAATTGGCGGAAGTTCATTTTTCAGTTTTCTCAGAAAATTCTTATCGGATTGAGACCCAATAATAATGTCAATGTTTTCCTCACGTAATTCTTCTACCCGTGGATTAATGTCAATGCCATAAATCTTTGCGGCAGATCCAAAATAATTTTTCCACATTTGTAAACTGCCTCCTTGAAAAACCCCAATCTCTACAACTACGATTTCCTTACCTCTAAATCTTTTGAAGTGGCGATCATAGATTTCGAAATAATGATGCCACTTAAAGATTTGCCTTCCAGAATTATTAACAAAATATGATTCAAGATCATTCATGCAGATTAATCAATTATATGTAGGTTCTATTTTACTATTTGACCTGTAATAAAAATTTTCAACTCATTTCTATACGCCCACAACAATACGAAGCCACTCAAAATAACATAGAATGCGTGAAGCTGCCAAGGGTAGTCAACACCCAACCATGGCTCCAATAATAAAATGCTTACCCCTAGCAATAAGGGAGCAACTATCAACTTAAAGGCATTAAACTTATAATGAAACCGATTTCTTATACCCCAAAACAAAATTAAAATCTCCACCATATAACTCACTATTGTTGAAATAATCGCTCCCCACACTCCCCACTGCTGCACCAGCCAATATAACAACGCGATCTTAACAATAGCTACCAACAAGTAAAAGTACGGCAACGGCTTTGAATACTTCAACGCTGCGTAGGGCATGGCCACCCATAAGCGCAATGGCCGAAGCAAGTAAACCAATGCAGCAAATGGAATAAGCGGAATAGCCGCCTGGTATGGCTTGGTGAAGAAGATTTCAATCACGGGCGGAAAAAGTAAAATGCTGCCCGTCACGGCCAAAATTGCAACACCTGTTAACCCATTATAATATCGGTTGATTTCGACCGTACTTGACTTTTTTGATTGGTCGTAAACTTTACCAAGCACCTTTGGATGAATGGTGGCGTTTAGACCCGTTAGCACAAAATCAATGGCAAGCAAAAATTTGAGGGCTACATCGTAATAGCCCACGGTTGCTTTTGAGATAACCATCAAAATAATGATGCGATCATAGTAGTTAATAAACCATTGCTGAATCTGATAAATCAGCGAAGAGTTGTTGAACTCAAAAGTTGGCTTCAACGACTTCCAATGAAAATGAAAACCAAATTGTCGAAAAACACTGCCCAAAACCCATGCTGCCGAAATCAATGCACCTAACAACTTACCCCCCACCGGTCCCCAAAGGGTATTCGGTAAAAAAGTCAAACCAAGAATAGTGAGACCCGCAATGACGGAAAAAGAGAACACATTAATCCACAAAAAAGTAGATGCTTTGCCCTGTGTTTGCAGAAGACTATTGTTCACCTTAAACACTGCTTGAAATATACCCGTTGCTACGGAAAGTACACCAAATGGTAAAAACGGAATTTTACCAGCTCCATATACGAAATCAAAAATCCAATTACCGAGCAGTGCAAGCAACAACCCTACGCCCGCGCTGAGCAAAAGAATGAACAAGAAAGCACTGCTGACAAATATGCCGAGTGATTTCGGGTCGCTTTTGTGCTCGTGATAATTTAAATAAATAGACGCGTCAAAACTATAGGTAACAACAATTTGCACCAGTAACGAAAACCCGAGGTAAATGGAGAACGAACCATACACATCGGGTGGTAAACTCCCATAAAAAGGCATCAAGATGATCGCGCTGGCCATGGGCAATGCCCCCGCCAGTGTATAAATCATAGAGCTCTTAATGAAATTTTTGGTGATCACGCGCGCAAAGATGCTAAGATTTTTGCCAACTGCTGCGTTAGGCTCTTACGAGAAAAAACCGAAGCATGGAGCTTATTTTTAGTAACTGGATTTCTCCATTGGACATATCTCTCTAAAATAATTTTCTTCAGATCTTTTTTGTTGGTCCGTTCCATAATCGACCCCGCGCCTACTTGTTTAAGTATTGCTGCTGCATCCCCATCTTCCGGGCCGATGCCAATGATGAAATTGCCAGAAGCTAAGTACTCAAAAAATTTCCCGGGCAAATTGCCAGGGGCAATGGCGGTGTGTGCCAATACCAACAACTGAACATCTGTAGTCCCGTATCGTTTCAATACTTCGCTGTGCGGAAGATGTGGAACAAATGAAGTAATTGAATGCAATACTTGGTCTTGTTGTATGTCATTTACAAATCGGGAGTTGACGTTACCAATGAACTCCACCATAATCTCGTCTTTTGATAGTTGACCTTGATTGATTAATTCTCTGAGCACCTCCATTATTGGCCGTGGATCGCGCAGTTCATCAACCACACCAATGTGTCGGAGAGTAAATTTTACAGTAGGTTGATGTGCGATGTCTTTAAAATCATCTTCATCAAAACCGTTGGTAATCAGATTCACTTTTCGTCCGCTTAGAGTCTCCAACCGTTGTTGATGATAAGGCGCAATGGTGATTACTTCATCGGCTGTAGTCAATACTTTTCTTTCCAACAACTGGTGTCGTTTTCTTGCCCAATCGGTGAGCGAGAAAGTGTCCAGCAGATCCCATTCACTCCACGGATCACGAAAGTCTGCAACCCATTTTAGGGTTGGGTTTTTCTGCCTTAATTTCAGTCCAATCAAGTGCATGCTGTGCGGTGGCCCCGTGGTAATGATGGTGTTAATTTGATTGCTCTTTAAAAAATCATCTAAGAATAATACCGATGGCTTCACCCAAAACTTTCTGGCATCGGGAATAAAAAAATTACCGCGAACGAACAAGGCCGCTTTCTGGAAGAAGGAGGTTTTGCCCGTACTCACAAAATCAGTTTGCTTCTTTTTGCCGCTGAATTTATGAAATAATTGATAGGGCTCCCAAATCGGAAGTTTGATAACCTCCGCCTCCGCTGGAACATCTTTCAATAAAGACGCATCTTGAATTTCCACAAATGGATTTTCAGGGGTATAGACAAATGGCTGATAGCCAAATGAAGGCAAATACTTGACAAACTTTAGCCAGCGCTGCACACCGCTTCCGCCAAAGGGAGGCCAGTAATAAGTTACAATTAAAACTTTGTTCACGTGAATAATTAGAATCTCAAAGTTGTTAAAAAGAAGTCAGAAGTCAGAATATTTGGAGTTAGGAGATAGTAGTAAGGATTAAGGAGTACGTTACGCGGCCTACCTACCACTAAACTGAAAACTGAAAACTGAATACCGATGACCGAATACCACTTACCAACCACCACTTACTAGTTACCACTTACCAAGAACTCCCAAGCAGCATCAGCAGAACCAAACCATTTAATTTCCTCATCGCGTTTAAACCAAGTAAGTTGTCGCTTCGCATAGTGCCTTGAATTTCTTTTCAATAACCGGACTGCTTCTGCCTTATCATACAATCCATCCATAAAATCAAAGATCTCTTTATAGCCAACCGTCTGCAATGCATTCAATTGCTTTTGCGGATAAAATTTGGCTGCCTCTTCAAACAACCCACCCTCAATCATGGCATCCATCCGGGCATCAATCCGGGCATACAACTGATCTCGCTCCAATTCTAAGCCGATCTTGATCACCTGATAGGGCAATATTCTCTTAGATTTTAGCTGCCAAGCCGTAAATGGTTTGTCCGTTGATTCAATCACCTCCAATGCGCGCATCAACCGCTGCGGATTTTGTACATCTACGATTTCAAAATAAGCAGGATCCAGTTTCTTTACTTGATCTTGGAGCCAAGCCAACCCGTTTTGCTGATATGCGTGAATAATTTTTTCCCTTACTCCATTCTGCATTTGCGGCATCTCATCAAACCCTTCTAACAATCCTTTTATGTACAATCCTGAACCTCCACATACCACTACATATTCATGCTGATGAAACAGTTCTTCCAATAATTTTGATGCTTGTATTCCAAAATTGGCTGCGTTGAAAGTCTCTTGAATAGAATGTGAATTGATAAAATGGTGACTCACCTCGGCCAACTCAGCTGCGGTAGGTTTGGCTGTACCAATTTCCAACTCTTTATAAATTTGCCTTGAGTCGGCCGATAGAATTTCCGTTTTCAACTGTTTAGCCACGCGAATGGCCAAAGCGGTTTTACCCACGGCAGTGGGACCAACGATAACAATCAACTTTCTGTTCTGCACACACAAAAATATAAATTAACAAACCATTAAGAATTTTATCTGTTACCACCCCCTATCTTGGCCTATTAATTGCGATTGTATTGAATCAACTTATTGCTGAAATTTGTACGTTAATCTGAAAATTATGAGAAGAAGTGCATTCATGTCTCTGTTAATTGCTTTTTCAAGTGTCGGTTACGCGCAGAATTTATACAAAATCGAGTTTAAGATAAAGGGTTGGAAAGATACCACGGCCTATTTGGGCAATTATTATGGAGAAAGCACGCACCTGCGTGATACTGCCCAAGTAAAAGGTGGGCAGTTTGTTTTTGATGGCAAAAAACCATTGGCGCAAGGCGTTTACTTTTTGGTATTGAACAAAACGAAGCTGTTTGATTTTGTAGTCGGGAAAAATACCTTCTTTGCTTTAGAGACCAACGCTGATGATTACATCAAAAATATGGTGGTTAAAAATGATGAAGACAATAAACTGTACTTTGATAACCTGCTATTTCTGGGTGACCGAAGGCAAGAAGCAGAGCCCTTTATCAAAATCCTTCAAGATAGCCTACTTAAAGATGAACAGAAAAAAGCAGCCCGCGAAGAATTTTCTAAAATCAATGATAAGGTAATGGCGTATCAATCGGCCGTCATTGAAAAGCACCCCACTTCTCTTACTGCCCGTTTATTGAAAGCCACCAAACAAATCGATGTTCCCGCCCCACCTAAAAAAGCCGATGGCAGCATAGACTCCACTTTTCAATTGAAATATTACCGTCAGCACTTCTTTGATAACTTCGATTTAGCTGATGATGCACTCATCCGTATGCCTAGCCCTTTTTATCAAGAAAAAGTAAAAGAATACTTAGAAAAACTCTTTTTGCCCGCCCCCGATACCATCACCAAAGTGATCAACCAATTGGCAGCGATTACCAAAAAAAATCAAGAGACCTACAAATACTTTATCTACAACTGTATGGTAATGTACCAACAGCCCGAAATTATGGGACTCGATGAAGTGTTTGTCAACCTGTATGACAAATATTATGCTTCTGGCGAAATGGATTTTTGGATTACCTCGCCTGTGAAGAAAAATTTAAAAGATCATGCCGATAAAATCCGTTCAAGCATGATTGGCCGCACGGGTGCCAATCTGATCATGCAAGATCAAAACCTGCAGCCACGCTCGATGTATGACATCAAAAATAAGTACACCATTTTATACATCTTTGATCCGGATTGTGGCCACTGCCGAGAAGAAACACCCAAGCTGGTAGAGTTTTACACCAAGAGCAAAGCAAAATACAATTTTGAAGTGTTTGCTGTAGCACAGGATAGTTCTTTGGCTAAAATGAAGAACTTTATCAAAGAATTTAAAACCCCTTGGATTACCGTAAACGGGCCTCGCACCTATATTAAAGAGCATTATATGAAGCTCTATCATGCCGAAACCACGCCTACCATTTACATTTTAGATGACAAAAAGAAAATCATTGCCAAAAAACTGCCGGTAAAGCAATTGGATGAGTTTTTGAGCAAACATGAGAAAATTGAGAAGTTGAAAAAGGCCCAGGGTAAGGGGTCGTAATCTACACTTCAAGGCTTTATAGTAACATTTAATGTCATTCGTTACAACTTTTTACATCCTTTAGTGCAACTATTTGGTTACTTTGGAGTATCTACTAGATAAAACCTACTACCCATGTCACTGATGTCATTGTTTGGTAAAAAAAAGAAAGAATTAAAGGCCACTTGCCAGATTACCAAAGAACCCATTGAAAATGGATTTGGCTATTTATTGACGACCAAAGATGTGATTACATCTAAAAAGTATTGGGACATGGTGATGACCGAACCCGAAACCATGTCGTACACAGTTTCACATTTTAAGAACCAACCGAGCGGCACGCAAATGCGGTCCATGATTTTTGATAAATATGCCACCATTGCCAAGCCGTGGATAGTTTCTGATTCCATCATCAACTACTTTGAAGTAGACAAAACCGTGGCTCGCGAGAATGCGAAAAAATGGTGGGCCAGCGAAGGTGGGTTTGTACCTGAACAAACAGGCCCTGCCGCTGAGCACTTAGCTTCAGATTCATTTCAGATAGCTCGCGATTATGCGGTGATGGAGGCAGGACGGGGACGCGTAAAGTAGCTGCGTACCACATTAAAAATCACCCTTCTATCAAATTCATTCCTTGCACAAATTCTTTTTTAGCACTTTTGTAGATTCGTAGTCATTCGAATTTGTGAAATATCTACTGATCGGCTTTCTTTTTTGCTCATTGGTTTCTTCGGCACAATTGCCAGGCCTGCACATTAAAAAGACAAGCGAAAAAATGACCATCGATGCGGAGATGAATGAGGCCGTGTGGAAAGATTCGGAAGTGGCCACCAAGTTCAAGCAGTTTTTTCCGTTCGATTCTTCGTATGCCAAATCACAAACGGAAGTGCGCATGACCTACGATGAAAATTTCATCTATGTGTTCGCTACCATGCACAATTTGGGGCCACGCAAATATGTGACCCCCTCGCTGCGCAGAGATTTTCGAGGCGAAGCCAACGACTCGTTTGTGGTGCAGTTCGATACGTTTAAAGACAATACCAACTCGTTTCAATTTGGTATCAATCCGTTTGGGGTGCAGCGCGAAGGCTTAGTCGCCAACGGGGGCAGCACCAACCAAAGTGACCTGTCGTTGAATTGGGATAACAAATGGTTTTCGGAAGCCCAGATGTTGGAAGACCGCTGGGTATGCGAGTTCGCGATTCCATTCCAATCAATTCGGTATAAAGATGGGCTAAGCTCATGGAACATCAATTTTTATCGTATTGATAGCCAAAATGCCGAACGGTCAACATGGTCTCCAATCCCTCGAAATTTTCCGTTGATTGCATTGGCATTTATGCGGCAGTTAATTTGGGACAAGCCCTTAGATAAGCCCGGAAGAAATGTTTCGATCATTCCCTATTTGGCCACGCGCAACAACCAAGATTTTGTAGTGGGGAAACCACCTGACCAAGCAAGTGCTATTGGCGGTGATGCAAAGGTTGCCATCGGCCCAGCGCTAAACTTAGACCTCACTGTTAATCCAGATTTTTCTCAAGTAGAAGTCGATCAGCAGGTAACAAACTTGGATCGCTTTGAAATTTTCTTTCCCGAGCGAAGGCAATTTTTCTTAGAAAACGCAGACCTGTTTTCTGATTTTGGTGGAGAAGGGATGCGGCCCTTCTTCTCCCGTAGGATTGGAGTTACGCGCGATCAGAACACCGGGCAGAACATTGAAAATCCAATCTATTTTGGTGCGCGGCTCAGTGGTAAGGTAAACAACAATTTGCGTGTAGGCTTGCTTTCAATGCAGGGAGGCGAGGATAAGGCAAACAAGCTTCCATCCACCAATTACACTGTTGCTACCTTTCAACGCAAAGTTTTTGCCCGATCAAACATTGGAATGATTTTCATTAACAAACAAGCCTTTCAAGACTCCGTCAAAGGCGATTTCTTAATCAGTCCACAAAAATACAACCGGGTTATTGGCCTTGATTATAACCTGGCGAGTAAAGACAACCGTTGGAATGGGAAGTTTTATTATCACAGGTCAATAAGTAACGAACAAACTGACTCTGCATTTGCAATGTCGACAAGGCTCGCCTACAATACCCTTCGCTGGGATATCTCTGGAACGGCTATGAACATTGGTGCGAATTACAATCCTGAGGTTGGATTCGCGCGTAGAAAAGATTATCTCCGATTGGCTCCCACCATTTGGTATAACTTCTATCCAAAATCAAAAGTAGTCAATAGCCACGGCCCTGGTTTGGATTTTGATGTGATTGGAAACAAAAAGTATGGTACTACAGACTACGATTTTAACTTCATGTACCGAATCCGATTTCAAAATACTGCCCAATTCAGTATTCGGCTTCGGCAAGAGTATGTGTACTTATTTTCGGCTTTCGACCCTACCAACACCAAAGGACTTGAATTAGAAAAGGGAACTGATTATACCAACAAAGTAATTGTCGCTAATTTCACTTCGGATGCTCGCAAGAAATTATTTTTTGATCTCTCTACTCGTTCAGGAGAATACTTTAATGGAACACGATTGAATTTGGTGGGCACCCTTAACTATCGTGCGCAACCCTATGCTGTGCTTTCGCTCAATTTTAGTTATAACAAGATAAACTTGCCGGCACCTTACAAAAGCGCTGACCTTATTTTGATTGGCCCTCGCTTTGACTTTACTTTTTCGCGTAGCTTATTCTGGACAACATTTGTGCAGTATAATAATCAGATTAATAACATCAATATTAACTCAAGGTTGCAGTGGCGCTTTAGACCCGTTTCCGATCTTTTTATCTCTTACACCGATAATTATTTCGCTAGCGATGAGTTCAAAGATGGTGTTCAATACCAAAGTTGGCAGCCAAAACTTAGGGCCATTGTTCTTAAGTTTACTTATTGGCTAAATTTATAGTTATTGATAATCAGTATGTTAACAAAAAAATAATATATGTTTAAACATATATTTATCAACTTCGTTTATCATTGCACAAAAATCAAATAACTATGAAAAAATTAAATACTCTAATCATTGCCCTGTTCGTAGCGAGCACCGCAATGGCACAAACCTGGACGCTTGATAAAGCTCACGCAAAAGTTGGATTTAGCATTACCCACCTATTGATCTCTGATGTAGAGGGTTCATTTAACTCGTTCGATGCAAAACTAACATCGGCAAAAGAAGATTTCAGTGATGCAGTAGTGGAATTTTCTGCAGACGTAAATAGCGTTAATACCAACAACGAAAACCGTGATAAGCATTTAAAGAATGAGGATTTCTTTGATGCACCGAAATTCGGAAACCTTACTTTCAAAAGTAAATCTTTAACTAAAGTTGACGGAAAAAAATACAAATTGGCTGGCGACCTTACTATGCACGGTGTAACCAAGCCGGTAACTTTAGATGTGGTAGTAAATGGCCCTGTAGCTCACCCCTATAACAAAAAGACAGTGGCGGGCTTTAAAGTTTCAGGAACAATTAAAAGATCTGATTTCAATTTCGGAGCAAAATATGGCAGTGCAATGTTAAGTGAAGAAGTGGTTATCACAGCTAACGCAGAGTTTACAAAAGACTAATCGAAATAAAACAAAATAGATCCACGGCTATCTTTTAGCCGTGGATTTTTTTTAGGAAATGAAAATAGAAGACGAAATAAAGCAACCAAAATTTCGTAACGCCCACCAAAAGGCAGTCATCAATCTGCTTTATACAGCCAATTGGCTTATCGATAAAAACAATGCCTTCTTTAAATCGTACCGCATAACCAACCAACAATTCAACATCCTCCGGATTTTACGTGGACAACATCCGACCAAAATTTCGGGTGCCGAAATCAAAAACCGTATGATTGATAAAAACTCGGACGTCTCCCGACTATTGGATCGACTGATTGTCAAAAAACTGATAGAAAAAAGTCAGTGCCCCAATGACAAGCGAGCAGCCGATGTTATCATTACTCAATCTGGCCTTGATTTGCTTGCCGAAATCGACAAAAAAATGGACCAGACAGATAACGATGTGATGAACCTGAGCGCAAAAGAGGCAGAGCAGTTGAGTCAGTTATTGGATAAGAGTAGAGGGTAGTTAAGAGTAGGCAGTAGCCAGTTAGCAGTAAGCAGTAGACAAGAATTCAATTAAAGACCTCTCCTTGCTTATGCAGTCGCCTGAGCATTTTAAATCATCTAAAATTCCTCAAATTTGGTTTTTATCCTCTCTTGACAAAAGATATTCTTTGTTTATAAAGTATCCTTTGATTCTTTCATAATTTTGAATCATAATCGGGATAAAAATAACATTCTTCAAAAAAGTTAATGGATCTGTAGCCCTACTATACCTAAAGTAGAGGTTAAAAACTGGCCAAAAACCTCGTTTTACAATTACAATTCCGTTTGACAATTTAATTACTCTGCCAATATCACTGTAATTAATAGTTACAGTTCTTAAACCCTTGCCTATCTTTACTACACGCCCATCTTCAATTATTAATAGAATAGATGAAATAAAAATCAAACAAACAGCCCCACTAATTTTGATGGCTCTAAGTAAACCTTTCCTATAGAAAATGCGGATTCGCTCAGTATCAACTTTATACTCGCCTTTAATCATTGCCATCGACTAAACTATTAAACTTATGCTAATCAAGCTTTTTTAGCTCTGCCCTTACAAACTCCATCAACTCCTCTATATAACTCTTGCTAAAATCAAATTTGACTCCCGCGGCTTGATAAATCTCTGGTATTGATTTCAAGTAACCAAGCTTTAACGCATTCATATACCCTTCCAATCCCTTCGCTTTGTTTTGTTTGAAATTGCGCCATACAGCAATAGCACCCAACTGTGCCATGCCATACTCAATGTAGTAGAATGGCACTTCATACAAGTGTAACTGCTTTTGCCATAAGTAATCCTTGGCTTCTTGCAATCCGCTCCAATCGGTAACAGTATCAGCAAACTCGTCAAATATTCGGTTCCAGTTTTCTTTGCGTTGCTCGGTGGTGTGTGCAGGGTTTTCGTAAATCCAATGTTGAAATTTGTCAATCGTGGCTACCCATGGCAAAGTCTCAATAATATCTTCCAGTTGGTCGCGCTTGGCTCGCTTTAGTTCGTCATCGTTCGAAAAGAAAATTTGCCACTGATCCATCGAAATTAATTCCATCGACATGGACGCCAACTCGGCCACTTCCATCGGGGGAGACTTAAAATCGTTGAGTTCTAAGTCTTTGGTCAGGAAATTATGCACTGCATGGCCGCCTTCGTGCATGATAGTCGTCATGTCGCGCATGGTGCTGGTGGCGTTCATGAAAATAAACGGCACGCCAATTTCCGCCAAAGGATAATTGTAGCCGCCAGGAGCTTTTCCCTTCCGCGATTCCAAATCCAAGTGCCCCATTTCTTTCATCACTGAAAGGCAATTGCCCAAGTATGGATCTAACTTTTGAAAACACTGAATCGACTTTTCAGTAAGGTCGCTTCCATCGGTAAATGCTTTGAGCGCCTCGCGCCCTTCGGCATCCACAGCCTTGTCCCACGGGCGAAGTTGACTTACCTTCAATTTTTCTTTTCTATCGATGGACAGTTCATTCAAAATCGGCACCACTTCTGATGCAATGGCTTCGTGAAACGCAAAACAATCTTTTGGGGTATAATCAAAACGCCCGTATGCTTTAAACATATAATCGCGGAAGTTTTCAAAATCAGCATTGCACGCAACCTGATGGCGAAGTCCAATCAGTTTCGTAAACAAATCATCTAAGGTCGTTTTGTCCGTTCGTCTTCGCTCAGATATTTTGTGATACACTTCCTCTCGCTTGGATCTATCAGTCGATTGTAAAATAACGCCCGCTTGTTGGAGGGTGAGCTCTTGTCCGTTTAGCTCCACCATCATCGCACCAGAGATTGCTGCATACTTTTGCGTTTCGGTGGTAATTTCGGTCACCAACGGAATATTCTCTTCCCGAAACAACTCCACTTCCTTTTTCAAATTGCGAATCATGATACCATAGCCCGACTCATGCTCCAAGTCTTTTAAGCATGCAGACTCCAACACTTTTTTATTCAATGAATCTGAATAGGGTGCAATCTCTGGCTGAATTTGCTGAACAAAATCTTGGTAACTTTTGGTGTAATCTTCATTGTCAGTATAGCATGTCATGCGGATGTAGCGCCAGCCTCCTTCTTCGCTGATGACGGACTCTAGTTCGCTGCGGTGCTGAAGCCATGTCTTCAAATCGGCAGCCGAAGTAATGGGCTGCTCTAACAATTTATCGAAATAGGGTTTTAAATCCGACCAATTGGTAACGCTGAAGTTTTCTGGTAAAAAAGTTCTTGCAGGCCGCTTGGGTATCTCAATCACTTCGCTCATGTTTTGTATATTTAAAGGCGAAAGATAATAGAGATGATGGATACTTGATACTGGTTGCTGGTAATTGACCGTAAGTATTCAACAGTTCCAACCTAACTCCACCAAAATGAAAAAAGTATTATTAATTCTTTTCATTGCTCTTGCCATCGCGTGTGGCTCTAAAAAAGAAACCCAACAAACCAGCCTAACTGTTTCCGTAGAAAAGCTTGACCCAGCATTAAATGCGATTGTGGGAAACCAACTGACCGTTTCTGTCATCGCCAGCGGTTACGAATGGACGGAAGGTGCACTTTGGCTGGAAGGAGACAAAAAATTATTGTTCTCGGATGTGCCCACCAATACCATCTATCAATGGACGGAAGAAAAAGGCTCTTCGATTTATTTAACACCCAGCGGCTACACGGGAGAAGCACCACGCGGTGGGGAACCTGGTTCGAATGGATTGACGTTGGATGTCGAGGGCAATTTGCTCTTGTGCCAGCATGGCGATAGGCGCATCGCCATGATGAACACTTCGCTTGCTGAACCTGCTTCTGATTTCACTACTATTTCCGATACATACAATGGAAAAAGATTCAACAGTCCCAACGACTTAGTATTCCACAATTACGACATTTATTTTACCGACCCTGCTTATGGCTTGGAAAAACAGATGGATGACCCGAAAAAAGAATTACCCTTTCAAGGTATGTACCGCATTCCTGCCGAAGGCCAAGTACAGTTAATGATTGATTCCTTGACTCGCCCGAATGGCATCGGCTTTTCACCAAATGGAAAAAAAATGTATGTCGCCAATTCAGATTCAGAAAAGGCACGTTGGTATGAATACTCCATCAACGATTCGTTAAAAATTACCAGTGGAAAAATTGTGTGGGACGCCACCGAGCAAGCCAAAACAGAAAAAGGATTGCCTGATGGCTTGAAAGTAGATGCGCAAGGAAACATTTTTGCGACTGGCCCGGGTGGTATTTGGATTTTTAGTGGAGATGGAAAACTGCTTGGTAAAATAAAATTGGAAGAGGCGACCAGCAACTGCGCGCTTACTGCTGATGGAAAGACGCTGTTCGTTACCAATGACATGTTGGTGCTGAAAATAAAGTTAAGGGATTGAAATCGGTTACCAGTTGCCGTTTGCTGGTTACGGGAAACAAGAACTAGGAACAAGGAACAGGCAACTAGGAACAAGGAACAGGCAACTAGGAACTAAAAACATGAAACTTCTAATAGAAACAATTGGTTGGATTGGCTCAGTCCTAGTGATTGGTGCTTACGCTCTCAACAGTTATCAAAAAATAAAATCAGATTCACTACCTTTTCAATTAATAAACTTGATTGGTGGAATCTTGCTCATCATCAATAGTGTTTACAAAGAAGCATACCCCTTTACATTTATCAATTCGGTATGGGTGGTAATTGCGATTAGTTCATTATTGCGAAATGGGAAACCAAAAGACTAATGGAGATTAGAAAGTGTCTATTTTATCTATTCCTACTTCTGCTGAGCAAAAGTGGTTATGCTCAAGTTGAACAAATTGATTCTACTCAACTCGAACGAGAAAGAATTCGCTGGAACAGGTCGTTGACAAAAGATACCGCTTATAAATTCAATAAAAATCCGAATCAGCTTTTAGTCGAATCAATAAAAGGGAAAAGACCAGGCAAGGCGCTTGACCTAGGCATGGGACAAGGTAGAAATACCATTTACTTGGCAAAGGTGGGATGGGATGTTACCGGAATTGACATTGCAAATGAAGCCGTTGATTTTGCGAACACTAGAGCGAAAGAAGAAAAAATAAATATTGCTACAGAACTTATTCCAATAGAACAATTTCAGTTTGGTGTAAACAAATGGGATTTGATTGTGCATGTTTATGAAGGGTGTTTAGACGATGAGAAAAGGATTCAGAAAATCATAATGTCCCTAAAACCTAGAGGTATTTTTGTATTCGAGTTTTTCCATCGAGAGGCTGGGCTGCAAATTAACCGTCCCGATTTTGGATGCATCTCAAATTCTGTTAAAAAGATAATACTAAAAGCTGGTGGGTTATCCATTGTTCGTTATTCAGAAGAGATAGGGATTGCAGATTACGGATTAAAGCAAAATCGGTTGGTAAAGTTAGTGGGTGTAAAAAAATGAATGGAAAAGAGGTCAAATAAATTACTTCAATATCATGAAAATAGTACTTCCGTTAGTCATTACAATGCTTCTATTTTGTTGCCAACCAAAACCAGAAAGCAAACTCGCCAAAGAAGTTGATTTGCTCTTTAGCGAAGAGTTTAAAGAAACCGAACCCGGTAGCGCCATTCTCATCATGAAAGGAGAAAAAATCATCTTCTCAAAAGGATACGGCTTGGCCGATTTAAACACAAAAGAAAAAATCACCACCCAAACACTTTTCAATACCGGCTCTATTTCCAAAACCTTTGTATCGAATGCGATTTTACAATTGGTAGATGAAGGGAAACTTTCATTGCTGGATAGTTTGGGTAAATATTTCCCTGATTTTAAAAACAAGTCCATTGCCCAAAAAGTACAGATTCATCATTTGCTTACGCACACTTCGGGTTTACCCGATAATCGGTGGAAGTTGCTGAGTGAGGAATTTTTGATTACAGCCAAAGATGAAGAGAACTTTGCCCCTATCAAACAGAATGATTCACTGCTATTTGAGCCCGGTTCTCAGTTTGAGTATTCAAATCCCGCCTTCAATGGCCTAGCATTAATCATCGAAAAAATAAAAGGCAAAAAATGGCAATCGGTCATTGCTGAAAAAATATTCAAACCCGCGGGCATAGTTAATAGCTTGATTACCGATAGTTCGTTCCCCGACAAGGGTGTATCGCATGCTTATGTCAACAAAGATGGTCAGTGGAAAGAACTAGATTATGGTGAAGAGCCTACTTTTGCCGCTTCTGGCAATGGCGGAGTGTGGAGTTCGGTAGAAGAATTGGCCAAGTATGAAATCGCGTTGCGCAAATCGGTATTCTTGAAAAAAGAAACGATCGAACGCTCACGCACCATCACCGCTTATGAAAACTGGAAATCGAAAGAGCCACCGTTCATTGGCTTCAGTTGGTTTTTGTCGCAGCCTAGTGATTCTGTAAAAATTGTATCACACACAGGTTCGCAAGGGGGATTCAGCAGCGATTATGTAAGCATCCCAGAAAAGGAAATAATTTATGTTCTGCTTTGCAACCGACCAGAACCCATCATGGATTTAAGAAAGAAAGTTTTAGCTTCGTTAAAGAAGTATAATTGGATGGAATAATTTTTACCATTAAGTTACTAAGAAACATATGAAAAAGATTTTTCTACTCCTTCTCCTCAACGCAAACATTGGTTTTGGCCAAGACCTTACCAAACAACTCAAAGAATTTGACACCTATGTGGAAAATGCCCGCAAAGAATGGCAAGTACCGGGATTGGCCGTAGCGGTAGTGAAAGACGGAAAAATCATTTTTAAGAAAGGGTATGGTGTGCGTGAAATCGGGACAACTAATTTAGTTGATACGCAAACCATTTTTGGTTGCGGATCCACCACCAAAGCGATGACAGCTGTATGCATGGGCATGTTAGTAGATGAAGGAAAAGTAAATTGGAATGATCCCGTAACAAAATACCTTCCCGATTTTAAACTCTATGACATACACGCAACGCGTGAATTGAAAATTCGGGATTTGTTCATCCACAACAGTGGCGTGGGCAATGCTGACTTTTTGTGGAGCGTGATGGATATTTCATCTGAGGAAATTCTGAAGAAAATGGAGTTAGTCGAGCCAAGTTACTCGCTCCGCTCTAGCTTTATTTACCAAAACATTTTCTATGTGGTTGCGGGTAAGGTGATTGAAAAAGTTTCCGGCCAAAAGTGGGAACAATTCATTGTTGAGCGGATTTTCAATCCATTAAAAATGAACCGCACTTTTTCTCTGCTAGCGAACGTAAAAGAAGTCAATCAATCGAAACCACATTATTTTTACAACAATGCCATTCGCGCCATCACACCCACCAGTGCCGACAAAGTGGGCGCGGCCGGAAGTATTTATTCATGTATTGACGATATCAGTTTATGGATGCAGTCGATGATTGATAGCAGCAAATATGCTGGTGGCCGTTTGTTAAAACCCAACACATGGGCGGAAATGCTTAGACCTCAAACCATTGTACCCGCTTCACAGTTTTACCCCACCATGCAATTGATAAAACCCAATTGGACGACCTATGGATTGGGGTGGTTTCAGCACGATTACAAAGGAAAGAAAATTAATTACCACACCGGAAGTTTGGCGGGTGAAGTAGCCATTCATGCTCAACTGCCTGATGCCAAATTGGGTGTTTATTTTTTTGGCAACTACGATCATGCCGAAGTGCGCCATGCATTGGTCTATAAAACTTTTGACTTGTTTGCGCTTGGTGGCAACCGCGATTGGAGCAAAGAGTTTTTGAAATTGTATAGTGACTTAAAAGCCCAAGGTGAGAAAGCAGAAAAAGATTTTGAAGCGAAGCGTGTGGCCAACACAAAACTATCTTTACCGCTATCATCCTACGAAGGCAAATACACAGATAAACTCTATGGAGAAGCTGAAGTGAGAATCGTGGATGGAAGTCTAAAAATCACCACCAACAATTTTTTGACGGCCACAGTCCAGCACTGGCATTTCGATGTCTTCCGTGGTGATTATGAAAAAGGTTGGTACGGAAAAGCGGTCGCATTATTTAGTTTGAATGCAACAGGGGAGATTGAAAAATTAAATTTTGAGGGTATGGAGTTTGTGAAGGAGAAGGCTCGTTAGAATTCCAAATTAGCTAACTTTACGGAATGAAAATCTCAAAACTAGAAATAATCAACTTTAAGAGGTTCACTAACCTCTCAATTAGCGGCATACCAGAATCATCAAGATTGATTCTTCTTATTGGAGCCAATGGCAGTGGGAAAAGCAGCATTTTCGATGGATTTGATTGGCTTTCTAAGGGAATTTTTAAGGGAGTGCCAACTGAGAATTCATATTATCGAAAAGACCCTAGCAAAGAGTCAACCATATTCCTTGAATTTTCTGATAGTATACAGCTTAGGAAGATAGATATGACCCTATTTGGTCCTAGGGAATTAGTAAAAAGATTCATTGGTAGAAGTAGCATTAGGATAGTGCCGAGGATATCAAATCAATCTGATGTTTCTTCTGTATCGACAGATAACGATAGTCCTAGCACGTATATTGATAACGATGTCCGGTTTTTAAATGACATTAATCTTTACATTAATCAAATCGACATGGCTCTTAGGGAACCTGTTTTTAGAGGAGAACAAGTTGACGTGTTAAAGATTTTTCAGGATTTAATTAAGCCATTAAATGATTCATTAATTAATATTTTTGGTGGTGACCAAACCACCCAGCTTCAAATTGCCCAATTTGAAAATTCTACCTCGTCTTCACCAGCTAAGTTAATTTTTAAAAAAGGGCAGTCCAAGATCAATTATGAACTTTTAAGTCATGGAGAAAAGCAGGTAATTATTCTTTTGCTAAATTTTATTGTAAGAAAGAAATTCTATGAAAACACAATAATTTTTATTGATGAAATGGATTGTCATTTAAATACATCGCTACAATACAATCTTCTAAATGAAATTGTAACCAAATGGATTCCTCACAACTCTCAACTGTGGACTGCATCTCACGCCCTTGGTTTCATTGACTACGCTAGGAAATCTAAAGAAGCTTCGGTAATTGACCTAGATCAACTCAACTTTGATGAGCCACAAGTTGTTGTTCCTCAATCTAAAGAAAGTCTTGAGTTATATGAAATAGCTGTTCCTAAGAACTTGCTATTCGACATTTTGAAAGGCAAGAGGGTAATATTTTGCGAAAACCAAAATGATGAATATTATCAACTATTGAATATAAAGGACTGCCTCTTCGTTGGGCTTGACGGTTCCCGGGAAGTTTTTCTTCAAATAAAAAGAGACAAAAACTCCTATGCACTAAGGGATAGGGACTATTTGATGAGTTCTGAAATTCAAAAACTTAAAAATCTCTATCCAAATCTATACATACTTAACTATTACAATTTTGAAAACTACTTATACCATCCTGAAAATATAGCTGAACTTAACCTAGACAGTTTTGACAAACCTGCTTACATCCAAGAAATTAGAAAACATAAGGAAGGAAAGTACGAGAGCGTATTACTTAATTTGAAGGCAACTAGAAATAATTATGAGGAGTTTAAAACTGACGAAATCAAGTCTAAAAATGAAGATGAAATAACTCAATCGCTTAAAAGTGAGGATTTTGAAACTTTTTACAAGTTTTTTGACATGAAAAAATTTAATAAAACGTACTTAGAAAAATTTAACATAAGCAAAGCCACTTTGAGTCAAACAAGCTGGTTTAAGAAAAAAATAGAAGAAATAGTAGGGAAAGGCTAAAAATCCAGATTACCCAATCTCAATCACTACATCATCCGTCATCGGGTGGCCTACGCACGTGAGCACATAGCCTTCCGCACGTTCACTTTTGGATAAACCTTCTTCCTCATCCAACTTCACTTGGCCCGACAATGCCTTTCCGCGGCAAGCGGTACACAAGCCACTTTGGCACGAGTAAGGCAAGTCGATGCCTTGGTCGAGAGCAGTTTCTAAAATTGTTTTATTGTGCGGAACAGCGATGGTGTGTTCATTGCCATCATAACGAATGACAACATCGCGCGTTTTCTTTTCAGTTCCTTTTTCGTCTTCCTTCTTTGGTTTATCCAACACACCCGCTACAAAGCTCTCTTTAAAAATTTTTTCTTTGGGGATTTGATGTTCCGCCAATAGACTGTCCACATTTTTCATCATGCCCTCTGGGCCGCACATCAGGTAGGTTGTTTTGTCCAATCCCCAATCAGGAATCCGCTCAAAAAGTTTTACCAACATTTCTTTGTTCAACAATCCTGACAAGCCTTGCCAGTTCATGGGGGCATTGTCTAATATATGGATCACGTGCAACCGACCTTCGTACTGGGTTTGCAGTTGCTCAAACTGCGTTTTGAAAATGATGCTGTCGATATCGCGGTTGCAATAAATTAATGAACAAATACTATCTGGCTCTTGCGTCAGCAAACTTTTAATGATGGACATCATCGGAGTAATGCCTGAGCCACCCGCAAACATCACCAAGTGGCGCTTTTTGTCTTTCGCAAATTCGGTGGTGAATTGCCCCATCGGCTCCATCACCTTTACCTTGGCGCCCACTTTCAAATTATCGGGTAACCAATTTGACATCAATCCTTTTTCAACTCGCTTTACGCTTACGGCCAAATCAGCATCTATAAAAGGTGAGCTGCAAAGTGAATAGGCTCTGCGCACTTCTTTGCCTTGAACAGGCACAATGAGCGTTAAAAATTGACCTGATTTATAGTGAAGTTTGGCAACAGGCTGCTCGAACACAATGGAAATGGCATCCTTCGTTTCTTGGATGATATTCTTAACCAACAACTCATGATAATGAGAGCCAGATTCCTCTTTGCCCTCCCCTTTTTTCTCTTCTTTCTTTTCGCTTTTGCGGAACAGTCCAAACGCCATAAAAACAATTTATCGTACTATAACAAATCAAAACGCAAATGTACTTATAAAACGGTGAAAAAATTTTATAGGTTAAGCCAATACGTAAACTTGAGTACCAAGGCTTGGTCGTTGGCACGGCCATCGGTTGGCAAGAGATTATTGTTATGGTTATATACCAAAAAAATGTCCGATGCAGGCTTAAACCTCCACTGCAAGCGCGCGTTGAAACTGGTCGATTCAAAGCGTGTATTGTATTGCCACACACTGGTGAAAAATAGTTTGGTAGACAACGTTAAATCCAATCGCGGGCGAATCAACAAAAAATCAGCACTGCCATACGGTTGCCCCAATTGTAAATCATTGTAGTTAACGGTGAGGCTCAAGCTTCCATACGGTTGATAGCGATAATTGAGTGTACCCCCTGCGGTAAGCCGTGTGCCAGAGTAAAATTGCCCACCACTTGCTTGCGCTGAAAAATTAAAAATTTTCCGTGTGTTCGAATTATAATTCAATTCAAACTCGGTCCACTGAAATTCTTTGCCAGCCGCATATGGAACACCAACGCGTGGCGAGAGCGGATTAAACTCTTTAGGTAAAAGCTGAAAAATGTGTGTGGCAGACACTGCCAAAAAAGATGTATTTAAGAAATTGAAAAGATAATCAACCGAATACGTTCTGTCGGTGAGCTTGCCTCCTGGCACAAACACATAATTGATTTCGGCACCTGGACCCATTACAGCAATGGGAGAATTCTTCGGATAGAACCTTCCTTCTACCCTGCCAAATCCATTGAGGTATCCCGGATAAACACTAAGTGCTGGAACAAAACCTGTTTCAGCATTATAGTTTTTGCCTACCGCATTGTTTCCCACAAAAGCATTGAAGTGCCTTGTATTGTAACCGATAAATGCGCCTGTTGAATAGTTTTTGTCCGAGCTGAAATCATCTAACGAATGGTGATAATAAACATCTCCACTCCATCGGTTGCTTTTGGTAATCAGATTAAAATCAAAACCAATGACGCGGTTGTAGAGATTCAACCGCTTGGTGGTATCCGTTCCATTAATCACATCGCGCACGATGCCTGGAGCATACCGCTTACTCTTGTTATAAGACCCCAGCCCCAGCGATTGTTTGTCGACAATAAAAAAGTCAATATTCGAGCGGGAAAAAATCTGCTTTTGTACGATGGCCATCGAATACATTTGAGAGGGTAAACCAATCGATTCCTTTTCGGCTGTACGCATGTTTAAAATACCAATTCGCCAATCCTTACCAATCTTGCCGCTGATGCGCGCTCCATATTGAATGGGCACTTGTCGAGCAGAACCTGTAGAGTCAAGTACTAAACCAATTCTCCGCGAAAAAAAAGGCCGCGTATCAGGAAAGCCTGGGGTTGAAAACAAATCGCTGTTCTCTAAAAAGAATTGTCTCCTTTCTGGAAATTGAAATTCAAATCGTGTAAGATTAATTACTTGCTGATCGACCTCCACATTAGAGAAATCTGGGTTTACGGTTAGATCTAAATTTAGGGAAGGGCTAATGGCGACCTTGGCGTCCATACCAATAGCGCCACTGGAGCTAATAGGTTTGTTATTCTCCAGGTCTTGCTGGTTAACACTGGCAGCATAGGGAATGAGTGAAACATTTGCACCGGCATGGGGAGGCAGATTTTCAAAAACCAACTTGCCCGAGTAAGCGAATGAAGCAGGTATAAATTGAATAGGAGTGGCGATCCAACTGCTTACCTGATTGTGTTTTAAATCTTGGCGAAGAAAGGTTACGTTCCACTCTTTTGAGTGGTGATTGTAGCGAAACGACTTTAACGGAATGGCCAACTCAGCCACCCATTTATCGGGCGAGCGCTTCACTTCTGAATACCATTTGTTGTCCCAACTTCCGTTGAACGAATCATCATCTTGTCCTCCACCCGACATCACCCCTTCTGACTGCACACCAAAAGGAGTAATGGTAAAATAAAACCCGTTGGTATAGTCGTTATAAGAATCTAAGAAAATACCAATGTTATCGTTTAATTCCCAATCCACGTCTCTACGCAGCGATTGCATAATGTTGGGCTTGGCATCATCATAACACACAAACGATACATACAAAAAGTGATCATCGTAGGCTAATCTCGCTTCTGATTGATACGTGGGCGGAAGTGAATCTACCGGAAAGTTCAAATAAAAATTCTTAGCCACATCGGCCTTTTGCCAAGTGGGCTCGCTAAGTTGCCCATCAAGTACAATAGGCTCGCTCGCTTTGCCTATCAACAAGGGCAAACCAGGTTTGTTCTTTTGCCCTAGAGAAGACAAAGACATCAATAAGAGACTAAAAGCTATAACACCGCGCATAAGAAGAGCGCAAAGATATTCAAACTAAACTTTCCAACCGTTTTTTGTGCGACATCAAGAAGTTAAGAAGTTGTTAAGACCAATGAATTGAAACTGTCGCCAAATCAGGCAAAACGCTCACCGCAAATCAAAAAACACATCCATTTAAAAATAGTGCAATCCATTACCTTTGCACCCACATGCAATTCCAACTATCTAAAGTAGATCCACGCTCAAAAGCCCGGAGCGGAAAACTCATTACCGATCATGGGGAAATCCCCACTCCCATCTTTATGCCCGTGGGCACAGCCGGATCGGTAAAGGCAGTACACCAGCGAGAATTGAAAGAGGACATCGATGCCAAAATAATTTTGGGGAATACCTATCACCTGTACTTGCGTCCGGGTTTGGAAATACTGGAGCAAGCTGGCGGACTACATAAATTCAATGGTTGGGACAGGCCCATTCTTACCGATAGCGGTGGCTACCAAGTGTACTCGTTAGGTGCCAACCGGAAGATCACCGAAGAGGGTGTAATCTTTAAATCGCATATCGATGGATCGAAGCACACGTTTACGCCCGAGGGAGTAATGGACATTGAACGCACCATTGGGGCAGACATCATCATGGCGTTTGACGAATGTACGCCTTACCCTTGCGAATACGAGTACGCCAAAAAATCCATGCATCTTACGCATCGATGGTTGAAGCGTTGTGTAGATCGGGTAAATAGCACACAACCAAAGTATGGATACAAGCAAGTTCTTTTTCCCATCGTGCAAGGAAGTGTGTACAAAGACCTGCGAAAAGAATCGGCTGAATTTATCGCCAACCAACAACAACAAGGCAACGCTATTGGCGGACTGTCGGTGGGGGAACCACACGAAATGATGTATGAAATGACCGATTTGGTTTGTGGCATTTTACCGACTGATAAACCCCGCTACTTGATGGGCGTGGGCACACCTGAAAATATTTTGGAGTGCATTGCTTTGGGCATTGATATGTTTGATTGTGTTATGCCCACCCGGAATGCGCGCAACGGCATGTTGTTCACCAGCGAAGGCATCATCAACATCCGAAATGAAAAATGGAAAGATGATCTTACCCCTATCGACCCGGCCATCGGTGGATATGCCAGTACTTTCTACTCCAAGGCTTACTTGCGCCACTTAATTATCTCCAAAGAGATTTTAGGCGCGCAAATTGCTTCTATCCACAACCTTACCTTCTATCTTTGGCTGGTGCGAAAAGCAAGGGTAAAAATTGAAGAAGGCACATTTGCAGAATGGAAAAACGAAATGGTAAAACGTGTAACCACCCGACTATGATTTTGAAACCTACGTCCTAATCCCTAATGCCCAATCCCTAATGCCCCAAATGCCCTACTACCCAAGTCCCACTAAATGACCATCCTCGATCGCTATATCCTCAAAAAAATCCTGTCCACGTTTTTCTTTGTGGTATTGATTCTTGAGGCCATTATTTGTGTGATTGACGTTACCGAGAAGATTGATAAGTTCGTTCAGTTCAAACTCAGCACCAAGGCTATTCTTGTTTATTATTTTGATTTCATCGTTTGGATTGCGGGGTTCCTCTCTCCTATCACCATTTTCATTGCCGTAATTTTTGTTACCTCCCGTTTGGCCTCACGCACCGAAATCATTGCCATCTTAAGCAGTGGTGCAAGTTTCCGAAGATTTTTAAGACCTTACTTTTATGCCGCCACCATTTTGGCTGTCATTAGCTTTTTTCTAAACGGATGGGTCATCCCAAGGTCAAACAACAATCGATTGGTTTTTGAAATGACCTATTTTCAAAATAAATATTATTACGATAAACGAAATGTGCACATGCAGGTAGCACCCAATGTTTATTTGTTCATTCAGAATTACAACAATCAATCCAACACCGGATATCAATTCTCATTGGAGCGTTTTAATAATGGCTTATTGACAGAGAAACTTTCTGCCGAGAATATTCAATGGGATTCTACCAAGCACAAGTGGACACTGCGCATTTGGAAACGAAAAAAAATTGACGAACTCTTTCAATTGAAACCCAACCAAATCAGTTCGCTCGAAAAAGGAGAAAATTTAGATACCACTTTGGTGATTACCCCAAAAGATTTTGAGAACGACAGCAAGATGTATGCGGGCATGACCATCACCGAACTAAATGAAAAAATAAATACACTGCGATTTCGGGGGTCCACTGGTGTGGAGGCCTACGAAGTGGAAAGGCACATTCGGTATTCATCGCCCTTTTATATTTACGTGTTGGTTTTTATGGGAGCGATTGTGGCTGCGCGCAAAAGCAGAGGTGGCACAGGCTTTCAAATTGCTTTAGGGTTTTTAATGGCATTTGTATTCATCATCTTCTTTACCATCACCAGCACGTTTGCGCAAACAGGATCTATCTCTCCGCTCTTGGCCGCTTGGTTGCCCAATATTATCTTTGGAGGAATCGCCTTCTTGATGTACAAATACGTGCCGCGTTGATTTCTGCTCCAACTACTAAAAAGAATTAAAAATGAGCGGAGCAGTAGCCACCACCAAAGATTATCTGAAACTTCATTTCTTGGTTTTCTTGTGGGGATTTACTGCCGTGCTGGGTAAGCTCGTGAGCATCCCTTCGGTGGAAATGGTTTTTTACAGGACTCTATTGGCCGCCATCGGCATGGGATTTTTAATGATCCTTTTCCGAACCTCCTTCAAAGTTGACACGCGAGATCTAATTAAAATTTTATTGACCGGTGCAATTGTGGCCATTCATTGGCTTACATTTTTTTCTTCGGGCCGAGTTTCTAACCCTTCTACCAGTTTGGTTGGCTTTGCCACTTGCTCATTTTGGGCAGCCTTGATCGAGCCTATTGCTAACCGCAAAAAAATACATTGGCTTGAAATGAGTTTAGGCATTGTGGTGTTGCTTGGACTGGCCATTATTTTTTCAATTAATTTCAACTTTGCGTGGGGTTTGTTTTTGGGCATTCTTTCAGGGCTTACCGCGGCCATCTTCAGTGTAATCAATGCAAAACTAGTGGCGCGCGTAAATGCCCACACCATTACCTTTTACGAAATGCTGGGAGCATGTTTGTTTGTTGCATTGATGTTTCCGCCCTATCAACAGTTTTGGGCAGAAGGCAATGAACTGCAACTACTGCCTGCCGCGATGGATTGGGTGTACATTGCCATCATGGCGTGGGCTTGCTCGGTATATGCCTATTCGGTAGCGATCAACCTCACCAAAAAACTCTCTGTATTTTTTATTCAATTGGCTTTGAACTTAGAGCCCGTTTACGGAATTATTCTTGCCTTGCTGGTATTTGGTCAGCAAGAAGTAATGAGTTGGAATTTTTACGTAGGTACGCTGATTATTTTGTCAGCCGTGGCAAGCTATCCTTTTTTGAAGAGAAAATATGCTCTCCAAATCTAAACTTTCAGTTATGACTTCTAATTTTTTCTTTTAAAAATCAACTCCACAAATCGAGATTTATGTTGATAGGCCAGCGCAAATGATTCCTTTCCGTGATAGGTAAGTATGAACTTTTTAACATCTTGCTGAAGATCAAAGTTTAGGTAGATCAAACTGAAAGCTCCCCCAAAAACAGTAGCGATTATAAATAGAGTTTAATCGTTAAAATTGGGAAGAAATGAAAACAACAAAATTCAATGAGAGCCAAATCGTGGGCATCCTCAAACAGCAAGAACAAGGAAAGAAAGTGGCCGACATCTGCCGGGAGAATGGCATCAGCCAACCTACATTTTATTACTGGAAGAGTAAGTATTCCGGTATGGAGGTGCACCAGCTCAAGCGGGTAAAGGAGTTGGAAGGTGAGTTGGCCCAGTACAAGAAAATTGTAGCCGGGCAGACCTTGCAGATTACCGTTTTAAAGGACATTGTCGAAAAAAAGCTTTATGGCCTGCCGAAAAACGGGAGCTGATTGACTACTCTACAGAAGAGCATTCCATCAGCATTCGTCAGGTCTGCCAACTGCTGGGCACTCACCCCTCAGTTCACCGTTACAAACCCAAGCCAAAAAATGATGGGCCAATCCGTGAACAACTTCAAATGATGGCAGAGCTCCATTGCCGCTGGGGCTTCTGGATGATGTGCCACCGGCTGCGGCTATTAAATTTTGGGGACAACCATAAACGCGTCTACCGCATCTACACCGATATGAAACTGAACCTGCGCAGGAAACACAAAAAGCGCTTACCCGCCCGAATTAAACAACCTTTGCTCCAGCCCCTGCACCATAACCTGACCTGGTCGATGGATTTTATTCACGATGGCCTTTTGTATGGAAAACCATTCCGGGCTTTCAACGTCATCGATGATTTTAACCGTGAAGCACTCAACATCACCATCGATACCAGCCTGACCGGCAAGCGCGTGGTTCGTGAACTTGACCGCATAGTGGAATGGCGCGGGAAACCCGAGCGGCTCCGTGTCGATAACGGCCCGGAGTTTATCGCCCAGGCGCTGAAAGATTGGTGCGGTGACAGCATCGAACTTGTTTTCATCGAGAAGGGCAAGCCGCAACAAAACGGGCACATCGAGCGGTTCAATCGAACGTACCGCGAAGAAGTACTGGATGCTTATGCCTTTGAAAATCTTAACCAGGCACGGCTCCTCACGCAAGCTTGGATGTGGGTCTACAACAATGAAAGGCCGCACAGCGCCCTAGGCTACAGAACACCTTCGCAGTTCCTGTTGAAATATGGAAAACTCCACCACCCGTTGAGCGGGGTGGAGTTTCCCACATTCCAACAGGATGCCAAGTTCACCTGGAAATCTTTAATTTTGGATGCTACTAAGTAAGGGGAGCTTTCACCCCCATGTATATAATGCACTTCCGTGATATGAAATCAAGTCATCCGTCTCTAACTCTCTCAAAGGTTTTGAGCTTAGTTTTTTAACATCATTCTCGTCAATACAACCACAGTCACAATGGTGAATTCCCACAGTGGTATATTTACTGAAGGTCAGGTAAAGGTTGTCTATGGTTGTCTGCAAGTCGCTCATTTAAACCCAGATTTTGCAGTAGAATGAAATAGTGACAAGGTGTCTTATATTTGAATATGGAACACCACTATACCGATAAATTAGTAACAGCGTGGGGCGGGATGAAAGAGATGAAAATATTGATTGACCAAACTGGGATCAGCAAGAAGTTGGCCGAGCTTGGTTTGCCTGAGAGCAAGAGTAACAACCGGATAGATGCCGTGGGTATAATAGAGAGTTTTTGGGTGGGCATCTGGATTGGTTGCTTTCGTTTTAGTCACACAGCGGTGGTGCGGGTTGATGAAGTGTTGCGCCAGATATTTGGATGGAAGCGGGTTGCTTCGGGGACCACCTTCGGGCGTTTCTTTAAAAAGTTTACGCCCTCAATGAACCACCAAATTTTCATTGAACTGTACACGTGGTTTTTTGAGCAGATCCAATTCGACAATTACACGTTGGATATGGACAGCAGTGTGATCACCCGTTACGGGGAACAGGAAGGCAGCAAAAAAGGGTACAACCCCAAGAAGCCTGGCCGTGGCAGCCATCATCCCTTGTTTGCTTTTGTCAATGACATACGCATGGTGGCCAATTGCTGGAACCGCAGCGGCAATACAGGGAGCAACAGCAACTGCATCCATTTTTTAGAAGAGACCTTTGCCATCCTCAAAAACAAAACAGTAGGGTTGTTCAGGGCCGATAGTGGGTTTTGTACCGGTACAGTCTTGGATTTCATTGAGCAGAGAAATATCCCCTACGTCATTGCCTGTAAGCTGTATGCCAATTTACAAGCCAGCATTTATGGTATCACCCAATGGAATGCGATAGGCGAAGGCTTATGGGTATCGGAAATAAACTACCAGCAAGGCGGCTGGGGCAAAGCCCGTAGGATTGTGGTCATCAAACAAAGTGAAGAAATCAGGGCCAGGGCAACGGGTAAGAAGCTCAAGACATTATTCAGCAGCGTGGGCATAGCGGACGAAAAAGTGTACCGCAAAAGGTACCATGCCTTTGTCACTAACCAAGCCCTGCCGGCAACAGAAATATGGGAACAATATAAGCGCAGGGGTGATGCCGAAAACAGGATCAAGGAGTTGAAAGAAGATTTCGGTACAGAAGGCTTTTGCATGGATAGTTTTTGTGCTACTGAAACAGCTATGCGCTTTGTGATGGTAGCCTATAATTTGATGAGCCTGTTCCGCCAAATAACCCATCAAAAACAGCCACAGCCCAAGCTTTCCACATTAAGGTTCAACTGCTTTGCAGTTGGAAGTTGGGTGGAGCAGGAAGCCCAAAAATGGGTACTGAAAATGTCCGTCCCACTCAAAAGAAGGCAATGGTATGATGGATTATTCTCAAATGTCCAAAAAATAAACCTGCCACTAAGTCTGACTGGATAGTTCTACTGCAAAATCTGGGTTAAATGGCAGGTAACGGTTGAGTATTTGTGTTAGTTGCGGGATTTAAAGCCACGCCCTGTCCTCGGCACAAACTGCTTTGCGAAGGTAATTACCTTCCACTACTACTTCACCCCGCAATTACACAAACACTGTGTTAGCGCCATGTGCCCAATTCCGTTAAAGTCACCCGTTAATTTTTGAGATGTTGTCAAGCTGTCGTAAAGCGGTTTTTATTTTATCACCAAATGTTTGTTTGAAACATAGTCGCGGGCGGGGCAACCTGATCCAATTTTTCGGGTTGCTGTCGGCAATGTGTCCAGTATTGGTGCGAAGGGGGCGGCACTCTTGGCAAAGTTTGGGTTTGTGTGAAGGCATGTGCAGGATTTGCTATGTGTGCCGCTTGGGCCGGCCCCGTTGTCGGGTAGGTCTATTATCATTTTTGTGTTTTTCACATTGTCCCACTTGGAAACCTTTGTAATGTCGCGGGAATCCTAGTCTTGGGTGCAACCTGCCTGTCGGCAAGGCAGGGAATACTAGTCGCAAGTGCAATAATTCTTTTTGTGGGCGTGTCATTTCTTTTTACGTATGCCAGCTTTCTTTTTCAGGTTGCTCCATTTCTCTTCACGGTTGCGTCATTACTATAACTGGGTAGGACAATACTAAATTGACCAGTCAGTTCCTTAAATCAGGTTTCTTGTTCTCTAGTCAAAGTTGCCATAGTTGCCCCTTATGAACTTTCAGTTCAAGTCAGCCAAAGTTATAGAACATTGTCCATCAATGAATTCTATAAAATACTGACAATAAGGTTTGATGGCTCAGTAAAACTACGCCTTGATATTTTTGCAAATGATAGTATTCAAACTTGTAATCGAGGCGAGCGCTCCATTTATCAGAGAGGTTACGGCTGTAAGCGATACGCACATCGATATTCGAAAAATCAGCAATGCTCAGCCAATTTGTTTCGCTATCCCATTTTGTATGTCCATTTGTCACTGCATTCGCGAGCACTGATGACCATGCTTGAATACTGATGGTATTTTCTTTTAGTGATATTTCACACAGAACAGACGGGCTAAGTGATGCAATAAACTCACCAGTCTTGTCAATGCTAAAACTATTGCCCCACGAGGTCGCCCGATAGAAACCGCTATAATTCAATACAGCCCCTGCAAAAAAACTGATTTTCTCATTTACCGAAGCAATCCTTCTATGATAGGCATATTGCAAATACGCAGACTCCATCTGTGTTAACACCAGCCTGGTTGCTGACTCTAGATTTGATTTTGTATAAAAAAACTGCGCATGATGCCTGTTTTTTTCTGAATTCAAACGGAAAAAGCATAAGATTGGCCAGCCTACACCTGTGTGCGTGAACGTGGAAACAGAATTGTTCCTCACCGCATAGTATGCCGGGCCGAAACTAAGACCAATTTGCCTTTCTTTTGTTTGCCCAAAAGACCAAACGGGTAACATTACGAAACTAAATAACACTATATTTTTTTTTAGAAGCATGTTAAGAAACTGGGTGGATAATCAATAAGATTCTTTTGGCAATGGGACGGAGCCTATAAACGTGTCATGAATGGTATCGTTTCTTATAACAAAAACGGTTGGGTATATTTTTGAAAGCATATTCATACTATCAGCCCTGCATGACTTTAGTAAGAAATTTATACTGAAATTACGAGTGAAGGATTTCAATTCTTGTGGATTCGAATGGCTAGGGTATATACCTACAATATCATCTACTAAGTCATCTTCTTTATATTTTTTGACGTTAGGTACTGCCTTTTGGCAGTGCGAACAGGTTGGCAAAAACATGAAAACCAAATATCTTTTGCTTGAGGGAAGTTTTATCAATTTTGGTAAGAGGGTTGAATAAACTGAACTCTCATTAAATCTTTGGCTTTGCTTAAAACTTGCAGTTAAATCTAAGAATGCTACCAATAAGGAAACTAGACCAAAAACAATCGCAGTTGACAGGCGGACTTTACCCCATTTTGAAGATGGTTGATCAGGGTAATGCACCCAAACATTCCAAGCAAGCCATATAATCACAGCGTTTCGGATAAAAGTTAAAAAGGGTGGAATTTTCAGAATGCTGCCAAAACAACCACAGTCATTAACGTCTAAAAATAGATATCCGAATGCAAAAATGATGGTGAATAAAAAAGTAAGGGCAAGTGATATAAAAGCTAATTTTTTTGGATTTACCAAAAACACCAACCCAAAGCCCAAGAGTATTTCTAACGAAGATAGAAAAGGAGCGATGAAATATAAATATTTTGATCCATACGTCTTAAGGATCTCTCCAAAGCTATTTATATCCATGGCTTTGGTTATCCCTGATGATAAAAACATCAGACCGATGAAAACGGTGATTCCGTTAAGAAGGATTCGATTTTTCATGGATTAAGCATTGCTTGTTGTTTCAGACAAATAGAACAAGTCATGTATCTCACTTATCCATTCCTTCTTTGGGTAAAGACTGGAAATCTCAAGGAGTTTATTCTTCAAGTCTTGTTTTGTTGGCTGATTAAGCACATAGCTCATCATCAATTTGTCTTTGATATTGAATTTATTAGTCGGGCACGCACGCATATCTTCGTGCCATGATTTTGGGCAACAGCCCCCGCATACTGGCAGCATCTCACACGTATGGCACGGAAATTTATCTGTAAGAATGGTATCATTCCAATCATTGAGCACACTCCGTTTGAATTTTGTTGTCGGTGAAGCATTGTTGATGTTGCCCAATACAAATTCTGACCCTTTGTAGACAGGCACATACGATACCTCACTGCAATCAAAAACATTTCCATACGAATCATACATTTCAGAATGTTTTGAAACCGTAAAGCATACTTTCTTAACCCTGTTCGGTATCAATGATGAAACCCTGAAATTGTTCTTTATTTTTTGTGCTAACCAAACCAGTTCACGTTGTGCAAATTCTTCTTTGGTCAAGGATTTTTTGTGGGCATCATTGCCCCATGAATAGATCCCGATGGGGTAAAAGTTGGCTATCTTTTGGTGTAGGTTATTCTCTTTCAAAAGTTCCATCAACGGTGTTACCCCCTCAAAATTATTTTGATCCACATTGCACCGAATGGTTATTTGACATCCTAGTTTTTCAAAATCAGGTTTTGTTAAAATATTTTTTAAGTTCTGAAAAATAAGGGCAAATGATTTTCCACTTTCTTTTGTATGGCGGTGTTGGTCGTGATAGGTTTCTGTTCCGTCTAGGGTTACTTCAATTGAATTTACGGCAAGTTCCCCTACAAGTTCATCGAAAATAGCCTCTTTTAGACTTAGTCCGTTTGTAACAACTTTGGCACCGTATCCCAAACTGAAGTCATGGGCTATTTGCTTAAAAACAGTGGTTAGTTCTCTAATTTGTCGTAGCCCCATGAGAGGCTCTGCGCCAAACCACCCAATATACAAGTGGGTAAACTTTCCCGAAGCAGCTTTGCTTCGTATCCTCTCCTCAATCTTGTTAATTAAAGATACATCCATTTGATCTTTCGTATGTTGCTGCCCGCAATAATAACAACCCAATTGGCAATTGGCCGATGGCTGCATCACCTCATATAGTGTGGAACTTTCTTCCTCTATACTACGCTTATTTTCATTTACAATTGTCAATAATTCATCTTCTTCGCTTGGCACAATTGCTTTTATTTCTTTTAATTTCTCCAAGGTCTTTTCAGGCACTTCTTCTATGCGTCCGCTTTGCAAGTAATCGAGGCATCCCTGCGTGATAATTATATTTCTGCTAGTCCGTGTGGACAGTAGGATCCTACGTCCTTTGCTATCGATAGGTTCTGTGACCACGATATAATGAGAAAGTTTTAAGCTCATAAAAGATTTATTCAATTTTCTGTGGCGTTTTTCTTTGAATTGATGACTTTCTTTTAACCGAGAGGGCTATTTTGCTTGACCAACTGAACAACATAAAATAGAACATGAAGGGCACTGTAAAACTATAGACAAAAGCCTTTAAGGTATTGCCACTAACCTTCTCCCAATCCCCCACGGTTAAATAAATAAACTCATAGACGTTTATAGGAAAATAGATAATTGAGTGAGAGTTGAACAATAAAGTAGCACCTATGAAAGCAAACACAAATGCCCAGCTAGCAGAAGCATAAGCAGCCATGAAATAATCCAACGTATTCTTTAATGGTGAACTTGTATTGCCTAATAGCCATTGCAAGGCTGCCTTTAGCTTTTTATCTGAATTTCCCTTAAGGTTGGGGATGTTGATCGAATCTGATAGTGCCCAATATCCGTCAAATCTGAGGAAGGGATTCAAATTGGTAACAGTCCCCAGCAATCTTACAAAGACAAGTTGAATCAAAAAATCTTCTCTTGTGAACAAGAATATTAGCGAAATAACAGTGTATAAAATCAATTCCATATAGATACCCGCCAAGTCGATGATAATTCTTTGCTTACGGGATAGCCTCCATGAATCACTCACATCTGCATAGAAAACAGGGAAAATCAGATAAAAACCAAAACCCAAGTCTCCGTGTTTGGCCCCAAATCTTTTGCATGCTGATGCATGCCCCATCTCATGGAGAAAAACACTGAGTAAAAGAAAAACATAAAACACCAGTAAATTTTCAACTTTGATAGCTCGATCAAAAATGGCTTGCCCTTCAAGAAAAAAGAATAAAACCGCAAGCAGACAAATCAGCATGGCAGAAAAAAGAAAGTAGAAAACAGAAGGCTTAAACAAAATTGACAATGCTCGGGCTATCCATTCAATATTCCTTGCTTTTAGAATGATGAACTTCAACCAAATGTACCCGTCTGCTTTTTTTGGTTCAATTTTTCTAGTGGTCACTACAATGCCACAATTCGCTAAATCGCCTGTGTAAAGTTTATGGTAAACGGTTGCCACATCTAATTTTTTTTGCAGCTTGTCGGATAGGGCTTGGGCAATTTCTTCAATGCTCCGATGGCCGTCCACCAAGCTAAGCATTTGCATGGTACTGTGGCTTATTTTTAGGCGATAGTCAAGTTGCGTATGTTTGACCAAATAACTGTCGGCATCGAACACGGACACTTCAATATTGTTGGATAATCTTGGTATGGTGAAATCCTGTACTTGCATCAATCCCATTATTTTATTTGGTCAATTCAAAAATTGCCCGTTCAATAATGCTATCTTTTCCATTTAAAGAATCAGATTTAGTGGTTTGAGCAAAAATATCAGGCTTAATGCCGTTAGTAATGGGTTCTTTCTGTGCATCACAGAGCAATAGGCTTGAAATACGGTAAGACCAGCCCATCGGCAATTCTCTAAAAACAGGACTGGTGCCACTGCCACCGCCTGAAAAATCTCCCAAATGAATTACATTTGGGAATGACTTCATTGCCAGTATAAAGTTCTCGGTGGCACTAAAGGAGTAACGGTTCGTTAAAATAGCCACCCTGCCTTTGAACTGAGTTTTACCGGCTGGCGCAATGTCCTGAGCTACAAATTCGCTCATTGCGGAGCGTTGGGCACTCACCCTGTGCCTATAATAGGAATTAGTATGTTTTTTGTCCGCAAACCTGCTGGCTACTAAATCACTATTGAGACTGCTGCCACCGGTATTGCTCCTCACATCTATTATGATTGCTTTTGCTGTCCCAAACTCCTGAAGAATCTGATCGATCAGTTCAAAATCACTTATTTGATGGGGATTTGAAAATGTTGCTATATAAATATAGCCCACTTCTTGGTTTATCAATTGATAGCCGAGCACCCTATTGGTTTTTACATTCGAGAGGTAATTTTTCGATACCCAACTGAATCCATAAAAATTTTTTGGGTACAGTGGGTTGTACCTGATGGCCGTAGCGGTGGTAAGCTTGTTTTGAATATAGATATCCGTGTGTTGATCTTTTAAGCTGTTGACCAACGGGCTCAATATTTTCTTTAAGTCTTCATCACTTGTGGCAGTTTCTGCCTGCGGCCTGTATAGGCGATAGAGGGAATCCCAATTAACGTGTTTATTAGCGAACTCGGGCCATGTAGTATTGACTCCTTTCCAAAATTCTTCGAAAATACTAAGATGTGTATTGACGGGGTCTGGCCCAATAATCAAATCGGTGCATGAACTGGATATTATCAGTAAAAAAATAAAAAATGTCTTTTTCATATTTGCCCTATTCTTAGATTTAAAAAGCTAGTGGCTTTGGAAAAATGTAACCTGACCAAGAAATGATAATTGTATCAGGTTACAAGTTTTCAGCACCCTTGTTATGGAATGGCACATGCAGCGTCACCACATATACCGTTTACGATAGGGCATACAGCATCGCAGCCATTGCAACATCCATTAGTGCTACATCCAATTCCCCAGAAGCACATTTCGAGCCGTGACTCTAGCTCTTCTACCTCAAAGATCTCGGCCATCTCCTGCTCGGATGGAACAGGATGGTTTTTTTTTGCTACTTCATTTACCATAATCACAAAGTTAATCAATTTGCGCTTACTCTTTTAATAGGCTTTTCAGCGTTCGCCTTATATTGAAGGGTAACATCAATATCATTTTTGAAGATTTTATGAAAACATGCTAACATGTTCACGACAGTGGAAGTAGTAAATACCCTATTATGATCATCTGCCACGCAGTTGATACCAAATGATGATAATTTCCACCTATCAACTTTTAATGGGTCTTCCACATCTGGAGCTGGGATACGCAAAATTCTATTAGTAAGCCAACTCCCATCAGTAACTTGATTCTGCACTATCCAAGCAATACCTTTCTTAATACAGTTTTCATATTTCTTTGAATCAAACAACAACAAAGATTTTAAAGCAAGAGCTGTGTAAAATGGGCTAGGTACATTCAACATCTCATTCTTCCAGTAACCTTCCTCTTGTTGTTGGTTTTTTAGCCATTCAACTGACCTAACAATTTGTTCTCTGAAATTTGGATGTTTGGATAAAGCCATTATACTAAAAGAAGTAGCATATACTGGGCTTGACCACCAGTATGAAGATAATGCAATGTTAGATTTTAAATGCTTCGCTAAAAAAGAGCAACTCGCAATGTATTCATCTTTCAAACCATCGAATTGAGATAACACATACGCTGCGGAAGCGGAGATACATAGTTTATTTGTTAACCATCCACCTACAGGCATGTTTTCTGCTTCAAAACCCAATAAATTTTTAAGAAATTGCTCATTTCTATACGTTACCCATCCACCATCTTTATTCATAAAAGCAAGCCACTTCTCCTTCTCATTAAAAGAGATTTCTTTTTTCATCCTGTTCATAAATCCCAACTTGAAAGTGGTTGAGTCACCATCGCTTATAATGTTCTCATTGTAAGAACTATTCCTTTGCACACACAGGTTATTCAATACTTTGGTCAAAAGACTATTATTTGGATTGATTTCGGATAATTGAAATCCCACGTATGCTGTAACCCATGATTTTCCAAATCCTGCGTTGGTAAGAAAGTCCGACCATTCAAAATTTTTCTCAAGATTTTTCTCAAGATATCTTATTCCTGCAATTAGGCTTTCGTTTATTGACTGAAAGGGTTTTAATTCTTTCTGCTTCGTGAATTTTACTTTTGCTTTTTGAATTACTAAATCAATTCTGATTAGATAATCTTGATACCCCTCTCTTTTCTTTAGCAACAGATTAGTCAAGTCCTCTAATCTCAGAGACTGCGAAATTTTTATACTCTGGTTAAAATGATTTATTGCTTTTTCAATACTATATCGGGCAACACCCGACACAAACAAATATCTATGGAGTATATTAGAATCTGTAATAATCAATTCACTTCGTTCAACGTAATCGCGAACCATGCTCTGTGCATAAGTCCATTGCCCCTCTTGGATGTCTTTTCTAAAATCCTCAATATCATCTGCATATTGTAAGCCAATATGAAACTCTCGGATACACTCCATCAATAAGGAATTGTACGAATCATTATTGGCTAAACTACTAATCGCATAAACGGTAGCATTGCATATGGAAGATTTACCAGCGGCCAATAATTGAAATTCATCTTCATTGATAGACTTCTTTGTGGCAGAAATTTCAATTTCTTTAATGATAGAAGCGAAGTACTCCTTTTTCAAAAGAGCAAAACTGTTCCAAAAGTGGTGGTGCTCATCAAACAAGTTTGATAGACCTCTGATAGATTTTTCATAGAACTCAAACGCCATCATTAACTTATGGAAAGTATTATCCGTCACCTTGGCTTTCCCTTTTGACTCATCTATGAAATTGTCAAAAAGGAGAAGGAACCTAAAATACAAGTAACCATTTAAAGTAATTCGTTCAGATTTTTCATCCGTTATGTTCGGAAAAAGTGGCCGTAAATAGTTGACGATGTTTATGTAAAATTGATGACCATCAATTACCTTCAAGTCAATTGCTTCCTCCTTAAGCGATGGTTGAATCGGTGAAGTCTTAACAAAATCAATAAAAGATTTCATCTTGTCAGCAGAGGATAAATTAAAAATATCATAAGCAAGTACAGATTTTAATAGACAGGAGTAAATAGTAGATATCTACTATTTTTTGAGTTTTACTGCTCCTTTGACAAAAATCAATCTGTCCTTAAAACTCAAAGCGTATTGCAAAAGGGAGTTTTTGCCGCGAAGCGCAAGTTTTTGCCGAATATTAAACTCATGATTGTTGATTGTGCTTGGACTGGTGTACAAGAGTTCTGCAATTTCTTTTACTGTTTTAAATTGAGATACATACCAAAAAACTTTAAGTTCAGTTGCGGTTAGTTGAGATAAAGCTGGGACTTCTTCAACGTTATTCTTTAGCGCATACTCATTCAATTTTTCTTGAATGATTTTTTGACATATGGAAGTAGTATAACATCCGCCATTGCTAACTGCTTTGATGGCCATGAATAGTTCATTTTGATTTTCCTCTTTAGCAATGATGCTTTGAACACCAAGCCGATACATCTCAATGATGTTTGCCTCATTGTCATTTAGGGAAAGTACTATTATTTTAAGGTCTGGATATAACTCATGCACTTTTTTTGTTGCCTCAAATCCATCCATTGCATTCATTTGAATGTCCATTAGTATTATGTCGGGAGTTACTGTTTTCAATTGTTCCAATAACTGTTTACCGTTTTCTGCTTCCAATACAACTTCTAAATTTTGATCAGTCTCAAGGAGCTTAATGATTGATTTTCGGAACATCTTGTGATCGCCAACGACTGCCAATTTTATCTTACTCATATGTGTCAATAGAAACTTTATAAAGTGGGGGAAGCATGTGTGTGGGGGTAGCGTGAGACATGGCATTGCGCGGTTGCAGCTACTGCCACACTCTTGCTTGGTGCGGCTGGGAGAATGCTCATGGTTGCCGTGCGGTGGGCAACATCATTTGTCGTGGTGGTTATAAGCATAAAGTTTTGTTTAGTCAAATGTTATCGGGTAGTCCAAGGGCATTGCCCCTAACTTCCAAATATGTGCATTCAGTTGCACTTATCTAGTTAAAATGTTGAGGGTTGCCGAAGTCGGGCCAGTTATGCCTTCGTACTTTCCCGCTTGATAAATTTAATAAAAAAGTACGAACGGACGATAACGATGTCTCCGCCCGATTTCGGCAACCCTGTGTTGGGCGCGGTTGCAATTTCAGGGTCGCCTTTTTAAGGACAAGTCATTGCGCATAAAACAAAATTATGCGCACGTTATTTGGACTGGCAACGTTTATTTCCATTCCTTTTAAATTTCCTCTCCCCATTGCAGGCATTAGCCGTAATTAAACGTTTGTAATCGTTTAACATCTGGATACTCTCAAATCAAACCTTTAACTTCGTCCCCAAGTCTTTGAAAGCGGGGTCACCCGTTTGAAAGTGCGAACTTTCACGGTCTCACCGCAAAGACTTGAGAAGAAATCCTAACGTCCTTTCTTCTTTGCCTGCTGCAGGGAGTCCATTAAAAAATGGAAAACAAAACGTTGAAAAAGGCGAATCCTGAAATTAGAACGAGCAATGTCGCCCAAATAATGGATATGTGCAATAAGCGCAAAAACCCTTTTCCCCTATTCGCTGTTTAAAAGGAGTATGAAAATATACAATCTAACCCGCACTCAAGTACTGCCCATTTCGCTGGCGGAAGCCTGGGAGTTTTTCTCCACGCCCAGAAACTTAGACAAAATAACGCCCGAGCACATGGGCTTTAAGATATTATACATTTCCGGAGGTGAAAAGGCATACGCTGGGCAAATCATCCGATACCACGTAAATGTATTGCCCGGCATCAAAGTGCATTGGGTAACGGAAATATCGCAGGTAAAGGAGCCGCTTCATTTTATTGACGAGCAGCGTTTTGGGCCTTACGCCCTGTGGCACCACCAGCATCACTTTAAAGAAGTGCCGGGCGGGGTAGAGATGATCGATGAAGTGAATTACGCCATTCCTTTGGGGATATTGGGCCGAGTGTCACATTGGCTATTTGTGGGCAAAGAGGTAAAACGTATTTTTGAGCATCGGTATAGGGTGTTGGAAGAATATTTTAAAGCTAAAAAATAACTCTCTGCGCACCTCTGTGGCCTCTGCGGTTTAAAATTTTACCCCAGAGTTCGCAGAGAAATTCACGCAGAGTTACGCAGAGCATGAATTGGTTTACTATTACCCTTTGTTCAATCATTACCATCGGCACTTTCCTTTTTATGGAAGCTGTGGCGTGGTTTACGCACAAGTATGTGATGCACGGGTTTTTATGGACGTGGCACAAATCGCACCATAGCGTGCACGACCATGCATTGGAGCGGAATGATTTGTTTGCGGTAGTGTTTAGTGTACCCTCGATTATTTTAATCGTTATTTCAACATCGGTATTTCCAAGCCCCTACTTGTTTGCCGTTGGCTTGGGTATTTTGTGTTACGGTGTTTTCTATTTGGTGTTCCACGACATCATTGTGCACCAGCGTATCAAATGGATTCCGCGCAAGCGCAGCTCGTACCTGCAGCGCATGATGCATGCACATTACATCCACCATGCCAAGCATACGAAAGAAAATTGTGAGGCCTTCGGTTTTTTGTATGCACCTAAAAAGTTTGAGCCCAAGAAATTTGTATTGAAGAAAGATAGGCAAGAGACACAGTAGCTTATATATTTTGAATATGATTGCTAATGATTCCTGAAAAATACTATTACTCGCTCATCGATTTTCTGACCATCGTGTTTCCGCTGGGGTTAAGTTTTTTACCCATCAACCCAGTCTACAAAAAATGGAAGTCGATAGTACCAGCCATTATAATTCCGGGTATCCTTTTTTTGTTTTGGGATAATTTATTTGCCTCTTTGGGTATTTGGGGATTCAATCCAAAATACATCGTTGGCGTATATTTCTTTCATCTACCATTAGAAGAGGTGCTTTGGTTTATTTGTATTCCGTATGCTTGTATCTTTTCCTACGAGGCTGTTAACTTTTACTTCAGAGAGGATATAGTGAATAAGAAGTCCGTTCTTTTTTCAGTCTTGATTATCTTCTTCCTGGTAGTCGTTGGCTCGTTAAATTATGGTAGACTATACACGTCTGTTACTTTCTTTGGGCTTTCGATTTTTCTCTTTTTTGTCCAATGGATTTGGAAACCAATTTTCTTAGGACGGTTCTATTTGGCGTTCGCTTTTCTTTTAATTCCTTTTTTTATTGTGAATGGTGTCTTGACAGGGACAGGAATTGAAGAGCCCGTCATCTGGTACAATAATTCAGAGAACTTGAACATTCGCTTGGGAACTATACCTGTAGAGGATGCTTTTTATGGTATGCTGCTAATCCTATTGAATATTTCACTTTTCGAGTTCTTTCAAAAAAGAAAAGCCAAGGCTATTGAGTAACCTTGGCTTTCAATCTCAGAAAAAAAATTTATACTGTTGCTGATACAGTTGGTTCAACGAGTGTTGGTGTTGAATATTTTATGATTCCTTTGGTAGCATGCTTGCTGATACGCCTAACAGGCTTCACTTTTTTAACTGTACGCTTAGCAGATTTTACTTTCGTTCCGGTACTTTTAACAGGCTTGGCTTTTTTGCCATTCGATTTCGCTGAGTTCTTTTTGGTTTTTTTCTTGGCCTTCTTTATTTCCTTAGCTACAGAGGCCGCGATTTTCTTAGCACTTTTGTTTAACAATTTCTCTGTTTTCTTCCCTGATTTACCAACACCTAGCTTCTCAATTGTTTGGTGAAGAGAACTAATCAATAAGCTTTTTACCTTTTGTTTATCCGTTACTTTTTGTTTTGACATAATTAGTTTGAATGATTGACGCGCAAATTACCATGTTATGTAATTATTACCAAAAAGTTATGAAAACTTAACATTGGACTACTTTTTCTTTTCAATCTGCTTGATTTCGGGGCTTTTGCGTATCAATTCAAATTGACTTTGCACCTCTTCCAATCGCTTTAAGGTGAGTTCGTATACTTCTCCTTGTTGATCGGTGGGCGGTGCATCGGCACTGAATACTTGACTTTCTTTCCCTAACGCAAGCAACCGCTCCAACACTTGACCACCACTTCTAAAAATATCCCATCGCGCTCCGGTTTGGTTGATGTCGAATAACGCGGCTTCCAATTGATAGATTTTTTCTTCCAGCGTAATGGATTTTCTGTCTCCTTTCTTCTCTAAAAGTTTAACACGCATCTTCTCCATCTCGTCAATCAATTGCAAAGCTGTTTTGGTTGCCGTGTACAACTTTACGCCCAAGGCATATTGCTTAACCATGTTATCGGAAGTTGATTTTGTGTTGGGGTCCTTCAACAACGAAAGCGTTTGTTTGAATTCTTGACCATGCGCTTTTAGTACGATGGTATAATTACCCACGGGCACCATCGGTGGAGTGAGTCCTGGACCGATATCTAAATCGGGGATAAACAAATTGCGCTCACCTTTCTCGTCTAATTCTACCCAATCTTTTCCACGCGGGCGGGTGCGCAACTTCGGCATGTTGTGTTCTTGCAGGCGCATGTTCCACCAAACGCGTTGAAGGCCGGGTTGATTTTTCGCTTGTAATTTATGAACCAGTTCTCCTTTGGCATTCAACACCTGCAGCTCAACGCTATCTTTCGATTTTTCTTTCAAGTAATACGAAATCGCTGCGCCATCAGGAGGATTTTGTCCGTTCACAAAACTGTTTTCGGTTTTAATGCCATTCACATCTTGAAAGCGATACGTATCACGCAGCGAAAACAAATGAGCGTTGCCTTGTTGAATCTGCTCATTGAATTCGCGAATGGGTGTGATGTCGTCCAAAATATAAATGCCACGGCCATACGTGCCAACCACCAAGTCTCTAAAGTTCTTTTGTATTTCAATTCCATAAATCGGCACAGGAGGCAAATTATTTTTCAAGTGAATCCAATGCTGACCATCATCGGGAGAAAAGTACAGCGACTTATCGGTGCCTAACCAAAGCAAGCCAGCCTTGGCGGGATCTTCTTTGATTTGATTGACAAAGTTTGAGTTGGACGGAGGCAACTCTATTTTCAATCGCGTCCACGATTTTCCAAAATCAGAAGTCCTGTACACATACGAGCCAAAGTCATTGACGTGGTGCGCATCCACCGAAAGGTAACACGTGCCGGAAGCAAAGTTAGAGGCATCGATGTTTCGGATGGTGCCCCACTTGGGCAAGCCCGGAATATTGGCTGAAACATTCGTCCATGTTTTACCGCCATCTTGTGTTACGTTCACTTGACCATCGTTGCTACCTGTCCACAGCACACCTTCCTTCACCGGAGATTCGGCCATCGAGTACAACGTACAACCATCCCACGTCATCAAATTATCGTTGGCAATTCCGCCCGAATTTTGTTGATGTGTTTTATCGTTGGTGGTTAAGTCAGGACTAATCACTTGCCAATTTTGTCCAACGCTATTGGTTTCATGCACAAACTGACTGCCCACCCACACGCGGCCTTTCACATGTTTGCTCAGCACCATTGGGAAATTCCAATGCCATCGATACTTGGCATCGGCCGGCTTCGAGCCGATTTGCGTTTGCGGCCACACACGCACATCGCGCGGGTGCATGGTCTTCAAATCAAACACATCCAAACCACCATCGTAGCAACCACTCCATACCATCGAGTTATCAAACGGATCGGGCTGCGCAAAACCACTCTCGCAACCGCCCACGCCATGCCATGCACCAAGCGGAATATTCCATCCTCCCAAGTAGCGGCTCGGCCCACGATAGCTCCATCCATCTTGTCGATTGGAATACACATAGTATGGAACCTGATTATCCACTGCCACGTGATACATTTGCGCAATCGGTAAATTGATATTGCTCCACGTTTTGCCTTCGTTGAACGTCATGTTAAGGCAGCCATCGTGCGCACACAAAATGCGCTTGCCATCTTTGGGGTCAAACCACATATCGTGATTGTCGCCACCCGGTGCCCACTGATTGAATTTTTTATCGAATGTTTTTCCACCATCGGTCGTTTTCATAATGCCCACCGAAATGGTGTACACCGTATTTTCATCGGCCGTGGAAACACGCAACCGTGTATAATATCCAGCACGCTGCCCCATGCCGTGGTGCTTGTGCATCAACTTCCAACTGTCGCCTCCATCTTCGGAGCGATAGAGCCGCGGCTCTTTGTCTTCGACCAACGCATAGACTACCTTCGGATTGCTGTAAGCTACATCAACTGAAGTCTTGCCAACGGGATGCGAGGGGCCACTCTCAATTCCATTGCGCAACGGCTCCCACGTTTTGCCTCCGTCTTTGGTCCGATAAATTCCACTGCCTGCGCCTCCGCTGTTTAACTTCCATGTTTTGATTTCCACTTCCCACATGGCGGCATACAACACATCCGGATTTTTTGGGTCGATGGCCAGATCAGCACAGCCCGTATTTTCGTTGACGAAAAATACACGCTCCCACGTTTTTCCACCATCGGTGGTTTTGTAAACGCCCCGCTCCTGCTGTGGGCCATGCGTGTGGCCAAGCGAAGCAACATACACGGTGTTAGTATCGGTAGGGTGCACTATCACACGACTGATGCGAAAGGTTTTTTCGAGGCCCAGATGTTTCCACTTTTTTCCTGCATCCGAAGATTTATAAACTCCATTACCCACGGCATGCGCGGGACGAATCAAAAAAGTTTCGCCTGTGCCCGCCCACACTTGCTTGTGATTGGAGGGCGCTATGGCCAATGCCCCAACGGACGAATCTTCCGTCTCATCAAAAATAGATTTCCAGGTGATGCCCATGTCTTCGGTTTTCCAAATGCCACCGCTGGCTGCACCCGCATACGACACCATCGGATTGCCCGGCTCGCCCACGGCCGCGATCATGCGGTTGCCATCCGGGCCGATGAAGCGAAACTTCAGATTTGAAAAAGTTTTGGGGTCAAAGGACTGGCTGAAAGCATTAGCGGCCAGTAATAAAAAAAGCAAAGAACAAAGTTGACGCATAGCAAAATCTGTTTAGGAATCGAAAAGGTAAGAAAATCAAGCGGAGAGAACCAAGGGTTTTATTTGGAGGGTGTGGAAGAAAAGAAATTGTAATTGTAACCGTTTTGGTAACATTTCGTTATCTTTGCAGTCGTGAGGGTTATCGCTGTAAAAACGCTTAAGAATTATATCAAAGAATACCCACAAGCAAAGCAATCGGTTCTCTCTTGGTATGAAGAAGCAGAAAAAGCAGTTTGGAATAGTCCAAACGAACTTAAAAGTCAATATCACAATGCATCCATATTATCTGAGAAGAGAGTTGTTTTCAATATTCATGGAAATTCCTTTCGATTAATTGTAGATATCGAATATCGATTAAAAATTGTTTTCATAGTATGGTTTGGTACCCATACGCAGTACGATAAAATTGACGCAAGAAAAAAAAGCTATGATAAAGCCTATTAAAAATAACGCTCAGTATGAATTTTCTTTGAGCAGGATTTATACTTTGATGCAAAAAGACTTGAAAGTGAATTCACCCGAATCGGACGAATTAGAAATTTTATCGATCCTAGTAAAGGAATACGAAAATGTTCATTTTCCAATGCCTAAACCAAAGCCCTTAGAGGCAATCAAATTCAGGTTGGAGCAAAAAGGAATGACAGAAAGTGAGTTGTCCGAAATATTAGGGCATCGCTCGAGGAAATCTGAAATTCTTTCAGGCAAAAGAAAACTAAGCTTGGCAATGATTCGCAAGCTTAATGAGATACTAAATATTCCAGCCGAAGTTTTGATTCAGGCTTATTGACATATTTCAAAACTAAACCACTATCGACTGGAAGTCGATAGGTTGTAAAAAGAATAAAATTCTTAACCAAACGATACCTACTCCCAAAGAGATAGAAATTACTCGCCAAAAAAACTACAAAGCACTAACTTCACAACTATATTTTTAGAAACTGAAAGTCTTGCACTAAAAGTGCATAGTTTTAACTAACGACTGAGACCAATAAAATTGTAGCCATCCGAAGGAATTGCAATTCGAAAAGCCCGTCAAAATCTTAAAAGTTATCCCCACGTTCTGATCCCAATGAGTCCCCAGGTAGCCAAGTAGGCCATCAGGCAACAGGCCGAGGCCATGCACAGAAATAAAAATATTTTATCCAGTGTGGATGGTATCCGCTTGCGGTCGCGCACAAAAAAATAAAGAGCGCTAATGGTAAAGATGGCAATCCACCACGAGGTGACATACACGGCATAAGACCCCAAGCCTGGATTACCCAGCGAAAACCCTTGGGAGTTAACCACAACCACCGCAAGCATGCTAACGAAACTGATGCAATAGCCCCAGAAACTTAATCGTGCGCTAAGTGCTGAAAGTATTCTTTTTTTCCGCTTGAGATAGAAATAGCGGATCAACCAAATCAATCCTGCCAACAAACCTAACAGCGTAAAAAACAACGCGATCCCTCCAATAACAATAGGCAACCAAGCACCGAGTGCCGATGTCTTGCGCGTGTTTCCAAAACTAGTAATCAATACTTGTTCTTTCTCATCATTGGTGGTAATAGTAAGTTTGGCAGTGTAGCCCTCTTTGTTTAATTCGAAAAACTGTCCGTTGCCAGCATATTGCAGCTCGCTTGCATCGCCACCCAAAAGAGATTGTGAATACAGCTTTCCCTCTTTTTCAAAAACGTTCGTCACGCTCAAAGGCCACTCGATAAAATAGGTCATTTGTGCGCGCGGGTAAGTGGATCGGTAGTAGCCACTAAATTTCTCCATCTCTTCTTTTGATAGCGAGAGGGGTGCCGGAAGTGCGCTGGGTACATCTTTCAAGATGGCTTGCATGACTGCATCATTAAGCTTCGTAAACCCACCACCATCGTAATTGACTGGTCTCAAAACGGTAGCTCAAGCTATGCACTTTAGTGCAAGGCTTTAGCTTCTACAAATCTAGTAAATTTGAGGATGGATAATTTGAGAAAGGGCAGCCATAGTGTTCATCAGTTGCACGTTCATTTGGTTTGGAGCACGAAGTATCGTTATTCGGTTTTAAAAGGAGATGTTCAGCTACGGTGCAGGGATTTAGTGATCAGAATTTCATTCTTGAATAGTTTGAATGAACTTTAAGTTTAAGGTTTTCAATGCTGTTCACAGCACGCTCAAATGACTTTCAGTCAATGCATTTAAACCTATGGATTTCCAATCCATAGTTCGTTAAGTAATACGATGTAACCAATATTCAATTTTGAATTGTAAACATAATGTGCGAGGCCACCATTCACTCCCCCATCGTGGCCGTGAAAAAGATGGCCTTTGTAAGAAGTGGTGTAGTTGTGAAGGCCGTAACCTTCGTTGCTTCCCGCCTGTGCTGCCAAATTTGAGAGTGGAATTTCCATTCGGTCTACCGAGGCAGAATCTAATAGTTTAGTGCCGCGATAACTGCCGCGGTGCATCAACATTTGCACAAAAGGCATGAGCTCCAAGGCAGGGGCGTTCAAACTGCCTGCGGGTCTGCGCAAAATATTCCAGTATGGTTCTTCCTTCGGATTTTCCTCTCCTGAATAATTAGTGACCAAATGTTGATTGGCGCTGCCATCTTTTCGAAACGTGATAGACGTTAAACCGAGTGGTTCAAAGATTTTACTTTTTACCAATGCTTCGTATTCCTGATTGGTCTTCTTCTCGATGATGCGCGCCACCACGGGCGGCCCTGAATTGCAATACGCAAAGAAAGCACCCGGACGCCAGCGCGATTTTCTGCTTTCGGGGTAGAGGTTGAGGCCATGTTGAAGCGTAATCGTGTCACTGTTAAAGGCATATTCCTTTAATGCCCAATCGTCCCAACCGGTGGTATGCTCTAATAAATTTACCAACCGTATGGGGTGAGTCTGCTCCCACTGATTTTCAAAATAAATTTCAGGTGCGAGGTCTTTCAGTTTGTCGTCTAAATGCAATTCGCCTTTTTCAATTAATTGCAGTGCCGTAACGGCCACAAAACTTTTGGTGATAGATCCCAAGCGGAACATGGTTTGGTCTATGACGGGGTCTTTGGTGGCCAGGTTTTTAAAACCAATGTTTTGTTTGTATAAAATGCTATCGCTGGTAAAGACCAATACTTGAGCACCCGGTATGCGGTGCTTTTTTGCAATCGAGTCGATTTTTGCCTTCAGCGAATCGACATTAAAAGAAGGCACTTGTGCCCAACTGATATGAGCCAAGCAAATGAGTATGGCGGTTTTGAAAATGGAATGGCGCATGGGGTATGATGATTTTGTGGATGGAACAATTATGGAGTTTAGCCTACACGAATATAGGGAGGATTTTGTTTTGTGCGAGGACGTTGTTCAACAGTTGTGTTGATATTATTATCTTTATCGTTTCAAAAAAAAAGAAACCATGAAACGCGTCAAACAAATTTTTCTCTTGATTCTGGTAGTTGGGGTTGGGTATGCCGTCTATTTTTTATCCCAGGCCTTCCCTATCATTGCGGGATACGGTGCTAAAAATTTATGCTCGTGCGTATTTGTGGCGGGGCGAGATGCCAACCAAGTAATCGAACAAGAATTGGGTGGTTCGTTGGTAAACTTGGGAAGCTACTCCGTCAACTTTCAAGATTCATCTGCTACTGGAAAAGTATTTGGCATGAGTACGCGTAAAGCCATTTACCGAAAAGGACTTGGATGCACACTGGTTTCTGAAGTCAGAGAAGAGGAATTGCGAAACCAAAAAATAAAAATATCAGACCAGCAGAAACTAAATCAAGATACAATCGAATGGCCGCAAGGCAACAAAGCCGACTCGCTGCTCAACGGTTCGGCTAAACTGAATGCGGTTGTGAACGAAGCCTTCAATGAAACGGATCCAGCAAACCCCGTCAATACGCGGGCGGTGATTGTCCTGCACCATGGTAAATTAATTGCGGAAAAATATGCGAACGATTTTACTGCACAAACCAAACTGATCGGCTGGAGCATGACCAAAACCATCACCAATGCATTGGTAGGCGTACTCGTGAAACAAGGAAAACTAAAAGTAGATGAAACTGCACCCGTGGCCGAATGGAAGCAAGACGATCGAAGCAAAATCACTCTGAATAATTTACTGCAAGCCAGTAGTGGCTTGGCGTGGGAAGAAGTCTATGCTGGCCCCAGCACCGCCACCAACATGCTCTTCCGAAAAAAAGATGCAGGTGCGTTTGCGGCTCAATCAAAATTAGAACACGAGCCAAATACAAAATGGTATTACAGCAGCGGCACCACCAATATTATTTCGCGCATCGTTCGGCAGGCCGTTGGTGATGATGATTACTACGCATTTCCACACCGCGAAATATTTGGAAAAATTGGTGTGCAAAGCATGGTGATCGAGCCGGATGCGTCTGGCACCTTTGTAGGATCATCTTTTAGCTATGCCACCGCCCGCGATTGGGCGCGGTTTGGTCAATTGTATTTGAACGATGGCCTGTGGAATGGCGAACGAATTTTCCCCGAAGGGTGGGTAAAATATTCTACCACACCTGCACCTGCTGCGCCAGTTGGCGAGTACGGTGCACAGATTTGGCTGAATGCAGGCAACAAGAGTAATTCCAACAACAAACGCTTTGCGGATGTGCCCAATGACATGTATTTGATGGATGGGTTTGAAGGGCAATGTGTAGTGACGGTGCCTTCCAAAAATGTAGTGATTGTTCGCTTAGGCCTCAGTCAAAAAAGAGAGTTCGACACCAATAAATTTGTGAGTGAGGTTTTGGGGGCGTTGAGTGAATAACTTGAACTTTCTCTTCTCGCTATTTTGAGAAGAAGGAGAAGGAGGTTGAAAATATGTGAGGTGCGTACAAGCCATTGCTAGACGCTAAAAATAATTAAAAGTTTGCGGAAACAAGGTACCGAGTTAGCTCACACTTTTTTAACTTTCACATTTTTTCGTGTCGATGATGTCCGCGTGGTCGTTGCTTTTCTGGATGAAACCTTTTTAGTTCGTTTTGCTTTAGCCTCACTAATGAATTTACTCAATAATTCTTGCTCCTTTTTTGTCAAAGGTCTACTGTTAATTACAAAGTCCACTCCTTCTGGTTCTCTTATTAGTCCCATAATTTTATTCTTTAAAGTATTTGTCAACTAAAATTTGTGCAGGGTCTGTTGTGATAACCATCAAATGTCCGCCAAAATGGTATGCGCCTAGTGATTTAATATAGTGGTCAATAAGTTTTGTCTTCGAAACAAACGAAACAAAGCCTTGAAGTCCATGGTTGAACGATGTCTTGCATGCAAATGCGACCAAATTACCTGGAACTCCTTCGTAAATTTTATTTCGACCAATATTGAAAGGCGCACTTTCAACTAAGTGCATAAATACATTGTCTGCCCGAATGGTAAAGCTGATAAGTCCCTGAATAACAGTTGGATTACTTACAATAGTCAGTTTGTAAACGTCCCTATCACTTTGTTTTAGCTCTTGTGCCCAGTTAAATGACCATCCAATCTTCTTGGTCACCGTCTTTAAATCTGCCTTTGTCAGTCTAGTTATCTCGGTCTCGAAACTGTCACCTGTGAAAGTATTTACGATTGAATTCGTCAGCTTATCAATCTCAAAACCTAAATGTATTACCTGCCGCTTTTTCACTTCTAAATCTACTCATTTTTCCCGTAGCGCAGAAATTTTCTTGAGCGGCATTATACACAACTCCCTTATAGAACTTGACCACAGTTGCAGACATCGGGCTGGGTTACCTGCCTTCGCTGAAGCTTGAGCCCCGCTAATTTTCTCAAATTGCATACACAGAAATTCGTATTTTTGCGGCTTAATCTTTATCAACTATGCCAGGAACCGAACTGTTTGGAATAGAGGAACGCAAAGAGGTAAACGATGTGCTGGAAACGGGCATCCTCTTTCGTTACAATCATGATGCGCAGCGCAACAACATTTGGAAGGCGCGCGAGTTTGAAGCAGAAGTAAAAAAAATAACAGGTGCCAAGTATGCACATGCGGTGAGCAGCGGCTCCACGGCAGTGGCGTGCGCCATGGCGGCTGCGGGTGTTGGCGCAGGTGATGAGGTGATCGTGCCTCCGTTTACCTACATCGCTTCGGTGGAGGCGGTGTTGTTTGCTGGTGCGCTGCCCGTGTTTGCCGAAATTGATGAGACACTTTGTTTAAGTCCTGAGGGAATTCGCAAAGCAATAACGCCCAAGACAAAAGCCATCATGCTCGTGCATATGTGTGGGGGCATGGCGCGCGTAGACGAGATTTTAAAAATCTGCAAAGAACATAACCTGACATTGATCGAAGATGCAGGCCAAGCGTTTGGTGCCTCGTACAAAGGCACATCCGTTGGCTTGTTTGGAAAAACGGGCTGCTATTCCTTCGACTTTTTTAAAATCGCTACGTGTGGCGAAGGTGGTGTGATGGTGACGAATGATGAGCAAGCGTATCACTTTGCCGATAGTTACTCCGATCACGGTCATGACCACGTGGGCAATAACCGTGGCATGGAAAACCATCCGGTGCTAGGTTTCAATTATCGCATTGGTGAAATCAACGCGGCCATTGGCTTGGCGCAAACGCGAAAAGTACCTTTCATTCGCGAGAAGAACCGCGAGCACAAAGCCTCGTTGGTAAAAGAACTTTCCACTATTCCAGGTGTTGATTTTAGTGTGTTGGTAGATCCGGCTGGAGATTCCGCTACGTTCTTGAATATTTTATTGCCCGATACCGAAGCTGCGAAGCGCACCGTGGATGAATTCAACAAAGCAGGCGTAACGGGTTTCAACTATTGGTTCACCAACATGTACCACTTCATCAACCAGTGGAACCATTTGCGTGATTTAAAATCTTCGGCTCGGTTGCCCATTCATATTTTGGGTGCACCCCAAGATTACAACAAGTTGCATTTACCAAAATCGCAAGAGACTGTGGGCCGATTGATTTCCTTCGGCATTCGCTGCAGCTGGAAGGAAGAAGAAGTAAAGGCATTGGCGAAGAAAATTGGGGGGTGCATTGAAAAGGCGATGGTTCAAGTACACGCTTAGTTAGTTTTTATGAAGGCGCAAGGATATGTTATCACAAATTGTGATGACCTAACAATAAGTTTAAAGTTAATTAGCAGGATTTAATAAAAAGTTATAACTTGGTGTTATAACTTCAAATCTGATGAGAACAGCTATTGCGAAAATTAGAAAAATAGGAAACTCGAAAGGCATTTTATTTACCAAAACCATTCTTGAAGAAAGCGGAATAAAGGACACGGTTAATATTTATGTGAAAGATAAAGTCATCATGATTTCATCTGCAGATGAGCCTGTGAAGAAGAAATGGTCAGATTTTAAAAAATCAAAAAAAGTAAAGTCTGATTTTGTAGTGAACCGCTTTGATGAAACAGAGTGGACATGGTAAAAGAGTTTGAAGTCTATCTTGTTAATCTAGATCCGACCGTTGGACTGGAAATTAAAAAGACAAGACCCTGCGTTGTTCTTTCATCCGCTGAAATGAATTCAGTACTCGGCACTGTCATTATAGCTCCGATGACTACCACGCTAAGAGGATATCCTTCCCGACTGGAAATTCGATTTCAAAGTAAATTTTGCGAAATTTGCCTTGACCAAATTAGAGCGGTTGATGAAAGTAGGTTGTCTAAGAATAGTTTGGGCCGACTAAAACAAGAAGACATTGACGAGGTGAAAGATACGATGGTGGAAATGTTTAAGTTATAATTTTCAAAAGAGAAATAGCAAATACAATGCACAAAAACTTTAAAGGGATAGAGAAAACTGTTTTCGGTAGAGGAAGTTTCAACCAACTTGGGGAAATTGTAGAAGCGCAGCGAAACCAAAACGATCAATTCATGCTGTACTTAGTTGACAATTATTTTAAAGGAAAGGAGTTGGCCAAGCGCATACCAGCCGAAGCGGGTGACATGGTGATGTACATTGATGTGGATCAATACGAACCCACTACCAAACAAATTGATTTGATTCGCGATTCGGTAAAAAGCACCCGGGGCATTCCTGCGGCTGCCATTGGCATTGGTGGCGGCTCTATCATGGACATTGCGAAAGCGGTTTCGTTGATGTTTACCAACGAAGGCTCGTCTCAATTATACCAAGGATTGAATTTAATTAAGAAGCCAGGCATCTATCACATCGGTGTGCCTACCATTTCAGGCACGGGTGCCGAAGTATCAATGACGGCCGTATTGACTGGCTCTGAAAAAAAATTAGGATTGAAATGTGAGTGGACGGTGTTCAACCAAGTTATTCTGGACCCTGATTTGATTGCGAGCGTACCACGCAATTGGTGGTTTTACACCGGCATGGATACATACATCCATTGCATCGAATCGGAGAATGGCACATTGAACAATGCATACAGTCACGCCTACGCAGAGCAATCCCTAAAACTTTGCAGAGAAATTTACCTTAGCGACAAAAGCGGGCAAACTGCTGAAAACGATGACAAGCTAATGGTGGCTTCGTTAATGGGCGGATTAAGCTTAACGTATTCTGAAGTAGGTGTTTGCCATGCGTTGTCGTATGGGCTTTCAAAAATTTTAGGCACGCGGCATTGCTATGCAAATTGTCTTGCCTTCAATCACTTGGAAGATTACTACCCCGAAGGTGTGAAGGAATTTAAAACCATGATCGCCAAACATAAAATTGATTTGCCGCAAGGGCTATCCAAAGATTGGACAGACGAGCAAATCACAGCGATGGCAAAAGTTTCGTATGCACTATCGCATATGTGGAACCACGCTATTGGTAGCGATTGGAAGGACAAGGTGAGTGTGGAGAGTATTGAGGGGCTGTTTCGAAGACTGTAAATGGAAGATCGATGTTAGAGTTTAGAAGTTCGAAGTCCTAGTTTCAAGCATCCAACTTCTAACTTCTAAAAATGTTCCACTTCAAGCAATTCTCTATCGAAGACTCAAAGTCGGCCATGAAGGTTGGCACAGATGCGGTTTTGCTCGGGGCGTGGGTAAAATTGAAAGGAGCTAAAAGGATTTTAGATGTAGGCACGGGTTGCGGTATCATCGCGTTGATGTTAGCGCAGCGTACCGATGAGAATGTGAATGATGTTCAAATTGAGGGGATTGAAATTGAAGAGCTAAGTGTACGACAAGCAGAGGAGAATTTGTTAGAAACAAGATGGTGTAATCGGGTTTTGTTTCATCACTTGTCATTTCAAAAATTTACTTCTCCTTATAAATACGATTTAATTATCAGCAACCCACCGTATTTCATCAATAGCCAATTGCCACCAGCCAGTCATCGCGCGACAGCTAGGCACACCAATTCGCTTACCTATGAAGAATTGATCCAGCATTCAATTCGATTGTTAACAACAAAGGGGAAATTAGCGGTAATTCTTCCTTACGAAGAAGGTAAAAAATTTATTTCGTTAGCATCGCTGAAAGGTTTGTTCTGCAACCGAGAGCTGGCTTTTTTTTCCCGCCAAGGAAAACGACAAGAGCGGTGGTTGATGGAATTTTCATTCGATGCCTCCCCTACCCAAAAAGAGCAATTGATTTTACACAGCAAAGGCGAGAGCTGGTCAGACGATTATAAAAACCTGACCAAGGATTTTTATCTGAAGATTTAATGGTTGATTCACAGTACAGATTCACCAATAAATTTCTTGTGAGTTTCAATTGAGCTGTCCAATTTGTGAATCAGTCGATCAATTTCTCCTCTCAATCGTGAACTGCACCAGTTGCTTCAATGACTTTTTATATTCAGAATCGTTGAGCGAATGGAGGGTATCTAACGCTTGTTGGTAGTAACGATTCATGGACTGCTGCGCATAAGCTATGCCGCCTGATTGTTTTACAAACTCAATTACTTCTTTTACTTTCTTTGGCTTCTCGCTATCGTTCTTTACAATGCTGATGATTTTCCTTTTTTGAAGCCAGCTTGCTTGCGACAATGCGTAAATCAATGGCAAGGTCATTTTCTTTTCTTTGATGTCGATGCCCAAGGGCTTTCCAATCTCGTCATCGCCATAGTCAAACAAATCGTCTTTGATTTGAAAAGCCATACCCACGTATTCGCCAAACTGGTGCATTTTGGCGACCACTTCTTGGGTTGCACCGGCCGAGGCCGCGCCAACGGCACAGCAAGATGCAATCAGCGATGCCGTTTTCTGCCTGATGATATCGTAGTAAACTTCTTCCTGTATATCCAAGTGCCTGGCCTTCTCCATCTGTTGAAGCTCACCTTCGCTCATTTGCTTCACGGCATTGCTTACAATTTCCAGCAGATGGTATTCTTTGTTTTCCACGGAGAGCAAAAGCCCGCGTGCCAACAAAAAATCGCCTACCAAAACGGCAATTTTATTTTTCCACAAAGCATTGACCGAAAAAAAACCCCTGCGATAATTGGAGTCGTCCACCACATCATCGTGCACCAACGAAGCAGTATGTAACAATTCGATTAACGAAGCGCCACGGTAGGTAGAATCGGAAATGGTGCCGCACGCCCCAGCACTCAAAAAAACAAAGAGCGGCCGCATCTGCTTGCCTTTGCGCTTCACAATGTAGTTCATGATTTTGTCCAACAGCAGCACCTTGGTTTTCATAGAATCGCGAAACTTCGGCTCGAAGGCTTCCATTTCTGCGGCAACAGGTGCTTTTATGCTTTCTAATGATAAGGACATGAATTGCAATAATACGAAAAGTACCAAGGCGATTGCCCAAACTAAACAGGTAAATGTTACAAAAAATCTAACCCGTATGGAGGCCGACCATTGACTATTTACTATTTTCACGGCTATGTTTGGAATAAATAAGCAATGGGAGCAGTTTGTTTTCGTGCTCTCCGTACTTCTCATCACATTTATTCTATCGCGCATACTGCGCTTCATCGTGGGCAAGTTCATCCGCGGAGCTGCCAAAAAACTAAAAGTTGACCCTACCCGCTACAACTTTTTTAAAAATGCGATCGACTTGATACTTTTATTCATAGCCATTGCCGTTGTTTTCCGATCCATCCCTTCATTGCGAACGGTGGGCACCACCTTGCTCACGGGTGCGGGTGTATTGGCTGCTATTGTGGGTTTTGCCTCGCAAGCTGCCTTCTCCAATATTGTAAGCGGGTTCTTTTTGGTAATCTTCAAACCATTTAGTGTGGGCGACCGAGTTAAAATAGGTCAACTTTATACGGGCGATGTGGAAGACATCAATCTTCGCCACACCACCATCAAAGATTTTGAAAACCGCAGGGTCATCATTCCCAACAGTGTAATCAGCAACGAAACCATCATCAACTCAACCATTACCGATGAACGGATGGTTGTATTTATAGAATTGGCGGTTGCCTATTCAACCGATTTAAACAAAGCTATTTCCATTATAAAAGAAGAAGCTCGCAAGCATCGCTATTTCATTGATAACCGCAGTGAGGTGGATCGGGCAAGAGGTGAAGACGATGTGATGGTGCGTGTGATGACATTTTTGGATGGAGGCATACAACTGCGTGCCTATGTATGGACGAACAACTCTTCCGATGCTTTTGATTTGAAGTGTGATTTGAATAAATCCATTAAGGAAAGGTTTGACCAAGCAGGCATCATGTTAAGTAATTTGCATCACTTGGTAGTGATGAAAACAGTATAGTCTATGGCCCGAAAGAAAAAATTGGTATCTGCCGTTGCTATGCCTCGCCCCAGCGAGAGCAAAGTGATTTTAGAACTGATTCAATACAACGAAAAAGAGTTTGCCAAATTCGAAGATTTACCGGTAACCGAGCTGATTGGCCAAGTAAAGACAAATCATATTAACTGGATTAATGTGGATTGCTTGCACGAGCGGTCGATTGTAGAAAAAATTGGTGAACATTTTTGTTTGCATTCGCTACTGATCGAAGACATCGTGAGCGATCATCAACCCAAAGCAGAAGAGTACGATGATTACTTGTTCTTTACTCTGAAAATGCTCTATCGGATTGAGGAGGATCAAATCGATTACGAGCAAGTAAGTTTTGTATTGGGCAAAGATTACTTGCTTTCATTTCAAGAAAAAGAAGGCGATCTGTTTGGGCCCTTTCGTGATCGGATTCGATTGGATCAAGGAAGGGTACGAAAAAAGAAAGCGGATTACCTGTTGTATCGCCTCATTGATATTATTGTTGACAATTATTATTCGGTACTAGATGCGATTGGCCAAAAGATAGAGGTGATTGAAGAAGAGATTTATAAAAACTCATCTGAGCAGCAATTCAAAAAAATTCAAAAACTTAAAAAAGAACTCATTTTTTTGCGCAAAGCATTGTACCCCTTACGCGATGCCATGAGTAAAGTGATCAAAGATGAGAGCGGTTTCATTGAAGCCAACAACGTGCGTTACTATGCCGATGTGTACGACCATGTGGTTCACCTAATCGATTCGTTGGATACGTATAAAGATTTGACTTCCGGCTTGATGGATATTTACATCAACACCCTCAACGCGCGCATGAACGAGGTTATGAAAGTACTGACGGTAATTTCTACCATCTTTATGCCCCTCACGTTTATTGTGGGTATCTACGGTATGAATTTCCATACTAGCACTAGCCCTTGGAATATGCCCGAGCTTGACTGGACCTATGGCTACCCGATTGTGTGGGTGGTTATGCTTTTGATTGTGGTGGCCATGATTCGCTATTTTAAATACAAAAAATGGTTTTAACTTTAAAAAATAATTACCTCAAACCCTAAAGTTTTATGATTGTCCAATTCGTATGGCTAATTGCTGGTTTCGCAATACTAATCTTCGGTGCTGATTTTCTGGTTAGCGGATCTTCCTCAATAGCAAAGAAAATGGGAATTTCGAATTTGGCCATCGGACTTACAGTTGTAGCATTTGGAACTTCCATGCCCGAGCTATTAGTAAGTGTGCAATCATCACTAAAAGGATATAATGACGCTGCTTTTGGTAATATAATCGGAAGCAATAATTTTAACCTTCTGTTTATACTAGGTTTGGCTGGGTTGATTTACCCATTAGTTGTGCAACGAAATACCATAAAATACGAAGTGCCACTTTCATTATTGGCTGCGGGTGTTCTCTTTTTACTAGTTAATGACAAAATGATTTTGGGAAGTGAAGGCAATTTCTTAAGCAGAATAGATTCATTGATTTTACTGTTATTCTTTGGAGGCTTTTTGTTGTACATCTATCGTTCAATGAAAACTACTTCGGACTATGAAGAGGATAACTCAATAAAAATATATAAAACACCAATTGCTTTATTAATGACTTTTGGGGGATTAATTGGCTTAGTATACGGAGCAGATAAAGTGGTTGAAAATGCTGTTGCTATTGCCACAACCTTCGGATTGAGTGAAAAACTCATTGGTTTAACTATACTTGCAGCCGGCACATCGTTACCAGAACTAGCCACATCATGTGTCGCTGCTTATAAAAAAAACACCGACATTGCTATCGGGAATGTAATTGGTTCTAACATATTCAACATCTTCTTTATCTTAGGAGTTACTGGAATGATTAATCCCCTTGAATATAAAGAGGTCATGAATTTTGACTTGAACGTGTTGATGAGCTCTACGGTATTGCTGATGATTTTTATGTTCACACTCAATACCCGAAAACTAGACAGATGGGAAGCCGCTCTTATGTTGATTGGTTACATTGTTTATACTGTAGTGTTGATCGGTATGGACAATGGAAGCATTTCGATGTGATTTTTAATAAATTTGAAAGTAGAAATAAAGCTCAACTGCCACGCAAACAAACCATTTGAAATACAATTTAATCGATAAATTAATATCCATTCGTGATGTTAGCTTACTCGAGAAAATAGATCATCTCATCGGTAATGTTGATGTGTCTAAATCTGTTTTTAAAATTTCGGATGGTCAGAAGCAAATGCTTTCGGGAAGCGAAAAGGATATCATAGAAGGTAAATTGATATCAAATGAAGATTTAAACGAAGAAGAAGATAGATGGCTAAACGAGTAGTTTGGACCCATACCGCTACTTTAAAAAGTTGCAAAACAAAAAATCCCTTCCTTTTGCAAGGAAGGGATTTTTATTTGAAGTCAATCAACAGACTACTTCACCTTTTTCTCTAGGGCTGTAATTTTATCTTGGGCTTCTTGCTTGCCCATAGAAAGTGCTTTCTTATAAAGTTCAATGGCTTCTTTATAAGTCTCTTTCTTTTTGCGTGGGGCCAACTTCGTGCGATTAGCTGCTTCTTCCACGGCAGTAGCGCGTGCAAAGTACGAATCCGCTTCATTCATTTTGCTTTGTACCATCAATTCTTGAATGCGGTTCTCTATCAACGCCAACTCTTGTTGCTTGGCTTGAATTTGTACTTCCTTATCAGATAGTTCGGCTTCCTGCAAGCCAACAGTAGTAATCAAATTTGAATTTTCATTTTTCAACTGTTCCACTTTTTCACTGAGCGAAGCAATTTCTGCGTTCTTACTCTCTAAGTCTGCTTTTAACTTTTTAATAGTTGCAGCATAGGCATTGGCATTGCCTTTTGATTTTTTCAACGACTTCTCCAACTCAGTAATTTTGCCTTGTGTGTCTCTCACATAGTTGTTGATGTCACGCATACGACTCTGATAATTGTCGTAGGTTGTTCCTTCTACCATGTTCACCCGAAGCAATTGACGGTTGGCATCGATGGAATCCATCAATACTCCTACCTCTTGCAAGGTGGTGGCAAATTGTTGGCTTGTTTGCAGTTCATTTTTCAATGAATCAACCTGCGACTGAAGTTTTTCTGAATTACCGCCACAACTGGCCAATAGCAGGCCAATAGCAGATACGAATATTAAGTTTTTAAGCATACAGTTGTTAGTTTTTGGTGATTATTCCGCTGTAAAAATAGAGTGTTTACCATAGTTAAGGCTGCAATAAGAAAATATTTTTTCAAATAGCCCTAAATCAACCGCCAACACGTAAATTGCGCCCGCAAAACGGAAATTTTATTCGTTAAATGCCCAAATTAATAACCACGCGTACGCGTATTGAAGACCTGGGCAAACCTAGAATTATCATAATTGGTGGTGGGTTTGGCGGGCTAGAAGTCGTTAAAAAACTTCGAGGATCGAAAGTGCAGACTGTGCTTTTTGATAAAAACAACCACCATACCTTTCAACCTCTTCTCTATCAAGTAGCTACCTCAGGTTTGGAGACAAATTCCATTGTAGCTCCTTTTCGAAAACTATTTGGCAATTATCAAGACTTTTATTTTCGGTTGGCGGAAGTAAAAAATATCAAGCCAGAAGAGAATTACATTGAAACATCCATTGGTGGTGTTAAATACGATTACCTCGTGATTGCCACCGGGGCGGTCACCAACTTTTATGGAATGGAGGAAGTGAAAAAGAATGCCATCTCCATGAAAAACATTGTAGACGCCACCAAGCTGCGCAATAAAATCATTCGGCAGATGGAGTATGCATTGCTTACAGAAGATCGTGAAGTGATGAACTCGCTAATGGATTTTGTTGTAGTGGGCGGTGGCCCCACGGGGGTTGAACTATGTGGTGCACTCAGCGAATTGAAGCACAATGTGTTCCCCAAAGATTATAAAGAATTGGACATGCGCCAGATGGACGTGCATTTGGTTGAAGCTTCTCCTCGCTTGCTCAATGGCATGAGCGAGCAAGCCGGTGCAAAAGCACTGGATTTTTTGACCACGATGGGTGTAAAGGTGCATTTAGGCACGGCCGTGAAATCGTATGACGGAGTTGAAATCGTATTGAATACTGGTGAAAAACTAGTTTCGCGTTCGTTGATTTGGGCAGCAGGTGTTACGGGCAATCCTATTGCAGGACTAAAGCCAGAAAATCTTTCCAAAGGCAATCGCTTGACGGTGGATGAGTTCAATCGCGTAAAAGGATATGATAACATTTTTGCTATTGGCGATGTTGCCCTTATGGATGGGGATGAGAAATTCCCGAAGGGTCACCCGCAAATGGCTCCGCCAGCCCAGCAGCAAGGCAGGCTGGTCGCTAAAAATATTTTGCGGCTAATTGAAAAGAAGGAGTTGAAGCCTTTCCACTATTTTGATAAAGGGTCCATGGCCACCGTTGGGCGAAACAAAGCAGTAGTTGATTTAAAAGGCATTCGCTTTCAAGGCATGTTTGCTTGGTATGTGTGGATGTTTGTTCACTTGATGTCAATCGTTGGGTGGAAAAACCGGGTCTTTACTTTCTTTAGCTGGATGTGGAATTATTTTTCATATGACCGAAGCAATCGCCTGATTATCGGCAGGGGCGAAGAAAAAATGAATGCCGATGAAGTAAAGACTCCAACCGAAGAGCTTAAGCAATCGGCCTAATTTTTTTAAGTGGACTCAAACAAACCTCACAGGCTTTCAGCAGCAGGCATATTAGTTGCCCTTGGCATTATTTATGGTGACATAGGTACTTCGCCTATTTATACCTTTCGCTTTATTGTAGGAAGTAATGTTGTATCAGAAGAACTTATACTCGGTGGTTTATCGTGTGTATTTTGGACGCTTACGCTCATTACCTCTGTAAAGTATGTTTATCTAGCATTAAGTGCCGACAACAAAGGCGAAGGAGGTATTTTTGCACTGTATGCACTAGTCAGAAGATACAAGGCAGAGTGGGTAATTTTTCCTGCCATTATTGGTTGCTGTACATTGATAGCTGATGGATTTATTACGCCTGCCATTAGTGTAACTTCGGCTGTTGAGGGATTAAAGACCCTTAGTCCAAATATTTCAGAAAGAACCATTATCTCGATTGTGATGGGCATTTTGCTAGCGCTATTTATCTTTCAACAATTTGGAAGTAGCGTGGTGGGCAAAACTTTTGGCCCAATCATGATCATTTGGTTTGTGTTTATCGGAAGTATTGGGGCTTATCACCTAGCTGGAAACTTATCTGTGCTGCGCGCTATCAATCCAATGTATGCGCTCGAACTTTTAATGAAATATCCAGGTGGGTTTTGGTTGTTAGGTGCGGTGTTTTTATGCACCACTGGAGCGGAAGCGTTGTATTCTGATTTGGGGCACTGCGGAAAATCCAATATCCGGGCAGGCTGGGGATTTGTAAAAGTATGTTTGCTGTTGAGTTATTTTGGCCAAGGTGCGTGGATGCTTTCTGAATATTCTAATAAACCCTTGGGCGATGTCATACCGTTTTTCGCTACCATTCCAAGTTGGCTCCTAATTTTTGGTGTAGTCATTGCTACCATGGCAACTGTCATTGCTAGTCAGGCCTTGATTTCAGGTACGTTTACTTTGGTCAACGAAGCCATGAAATTAAAATTATGGCCAGCTACTCGTGTCCGTTATCCTAGTCAAATGAAAGGACAAATATACGTGCCCGCCATTAATTGGATGTTGTTATTGGGGAGTTCAATAGTGGTTCTATATTTTCAAAAATCAGATGATATGCAAGCAGCATACGGCCTTGCTATCACTTTCAATATGCTAATGACCACGTCATTGCTAGTATATTATTTTGCCACGGCCAAAAAATCAACCATCCGCTCTACCGGGCTGGCCATCTTATTTTTTACTATTGAAGGGGCATTCTTGGTATCAAATCTAAGTAAGTTTATTCACGGTGGTTGGTTCTCCTTTGCCATTGCGATTATTTTCTTTTTCATGATGTTTATTCTAATGCGTGCACGCATGTTGCGCGATCGACATACAGAGTTTGTAGATTTGAAACATTATGTACCATTGATCGAAGACTTGCAAGCTGACATTTCTTTACCAAGAGAAGCCACTAACTTAGTGTATATGTCAGTAGCCGATAGCAAGCGCTACATTGATTCAAACATTATTTATTCGATGTTTAAAAAACGCCCCAAGCGAGCGGACACCTATTGGTTTGTACATGTGGATACGGTCGATAGCCCTTATACCTCTAAGTATTCTGTAGATACAATTATACCTAAGAAATGCTTTTTCATCCGAATCAAACTTGGATTTAAGGCAGACCATCGTGTAAACTTGCTCTTCAACAAAATTCTGCACGATATGGCAGAGGCTGCCGAGATTGATATGATCAGCCATTACGATTCATTGAAAAAACACAGCATGCCAGCGGATTTTAAGTTTATCATCTTGCACTCGTTGGCATCGGTTGATAGCGAGATTTCTACTTTCGACAACTTGATCATACAGGGCTATCGATTTATTAAAAGTCACAGTCTTTCTACCGAAGAAATGTATGGATTGGAATTGGCCAACGTAGAAGTAGAGCGTGTGCCCATCATGGTGGGGCCTACCGCCAAAGTACGGATCAAACGAGAACGCGAAGACCTGGAGCGCGAGAAAGAATTAAAATATCACGGGCACGTAAACTGACCGCAATCGGACGTTATTGTCCGTAACTGATTACTGAATAGAATTAAAAGCCTTGTTTTTTAACGAACAAGGCTTTTTTGTTTGTTGGCACGATGGTGGTAAATACACGATCAAAACAGATCATCTATGCTCCGCAACTACATCAAAATCGCGTTTAGAAGCCTTCTCAAAAATCAAACCTATTCAATCATCAACATTGGCGGCCTAGCCATTGGCCTAGCCTCCAGCATTTTGATTTTTCTTTGGGTGGCCGATGAATATTCATACGATACATTTCACTCCAATTACCAAAACATTTATAAAGTATGGATGCACGCGGACTGGAGTGGCCACAAGGGTACACAAAATAGTTTGCCGTATAAGCTAAAGGACGAACTGGTTCAGAAATCCAGTAAAATAAAATACTCGGTGATGACCAATTGGGGCGAAGGCAACATGCTGCAAGTTGGAGACAATCGCCTGAATAAATTTGGTGTATCGGCAAGTGAAGATTTTTTCAAAATCTTCGGATTTAAGTTTTTGGCGGGAGATCCGAACACCGCACTGAACGAGCCCACCAACATCGTGATTACCCAATCCACGGCCAAAACTTTTTTTAAAGACCAAGACCCACTCAATAGAACAATACGCATTGACAATGGTGACGAACTGAAAGTAACGGGCCTTATCGAAGATGTTCCCAAACAATCTTTTTTTGAATTTGATTACATTCTTCCATTTAGTTATTACGAAAAGACAAATGAGTGGGTAAGAAATTCTAAACAAGGTTGGGACAACAATTCCTTTCAAATGTATGTGTTGCTCCAAGAAGGAGCAACATCCACTGATGTTAACAAAGCCATTGCAACAACTGTAAAAGACAACAACCCAAAATCGCCCACGGCCAAGGTATTTCTTCACCCGATGAGTATGTGGCGATTGCACTCCAACTGGGAAGAAGGTGTGAACACCGGAGGCCAAATTGTGTATGTGAGACTGTTCACCGCCATAGCAATTTTCGTTCTTATTATTGCCTGCATCAATTTTATGAATCTAGCCACGGCCCGCAGCGAAAGCCGGGCACGCGAAGTGGGCATTCGCAAAAGTATTGGTTCGCGCAGAAAAGAGCTAATATTTCAATTTTTGGGAGAATCGATTGCGATTACAACGATCGCCTTTCTATTGGCAATCGTGCTAGTCGAACTCGTGTTGCCCAGCTACAATGTGTTGGTCAACAAAACTATTTCAATTGATTACTCCAATCCATCGATTTGGTTAGCGTCCCTTTCATTAATTTTTGTGATTGGTACATTATCGGGTAGTTATCCGTCTTTCTACCTATCGGCCTTTGAGCCTGTGAAGGTGCTAAAAGGAAAAGTGAATGTGGGCAAAGGCGCTAGCACACCTCGCAAAGTATTGGTTACCCTTCAGTTTGGTTTCTCAATTTTTCTCATCATCGGCACAATTGTCATCTATCAGCAAATACAGCATGTAAAAAATCGCGACATGGGTTATGATCGCGAAAACCTCATTCAAATTTGGACGAATGGCGAGTTGGAAAAAAACTTTAAAACCATACGCGAGGAGCTATTACGAACTGAAGTGGTAAAATCGGTTTGCAAAAGCAATAGCCCCATCACATCTATTTTTTCTAATAACGAAGTAAAATGGCCTGGTAAAGCAAGCGATGCCCGGGTAGCCTTTACCACCATTGCCACGGAATATGATTATACCGAAACGATGGGCATTAAAATCATAGAGGGTCGCGATTTTTCGCGTGACTTCAAAAGCGATTCATCGGCTGTGATAGTAAACGAGGCCGCTGTGAAAATGATGGGAATGGAAAAACCAATCGGTCAAAAAATTGAAGTGCTTGGCGGATCTCAACTTGAAATCATTGGAGTGATTGCAGATGTAGTGATGGATTCTCCGTACCGACCTGTAGAACCACTTACAATGGTATTTATTCCTGACTGGAGTAGTACGGTTACCATTCGTTTAAATAAAACCAACGATATTCCCACCTCCATTGCCAAAGTAGAAAGTGTTTTCAAAAAAATAAATCCAAACTATCCCTTTCAATACCGCTTTGCTGATGTTGACTTCCAAAAGAAATTTTCAATTATCAATTTGATCAGTCGATTGGCTGGAATTTTTGCCGGGCTTGCCATCTTCATAACATGTTTAGGCTTGTTTGGGTTGGCTGCTTTCACGGCCGAGCAACGTACCAAAGAAGTGGGCATTCGCAAAGTGATGGGAGCCTCGGTTAGTAGCTTGGTGCTGCTCATTTCAAAAGACTTTTCGCGATTAGTGATTTTTGGCTTCTTGATTTCTGCACCAATCGCGTGGTGGTTCTTAAACAATTTCTTAGCTCAATATGATTATCGCATCAGTGTAGCGTGGTGGGTATTGGCGGGCGTAGGTTTGTTTGCGTTGCTGTTGGCATTGCTAATTGTAAGTACCCAAGCACTAAAAGCAGCAGTCGCAAATCCTACCAAAAGTTTGAGGAGCGAATAAACGGTTGCTGATTTCTGGTTTCAAGTCGTGAGCAAACTGAAACGAGTAGTAAAAAAGAATTAATCCATAAGAAATATGATGCGCAACTACCTACACATCGCTTTCCGTCATCTAGGTCGGCAAAAGCTGAACACCGCACTCCATATCACAGGCCTTACGCTTGGCATTACCGTGTGTTTACTCATCACGCTCTTTATCCGATATGAGATGAGCTTTGATACGTATCACGAAAAAGCCAACCGAACCTATCGTGTGGCATCTAAATGGACAGAACCCAACAACCAAATTGACCGAAATTTTTCAACGCCCTTTCCGTTGGCCAATGCTATCCGTAATGAGATCAGTGGAATTGAACATGTTAGCTTCGCGCATCCTCCGTATGTGCAAACGGTAGAGGTAACTCCGAAAAAACGATTCTTACAAAAAAATATACTTGTTGTCGAGCCAGACTTCCCAAATATCTTTCAGATAGAAGTTTTGAAAGGTGACATTTATCAAACGCTGAGCAAACCGTATCAGGCCGCGTTGACGGAAAGCACGGCTAAGAAATTTTATGGCAACGAGGACCCCATAGGCAAAACGTTCAAATTTAAACTACGCGAAGACTTCGAATTCACGGTAACGGCTCTCATCAAAGACTTTCCATCAAACACCCACTTGCCGGCATCCATTTTACTTTCGCACTCCTACACCGAAAATTTCCTGAAGCCAAATTTAGATGGGTGGACATACGTATCCGGAACCGAGACATTGGTGGTACTTCCGGAAAATGCGGACTTGTCAATTGTATCTGCTCAACTCAAAGCAATAGCCGATAAATACATCAACCCAAAAATTTCCAAACTAAAAGAGCGTACCGATTTTGAATTGCAACCTTTGAACGATGTCCACTTTAATGCATCTTATGCGAATGGCGGTCGGTGGGTGCAAGCGGTATCCATCAGCTGGCTTTGGTTTTTTGGAATCATTGGGGTAGCTGTATTGATTTTGGCTTGTATTAATTTCATGAATCTTTCCACCGCGCAAGCATTGACACGCGCGAAAGAAGTAGGTGTAAGAAAGTCAGTAGGCGCTGCAAAACGGAGTCTTATCACGCAGTTTTTGTTAGAAGCCTGGGTGTTGATTTTCGTATCAGGAATTTTGGCGGTGGCTGCAACACAAATGCTCTTACCCAATTTGAATACGCTAATGAACAAGAGCATCACATTTAATTTATTGGAGTCTCCTGTTTTGCTTGCTTTACTGTTAGTGGGGTTAGTGCTCACCGGGCTACTCTCGGGAATTTATCCTGCATGGGTCATTACCAAATTTAACCCAAGCATCACGCTGAAGGCTGGCGTTGTTTCAACGGGGAGTCAAGGTTCTGCATGGTTGAGAAAAAGTCTGGTGGTGGCGCAGTTCAGTCTCTCCGCCTGCTTGCTAATGGCGGTGATGTTAATGGCGCAACAAGTCTCCTTTCTGAGAAACAAAAAACTGGGCTTCGATAAAGACAATGTGGTGGTGGTGGATGTGAAAAATTCAGAAAAGACCTCTCGAATATTTGCAAACGAGTTACGCAAAATCAAAGGTGTTAAGGATTTTACATTTGAAACTTCGACCCCAAGCAGTCAGGGCCATTGGGGTACCATCATGAGTCGGGAGAATGTATTTGACAATAATCGAAAATCTGTGACCACCATTTTCGCAGACGATAAATACTGTGGACTCTACAATCTAAAATTGGTAACCGGCAGACTGCTTCAAGCCGCTGACACAAACTTTATTTCTGCATCGCTGCCAAAGGAAAAGCGAATGATGAAGGCGGTGGTAAACGAAAAGTTAGTCCGTGAATTAGAATTTGAATCCAATGAAGCCGCCATCGGGCAAATCGTTAACGTTGGAGTAAATACCGGGAAGATTGAAATTGTTGGCGTCATCGCCAATTTCGATTCGGGCCCGTTGCGGGAAGTCATCACACCCGTTTTCATTACGCCTAACTTAGAAGAATGCGAGCAGGCGGGAATAAAAATCGAAGCCAAAAGCCACCTGCCTGAAACCATCGCAGCCATTGAAGCTGCGTGGAAAGTAGCGTACCCCGAGGGTGCTTTTTCGTATCAATTTCTTGATGAACAAATCGATGGCTACTACAAATCGGAAGAACGTTTGTTCACGTTATTCAAAATTTTCTCTGGGTTAGCCATGTTCATTTCTTGTTTAGGGCTTTTTGGATTGGTGGCGTACACCACACAAGCCCGCACCAAAGAAATTGGTATCCGCAAAGTATTGGGTGCTACCGTAAATGGCATTGTTGTCCTATTATCAAAAGACTTCTTGAAATTAGTATTGATTGCCTTGGCGATTGCCACACCGTTTGCTTGGTATGGAATTTACCAATGGTTACAGGGCTACGCCTATCACATTGAAATAACCTGGACATCCTTTGCGCTTTCGGGCTTGGCAGCAATGGTGATCACGTTGGTAACCGTGAGCGCGCACGCGATTAAAGCAGCGGTGAGTAATCCAACAGAGAGTTTGAGGAGTGAGTAAGACAATTCAAGTTTCAGATTCAAAATGAAAAAAAAGCAATCCGTACTTTAAAAAGCCCGCTATTAAAGCTATGCTCAGAAATTATCTTACATCCGCCTTTCGCAACTTTACTCGACATCTGAGTTATAGTTTCATTAACATCTTCGGCCTTGCCATCGGGCTGACAGCAGCAATTCTTATTGCTATTTGGGTGAATGACGAAATAAACGTAGATACTGGCTACGTAGATCATGACAGAATTTATCAGGTACTTTATAATTCAACTTTTTCTGATGGACATATAGAAACAAGCGAATCGACCGCTGGTCCGTTAGCTGAAGCGATCATCGCTGATGTAACAGAAGTTGAAGCTGCAGGACGTTGGGACGATCCAACTCCGCGACTGCTCCGGCATGAAAATAAATCCTTGCTTTTAAAAGGATTGTGGACCGACCCTAGTATCATGAAAATCTTTTCGTTCAAGGTGGTAAAGGGGCGCACTAAAGATTTGTTGAAAGACCCTAATTCTTTTGTGATTACACAGCTAACAGCCGACAAATTCTTTCCAGGTCAAGACGCTATCGGTAAGACTTTCAAAATCGATGAGAAATATGATATGACTGTTTCGGCAGTCATTGAAGAAACTCCATCAAACGCATCAAAACACTTCGACTTTCTATTACCGTATGAAGTATACTACAAAGAAAACGAATGGATGTCGCATTGGGAAAATTTCAACGATCAAACTTACATAAAAGTGAAGCGCAATGCTGACATTGAAAATCTTAACACAAAACTAAAAACGATTGTTAAAAAACACTGTCCTGATTGTATGCATCAACCTTTTGCACAACAACTAACGGATAAATATCTTAATGACAATTATGAAAACGGAAAACCTACGGGGGGTAGAATAGAATATGTGCGGCTATTTGTGCTCACTGCTGTTTTTATATTATTCATCGCTTGCATCAACTATATGAATTTAGCAACCGCGCGCTCTGCCGGGAGAAGTAAAGAGGTTGGTGTGCGCAAAGCTTCGGGAGCAAAAAAAGGTCAGCTGATCGGGCAATTTATTAGCGAATCATTGATCATCACTTCTACTAGCGTAGTTATTTCACTTGTTCTGGCTCAACTCCTACTTCCCTTCTTCAATGAAATAATGGGGCGTCAAATTGTTGTAAATTTTTTTAATCCCATTTTTCTTATTGCCGTTACTTTGCTGACCATCACGGTAAGTTTAATAGCGGGAAGTTATCCAGCTTTTTTCTTATCCTCTTTTAAACCAGCTTCCGTTCTCAAAGGGCAAATTCAATCAACTATTGCGGGGGGAAAGCTGCGAAAAGGTTTAGTCATATTTCAATTTGGATTATCCGTAATACTCATTGTCGTTAGCCTCGTAGTCTTCAAGCAAACACAGTTCATTATGACCAAGAACCTTGGTTTTAACAAGGACAATATTATCGTGTTTGATATGTATAATGGTGTGACAAATAATCAACAGACCTTTAAAAATGAAGCACTGAAAACGAAAGGCATCGAAAGCATCACATTTGCTGGGCAAAATCCATTTTCGGTTGGAGCCATGACTACCGATGTGAAATGGCCTGGCAAAAACGAAGCCGAAAGAGTCCCTTTCAAATTAATATTTACCGATAGAGATTTTCTCACCACTATGAAAATGGAATTGAAAGAAGGATCTGACTTCACTAACGAAAAGGCCGATTCGACCAACTACATCATTAACGAAACCGCGGCAGCTCGCCTTGGATATACTAACGCCATCGGTGCACCACTCGATGTTTGGAATAGCCCGTCAGGCAAAGTGATTGGTGTTATCAAAGATTTTCATAACCAAAGTCTGCATAGCAAAATTGAGCCATTGATAATAATGTATAGAACAGATAACACTTGGCGTGGATTTGTGAAAATTGAAAACGGTTATTTCCAACAAGCTATTAAAGGACTACAAGAAGTGCATAAGAAATTCGACCCAACTTACCCATTTGAATATCAATTTTTAGATAAGAATTTTGAGAAGCAGTATACTAGCGAACTAACCATTCAAAAGCTTTCGTTGGCGTTCACCACCATTGCAATTTTTATTTCCAGCCTTGGCTTGTTTGGATTGGCTACTTTTATGGCCGAGCAAAGAACAAAAGAAATTGGCATTCGTAAAGTAATGGGCGCGAGCGTTCAGCATCTAGTATTGTTGATTTCCTCTGATTTCTCGAAATTGCTGGTAATAGCGTTCGGCTTAGCCCTGCCAGTAGCAATTTACTTGTCTAATTTCTGGCTCAAGTCATACGTCTACCGAATTGATTTTACGTGGGAGTTTCCTCTAATTTCTGCCTGTATTTTACTAATAACAGCAATTGTGTCGGTCGGATATCAAGCAATGAAAGCTGCGGTGAGTAACCCAGTGGAGAGTTTGAGAAGTGAATAGCTATTACAATTTTTTACATTCATCAAACCAAAACTTTTGCGACCTTTGAGCGATTGACTTATATCCGTGCTTGAATGTCGGCCACCCGAAGAATTGCCATCATCCTTACCGTAGTGTTTCTCATACCCGCCTTGTTCTTTTCGGTGTATGAAATCTCATCGCTTACTAAAGATGAAAAAATGATTGAGGGCATTTACCAAAAGCAATTGGAGGCGATTCTTTTCTCGGTCAATCAGATTTCAGATGCCACCATCAATAGTTGGATGGCCAAAGCCGAAGCGGGGAAAAATCAACTGACAAATGGAGTCATGGAAGAGCCATTGCCTCCGCCTCTTCAAAATCTGCTTTCGCTAAACTCATCCATCCAACTCATTTTTTCGATTGATACCGCTTCGCAAAAGGCAAACTTGGTTTTGTTTTCGTTGGATAGCATGCTCGGTGTTCAATTGAAGCCTTTCGTGGAAAATTCGCTTGCCCAGAGTAAGGGGCAGATTACCCAACTCTTAAAATACAGGAGAAGTGGTTTTCAAAAAATAGAAAGCATCCAATCGACCAATCCGCGTTTGCAAAATCTCATTTTCATTGCAGAAGGTACAAGCAACCCGTGGCAAGTGGCTGGTTTTACCATTGATTCAGAATTATTTATTGAAGATGTGGTGGGTCCTTTGCTTCAACGGATATCCAAAGAGCAATTTGTATTGACGGTATTTAACAAAGAAACCAAGTCACGCGTTTACTCCACCGAAACAAGTGACACCACTTCGCTTGCGTCCGCTTCATTGACCAAAGATTTGTGGGTATTTCCTAACTATGCGTTGGGCATTCGCACAAAAGAAGCCTCGCTTCAGCAATTGGTACGCAACCGAACCACCACCAATTTGTATTTGTTGGTTGGGTTGGATGTGGTGTTGATTGCTGCGTTGATACTTGCCTTTCGAAGTGTGAAAAAGGAAGTGCAGCTTGCCCAAAATAAAGCCGATTTTGTTTCCAACGTTTCGCACGAAATCAGAACCCCGCTTGCCCTCATCAGTATGTTTGCCGAAACGCTTGAGATGGGTAGGGTAAAATCGGAGGAGAAAAAACAAGAATACTATTCCATCATCAATAAAGAAACGCACCGCCTCACGGGCATTGTAAATAAAATTTTAAATTTCAGTCAGACGGAGGCAGGTAAGAAGAAACTTCATCCTCAAATAATTGATTTGACAAGTGAAATCAAAGACGTGCTGAAGACCTATGATTTTCACTTGCGCAACAAAGGTTTTGAATACCACTTTGAAGCATCAGAATCGTTAGCCGTATTAGCAGACAAAGAGGCAATGACTGAAATCATCATCAACTTGATTGACAATGCGGTGAAATACAGTACAGAAAAAAAACAAGTGGTGATTACTACTGGAAGAGAAAATGGTTTTGGCTGGGCGTCTTTCAAAGATTATGGAGTGGGCATCAGTTCCACTGACCAAAAACACATCTTTGACAAATTTTATCGGGTATCCAGTGGTGATCTGGCTAAGAGTCGAGGCACAGGCTTAGGTCTTTCCTTGGTCAAACAATTGATTGAGCAACAACATGGAAAAATTACCGTTAGCAGCGAATTGGGGAAGGGGTCGGTGTTTGTTGTTTATTTACCACTCAACTAATTTGGAAATGAGGCAATTTGTAAAATTTGAAAATAACATGTATCGCTACTAACTCCTCTCCTAACTCCTACTCATCTATGACAAAAATATTAATCGTTGAAGACGAACCCGCCATGCAACTGGGGTTGAAAGATAACTTAGAACTGGAATCGTATTCTGTGGAGTTGGCCAGTGATGGCGAGGAAGGTTTATTCAAAATAAAAGCAAATCCATACGACTTGGTATTATTGGACGTAATGATGCCCAAGCTTTCAGGTTTTGATGTGTGCAAGGCCGTACGCGCAGCGGGCATTGAAGTGCCAATTATTCTGCTCACTGCGCGTGGGGAAGAAATCGACAAAGTATTGGGTTTGGAATTGGGTGCAGATGACTACATCACCAAACCTTTTAGCGTGCGCGAACTATTGGCGCGCGTGAAAGCGCACTTGCGTAGAAGTAAATCCGAACCGATGAAAGAATCAGAAGGAATATCGATTGGAAGAATCAAAATTGACTTTGCTGCCTTTCGCGCAGAAGAAAATGGCGCTGAAATAAAGTTGTCGCACAAAGAGTTTGAGATACTCTCCTATCTATACCAAAATAGAAATCAAGTAGTTAGTCGTTACGACTTGCTAGAAAAAGTATGGGGTTACGATGAGCAACCCACCACCCGCACGGTTGATAATTTCATGGTGCGTCTTCGCCAAAAAGTTGAAACCAATCCCAATCAGCCCAAGGTTATTTTGACCGTGCATGGGACGGGGTATAAGTTAATTCTGTGATGGTAAGTGGTAAGTGGCCGTACAATAAAAAGAGTAATCGATTAAAATATGGAATATGCAATAGGATTTAGGGACTTGGAAGTCTATAAGCTTTCTCGCCAATTATCAAAGGATATTTTTAATGTAACAAAGAAGTTTCCAAAAGAGGAAATGTATTCTCTTACTGATCAGGTGAGGAGGTCATCCCGTTCTGTTGGAGCACAGATCGCTGAATCATGGGGAAAAAGAAGATATGAAAAACATTTTATCAGCAAACTTACCGATGCAGATGGTGAACAGTTGGAAACCCAGCACTGGATTGAAGTTGCGTTAGACTGTGGCTATATTTCAAATGAAGTAGCCGCTAACTTCTTGAAACAATATACTTCTATTGGCAATATGTTAAATTCTATGATTCTTAAGTCAGCCTCTTTTTGCAAACCAAAAACCAAAGATCCCAAATAACAAATCGCTACCCCATATCAAGCACTCCACACCACTCCCTTCTTACTAACTACTTCTCAACAACCACCTCTTAACTACTACCTCTCACCAATTACCTTATACCACTTACCAATCACCTATTACCCTCTTACCACCCTCACCAACCTGCGTTACATCTTGTTACAATCCTTTACCCTGCGGTGACATCTCTCCACACAACCTCCGCGTTATTTGTACTGTGAACGAAACAAAAACAAATAACTAAAAAACAATCAATATGAAAACAAGAATCTTAATGGCAGGCGTAGTGGTAGCAGCTATCAGTGCCTTCTCATTAACAGCAAAAGCCCAAGGTCAACCCGCCATCAAAGTGGTTCCAGGTATGGAGAAAAACACCGTTAAATTAATTTACGGATACGATAAAAACGAAACGGTAGAAGTGAGTTTCTTGGACAAAACAGGTACCATCAGTACTGAGCGTATCAAGGCCAAAAACTTCAACCGTGGCTTTATCAAAAAATACAAAATACAACGTGATCAATATGATGCACTGTGGATTGAAGTAAAGAGCAACGAGGTGGCGGTAACCTATAAATTAATTGCTCCTACCGATGGCAAGTGGATGGCTCAGCTTGAAAAAGCAACCTACAATTATCCTACCGTTGCATTAAGATAGGTTAAGTTTGGGAAAGGCGGACGATTCCTTGGTCAGGTTGTTCGCCTTCACTCAAACATTTTGTAATTTTAACTCGAAATCTAGCCGTGAAAAAAATTTCTCTCTTCCTTCTCCTTTCTGTTTTTACATTTTCCAGCTTCGCACAGGTGATTAAATTAAGAGGCGAATGGAAATTTCGTATTGGCGACAAATCGATGTGGTCGAACCCAAAGTATGATGATTCGGATTGGGATAACATCATCGCTCCAGCGGCTTGGGAAGAAGAAGGGTTTAACGGATACGATGGTTTTGCATGGTACCGCAAAAAGTTTGATGGCACTACCTTAGAGAAGGGAGAAAGCTATTACCTAAACCTCGGCTACATTGATGATTGCGATGAAGTCTATGTAAATGGAACATTGATTGGAGTGTCGGGCACAATGCCTCCAAAATTCAAAACCGCCTTTAACAGCGAACGAAAATATACACTGCCTTCAGAAGTAATCAACTTTGCAGGCGACAACATAATTGCTGTTCGGGTATTTGATGTTACCCTCGGTGGCGGAATCATTGATGGTGATTTGGGAATTTATCGTTCAGCTAAAAACAGAATGCTCGTAGATTTATCGGGGTTATGGCAATTTGCCAAAACACGAAATGAAAAACCACTCGATGGAGACGCTGAATGGACCAAGATGATGGTTCCGTCTGCCTGGGAACATCAAGGTTACTATAAATACGATGGCTATGCGTGGTACCGAAAAACGTTTACCCTACCAGCCAATTTCTCTGAGAAAGACGAAGAAATTGTATTGATGCTTGGCAAAATAGATGATTTTGATAAAACCTATTTGAATGGAAAACTCATTGGCAAAACGAATGATGGCGAAGATTATGGAGAGAGCCGTTCGTTTGAAAAGAGACGTGTGTACACCATTCCAGATGGGTTACTTAAAAAAGGTTCTGCTAATGTAATAGAAGTATTGGTGGAAGACATGGGTAATGTTGGCGGCATCTATGAAGGGCCAATTGGCATTACTACACGCACGGCTTATCAACGCTATTTTAAAAATTCAGAGCCTTCGCTTTGGAGGAATGAATGAAGAATAAATGGGTTAGAATTTTTGACCGAAATTGGACGCTAAAGGCCGGTTGCAAACTTTCAGATTTTAATAAAATTCTATTCTTGCCTTAAAATCAAGTTTTTTAGCGTGGAATACGACATCGTATTGGCATACAGAAAATACAGCTATGCTCACCCAACCATTGCCTTTCGCAATTTGATGAACCCTCATTTGATACCTTTCATAAATACAAGGACCGTATTTACCGGGCAGTTACCAGTGCCGAGTACGATAACCTGGAAAACAAATGGGGCGTTTCACCCAATTTACTCACTCCCACGATCCGTAAAAAAATTCCCGAAGTAGAAAAAGCTATTTGCTATTTTCAGGAGTAATGGACATTTATGAGGCTATTTTTTTAGCCTATTTTGATCACAACTTTGGCGATCTTGGATTTGTATCACTAAAAAAATCCAAAGTGAAAGTAATCGTTTCATAAAATTAAATTAGTCACTATGAAAGTTATAATACCTTGAAGATGGTACAATAGATTTTATTGTTACCTTGAAAATCAAAAATACTTAGCCCCTAATGAATGTTTTGTCAATTGGTTGACAAAGTATGATGAAGCATCTCGCCAGATTGGCATTTTTATGAAACACATCGTGATCATCGGCAATGGCATCAGTGGCATAACGGCTGCCCGACACATTCGCAAACAAACCAACCATCGGATCACCGTTATCTCCTCTGAAACCGAGCACTTTTTCTCGCGTACTGCACTCATGTATATTTACATGGGTCAGATGAAATTTGAGCATACCAAACCCTATGAAGATTGGTTTTGGAAGAAAAACAAAATCGACCTGCTAAAGGATCATGTACAGAAAATAAACACTACTGAAAAAACAATACAACTGCAATCGGGCAACCACATTCGCTATGACAGCTTGCTGATTGCGGCTGGTTCAAAACCAAATAAGTTTGGGTGGCCGGGTCAAAACCTAAAAGGTGTGCAAGGTTTATACAGTTATCCAGATCTTCAGTTAATGGAAGAAAATACCAAAGGCATTACACAAGCCGTGATTGTAGGCGGAGGGCTAATTGGTATTGAAATGGCTGAGATGCTGATCAGCCGAAAAATTGCAGTCACATTTTTAGTTCGTGAAAATGACTTTTGGGATAACGTATTGCCCAAGCAAGAAGCCAGTTTAATCAGTCGACACATACGCTCGCACCATGTCAATTTACTACTAGCCACCGAACTAAAAGAAATTGTAGGAGATAATTCGGGACGTGTGCAAGCGATTGTCACCAACAAAGGCGAACAAATTCCCTGTCAGTTTGTAGGGTTAACTGTTGGTGTTTCGCCTAACATCGATTTTTTGAAAGAGTCAGGCATCGAAACAAAACGCGGTGTATTGGTAAATGAATTCTTAGAAACCAATGTGCCCGATGTATTTGCGCTAGGCGATTGCGTGGAGCGAAAATATGAATTGCCCGGAAGACGAACCGTAGAGCAAGTGTGGTACACCGGCCGCATGATGGGTGAAGTGGTGGCGCAAACAATCGCAGGACAAAAAACAAAATACGAACCGGGACCGTGGTTCAACTCCGCCAAGTTCTTCGACATTGAATATCAAACGTATGGCACTGTAGGCAATCAACTAAAACAAAATGAGTCAGACTTCTATTGGGAACACCCCATTGGAATGAAGTGCGTTCACGTGGTATGGGATAAAATCACCAATCAATTTTTAGGCATCAATGCATTTGGCATCCGCTTGCGGCACGAATGTTTTGATCGTTGGCTGCGCGAAAAGAAAAGCATCGACTTTGTAATGAACCATTTGGTAGAGGCTAATTTTGATCCTGAGTTTTTTGAAAGACATGAAGGGGAAATTGTTAGAGAATTTAAAAAAGTAGGCAGCAGGCAGTCAGTAGTTTAATCACAAAAAAAATGAAGTACTTAAAACCAATCGGTCTATCTCTCTTCATCACGGGGTTTGCCATTTTCAATTTTTCGTTCTTTTGGTCAAGTTACCAGCTTACACCCACGATTGTCAAATTGCAAATACGCGATTCTGTAAAAGCATCAGTATTCTTGCAAGAGACAACTGAGCTCACCAAAAATAAAACAAAATCAAATTTTTCATTTGTCAATCAATTGCATGCTGCCTTTGAGCGCATCAACCAAACACAAGTCCAAAATTTTTCTATTTCAGATGCTGAAGTAGAGCGATTGGCTTCGTACAACAAAGAAAAGTTTACCCTCACCTCAGTCGATTCCGTATTTAACGGAAGCGATGAAAAAAATATTTTTAAACGCAAAGCATTTAAAAATTATGGGAGTTGGCTGGACGGCCAACCTACTATCAAAGATCAACTACATCATGTTGCCGACAACATCAAAAAATTTGGCATCGTCAATCAATTTGGGTTTGATCGATATGCGGTAAAAGATTTAACCTACTCCATCACCAAAGCGTCATCGGTCAGTCCCGTAAAAGAAAACCCGACTTTCTTTCTTTTCCTTACCATTGGGCTTTGTGTAATCGGAGCGCTACTTTATATTTTACCGAAATGGCAACTTCCTCTCGGCATCAAAAACAACGGCATCTTTTTCAACACCATGAAAAACGTGCAATGGCTTGGCATCCTTACGGGAAGTTGGCTGATCGCGTTTTATGTGTTCTTGTATTTCTATCCCGAGTATATGACCAATTGGGTGATCATGGTTGACCCTGTAAGCAAATTTCTAAATGGTGGAGAAGCAGGACGGTTTTTTCTCTACGGGTTCTTGTACACACTTTGCATTTTAGTGATGGGCATTCGCATGCTCATCAACTATCGCCATAGTAAGTATCAAATCTTGCGTACTTGTTCGGTCATGTTTTTTCAAACGGCTTTTGCGTTTTTAATTCCCGAAATCATGATCCGCCTTAATCAACCCTACTTTGATTTCAAAAATATTTGGCCGCTCGATTATAGTTTTTTCTTCAACAATCGCTTGGACAGCCTTCTGGCGAATGGTGGTCTAGGAATTTTTATGTTGGTGTGGGGAATTGCACTTATTGTAATTGCCGTGCCGGTATTGGTTTATTTTTTTGGCAAGCGATGGTACTGCAGTTGGGTGTGCGGATGTGGCGGCTTGGCCGAAACATTGGGCGATCCGTATCGGCAACTATCGAGCAAAAAATTAAGTGCGTGGAAAATTGAGCGGTGGATGATTCATGGCGTACTGGTTTTTGCCATCGTAATGACGGCTGGTGTTTTGTATACGTACTTCACCAATGCCTCGTGGGTGTTGTTTTTTGATAGCTACAAGTTGCGCGAAGTGTACGGTGCTTTTATTGGGGCTGGCTTTGCGGGCGTGGTGGGCACTGGCTTTTATCCGTTGATGGGCAACCGCACGTGGTGCCGGTTTGGTTGCCCTTTGGCTGCTTACTTAGGAATCATTCAACGATTCAAATCTCGTTTTAGAATTACCACCAACGGTGGCCAATGCATTTCGTGCGGCAATTGTTCTACCTATTGCGAGATGGGCATTGATGTGCGGTGGTATGCGCAGCGCGGACAAAACATTGTACGCAGCTCGTGCGTGGGCTGTGGCGTTTGTTCCTCCGTTTGCCCCCGTGGCGTATTAAACTTAGAAGTAAAAGAAGAAGACGGACGCTTTGGCAAAGCGATTTTGATTGGGAATAATGGTATTACGTTGGCGGAGTAACGATTTGGATTTTCCCCATAGCAACTATGTCAGGCCTTTCCATTAGCAAAGTTGCCTTTTTTCGATTCATTCCTTTCTTTTTTAAAAATATTTTAAACCGCCTTTTAGAAGCTTTTAAGCAACTTTTAGCGAGTTTTCAATAAACTGTAAATCAGCTGTTTGCAATCATATATACCATGATTATGCACATCTTATAAACAAAAAGACGTGTTTTTTCACGCGCTTTTGTTTATAAAATATCTTCTCCATTTCCGATCACCTGAAAAGGATAATCTGTCTTCATCTACCATTTGATAGATGATTCCCTTCACCTTTCGAACGGCAATCTCTGGCCCGATGCGCTGATGTATCTCACTTACAGAACTATTGGGGTAAGTAGATATATCTTCATGGATAAGTTCCTTTAATCGGTGGTCCTCAATTTTCTTCAAATTGGTTTTACCTTTAAAATCAACTTGTTTTAGAAACTCCGGGTTAATGAAGTATTCAACTCCTTTTGTTTTTCCTTTTGATTGAACAAGTTCCAAGTCTTGAAGGCGACCTAACCAATCGCGTATCGCATTTTGTTGAGGAAGGTAAAGAACCTTTGAGAACTCGATTGCTGAAAGCGTAGTATGTTGGGCTATCAAACCAAAGCAAATAATTTCTCTTTGACGAAGTTGAAATTCTTCATTAGCTCGACTAACAAGTTTTACAACTTCGTTTTTCAAAATACGCTTGCGTATCGTGACGGTAACCCGGTCTTCTCCTTCAATCGGTAACGGCAATTGCTTCCCATTCGATAAAAGTATTTCATACATTTTATCAAAGCCAGAGCCTTCGCGTTCCATTAACTTCAAATCGTAAAACACTTTTGCTAGATGTTCATTTCTTCGAACGGTTTTATGGAGCATGTTGTCGGGGGTAACTCCAAGTGGCAATAAGCCCGGATTATGAACTTCAAGCCGGTCTGAATAAAGATTAATAAAAATATCGCCTCGTGTGGTGTATGGTCTGTGGACTAATGCGTTCGCTATAAGCTCTCGAATTACTTCCTGCTCATAGTTAGGAATAAACTTCCTAAATATTCCGTCCGATACTTCAATGCCTTCCTTCCAATCTGGAATCTGAGCCCAAACGGCTTCAACCATTTCCTTTGGGTTGAGCGAGAAATCATCCCAAACAATTTTATTGCTTCTTGCACCACTTTCATCAAATTTTAAAAACTGAATAACGGGTGCATATAATAGTTTTGCACGGTCAGTCCGCTTTCCAACCCAAAGAACCCCAAGGTTAGTGAAGTAGTTACCCTCGCACATCAGGTAATGCTCCAGAAGCTCTTCTGGTGATTTTTGTTTTACAAAATCGGATACCCTGTCGCTGGCTCTTATATCCAGATAAAACTGGTGTAATTTTTCCGCATCAACTTCCGATTTAAAAACAGACCTGGCAACTTTAGTTTCCCATTGAAAAGCAGTTTTATCGGTGAACAGTCTATTTAGCTCATCTGGTAATACAGGTTTACAATCATCAGAAATACGAATGTAGTAGCGGCCATCGGTGGTACTGGCAACCGTGGATGCGCTGGGCAGGACTCTCAATTCAATATATTGACCTCCATTAGCCGCTGTTACAATTTCTGCATGGGTGGCAACATTGACTGTATTTTCTGAAACCTTCTTTCTGATTAGTGCGGGTAAATCAGGGTTTATTAACTGAGCAATTGGCGGCTGTTGGTCATTGTTTTCAATACCGATGTAAATTGTGCCACCTCTGGCATTGGCAAAGCATACACAATCTTTAGACAATTCTTTCCATTCTGGATTAGCACCCGTTACCAATCGTATTGATTTCTTTTCTAGATGTTGATTCTCCTTCATTCGTTACAAATTAAGGCTCTGCTGTCATTGATAGCTTCTTATTCTACAATTGATAAACTCTAGTCCTTATATCCAAAACCTCACTGATTTTTGTTTTTATCTTTTGCTCAAAGATTTCAATGATTTATGGATGACTCTCGATTAATAGTGGCCTTGTCATGCTTGTCGTAAAAGAAACGCCAGCCTGACTCCTCCAGAAGTTTATTAATCTTGATTCTTGCCTCTGCCTCTTTGTCTGCCATTCAGATTCTGCTTTAGACTGTTCTTCAAATATAATGGTATTGACTAATAATTCGGAATGTATACTCATTTCAAACCAAACCCTCAAAATCCCTATCTTGCTAAACAAATCCAATCAACCATGTACGCAAAATCTTGGCAGGTAATAAAAGACGATAGCAAAAAAACCTTTGAGGTATGTGGGCAAGCGGACAACACTAACCACTTTACTAATAGTACCTACGGCATGCAAAAGGCAGGCATGAATGTTAGCTGCATCACACCACCTGTTACCAACCAAACCATCAGCAAAGAAAAAATTAAAATAATAGGCTACACCGTAGAAATAGGTTTGCACGATCGATTATTGAAACATCACCGCGAGTTGATGATGAAATCGATGGAAGATGAGTACTAGAAACTATCAGATTTTTTTGGACTGCCAAGAAAACTCTTTCAGACTTGCTCTCCGCAAGTAACCTCGCGGTGACGTTGCATTTTTGAAATGAGCACTTAAGCCGAAATCCTTTGCTTAAACTTCTTGTTCAATTCTTCTACACTATTTTTAAAATTCGCATCAGTCTTCATCATGTCTTCAACCGACTCGAGGGCGTGAATAACCGTGCTGTGATCGCGGCCACCAAAATTTTCACCAATCAGCGCCAGCGTTAATTGCGTGTAGCGTTTGCAGAAATACATGGCCGTTTGCCTTGGAATTACAATTTCGCGCTTCTTCACTTTTCCCTTCATGGCATCCAACTCTACTTTAAAATAATCGGCCACCGTTTTTTGGATGAAATCCACACTTACATCAGCTTGAATTTCTTTTACAATGTTTTTCAACACCTCTTTGGCCAACTCTAAGTCAATTTCTTTTTTCAAAAGAGTGGCGTGGAAGAGCAAGGAGTTCAACACGCCTTCCATGTCGCGCAAGTTGGTGTCTACGCTATACGCCAAGTATTCGGCTACTTCTTTTGGAATTTCAATACCATCGGACTGCATCTTTTTATGGATGATGGCCAGCTTGGTTTCAAAATCAGGTTCTTGCAAGTCGGCTGTCAACCCCCACTTAAAGCGAGAGAGCAATCGCTCCTGAAATCCTTTCAAATCACGGGGAGGACAATCGCTTGTCATGATGATCTGCTTCCCCGATTGATGGAGTTGATTAAAAATATGGAAAAAAATCTCCTGTGTCTTTTCACGGCCCGCCAAAAACTGCACGTCATCCAAAATCAACAAATCTACTTGCAAGTAAAAATTTTGGAAGTCTTGCATCTTATTGTTTTGCAGCGCATTCAAAAACTGGCTTGTGAAATCATTTTGATCGACATACAAAACAATTTTATGTGGCAAGCTCTTTTTGATTTCGTTGCCAATGGCCTGCACCAAGTGCGTTTTGCCTACACCCACGCCACCATACAACATCAATGGATTAAAAGAAGTGACGCCTGGCTTTTTGGCTACGGCCAATCCGGCAGAGCGTGCCAAGCGATTGCAATCGCCTTCAATAAAATTATCAAACGAATAATTAGGGTTCAGCCGTGAATTTACAGTTTGCGGATTTAGTGCCTTAAAACTAAAGGGCGAATAAACATCGCTTCCGTTTACGGGCTGCGCATTACTCTTCGCAAAACCATTTCCGTTCGGGTAGTTTACCATCACGGGTGGATTTTGGCGATTGCCACTGTCTACCACTACCGAATATTCGAGCCTCCCGCCTATTCCTAATACTTTGTGTACGGCTTTTTTCAAAACGGGCACAAAATGATCTTCCAGCCATTCGTAAAAAAATTGCGAAGGCACTTGAATCGTTAAAATTTCGCCATCACTGCGCAGTGGAGTAATGGGTTTAAACCATGTTTCGAAGCTATGTTCGTCTACATCCTGTTTGATGATGGCCAAACAGTCGTTCCAAATGGTAGCCGAGTCTACAGATGTTATCGAGTTCAA